>DAOUEQ010000073.1:0-45282 GCA_034430395.1 Anaerolineales bacterium | reverse complement strand
CACCCGGGCCGTAACTAAAGACACTCCCCATCGGAATGGAGTTCCCAATGTTCCATAAACTGATTCTTGTTGGTAACCTCGGCCGCGATCCCGAGATGCGCTACACGCCTAGCGGGCAAGCGGTCACCAACCTGTCGGTAGCGTCCAACCGGCAGTACACCAGGTCAGACGGTGAATCTGTCAAAGAGACGATCTGGTTCCGCGTTTCGGTCTGGGGCAAGTCGGCGGAAGCCTGCAACGAGTATCTGCGCAAGGGCCGTCCGGTTCTTATCGAAGGCCGATTAAACCCGGATGAATCCGGTAATCCACGGATGTGGACGGGAAATGATGGGCAAAGCCGCGCCTCTTTCGAGGTGACCGCGGAAACCGTAAAATTCCTTGGCGGACGAGACGATGCGCCTTTCGATGCCGCTGAGGGTATGCCCCCCGCAGCGCCCGAATCGGAAGACGATATCCCCTTTTAGGGAGAACAACTGACCCCTACTCCACCGAGAGAGAATCGGTGGAGTAGGTTTATTATCCCGCGGAGACGACCCATGACAAAAAAAACGCAAAAACCGCATGTTGGCGGGCACATGCCAGTTCACCTTCCCGCTGATTTAAAACCCACCTACGCTAACTTCGCCCTGATCACAAACTCACGCTCTGAGATCGTGATCGATTTAGCACAGGTCATGCCGCAAATCCCACAGGCTCGTGTGCAGACCCGCGTAGTGATGACTGCTTTAAACGCCAAACTCCTCCTTCGTGCACTCGGAGACCATATTGGTCGTTTCGAGTCTCAGCATGGTGAAATTGAACTTCCCAAGAGTAATTCACTCGCCGATCAGCTTTTTAAATCGAACACAGACGAAATTGAAGACGAGGGAACTGATGGATAATCTCGATCAAATTGGCGACCGGATCCGGCAGCACCTGGAAGAAAAAAACGCTGCTCGCGACCAGGCTCTCCAACGCTCGCGCTCGCTCATCCGCTTCTGCTCAAAAACTATCCGCGCCGTACATCGTGAAGAGTTCGAACTCGCCAAAGATCTCCTCAAAGAAGCATCAGAACTTGTTAATCAATTGAGCACCGAACTGGCGCCGTTTCCTGATCTCTACAAAGCGGGATACACACAGTCAGCGCTCAAGGAGTTTGCTGAAGCGAGCATTGTGTTCCGGCTAGTCTCTGGCGAACCGCTTCCCGAACCCGAAGAACTGCAAATAGATTTCGTCCCCTATCTGGGGGGCCTTGGCGAAGCAGCGGGAGAACTTCGCCGTCGGACCCTAGACATCCTGCGCCGCGATGATCTAGCGGAGGCGGAGCGTCTCCTGGAAATGATGGATGATATCTACGGCCTGCTCGTCACAATCGACTTCCCAGATGCCCTGACCAACAGCCTGAGGCGGATTACCGACATGGTGCGGGGCGTGACCGAACGGACCCGGGGCGACTTGACAACAACATTCCAGCAGGGTGAGCTGAAGCGTGCGCTCCAATCTGTCGAAAAGCGACTTAAGGATAACTGAACCTTGGGCGCGCAAACAATCCGGGCATCCGAAATCGCTACCTTCGCGTTCTGCCAACGGGCATGGTGGTACTCACGCCTTGGTGTCCCACCCGAGAACTTAGAATCTCTCTCGCAGGGAACACGATGGCACCTGCATCATGGGATGCAGATCATTCTTTGGCGATGGACCCGAACTCTTGGCATACTAAGCATCCTCACCGCTATGGTTCTGGGCACAATCGCTTTAGTTTCAGCCCTCTCTGGGTGACCTATGCCAACGCTCATCCTATCATTGCTAACCCTTGGAGTGCTGTTGACCCTATTCAGTCGCCATCGCTTACAAAGCCTTGGAATCCCTGCCGGACGCCTCGTATCTCTCGACACTTCACAATTGAAGCCGGTTACCGAGCCTCTGTATGACCCCGATTTAGGTCTGACCGGCCGACCTGATTACCTCATTCAGCGGGGCCGTAGCCGCATCCCGGTCGAGGTGAAATCCGGTCGTGCTCCTGAGAGGCCTCATCGCTCGCATGTACTTCAGCTAGCCGCCTACTGCCAGTTGGTTGAAACCACCACGGGGAAGCGTCCTTCATATGGCATACTCAAATATGCCGATTGTGCTTACAAGCTTCCCTACAACCACGCCTTACAGCGGGACTTCTCAAATATCTTGCGTGCCCTACGAAACGCGCAAGATTCATCACCGGACCGATCGCACAATTCCCCGGGAAAGTGTCGAGCCTGCGGCTACCTTTCATCCTGCGACCAATCCCTCGTCTGAGTGTGCAGAGGATAAGACGTACGCTTATAATAAACACAATGATCAATCCCGATACTCCCCCAAAGCGGATCGTCATCGCCATCCACCCTGAAATGGAAGGCGCTCAACAAACCGCGGGCGATATCTCTGACTTCCTTTCCGACCAGGGCCTGGATGCATATTCAGGTTTGCTTTTTGATGAAACCCTGCGCGGCCGAGTTAATGCCGGCGATTTCGATCTTATGATCGCCCTTGGTGGAGATGGCACCATGTTGCGCGCCGTCCATCTTTGCGCACCAAACAACGTGCCCATTCTGGGCATCAACCTTGGGGGGCTGGGATTCCTTATTGAAATCGCGCGCAATGATTGGATAACCGCACTGGAGAGAATCCTGCGCGGCGACTACTGGCTCGAAACCCGGATGATGCTTCGCACCGAACACTTACGGGGCGATGAGCTTCTTGGAATGTGGGACGTATTGAACGAATGTGTTGTCGGGCGCGGCGAGACGGTTCGCCCGGTGGTTCTCACAGCCGAGATCGATGGCCATGCCCTGACGACTTACGTCGCCGACGGCTTGATCGTGTCCACCCCAACCGGCTCGACAGCATACGCGCTCGCCGCTGGTGGTCCAATCCTCCCACCGGTATTACGCAATATCCTGCTCGTTCCAGTCGCTCCGCATCTTTCTGTTGATCGAGCTATCGTCCTGCATGAAGGCTCCGAAGTGCGAATTGAAGTGAAAACTGACCACCTGGCTTCCCTGAGCATGGATGGCCACGAACCGATTCAACTGCAGGATCAGGATATCGTAAGAGCCTACGCCAGTGAATATGTGGCTCTCTTCGTACGCTTTCAGGATCCGGATTATTTCTATCGAAACCTGACCTCACACATGAACCGGAATCCCTCCGCGAGCGCGATGACATGACAGAGCATTCACTCACCTGTGCCAACCACCCCCAGCGTGAAACGACCCTGCGCTGCAACCACTGCGATAAACCCATCTGTCCTCAATGTGCCGTTCAAACCCCGGTAGGTTACCGTTGCCGCGAGTGTATTCGCGGGCATCAGAAGGTTTTCGAAACATCCACTGCCATCGACCTTCCTATCGCAGGTGTAATTGCGCTTATTTCTGTCGGTCTTGCCACCGCGCTTCTGCACTTTATAGGATTCTGGGGGTTGCTTGTTGCCCCGATCGTCGGCGGAGGCGTTGCCGAACTAATACGTTTGGCAGTGAAAAAGCGCCGCAGCCAGCGCCTAGCAACAACAAGCATCGTTGGCGGGATTCTGGGTGTGCTGCTTTATTTGGGCTTCCGGTCGATTCCCGTCTTCACCTTACTCACCTTGGGCATCGATCTTGATCTGGGTTTCATCGGCGCCACACTCATAGATTTCGCCTGGCCTCTAGGATACGGTTTCATCATCATCAGTACGATGTACTATCGCCTCGGGGCAATCAAACTCTAGTTCACGACATGCTAAACGAACTTCACATCAGAGATTTCGCCATCATCGAAGATTTACGGCTTACCCTGAAGCCGGGCTTTGTTGTCTTTACTGGCGAGACTGGCGCTGGCAAATCCATCATCATCGATGCCGTGGAGATGCTGCTGGGCGGTCGGGCGGACAGCACTTTCGTCCGCACCGGCTCTGATATAGCCTTGATCGAGGGGCTTTTCAATCTCAAACCGCCCACCCAGGAAGCGGTCAATCAAATCCTTGATCGGGAAGGTTTGCTAGACGACCCGGAACAACTTCTCCTTGGACGAGAAATCCGCCGCGAGGGACGGAATATCAGCCGCGTGAACGGTCGCGTGGTCACGCTAGGCTTGCTCTCAGAAATCGGAGAGTTGCTGGTTGATGTCCACGGTCAATCCGAGCATCTCAGCCTGCTGCGGGTGCGCGAGCATATCCTCCTCTTGGATCGATATGCCAACAATGACGACATTCTCCAATCGTACAAAGAGCACTATCGAACCTTGGGGGAAGTCCGCCGTCACCTTGAACAACTGCGCAAGCAGGAACAAGATTCCGCCAGAAAGATTGATTTCCTCACCTTTCAGATCAATGAGGTTGAGTCAGCCAATTTACAGCCTGGAGAGGACGAGACCTTGCTTGAGGAACGCTCCCGATTGGCGAACGCTGAACAGCTTGCCCGCCAAACCGAGGAGGCGATCACCGCGCTTGATGGGCATATTGAGGGTCAGGAATCGGCCGCGGATCTTCTCGGACGGGTCGTACATTCCACATCTGGTCTTGCCAAAATTGACCAGAGCATGGCCGATGCAAAGTCTCAGTCGCAAACGATCGTCGAGCAAATGAGCGAACTCGTCCGGCGGCTTCGTCTTTACCGTGAGGAGATCCTGTTCAACCCACATCGGCTGAACGAAGTCGAAGAGCGCTTGAACATGATCACCACCCTGAAACGCAAATATGGGGGAAGTATTGAAGCGGTGTTGTCCCTAGCCGAAACCGCAAAGGATGAACTGGAGAATATTACCCACGCAGAAGAGCGGCTGAAAGAACTGACGGAGGAGGAAAGTGACCTCCTTCATCGCCTGGGTAATCTTGGGGAGCAACTCATCCAGATACGGCAGGCTGCTGGAAAGCGCCTGGCTAAAGCAATCGAGCACGAATTGGCAGATTTAAATATGAAAGGGGCCAGCTTCGGCCTCGCCCAACGCTCGGATGACGATCCCAGCGGAGCTCCTGTCGGCGACCGGCATGTCGCCCTCGGCCCAATCGGTCTGGATCATATCGAATTCCTGGTCGCACCTAACCCCGGTGAAGGGTTAAAACCGTTAGCGAAGATCGCCTCGGGCGGTGAGACGTCACGCCTCATGCTCGGATTAAAAGGTGTTCTGGCGCAAGCCGATCGAACGCCGACATTGATTTTTGACGAGATCGATCAGGGGATCGGCGGAAGAGTCGGCGCGATCATCGGGGAGAAATTGTGGAATTTAACACCTGAACACCAGGTGCTGTGTATCACTCACCTGCCACAATTGGCTTCGTTCGGAGATCAGCATATCAAAGTTGAGAAGCAAGTGAGGGGGGAGCGCACGATCACCCTTACGCACTCTCTGAGCGACTCTGAACGGATAACGGAGATGGCGTCAATGTTGGGAGGTGTGACGCCGGCAAACCTCGAAAGCGCTACTGAACTGCTCTACACGGCCAGCGCCGATAAGACCGAAGCTTAAAACGGGGGGACAAAAGAGCCGTCCTTCCCTATATTAATAAATCACAGGGGCCGAGCCATGTGTCGACCCGTCCTCTGGCTGTTTTTAAGACCGGTAAGAGCGCTGCTGCAACATTCCCACCTGCATAGGCTAGTTCAAGGTAAATCGATATGCGGTCATACCCACAGCATAAACGCAAGGGGCTGCCCTTTGCTTGCAGCCCCATAACTTTCTGCGCTATAAGCCTAACCTCTCAGGCGATGACTTCCTCGTCGATTTCGACTGGTGTGCTGCTCTCAATTGGACGGAAGACCACCCCCTCATCTTCGACATAGTCGACTAACACCTGACCGCCTTCTTTGAACTCGCCCTGGAGGATCTTTACAGAGAGCGGACTCTCAACATGCTTCTGGATCGCGCGCATGAGAGGCCGCGCGCCGAAGTCCGGATCTAAACCCTCTTCGGCCAGCCAGCTGCGTGCCGCGTCGCTCAAGCTAACTGTCAAACCGTGGTCTTCAAGCCGTTCACGGACCTGTTCCATCTGAAGTGTGACAATCTCCACCATGTCCTCCAGTGTGAGTTTGGAGAAGATGATCACCTCATCAATACGGTTGAGGAACTCGGGTCGGAAGGTGTCCTTTAGGGCACGCTCAATCTTGGCTTCCCCCTCCCCTTCCACCCCCTCACCTGACCGCTGGAAACCCAACGTCCCTGAACGGGTGACGAATTCTGTACCCAGGTTGGATGTCATGATCAGGACGGTATTGCGGAAATCAACGATGCGGCCCTGGCCATCTGTGAGCCGACCATCATCCAGTATCTGAAGCAGCGTATTCCACACTTCGGGGTGCGCCTTCTCGATCTCATCGAACAAGATTACACGGTATGGGCGCCTCCGAATTGCCTCCGTAAGCTGTCCGCCCTCTTCGTAGCCAACATAGCCTGGAGGCGCGCCGAACAAACGTGAAACGGTGTGCTGTTCACGATATTCACTCATGTCGATTCGCACCAGAGCGTCCTCTTCATCGAAGAGAAATTCCGCTAGAGCTTTGGCCATCTCGGTCTTGCCGACACCTGATGAGCCCAAGAAGATAAACGAACCTATCGGTCTACGTGGGTCCTTGAGGCCCGCGCGCGCACGCCGGATCGCATCCGCAAGTGCGTGGATGGCTTCATCTTGCCCGATGATGCGTTCGTGCAGACGCTCTTCCATTTGAAGTAGTTTCTCAGCCTCAGTTTCCATCACCTGGTTTACCGGGATGCCGGTCCACTGTGCAACGACAGCGGCGATATCGTCCTCGTCCACAACTTCGTCCAGCTGGTGCTCGACCTCCCAGGCGTCACGCTTTGTTCGAAATTCCTTCTCAAGTCGAAGGCGCTCTGCCTTTTTCTCCGCGGCTCGTTCGTAATCTCGCTCCTGGCCTGCCTGTTCTTCTTCGGCCATCATGCGGTCCACTTCGGCTTTAAGCTCTTTCAGCTCAGGCGGCAGAGAGTACAGCGCGACGCGCAGCTTGGCAGCCGCTTCATCTATCAAGTCGATTGCCTTGTCTGGCAAATGGCGGTCGGTTACATAACGTTGGCTTAGTCTGGTGGCTGCGACCAACGCCTCATCAGAGAAGCGGACCTTATGATGCGCCTCGTAGCGATCGCGCAGCCCCTTTAACATTTCGATGGTCTCTTCTACGGAAGGCTCGTCAACGTAGAGTGGAGCGAATCTCCGCTCGAGTGCGGCATCCTTCTCGATGTGCTTGTGATACTCATCCAATGTCGTCGCACCAATGCATTGTAGTTCGCCGCGCGATAGGGCGGGCTTCAGCATGTTGGAAGCGTCCATCGCGCCCTGGGCGGCGCCAGCACCAACCACTGTATGCAGCTCATCGATCATTAAGATGATCTCGCCCTCCGCTCGTTGTATCTCTTCAATCGCGGCTTTAAGGCGCTCTTCAAATTCTCCGCGAAAACGTGAACCTGCAATCATCGCGCCAAGGTCCAGTGAAACCACTCGCTTGCCGCTCAGGATCTCCGGAACGTCCCCGTCTATGATCTTCTGTGCCAACCCCTCGACGATTGCTGTTTTTCCTACACCCGCTTCCCCAATTAGCACCGGGTTATTTTTAGTACGTCTCGAGAGGATCTGGATCAGTCGCAAGATCTCCTCGTCCCTGCCGATGACGGGATCCAATTTCCCTTCCCGGGCGAGCTGAGAAAGATCACGCGAGTACTTTTCAAGTGTTCGGTAGCGTGATTCTGCTTTACGATCCGTCACCCGCTGGCCGCCGCGTGTTTCTTTGATAGCGTCATAAACACGGTCTTTAGTAATCCCTTCATCAGACAGTAAGCGAGATATTGCTGTATTGCGTTCGGAGAGAATCGCGAGGAAGAGATGCTCGGTCGAGATGTATTCATCATTCAATCGATTGGCTTCTTCGTTGGCCATATCTACCACGCGTTTAACACGTGGCGTAATGAATATCTGACCAGCGCCCCCGCCATAGATATTCGCCTTAGGGCTGGCGCGCAATTGCTGATCGATCAGTTCAGAAATGTTCTCGATATCGATATTCAAACGGTCGAGAATCTGCGAGATAACCCCCTCCGGTTGTTCTATCAGCGCCAGCAGGATGTGTTCTGTGTCAATTTGATTGTGGCCGTAGCGCTGGATGATCTCCGCCGCGCGCTGTGCCGCGTCCTGAGCGCGTTCGGTAAATCGATCAAATCGCATCATAAGCCATGTCCTCCAGATGCACCTAACAATCTGTGCACTCTCCCTTATTATATATACACCATTGTGAACATGATCATTAGAAACATATATGAAATTCCCGGGGATGCCACTGTTGCAAGAGTGGTACCTTCTCGCCCATCAAGCGTAATCCTATAAACGGGGTCATTGTATTGCGGCTTGGGTCCAACGCAAGTATACGGGATCAAACTGCTTCACATTAATTAACGCTGGTTTGCCGTTTGACGGTTTTTCGGCTGCTTATCGTCCTTCAATCCGGGTACCTACGGCGCATTGCTCCGCCGATCGTGTTTCAATTACACTCGTTATGTGTCCGCCATATTGTCCGTTAACCGGCAGGGTGCTGTACTCTTCGAAACGGACACCTGTCCGTGGTTTCTTACGCGGATATGTAGCCGCAGATATCTCGTCATCCGGGAACACTTTGGCACAAAGCCTGCACGTTAGCTTGAAATCAATGCTCAAGACACGATTCTGATGCGCCGCTTTTCCATAAGTATTAATTAAGTATAGGACCGTACACAATGTACATAATCCCGATTCTGGCCATATCGGCTCTGCTGCAACTGGTAGCGGCCTATCTCGCATTGCGCCTGATCCGAATAACAGGTGGACTCAAAGCTTGGGTCGCCATCGCCGTCGGCATGGCCCTCATGGCTCTGCGCCAGATTTTGGTCCTATACCAAATCGCTTCAGGAACCCCTGGAGCAAATGTCGTCCCAATCGGTGAGGTCATCGCTCTGGTCGTCTCGCTTGTGTTGGTGCTTGCACTCACCTGGATTGGTCCTCTCTTCATTAACGCTACACGCGCTGATCGAACTTTTCGAGAGCAGGAGGAGCGCTTCCGCCTACTTACCGAAGCCGCATTTGAAGGCATTGCTATCACCGAGAATGGGCGGTTTATCGAAGTGACCGATCAATTTGCCAGCCTGTTTGGATATCAACGACGTGAGCTTATTGGAAAGCAAGTTGCAGAAGTCGTTGCTCCCGAGGCCCGCGAAGAAGCCCTCGAGAAGATTCGCTCGGAGTACGACAAACCGTACGATTCTGTGTGCTTGAAATGCGATGGAACACGTTTCCAGGTCGAGGTTTGTGGAAAGAATTATTCCCATAGAGATCGCGAGTTTCGGGTGACGGCGATTCGTGACATTAGTCAGCGCAAAGAGGCAGCTGAGGAGATCAACCGTCTCAAGAAATTCAACGAGAACATCATTCTCAATATGTTCGAGGGCATCTTGGTCGAGGATCGTGATGGTTATTTCACGCTTGTGAACCCCTCCGCAGCCGCACTCCTCGGTTACACGCGGGACGAGATTGAAGGGCAACACTGGACGATTACGATCCCGGAAGACCAGTACCCCATTGTAGAAGCCGCCGATCAACGCCGAACAGCCGGTGACTCGGACCGCTACGAACTAGAGATCCTGCACCACGACGGGCATCGCATCCCGGTGCAGGTGAGCGGCAGCCCGCTATTCGAGAATGGGGATTTCGTGGGTACGATGGCCATCTTCATGGATTTGACCGCGCGACGACGGCATGAGAGCGAACAGGACGCCATCATTGCCGTATCTACCGCCCTGCGCAACGCGGCCGATAGAGAGCAAATGCTGCCCATCCTGCTTAATCAGATGCAAAACCTTCTAAACGCAAACGGCGCAGCCATTGCTTTGCGCGAATCTGAAAGTGGGGAAACGGTGATCGCCTCCGCGTGCTCCGCCTGGGCTGGATGGAAGGGAGAACGACTCCCGGCCGGAGTTGGTGTGAGCGGCAAAGTCATCGAATCAGGTGAGCTATACACCAGCGAAGATATTCTTTCCGATCCGCTGTTCGCCCGCCCAGAACTCTTGGGGGAAATGAGCGCGCTTATTTGCGTCCCGCTCATCGCCCACGAGGAAACCCTTGGCGCTTTACTTCTCGGTCGTATACACCCCTTTGATGAAAGCGAGATACGGATTATGACAGCCATCGCCGACATGGCTGCGAATGCAATCCGACGTGCGACTCTGATGGAAACCCTGGAAGTCCGTGTTCGTGAGCGAACACAGGAGCTGGAGGAGGCCAACGAACAGCTCAAAGAGCTCGATCGCCTGAAATCCAGCTTCGTCTCCAATGTGTCCCACGAGCTGCGCACTCCGATCACCAACGTGATACTCTACCTCGCCCTGCTCCAGAATCCGCTCAAAGCCAGTAAGCGGGACGTCTACATGGGTGTTCTGAAGAACGAAGCCGAGCGTCTATCTACACTTATCGAAGATCTACTTACACTCTCTCGTCTTGACGTCGATGTCGAGTCAGAGCGTAAAGAACTCCACGTCATGGATGCGCTGATCTCCGAGGTAATCGACTCACAGCAGGCAAGGGCGGAAACGAAGAACATCCTTATCCAGCATGAGCTGAACCCAGAGGTCCCCGCGGTTATGGTCAATCGCGAACAGATGATCCAGGTAATCACAAACATTATAGGTAATGCGTTGTCATACACACCTCCCGGAGGGCGCGTGCTTCTCTCCAGCGAGCGTGTTAATGCTCGGAATGAGCCTCATTTATCCATCCGGTTTCACAACAACGGTCCAGTGATTCCACCTGAAGACCGGGCGCATTTATTCGAACGCTTCTATCGTGGTAAAACGGGCCGCGACTCGGGTGAGCCTGGCACCGGTCTGGGACTGGCCATCTGTAAGGAGATCGTGGAACAGCACGGCGGCTGGATCGAGGTCGAAAGCGATGCTGAGCTTGGCACTTCGTTTACGATCTTCCACCCGCTCTATGAACAGACTGTAAACACCGCAGCTGACTGACGCTCTTCGCCGGCGATGAGGCTGACGAACCCACGGATCAGTATCTGCGTCGCAACGCTGCTAGAGCCGTACTGATCGAAATCCAGATAGAATAATAAAATCAGGTCTTTGATTTGCGGCGTAGAAGAAGGGCATAGCTCTTACTTTCTTCTTACCGCGACTGCTATCCCATCCCCGGCAGGGAAGATCAAGCTGACCATTCGTGGGTCTTCAGCAAGGCGGCGGTTGAACGCCCGCAGCGCTTCAGTCCGCGCACTTGTGTCCGCTGCATCGACAATAGCACCATGCCCGAAAGCGTTGTGCCCGGCGACGATTCCACCCGGCTCAAGGTTCTCAAGAGCCCAGTCCAGATACACCGGGTAGCCCTCTTTTTCGGCATCGATGAAGACAAAATCGAAAGGACCCTCTGTGCTCAATTCGGGCAGCATTTGTTGGGCGTTACCCACGCGAATATCCACGCGCTCCGCAAGCCCTGCAAGTCGAAAATTGTGATCCGCGACCGAGGCATGTTCAGGATCTACCTCGATCGTGATCAAGCGGCCATCATCGGGCAGTCCTCTTGCGATCCACGTCCCGCTATAACCGCCGAGGGTTCCGATCTCCAACGCCAGGCGCACCCCGGAAGCCGCCACGATGAATTCGAGGAAACGTCCATCCTCCGGGTTGATAGAAATTTGTGGAAGCCCGCGGGCGGCGATGTTCTCACGAATAGTTGCCAATACATCGTCTTCGACCGCGAAGTGTTCTCGCAGGTATGATTCGAGAGCATCATCATACGTTGGCATGTGGACAACTCCTGTATCCGCCGCACATATCCTGGGTGGTGTCTCTTGGTGATTTGGATAATCGCCGAATCGCTAGACACGGTACAACACATGTAGCGGACGGCATTATACCCTTGTCCCCTTACCCAGCAGACCGGTACAATCCAGCACATGACCGCAACGCTACACGAAAAGCTTCTAGGCTGGTACCGCACCCACGGTCGTGACCTCCCCTGGCGTCGATCCAAAGATCCCTATGCGATTTGGATCTCAGAGATCATGTTGCAGCAGACGCGCGTAGAGACAGTCATCCCCTACTATGCCCGCTGGATGGAACAATTCCCAGATATCCAAAGCCTGGCACGTGCTACTACCGATGAGGTGCTCTCTCTATGGGAAGGCCTTGGCTACTACCGGCGTGCCCATAATCTGCGCAAAGCCGCGCGCATGATCCTGAGTGAATTCCACGCCGCTGTCCCTGACCAGATCGCTGATCTCAAGCGCTTGCCGGGTGTGGGCGCATACACATCTGCAGCCATCGCCGCACTGGCCTTCAACGTCGACGTTCTTGCGTTGGATGGAAACGTGCGGCGCGTCATCGCCAGACTCATCGATCTGGAGGTCGACCCACGCCGGCAGCAGGGCGAACGCTGCATCTACGAGTGGTCCAATGAAGCGATGCCTTCTGGGCAAGCCGGGGAGTTCAATCAAGCGCTTATGGATCTGGGGGCGATGATCTGCACACCACGCAAACCCCAGTGCGGCTTGTGCCCGCTCATGCAGGACTGTCTCGCTTACGCTCGCGGCACTCAACTCGAAAGACCCATACCCAGACCAGGTGTACGCGTTCCCCTCTATCGGGTTTCGGCAGCCGTGATTCAACGTGCAGACACGGTCCTTATAGGCCGCAGGCAAGAAGGAAAGCTGCTTGGCGGTTTATGGGAATTTCCGGGGGGAAAACAGGATCCAGGTGAGAGCATGGAGGCTTGCTTGCGGCGAGAAATTCGGGAGGAATTAGGCGTGGATGTTCAGGTCGGGATTCGTTTGGGGACCTTCCCCCACGCCTACACCCATTTCAAAGTCAACGTCCATGCCCACCGATGCGTGATTTTATCCGGAGAGCCGGTGGCGTTGGATCATGACCAATTATGCTGGGTCGCACTGCCTGATTTAGAAAATTATCCAATGGGAAAGGTCGACCGGTTGATCGCCAATCTTCTCATGGCCGACGAACGCAATCTCTGAAGCCCGATTGCTCGTTCCCTCGCCACCCAGATACGAAGCCATTAGATTCTTAGTCTATCGATCACTCGTTCGGCTGCGGTGAACGATATAGACACCCAGCAAGACCGCCGCTCCGCCTACGATCTGCGCTGGCTGGAGTTTTTCACCCAATAGTGGACCTGCCAGCAAGGCTGTCACGACAGGTTGCCCGAGCAGTGTCGTGGAGACGATCGTCGCCGGCAGTAGACCTTGTACATAATTGATTGCCAACACACCCACACCCTGGCTGATCAAGCCGAGAGCCAGGAGATTGAAATAGGACGTGGGAGTGAAACCCCACATTTGCTGGCTGAAAAGAAGATTATAGATGAAGAGCGCGACCGTAGCGCTCACCCCTGAGACCCAGAAATAAGACAGCACATCCAACGATTTGCGCCCGATTTGTGTGATCAGGAAATACGCTGCATAGAATATGCCGCTGATCAAACCCAATAATGCACCCAGATCGAACGACATCGCGCCGAAGGATTCCAGGCCCAAGACCAGCGCTGTCCCGAGAAGGGCAATCGCCAATCCGAACCAGAACTTCCTTGGCAGCTCTTCGCGGAAGAAGATCAATGCTCCAAGTCCAACCCACACTGGGGCAGTATTCGCCAGCAGCGTTGGAACAGTTGCCCCACTGATGACCACTCCTGAGGCCCAGAAGGCCAGGTCGAGTGCGAAAAGGAAGCCGCCAAAAATAGCCCACCGCAATGGTGGTCCATACCACTTTCGCTCTCGTAGTTTTTTTATGGCAGGAACGGCGAGGATGACAGTTGGGATTGCCATGCGGTAGAAGCTAGCCACCGTTCCGGGCACACTCGCTTGGCGCACAAAAATCGCCGAAAAGCCAATGGCGATAAGTCCAACAAACAGCGTCAGATAGGCGAGGATTTTTTCTCTGGATATCGTTCTCACGTCGTTTACAAATTCCCTTCGGGATTCCCTTTTATAAATCAATCCGCGCCAAAGTTGCAACATTTCTCCTGCTAGTTGAGTATCTCTTAATACGCAGTTATCAGAAAGAACTACAAAGGATTTGAATCGTGAGACGAATCCCGCCCGCGCTCTTTCTCTTTTTCCTGGCACCCACGATCGGTGAGTTGCTCTCCGGATCGGCTCCACCAGTTGAGTTCTTCAATCCTTTTATGCTCCTCATCCTCCCTGCGCTTTACGGCAGCGGAGCGGTGCTGGCGCGCGAGCTTGCGCTGCGTTGGGATAAGCGTTGGCCTACGATCCTGACACTCGGTTTAGCTTACGGCATCGTCGAAGAGGGGTTAATGATTAAATCCTTCTTCGACCCGAACTGGATGGATCTCGGGATCCTGGGTACATACGGTCGCTTGGCAGGGGTGAATTGGGTCTGGAGCGTCTCCCTCACGCTCTATCATGCAACGGTGAGCATCGCCATTCCAATCCTGCTGACCGAGTTGATCTACGCCGATCGGCGAGATGGGCCCTGGACCAGCCGACGTGGAATGATCGGCCTGTCCATCCTCTTGGCGACAGTTGTGCTCTTTGGCGCCCTCGCCTTAGCACCCTATCGCCCTCCATTTATCCCCTACCTGCTCGCGATCATCGCCACGGTCTTTCTATACTTCCTGGCTCTCCGCTTGCCGAAGCGATTCAGACCACCCCAGCCGGCTGCACGATTGCGTCCGCTTTGGATCGGAACGATCGGGTTTCTCTCCATCACTGCATACTTCATCGGTGGCTGGGCGCTGCCCGAACTGGGCATCCCGCCTGTGTTAACGATTGGGTTCTTGATCATCCTGGCTTTAGGGGCATTACGTCTCTTGCGCTGGGCTTCAGGGGAAGGAGCATGGTCAGACGTTAGCCGACTGGCGCTCGCGAGCGGTACGCTGACCTTCTTCATCCTGCTCACTTTCATCGCCAAAAGCAGCACCGACCGGGCGGACAACCCGGCCGGAATGGCGCTCGTCGGCCTGGCGGGTGCGATCAGTCTTCTCGCCCTTAACCTGCGAGTTCGACGCAGGACACGGGATGAGAAACGCGTCGAAGTCATCCGCTAAACCAGTGCTTTTTTAAGATTGTAATCTTGAATTTCTAACGACAAGTGAAACCCAAACGAGCGGTTCATAGACATCACTGGGGCAAGTCTGCAGTAGAATAGATCAGCGAACCATTCTTCGAACCAGATCGGCGCTCCGAGAACACACTACACAACTCTGGTGAAATCAACTAGAGCAACCATGAGGCACACAGAATCAACAACAGCTGATGTGCTCTTCGAGCGTCTGTACACTCACGTCGATTCCCGCGTAGTCCAATCGCTGCTAGATTTTCGTTCGAATAACCCGCCGAAACTGCTGGTCACCTACGGCATTCCTTGGGAGTATCTATCCGTTGGCGAAGGCGAAATCGCTATCCTTTTTCTGCACGGAATGGCTGGCGCTTACGACATCTGATGGCAGCAGATAAAAGCGTGCGGGACCAATTCTGCATCATTAGCGTCACCTACCCACCCGTAGACACACTGGAAGGTCTTCGCCAGGGGATCCTGGACATCCTCGCCGAAGAGGAAGTTAACCAGCTTAATATAGTGGGAACATCTCTAGGGGGGTATCTTGCCCAATACCTTATCGCTCGGGATCCGAAATCGATTCCTACTTATCTCCATTCGCCACTAGCGGGGGGATCTTGTATCTCGGAATCCCCTTACTCACCACCGCCATTCCTTACAATTGGCGAATTTTCTCGCATTGGAACACAATGGTATTTAAACCATGGAGGTGATGATGCAAGTCTGGCGAGCAGATGTAAGAAAAAGGGATGTGAGGCAAGAACGGGTATTTCCCGACTGGGAACAGCTCGGCGGACGCGGCTTGATTGCGCGCATCCTGCTCGATGAGATTCCACCCACCTGCGATCCACTAGGTCCACACAACAAACTCATCTGGGCGCCGGGATTGCTCGTGGGGCAACGCATCTCCTCATGCGATCGGATCTCTGTGGGTGGGAAGAGCCCGCTCACCGGTGGTGTCAAAGAGAGCAATGCCGGGGGGACGACAGGCTTGATGCTTACTTATCTCGGCATCAAGGCACTGCTCGTCGAGGCCGCGCCCATGGACAATGTCTGGCATGTCTTGCTTTTGGATTCCCAAGGTGGTCGCTTTGAACCCGCTGACGACCTCGGCGGATATGGCGTCTATCATACTGCGGAGAAAATTCGCCAACGCTATGGGTCCGGCATAGGATTGGCTCTCATCGGACCGGGAGGTCAGAGGCAGATGCTCGCCGCCGGCATCCAGAATCTCGACAAGGACGATGAACCCTCACGAATAAATGCCCGTGGCGGCTTAGGCGCCCTTATGGGCAGTAAACGACTGCTGGCTATCGTTATCGATGCCTCCTCCGGCGCTACACATCCGCTTGCAGATGCAGATCTCTTCAAGCGAGCGCAAAAATATTACACTGAGAAGCTTCGCGAACACCCGCAAACAACCACCTACGCAGAGTATGGTACGGCGTCGATGACGATGATGTGCGACGGATTTGGCGCGCTGCCAACGCGCAACTTCTCAAGCGGTACCTTCGAGGGCGCACAGTCGATCAGTGGAGACGCGCTGCGTGATCTACTGCTCGAACGCGGCGGGGAGAGCCAGACCACGCATGCCTGCATGCCCGGCTGCGCTATCCACTGTTCGAACTGCTTCGCGGACGCGTCGGGGAAGAAGATCGTTTCACCGCTCGAATATGAGACAATCGGCCTGTTGGGGAGCAACCTGGGGATCGACGACCTGGATGTGATCGCACGTCTCAATTGGGCGTTGAACGACTTGGGGCTGGACACGATCGAAATCGGCGCAGCGCTCGGCGTTGCTGCCGAATCAGGATTGATGGAATTCGGCAATGGGGAGCGCGCATTGGCCCTCGTCGAAGAGATCCGCAGGGACACACCACTCGGGCGAACGCTGGGGAATGGCGCCGCATTCACCGGATCGACTCTGGGTGTTCGGCGTGTTCCGGTTGTGAAGGGGCAGGCGATTTCAGCCTACGACCCGCGCGCGCTGAAGGGCACGGGGGTGACCTACGCGACATCCCCTCAAGGCGCCGACCATACAGCTGGCTTAACGATCCGAGCCAAAGTGAACCACTTGGATCCGCATGGCCAAGTGGAGATCTCTCGCAAAGCACAGATCAACATGGCTGGCTACGACACTCTGGGTGCGTGCATATTCAGCGGTTTCGGTTTTACTGATGCGCCGGGTGCCATTCACGATCTGCTTAAAGGTCGCTATGGATGGGAAGTTCCAGACGACATCCTTCAACGGCTAGGGGAAGAAACCCTGCAGCTTGAGCGGTCTTTCAACCGTGCGGCTGGTTTCTCCGCTGCCGACGATCGCCTGCCAGAATGGATGACGACTGAGCCGCTTCCACCACATAACCGTGTTTTTGACGTCAATGCAGAGGACTTGGACAGAGTTTAAGTTCCAGTCAGGATCTTCAGTCTTCTTATTCAGATATTCCTGAGTGCAATCCCATAAGGAAGATCCCCACTTGCCAGACTTTATAAGTCGCCTCTATAAATAGCGTTCACCCACCTGGAGGAGGACAAATCCAACACATTGGGGATATGTTACTGGATAAAACTTCGTATACTGGTTTTATTGTAAGTATTATTGAAAAAACACGGATGGCGATAGTTCCGGTCTAATAGGAAGCGAGGGGATACAATAAAATAAGAGAATCTGTTAGGATTTTGTAAGGCTGACGCAGGAAAAGCGTCGCCGGCACCTAAACAATCGAATAGCCCGACTCAGCGAAATGGCAAACCCACCGAAAGGTGGCGACGCAAAGCATTAGGGTCTAAAGCTGAATACATCAGCTACGACAGCCTGCTACCGAAACGAGAAGGTACGAGTTAGATCTCCAACCGTGTAGCGTCCTATTGCTCACGGTTTTTTGTTTTTCCGGGGCGGAGGGTCCAGGGTAGAGAACCGTGAGCAACGCGGTTGATGAAGAGGGCCGGTGTGTGAAAGAAATCAGAAATAGAAATATTGACGCCGGGAAAACAATGCGAAAGAAATGAGATGCAATACTTGAAACGTGAGAGGCCAACGATGACAAAGCAGCACCGAAAAGGGCAGGGATTGGTGGAGTTCGCTCTTGTTATACCCATCTTTCTAACGCTCATAATGGGCATCGTTGAGTTTGGCCGTTTGATGATTATCTACGCCGGTGCCGCCTCGTCTAGCCGAGAAGCGGCACGCTACGGTGCATCTGTGGGAATCAGCCCGTCCGGAATCGAACATTATCAGGACTGCGACGGGATCCGAGCCACCGCTAAACGAATATCCGGTCTCGCTCCTATTGAGGATAGCGATATCACGATCCAATATGACAACCCTTCGACCGGCTTCTTTGAAGCATCCTGTCCACCCACCCAGTTTGAACTCGGCGATCGGATCGTCGTGCAGGTTACCATCACTTTCGACCCGATCGTCCCATTGATCAACATCCCTCCGATACCAATCACATCGGAAACTAAACGAACCGTCCTGCGGGATATCTATATTAAGTAGCACCAAGGGAACAGCACTTATTTTGCCAGGAAGAGGAGCGTGCATCATGAAGAGGAAAAAAGACCGCAAGAGAGAACGAGGTCAGAGTCTTACGGAATTTGCAGTGGGTGTGACCTTCGTCCTGGTCCTGCTCGCCAGCGGCATGGACTTCGGTCGTGCGTATTTCACCTACATCAGCATCAGGGACGCCGCACAAGAAGGCGCGGCTTATGCCTCCATTGCCCCATCCGATGTCACCGGGATTCGATCCCGAGTTCGTGATACTTCATCGAAACCGATCGATCTTTCATCGTTCATCGATGATCAAATTGATGTTGTCGTTACGGGCAGCGCCTGTGCCGGCAATACCGTCAGCGTAACGGTGGAGTATGACTTCGACATCGTTGCCCCTTTCATTGCCGGCAACACCCTGCACCTGCAAGCGGAAGCGATCGATACGATCCTTCAACCGCCTTGCTAAACAACCTTGGGCTTTGAGTGTATGAAAAGATGGTGTGAAATGAAGAGAAGGCGCTCTGAATCAGGTCAGTCGTATATCATCATGGCGGTGATGATGATCGGCATGCTCGGATTTTCCGCTTTAGCGATCGATGGCGGCGCGCTCTATCATGAGCACCGGCGTGCGCAAAATGCCGCGGACGCAGCTGCCATGGCGGCCGCCCTCGCCAAGGTCAAAGGTCAACCGCTCGGAACCGTGGCGCTAACCAGCACGACAAACAACGACTTTCCCACTACAGCGCAAGCCTGCACCCCTGCGGGTTTAGATTGCATTCTGGGTGTCGGGACCGACCTGACCATCGAGGTGACCAACCCGCCGCGCGAAGGCCAATACGCCGGGGATCCCGAATATATCCGTGTGTTTATCGAGCATAGGGTAAATACCAGCTTCGCTCACCTCGTTTTCTCAGGGGGATTGCGCGACGCCGCCGAGGCTGTTTCACGAGTCTGGCCTACACAGAACTTCACTCCGGGGTACGCTATCTTCGCCACCACGGACCATGATTGCAAGGGTGTTTGGTTCTCAGGAACGGGGGACACCAATGTCGCCGGCGGCGGAGTTTTCTCAAATTCCGACGCCGCCAGCGCGAGCTGCCAATCCGGAGTGCAGGGCGGCGGCGGTGCGATTAACGTCGTCCATCCCCATGGCATTGAAGTCGTGGGGACTTTCGACATGGGCGGGAGCGGCGCGGTGACCCCAGCACCCACCGAATTCGCACCGAAACAGCGCATTCGCCCCATGATGGGCTCACCGGACTGTAGCGGCGTTCCCGACCTTGGGAAAATGAAGATCAACAGCGCCGGTCCTATAGCGATCGACCCCGGTCGTTATGAGGAAATCACGGTATTAGCCGGAGCGGATGTCACCATGAATCCCGGGATGTACTGTATCTACGGCAACAAAGGTTTCACGGCTAACGGCGGTTCTATCTCGGGCACCGACATTTTCATCTATATGGAGGATGGCGGGTTCGATCTTGGCGACAATACGCTCGTCGACCTCGACGCCGTGCTGCCTCCCAACAGTCTGGTGGACCCATCGGATAATGACTGGGCGGGCATGCTCCTGTACGTTGACCCCAACAACACCAACCCGATTACCATAACCGGCGCATCAAACACCGAATACTCCGGCACAATCTACGCTCCCTCCTCATTGGTCACATTGGAGGGCGGGGGCACTACGATGGGGATCAACGCCCAGGTAATCGGAGACACTGTAAAGGTCACCGGCAATGCAGAACTTAATATCAACTACGAAGAGAGCAAACTCTTCTTCCTCCCGCCGGCGCTCGACCTGGTGAAGTAAAACCAATATCTGCTATCGGCGGGGATGCCCACAGGGCACCCCCGCCTTTTTTGTCCCTATCAGTAATGCGTCGAACAATCAAATGCTCGCCTCCACGATGGACTCGGTTCACCCATCACCGTTCCCCATCTCGGCTCTCCCAACTGCCAAGGGTGGTCTCATAAGCATCTAGCATGCGCGCGGTTGCGCCTGGGATTGAATAACGCTCAACGGCTTGGCGCGCATGTTCACTTAATTCCCTTTGTCGTCTTGAATCCCCCAGAATATCCACGACCTCCCGCGCAAGCGCTTCCGGCGTGTTCTCTGTGAGAACCCCGCACCCCTCAGTCAGAACATCGATCGCCCCAGGCGCCCGCACTGCCACAATGGGAAGCCCAGCAGCCATGGCTTCGATGATGACCAGCCCCTGAGTCTCCGTCGTGGAGGGGAAGACAAACAAATCGGCTGCGGCATAATAGCCGGGGACCTCCTCGTGGGGCACCGCTCCCGCGAAGATCACGAAATCCTTAAACCCTAACCTTGAAACCTCGGCTTTCAGCGCCTCTTCATAAGGGCCTCTTCCCAGCAGAAGCAGTCGCACTCCGGGTCGTCGTTCCTGGATCAGGGTGAATGCCCGCAAGAGCATATCAAGCCCTTTCTCGCGAGCCAGGCGCCCTACAAAAAGGAGTACTTCCACCTCTTTTAATCCAAAGTTTGATCGGACCTTGTCGGGCTGAAGATCGCGGAACTTCGTCAGATCGACCGGTGTGGGGACGACGGTTACTCCCTGCTCGATACCGTAGCTTTTTACAAGCATCTCGCGAATGCTCTCTGTTGGAACGACGACGTGCGCGCAGTGCCGCAGATAACGCCGAATGACCTCATCTGTGATAAGCCCCGCCAGCTTTGGCGCGATTAAGGAGTACTGCTGGGCATATTTCTCGTACTGCGTGTGAAAGGTGAATACCAAGGGAATGTTCAACGCCCGCGCAAAAGAGGCGGCCAGATCGCCCATCCAGACAGGATGTTGGGAGTGAATTAACGCTGGCTTGACCCCTACCAAGGCCGGTTCTATTAGATTTTTTATCGGGACGACAATCGATACGTTAAGTTGATCGGTCAGGTCGAGGGCAGGAAAGCGGAAAATGTAGGGTTCCGCATCATCATATCCCTCGGATTCGGGCGCGAAGATGTGGACTTCATGCCCCGCCTCTATCAGTCCTTTTCGGAACAGCCTGATTGAATTAACAACACCGCTGATCGTCGGTAAATAAGCATTGGAGAAGACAGCAACGCGCATGGCATCCCTTCCTGATCAATTTCCGAACCCGCTCGAAGCCTTGCTACCAGCCATTGTACTACCCATCAGGTCCGGCATGACCCCTATCCCGCGATCGAAAGGACTTTACGGGCGGCCTATCACATGTTAACCTAGATATGATGTTTAGTAATCTGTTTAGACGGAGAAAAGCCCCACGTGTAGGTTTGGCTCTAAGCGGAGGGGGAGCGCGCGGCCTGGCTCATATCGGCGTGCTCAAGGTCTTCGAGGAGGAGGGGTTACCGATTCACGTTTTGGCTGGCACCAGCATGGGCGGGTTGATCGCCGCGGCTTATGCCGCGGGGATGAGCGCTTCTGAACTCGAGGCAGCAACCTTGAAGTTGGCCAATCTTAGAGAGCTTGCGGGACTGGTCGACCTCAGGCCTCCGCGCCGGGGGCTGTTAGCAGGAGAACACGTCCGGAAATACCTCACTAAATTCGTGGGTGAAGATGTCACTTTCGACGAATTAAGGTTCCCTGTGGCCGTGCAAGCTGTGGACCTGAATAGCGGCAAGGAGCACACATTACGGAAGGGCAACGTCCTCGATGCTGTAATGGCGACGAGTGCCTTCCCTGGGGTATTCCCCCCCGTCGAGATCGACGGCCGCCAACTCGTGGACGGGGGTGTCCTGAACAACCTCCCCACTGAACAGCCGCGGCTGCTCGGCGCCGACGTGGTGATCGCCGTTTACGTGACCGCCACGGTAGACGCAGATGAACTGGATGCACAGGCAGATGGATCTTTCTTAACGCGCGGTATCGCCAAAGACATCATGCGCGTCTCCCTCATCATATCTCGGGCTATGACTGAGATGAAGCTAAAGGAATCGCCACCCGATCTCCTTCTATGCCCACCTATTCCAGCCAAAGCTGGTGCCTTCTCCGGCTTTACCCATGCCGTTGAAATCATCGCCGCCGGCGAGACCTGCGCCCGGGAGAATCTAAATAAAATTAAGCAAATTGTGCACATGTAGGTACACCCATCGAGCACGCTGAGCTGAAGTTCGCGCCGCGTTCAAAACCCTTCCTTCCTTATGGTGTTCTAAAGAGTGCCTGTTATACAAAGCGCGGCGCAGGGCGCTTGCGACTTTATTCACCCAAGACACGTATAGTATTTAAACCGATTTAGACAAAACGCCAACCGCATACCGTTGCGAGTAGAAAGAGAGGGATAAACGATGCAACTGCAATCTAGAAATCAAGCTCTTGTCTGGGGCAGCCTACTGATCATCTTTGGTGTAGTGGGGCTGGTGGAATCCTTCACCGACCTGAGCAACTGGGCGTGGATTGCCATCCTCGCCGCTACCGGTTTGGGAATATTTGGCATCTTTCTCAGGGACCGATCTGAATGGTGGCCGCTCATCCCCGCCTATGCACTGTGGGCTGTTGCAGGGCTGCTGGTCCTGGTCGAATTGAACGTTCTTGACGGTGAATTCCTCGCCACCTATGTCCTGTCTGCCATCGCCTTTCCCTTTATCGCAGTTTTCCTGCGGGATCGCTCGCAGTGGTGGGCTCTGATACCGGCATACGTTTTGCTTGCCGTTGCCGCAATGATCTTGTTGAGCGAGACCTTCCTTCTGCCCGATGCCTTCGAGGCTACTTTCATCCTGACGGCTATCGCTTTGCCGTTCCTTGTCGTATACCTGCGAGACCAAACGCAGTGGTGGGCGCTCATCCCCGCCTATGTCTTATTGAGCATCGGGATCATGCTGCCGTTGGACGATTTGGGAATTCTCAACGACCTTCTGATTCCGGCCTACGTCATGTTCGTCATCGCCATTCCATTCTTCGTCGTCTACATCCGCAACCCAAAGCAATGGTGGCCGCTCATCCCCGGCGGAATCATGGCCGCGTTCGGGTTGTCCTTCCTGCTCGTCGAAGCCTTCCAATACGTCTTCCCTGCCCTGGTGATTCTGGTGGGTTTCTGGATCCTGCTTCGCAGCTTCACCCGAAAAGAACCCGTTGGCGATGACTTGTCGCTTCCTGCCGAAGTGGATGAAGTTAATCTAGAGAGTGATGAATAAGAAAATCTCAGCATAACATGCTCTTTACATCGGACGATCTCGAAATTAATTCCACTTACGGATTGAGGTGTCTACCAACGCACATGCGGAAAGGAAACCATGGAAGAGAATAACATATCCAGCTATCGCTCCATATTTTGGCCCGTTCTACTTATCGGTGTTGGGATCATTTGGCTGCTTGGAAGCCTGAATCTCCTTCCGGTCCCCGGTCTGCGTCTGCTTTTTCGTCTATGGCCATTGGCGCTCATCGTCATCGGGCTATATATCCTCATCGGGCGGCGTTCACCTATCATCGGGGGCATCATCGGCATTGGCTCCATCGCTTTGATGATCGCCCTGCTCGTCCTGGCTCCCACATTCGGGTTTGAGCCTGGAGGAGAACTCAAAACACTACACTTCAGCGAACCTCTCAATAGTGCAACGTCAGCGGAAGTCACTCTCGACCTTGAGAGATACTCCACGACCATCAAATCGTTATCAAGCTCTGACATGTTAATCGAGGCGGAATTGGATACTGTAACGGATGTCATTTTCTCCGCCAGGGGGAATCAAGCGAAGAAAATCCGTTTAGAACCCGCTGACGATTTCGGCCTCATCGGTTTTGATTGGGAAAACTTGGACGTGAGCGACGCTCGTTGGGAAATCGGGCTCAGCCCTGATGTGCCCATGGATCTCTACGTGGATGTCGGCTCGGGCTCGGCGGCGCTATACCTTACAAGTCTCGAGCTGACCAGTTTTGAGATCGACGGGGGATAGGGGAGCTCAACCCTCTCCCTTCCAGCGAGTGCATCGGAATACCCGGCGGTCGTTGACGGCGGCTCTGGAAGCTTCGACATCGAAATCGAAGACAACGCCAAAATAGACTTTACGATCGATGTGGGCTCAGGTTCCTTCGATATCTTAATTGGAGATAGAGCAAATATCGAGGCACGGATTGATGGTGGATCCGGCAGCCTCACGATCGATGTTCCTAAGGACATCGGCGTGCGGGTCATCATCCGCGATTCGGGCTCGGGCAGCGTTGACCTCCCCGGCAACTACACGCTCGTGGATGACCTCGGGGAAGACGACCGGGATATCTACATTTGGGAATCTGATGGATATGACGACGCATCGCATCGCGTCGATGTCACCTTTGATCCATCGTCGGGGAGTTTCACGTTGAAGTAGGTTTGGTATTTCCTTTTTACCCGAAGTCAACAGAACGCCCCTCAGGTGTTGGGGGCGTTCTCGTTCTTCTTAATGATGTAAAAACGTTGGCCCAATATGAGAAAAATCGAGCGGAGAATTGGCTCGGAGTGAGTGATGTGGGCTAATGAGAATAGGACTCGTTAGCCTTCCGTCATGATGAAGAGCGGATTCATCTCGAAGCTGCGGTAGGTTGGGCGAAGTCGGTCGACGTTATAAAACTTGTTAACATTAACAAATTTCTTCCTGCTCGTCACAACATCGATGGGAACGTTGTCATAGCGCCCATTCCTTAGCACCACCAAACGGCCATGAACTCTTTGCATGATGAGATCCAGGGCCAGATTCCCATACGCCATCGGGACGATGGAGTCGATCGCATCAGGGTCGCCCCCTCTCACCATGTAGCCTAATTTCTGGTTTACAACATTAACGTGGGCTCCGCCGTTGTATTTTGGGGAGAGCTCTTTCAGCTTCACCGACACCAGATCGCCGATTCCCCCTAGCTTCTTGTGCCCATAATTATCCGCCGTCATATCTTTGAAGATCATCTCGCCGCCCTCGAACATTGCCCCTTCCGAGACCAGTACGATGGAATATTTGCTCGGGTGGCGGTTGCGATCATAAGAAAGAAGTTCGGTCAATTGATCAATGCTAAATTTATGCTCGGGGATTACACAGCGGTCTGCCGCCCCGGCCATCGTTGGCAACATAGCCGTGAAGCCGGCGTAGCGCCCAAACACCTCAATTACCATAAAGCGCTCATGAGAGCCGGCGATCGTACGCAAGCTGTTGGTTATCTGGATCGTGCGCGTGACACACGTGCTGAATCCAATGCAGTAGTCCGTTCCAGGCACATCGTTATCCATCGTCTTCGGAATGGCGATGACTTTCACACCTTCTTGGAATAAGCGTACCGCATAGCTCAAGGTGTCATCGCCCCCGATGGGAGTCAGGTACTCAACATTCAGGAATTCCAGGTTTTTTAGTACCTCGGGGGTAAGATCATTCATCTCCTTGTTGTAGGTATCTTTTAAATGCTCTGGCACCTGGCTTAACGTCATATGGCTGGGTCTGGCGCGGGAGGTGTGAAGGAATGTACCCCCGGTTCTGCCCGCCTTATTTACGACCTCTTCCGTCAGGGTAATCACATTGTTGCTGTTGTCAGCCTTCTTATCCCTAACAACGTCAACGATTCCCGCCCAACCTCGCCGCAATCCCACAACCTCGTAGCCTTCCCGCAACGCCCGTATCGTGACCGCCCGAATGGCGGGGTTCAACCCCGGAACGTCTCCGCCGCCTGTCAATATTCCAATACGACTTTTCTTTTTCGCCATGTCGCAAACTCCAAGTAAATAACTGCCCTTATTGTACACGCTTGACTTGGTTTAATGGTGACCCATCTATGCGAACGTTCATATCTTACACCCTCCAGGGAAATGGAGGGGTGCCAAACACAAAACCGCCGCTGTCAAGCTGAGGTGGTCGAATAATCCTCATAGCTTAGAAAAAGTGGCCGCTACCTTGAGAGTAGTGGCCGAATAGTGGGCGCGAATGGACTCGAACCATCGACCTCACGGATGTGAACCGTGCGCTCTAACCAGCTGAGCTACGCGCCCAATAAGGCGATTATAGCAGAGCGATGGCAAGGTCTCAAGATTCACATGTTAGATTCGCGTGTCCTTATGAGCCCCGGGTTGGTGCTTCTCACATCTGTCTCAGCAGAGAAATATCTGAGATACTCGTATCTCGTGCTTCCAAAAAACCGGAGGGGAAGACCGGAGCAATCCCCCTCGGTTCGTGACACAAAAATCGCGTTTGATAAAACATCTCGCTGCACTTAGAACAACCGCTCGTTCCTGCCCTATCGCAGACATGGAAAAATGAGGGCCATAATATTGCCCATTGCATTAAATTCATGGATTGCAACTCCTTAGACTAGTACAAATTTATGGATCGCAACTCCATATATTTTGACATATTTATGGAGTTCATGTATATTATGAGTATGATTGGACGTTCTTATGAGCCATTGGATGAATACCTTGAACCCAACAAGGTGCTCATCATCTATGGTCCCCGCAGAGTCGGGAAGACCACCCTTCTGCAAACCTATCTCTCCCGCACAGGGTTGAAGTACAAGTTGGCGGTAGGAGATGATGTTCCTACGCAGCAACTTTTAAGTTCCAGAAATGTAAAATTGATTAAAGAATATCTCGAGGGCTATGAGCTTTTCGCCCTCGATGAGGCGCAGTACATACCGAATATCGGTCAAGCCTTGAAGATCATAGTAGACCTGATCCCTGGCATACATGTGCTTGTCACGGGATCCTCTTCTTTTGAATTAGCGGGGCAGGTGAGTGAGCCGCTGACTGGGCGAAAGCGAATGCTCAAGCTATTCCCATTTGCCCAAGCCGAATTGCTTTCGTTGCACAACAAATTTGAACTTAGGCAAGAGCTTGAAGAACGGTTGATCTTTGGCTCCTATCCAGACGTCGTCACGGCGCGAACAACCAAAGCCCGTATCGAGGCGGTGACCGAGATTGCCAATTCTTATCTCTTAAAAGACCTCCTTGCGTTTGAGCGCGTGCGAAATTCGAGCAAGATCTGGGACCTTCTTAAGCTGCTTGCGTTTCAAGTGGGAAGCGAGGTCTCGCATAATGAACTTTCGCGCTCACTAGGTGTCGATGTTAAAACTGTCCAACGGTATATTGACCTTCTAGAAAAATCATTTATTTTGTGCCGTCTCGGTGGTTTCAGCCGGAACTTGCGGAAAGAGGTTACACAAAAAGCAAAGTACTTCTTTCTTGATAACGGAATCCGTAACGCCATCATCGCCCAATTCAATCGCCTTGACCAGCGCGGCGACGTTGGACAGCTATGGGAAAATTTTATGACCCTGGAACGCATCAAGTACTTGACCTATGCTTTCGAATTCGCAAATCTTTACTTTTGGCGCACCTATTCTCAGCAGGAGATCGACCTTGTTGAAGAGAGGGGGGAGAAACTTGATGGCTACGAATTCAAATGGTCACCTAAAAAGGCAGTGATGGCTCCTCAGGAATGGACAAATAGTTACCCGGGAGCTAGCTTCACAGTTGTCACACCTGATAACTATCAAAAGATAGTACTCCCTTAAGTTTTCGAGACAACAGCGTGAGTGTCTAAGTGATTTTGCACGAATTCCTTATATTGCCAAGTCTTCTCCTTTGTCCTCTCATCTCCCCCAATGCTATAATCCTCCCAGTGTCGGGAGGGGCGCGTGATTGAAATCAACATCCCTGGGCGCGGTTTAATCCAGTTAAGATATCTCGTATCCGACGTCAACGGGACTCTCGCTCTCGATGGTCAGCTGCTCAACGGCGTCCCCAAAAATCTCCTCGCATTGAGCGACCGACTGCAGCTTCATCTGCTCACCGCTGACACGCACGGTCGTCAAGCACAGATCGATGAACAGCTCGGCTTGCAAGCCATGCGGATTCCGCAGGGTGGCGAGGCAGAAGCGAAGGCTGCTTACGTACACGAGCTGGGCGCCGAGAGCGTCGTTGCCCTCGGACAGGGTGCCAACGATGCCGGTATGCTGCGCGCAGCCGCCATCGGGATCGCTGTTGCCTCGGTTGAAGGACTGGCAATCGAGTCACTAACCTCCGCCGACGTAGTTGTACCAAACATCAACGCCGCGTTCGAACTACTCGAGCACCCCAAACGTCTGGTTGCTACATTAAGACGATGAGCAATAATATGAGCGAACCCTACGATCCACTCCAAACGCATTCCCGCGCCCGCCGCAGGCGAGCCCGGCGCATGCTCACCCAGCTTCGTGCCGACGAGCGGGAAACCTTCCTCGAAGACCTTGGTCAAATCGTCTCGCCGAATATCGGCTTCTTCATCTTCGCTCTTCTGGCAGGGATCCTGATCGGCATCGGATTCCGTTTCGAACAGCGAGCGTTGCTCGTCGCCGGCGCGCTCCTTGCCCATCAAATGGGACCACTCATGGGCCTCTCTCTTTCGGCGGTATCCGGTTCACCGCGCTTCTTCCTGCGCATGCTCGCCGGCTTTACCGTCGCCGGGCTGCTGCTGGCCACAGCCGCCGGCGTTGCGGGTGGTCTCGCAATAAGCTCAGAGACATCTTTCCTGCTCGCTTACGGGCATACCGAACTCAACTTTATCGACTTCGGCCTGGTTATGCTCGGCGCAGGTCTCCTTGCGTATCATCTGGCGCGCGAAGAACGACTGGCTCCCCTGCCAAGTGCGGCAGTCGCTTATGAATTATTCCTGCCTCTCGGCGCCGCCGCCATCGGGCTGCTGCGCACCGAGCCTGAGCTTTGGCAGGGTGCTGCGCTGACCTTCGCTCTACACCTGGCATGGGCAATCGTTGTCGCCGTTGCCGTGCTAGCTGCTCTCGGGTTCCGACCCCTGACTGGCGCTTCGCGTTCTCTGGTCGCAGCCATGGCGTTAATGGGCCTGGTGGCAGTCCTTGGCGTAGCCGGTTTGGGCGCCTCGGTGATGGCGATTCTCCCCACACCACCGCCTTCACCGACCGCCACGGCAACCCCCACCGCAACCGCCACCATCACTAACACACCCACCATCACGCCCACCGCAACGGTCACCAGCACCCCAACCATCACACCGACGCCCACTGTGACCCCCACCGCTACCCCGCAGCCTGCTCAAGTGACCGATACCGGTGGCACCGGCGCGGTTGTGCGGGTTGTGCCCGACCCCCAGGGTGCACATGTCGGCTTTGTGGAGGAGGGCGGCTCCATTCTCATCCTCGCCGGTCCTGAACAGATCGAGGAATCTACCTGGTGGTACATTCGCTTCACAACGAAGCTCGGCGAAACCATTGAGGGCTGGCTTTTAGGCGACTATATCTCAACGGCAACACCTTCGCTTTCACCAACCCCCTGATAGCATCGGGATTTCTCAACCCATTGTCCGTATAAGCAAACAAATCAAGCGTTAACTCCTGTCTTGGTTATCTTTTTTGCTTAAGGCGTTATCCGAGCAGGCAATGTGCTCATCGGATACTTTGCGAAATCGTGCGTCATGCGTGCGCGATTGGGTAACGACAACTGCCCGTCACAACCCGCACCATCAACATCACTCTTGACGCCTTAGCACCCTATTGGTATTATCCTTATTGAAAATTATTTTCATTATGACAAATTCGAAATCCTCCAAGCAGATACTATCAACCTTGAAAAGCGCGGGGTATCGAGTCACGCAATCGCGCACAGCTGTTGTGCGCATCATCAATGAGACCAATGGCTGGTTGCGGCCTGAACAGGTGCACGCGCAGGCAAAGAAGTACTGTCCCTCGATCGGGTTGGTAACGGTTTATCGCACCCTGGCGCTCCTGGAGGAACATGGCTATATCCGTCGCATCCACTTCGGGGAAAAATGCCACGGATACGCCAGGGTGGAATTAAGTCATGGTCACCATCTGGTGTGTCGCGGCTGTAATCAGGCAATAGAGATCGCCGGGACGGAAGATCTCAAGCCACTTATGAAACGGGTTCAGAATGAGACTGGATTCGTCATTGAAGATCACTTACTCGAACTGGTCGGTTTATGCCGCGAGTGCCAGCACATCCCTACAGAAGAGCGAAGCCATCGTGGGTGATCGAATTATGCAGAGCATGCAGATCCAGAGGCGTGGTTTAAAAATATTCAGCCAGCACCTGACGTAAGGTGCAGCCATTCAAAGAGGCTTTTAACAGTGATGTCACGGAAACGACTCGCTCTCCCGCAAATGCTCATTTTGATCTTCTCCGCCCTTTTGGTGGCGTGTTCGCGCGGGGCAGAGAACGCTGCCAGCAGCTCTACATACCATGTGGATCTCATCCTCTCACAGCCAGAAGATCTCAAAGCAGCCCAAATCCAGGCTGGGGAACTCTTAAATGTTGTTGCGACGACCAGCATCGTCGGTGATGTGGTCGCCAATGTCGGTGGGGACTCTATCGAACTCGTCTCCATCATCCCGCGCATGACCGACCCACACGGCTACCAGATCACACCGGCAGATCTGCGAATGCTCCATGACGCTGATGTGGTCTTCATTAATGGTCTGGGTTTGGAAGAGACGCTGGAACAATCGCTAGCTCAACTTCCAGAAGCCATACCCATTGTTTCCCTCTCGGTGGGGATAAACCTCCGCGAATTCACCCTGGAGGGATTAGATACAGACGCGGATCATAACCCAGAAACCCCCCCGGGCGCTGGGGCTGATCCCCACGTATGGTTCGATCCGATGAATATAACCATCTGGGCTGATAACACAGCGCGGTCATTAGCCGCCCTCGATCCTGTAAACGCGGAAACCTTCCAGGCAAATTCCGATGTCTTTCACGATCAACTTGAAGATCTCCACAATTGGATCCTGGCCCAATTGGATGGAATCCCACAAGCAGATCGCAAACTCGTGACCGATCATCTGCTCATGGGCTATTTCGCCCAACGATATGATTTTGAGATCCTCAATGCTCTACTTCCCGCCTTCAGTTCTGCGGCTTCACCTTCCGCGCAGGAATTGGCTGACATTCAGGATAGCATTCGCCAATCCGGCGTCAAGGTGATCTTCATTGGAATGACCTCCAATAGGCAGCTCGCGGAGCAGATGGCCAGGGATACTTCCGTGGCAGTGGTTCCGCTCTATACGGGTTCCCTCAGCGAACTCACTGGGCCAGCCAACTCGTACCTTACATTCATGCAGTACAATGTGCGCGCGATCGTTAATGCTTTGAAATAGCACCGTAAAAGCAATCGCTTTCCGGGACTCGACAAATGCCAAGAATAATTAGCCACTATCTAGAACACGATGCCAGCGCCTCTCCGATCCACCTGCACAATGTCACCCTTCGCTATAACGGCGTTAGCGTGCTTGAAGAGATCAATGCGGACATCCCCGCGGGTGAACGCATCGCTATCGTTGGGCCAAACGGAGCGGGCAAAACCACCCTCATTAAATTAATCGCCGGCCTCATCGAACCAACACAGGGTGAGATCAACATTTTTGGTCATGGACCGGGCGGCCACATCTGCATCGCCTATGTCCCTCAGCGCAGTGAGGTCGATTGGGATTTCCCAGCGAACGTTGCCGAGGTCGTGATGATGGGGCGCATCCATCAAATCGGCTTCTTTCATTGGCCGACTCGCGCGGACTGGACCATTGTCCACAAGGCACTGGATAGCGTCGATATGGGTGCATTTTCCGATCACCGCATCGGGGAGCTCTCGGGCGGACAACAGCAGCGAGTCTTCCTGGCTCAGGCATTATCGCAGGAGGCGGAAGTCGTGTTACTCGACGAGCCTTTCACAGGTCTCGACATTCCCAGTCAGGAGGCCATATTACGCATTCTAGACGACCTGCGCCAAGCTGGCGTCACGGTGCTCACCGCCACACACGACCTTAACCTCGCCGCAAAATACTTCGATCAGGTAATGCTGTTGAATCGACGTTTAATAAGCTACGGACCGGTGGAAGAAGGAGCGCTCTCTCAAGAGGCGCTTATCCAGGCCTATCGTAACCAGGTTCATATGCTTCCGGGCATTGACGGCGCACTGATCCTCAGCGATACCTGCTGCGAGGGAGAGGATGAGGGTCTGGGATCATGAACGATCTGCTCTCCTACCTTGTCGAGCCCTTTCAATATAGCTTCATGCTGCGCGGGCTCTGGGCTTCACTCATCGTTGGTGTTGTCTGTCCCGTTCTCGGTTCGTATGTCGTGCTGCGCGGTATGGCTTTCTTCGGCGACGCGCTCGCACATATAATTCTGCCCGGCGTGGTGATTGCCTTTCTACTTGGGTGGCCATACGCCATAGGCGCGTTGATATTCGGCGTGCTAGCCGCACTGCTGATCGGGTTCATCAGCAGGCGCAAAGACATCAAGGATGACACGGCTATCGGCGTGGTTTTTGCCGGAGCCTTCGCCTTGGGCGTGGCTCTCATTTCGCTCCAGCGAAGTTACGCCGTTGACCTGACCCACATTCTCTTCGGTGACCTACTCGGAGTGTCAAATTCTGACCTCATATTGATGGGAATATTGGGTCTATTGGTCTTGCTGACAGTATTTGCTTTCTATAAAGAGTTTCTTGTCCTCTCTTTTGACCCTACATTGGCGAAAACGCTGCGCTTGCCGGTGAATTTCCTCCAGAACTTGTTGCTCGTTCTGCTCGCTGTTGTTATCGTGATCTCGCTTCAAGCTGTTGGCGTTGCCCTCGTCCTAGCAATGCTGGTCACGCCAGCTTCGTCCGCCTACCTTCTCACAAGACGCTTGCCTAACATGATGCTTCTGGGAACCTTGATCGGCGCCGGCTCCTCCGTTCTTGGACTCTATCTATCGTTCTATATCAACATCGCTTCCGGAGCATCGATCGTTCTGGTCGCGACTGCGATCTTCGCCCTCATCTTCCTAATCGCACCACGACGCGGCGCTATCGGGTCCTGGCTCAGCGCACGCCGGCAAGGATCTCAAAGCTGAGAAGTTGAAGGATGATAGAGAGACGGACCCTCCCATATGTGCCTCTAAACAATCCCTTACATGTAAAGCTCGAATTTAGCAGTCATCCTCTTCTATTAACCAGGCTGGCTTACTGCAAGTTGCATGGACGCATTTCGTGGTTATCATAAGGACTATGTTCACTTTCCTAAAGTCACCCAGCGTTCGCCAAGCATGGACGGCGTGGACCTTTCGAAGCTTATTGCTTATAGTGGCGCTCTTCGTCGCCGGGTACTTTGGCATGCTCAACTTGGAGCTGGCTTCTCTCTGCATTGGCTGGTTGCTGCTCTCCCTGTTCATCAGTCTGGCGATGGCCAATGGCTGGCACGCAGCCATCAACTTCCGCCTGAGCGGGCTTGCCGATCTCGCCTTTGGATTAATCTTGATCGCACGCAGCGGAGGCGTACAAAGTCCGCTTTGGTGGGCATTAATAATCGGACCTCTCGGTTTCGCTGCAGTTGATGGAATCGCTCTTGCTCCATTATGGACGGTTGTGGCGATGGTGAGCGCATATGTTCTGCCCTATGTTTCACCTGGACTGGAGCCCTATCCCTTACGAACACTGCTTACGTATGCGCTGATCTTGCTGCCTTCTTCCATTCTCCTGGCGTGGTTAGAGACAAAACTAATCGATGGCATGCGTATTCCTGTTGAGGAAACTCGCCCGCTGGCAGAAAGGGTCCGGCGCAAGGAGCGCTCACGGGCGAATGAACTCGTCCGCATGGCCGTGGAAATCAACTCCAGTCTCAACGTTGAGGAAGTCCTCGACCTCGCTCTTGATCTATCCACGCGCGCCGTTATTTCGGGTGACGGTCATGAATACACACTGCGCAGTGCTTTGCTGCTCCTAACCGACGAAGGTTTTGAAGTCGCTGCCTCCCGGCACCTTCGACCGGAAAAACAGCAGAACGTGTTAGTCACAGATACGGGCGCGCTCAGCCGGGCGCTCGTTCGGGGGGATTCGCTGCTTGCGCGCCACCCAGATCAAGATCCAGACCTCAAACAACTATCAGGGCTATGGGAATGCTGCGAGGTTTTCGTCGCCCCATTGACTTATCAACTAGAGACCTATGGGGTTTTACTCTTCGGTCATCCAACGCTTCACTTTTTCAACGATGAGCGGCGTGATCTTCTAAGCGCCATCGCACAGCAAGTGAGTGTCGCTTTGCACAATGCCCGTCTTTACGAGAGTCTCGAGACCGAGAAGAAGCGCATTAGCGAATTAGAAGAAGAGGCCCAGAAGAAACTCGCCCGAGACCTTCACGACGGTCCGATACAAACTATCGCTGCGATTTCGATGCGCGTGAACTTTGCTAGACGCCTAATAGAGCGTGACCCAAAAGAGGCGGCCGAGGAGTTGAGGCGCGTCGAGGACATGTCCCGCCAGACAACCCGCGAGATTCGTCATATGCTCTTCACCATCCGCCCCTTGATTTTGGAGAGGAGCGGGTTGATCGCTGCCCTCTATCAGTTAGCCGACAAAGAGAATGAGATCCACCACCAAAACGTCCTGATCGAAACCGATTCCGAACTACCTCATGAACTCGATCTCGTGAAACAGGGCGCGCTTTTCTATATCGCTGAGGAGGCGGTGAAAAACGCTCGCAAGCATGCCGAATCTGCGCATATCTGGGTTCGGTTGCGCCGCGAAGATAATCGATTCATCCTCGAAGTGAAAGACGATGGGGTGGGTTTCAACATCGGCAGCGTAGATGCCAGTTACGAACAACGCGGTAGCTTGGGATTCGTGAACATGCGCGAACGCGCCGATCTAGTCGATGGAATCCTGCACATCGAATCAGCTGAGGGGGAAGGCACACAAATCACGCTTTCGGTTTTGCTCGAACCATCCCCCATTATAGGGAATATGGCAGAGCATTCCTGACCATAGTTGTGCGATTGGTGTCTGTTTTATCAGGCAAGCCAATTGGGTCATAGAAGGAGTTCATATTAGGATGCCCTGGGAAGCAGCGGTATGGTCTATCGCACTAATCATCTCGCCCATCGTCGGTAGTTGGACCTGGCCGCGGTTACGATATCGGCTTGGCAGCTGGCGAGAGCCGCTAGAGAGCGCAGCCCCTTGGGTATATAGCCTTCTATTACCCTACCTCGCACTGCTCACTGGGTCGATCATCGGCCGCGATGCAGGACTATACGGTCATTCGCTGTCGAATTGGGTGAGTGCTGCCGTCGCTTGCGGATTGGGGCTTACCGCTGCCATTCTTCTTCTGCGCACCCGCCCGCTCAAATTACCCTGGTCACACACCCTCTCTGAGACACTTCGCGAAGAACCTCGTTGGGCAATGTATCGTGCCTCAGCCGCCTTATGGTTCGTTTCTTTCCCCGTAAGCGTCGGGATCGGCGCTTCCCTTGCCTTTGCAGAGACGGCGATTTGGTTTCTTCATGAGGGTAAGACGGACCGAATCAAGCTTGCAGCCGGCGCGAGGTTATTGCGGGCACTCTTCTCCGGTTTGCTCTTCGGATTGACACGGAATTTCTGGCTCACTGCAGCCACGCAAGCGGTAATCGTAACGCTTTTCAACATGCCTCGGTCTGAAGAAACTAATTAATAGCCTCTATCGACGTAATATCCACAACACCCATACGCATCTATAGATCAGAACTCTTAGCTGCTGGTGCTGGACTCGTTTGCAGAATTCTCGTGCAGCTGCGAGTGTGGGCACTGTCATAAACCATTCTCCATTGCCCGGCGTAAAGGGTTGGCTTACAATGACAGCATGCTCCAGGGGACGTCAAAGCTGCGCTAAAAACGAGAGCCTGAATTTGGTTTCTGCCCATGCTGATATACCCCTGGTGATCCCAGTGCTCTCTACCGGCAATCGCTTATGGACTCCAAAGGAGGGCTTCTCACTCCTGTTCCCTGACGGTGGATGCGTTTAATCTTTAAGGAACTGACAAAACACTTTAGTAATCGCAAATTCCATCCTGGATTATTTCTTGTGAGGATCGTATGCAGAAAGAAAAAGTAATTATTATCGGATCAGGTCCTGCGGGCTTAACAGCTGCACTCTACACAGCACGCGCCAATCTGAAACCTCTGGTGATCTCCGGGAACCAGCTCGGTGGACAAATTTCGATCACCAATGAGGTTGAGAACTACCCTGGCTTTCCAGAGGGCGCAAGCGGTCCTGAGTTAGTTGAATTAATGCAGAAACAAGCCGAACGCTTTGATGCCCGCATTATGATTGACGAGGTCACCGAAGTGGATTTCAGCAAGGGTTCCCCTTTCCACATCAAAACCCACGGGGAGGAATTTGAAGCGGATGCTGTGATCGTTGCCGTAGGCGCTTCTCCAAATCGACTCGGGATCCCCGGCGAAGAGGAGTTCATCGGCCGTGGCGTCTCGTTCTGCGCCACATGCGACGGTTTCTTCTTCCGCGATAAAGATGTTCTTGTTATCGGCGGTGGAGACAGCGCGATCGAGGAGGCGCTCTTCCTCACGCGGTTTGTCAATCGCGTGCGGGTTATCCATCGCCGGGACGAACTACGCGCCGGCGAAGCACTCAAGCAACGGGCTTTTGGAAACGAGAAAATCGAATTCGTATGGGATTCGGTCCTGGAAGAGATTCGTGGGGATGGCAAGGTGGAGTCGGCGCTCGCTCGCAATGTCAAAAAAGATGAGCCCTTTTCACTGGACACCGATGGGGTCTTTATCTTCATCGGCCACCTTCCAAATTCCAGCTTATTCAAGGGACAATTGAAGTTAGACGAGAGCGGTTATTTGATTACGGATGACCGCATGATGACCAGCGTGCCTGGCGTATTTGCTGCCGGCGAGATCCAGGATTCCGTATTCCGGCAGATCACAACTTCTGTCGGCCAGGGTGCTGCGGCGGGGATGATGACCGAGCGCTGGCTAGAGGAACAGGAATAGATGGCAGGAACCATAAATTTCAGCATACACGGTGGAGATCTTGATGCCGAATCTCCACCGCTTGTCTTAATCCACGGTTCGGGCGGAAGCCGGCTTCACTGGCCGACACAAGTACGACGCCTTCCGAATTATCGCGTTTTCGGTTTGGACCTTCCGGGACATGGCGACTCACCCGGGAATGGGGAGACGACCATCAATGGATATGTGAAGCGGGTTGTCGAGTGGCTCGATGAGCAGAGGATCGAAAGTGCGGTGCTGGCAGGGCACTCGATGGGCGGCGCAATCGCCATGACCGCCGCGTTAGAGGAGCCGGACCGCGTTGCCGGACTCGTCTTGGTGGGCACTGGCGGGCGTTTGCGCGTTACCGAGGAGATCCTCCAAGCTAGCGCCGATCCAGACCGGTTAAAAGAAACCGTGGAAGTTGTCACCGCCTGGTCTTTCGCCGATCAAACACCTGAAAAACTCGTTGCCCTGGCGAAGATGCGCATGATGGAGATTCAGTCCGAGGTCATCCATGGGGATTTCACAGCCTGCAACCAGTTTGACATCCTCGACCGCCTCGCGGAGATTCAGATCCCATCACTCATTCTTTGCGGCGAACAGGATCGCCTGACGCCCTTGAAGTACGCCCGTTATTTGGACGAGCACATTCCTGAATCCACGCTAGTGCTCATAGAGGGCGCCGGCCACATGGTCATGCTTGAACGTCCTCTGGAAGTTGCCGAGGCGGTTAAAAATTTTCTGGCAAGGATGTAGTTATGTCCTTGTGCGCTCCATTTTTGAACGGGTTATACTCGCAAGCGGCGGCTATAAATATTCTGTTGGGAAGATCTCCCATCACCCCAGATTTGGAGACCTAATTCCATTCGAATTTCGCTAAACCCCTAATCTCAATATCAGGGTGGGAAATAAAGCCTGTACGGCACGCGCCCGGTGGCTTACTCGATTTTTTTCCTCGGCGCTGATCTCTGCCATCGTCCGATCCATTCCTTCGACCAAGAAAATCGGGTCGTAGCCAAATCCACCATCACCGCGCTCGGTGGGGATGATCTCTCCTTCACACGCACCCTCAGCCAAGTCGGTCCCCCCATCCGGTCCAGCAAGGGCGACGACACATCGAAAGCGTGCTGTCCACGGGCGTGGATGCGATCCCAGCATGGAGAGCAAGTGGTTTCGACGGTCGGCGTCTGAACCGCCTGGACCAGCCAGACGAGCCGAGCGCAATCCTGGTGCGCCTTCTAGCGCATCGACTTCGAGACCTGTGTCGTCACCAATTGTCCAAATCTGAAAGTGTTCGGCGAATACCCCCGCTTTCAGGCGTGCGTTCTCCGCATAGGTCTTCCCGATCTCGTCAATACGCAGCTCGGTACCCAGCTCAAGTACATCGATGATTTCTACACCGAGAGGCTGCAGTAAAACCCGCATTTCGCGGCATTTTCCCGGGTTTCGGGACGCTAGAAGAAGCTGCGTCATAGGACCTCTATCATTTGACTATTCGCACAGTACCCCATCGCCACTCGTGGCATCATCTCCAGGGTAAACCCCTAGATATTGGGTTATTTTACTCTAGATCAGTAAATTATGTTACGTACAAGCGCGTTTTCTTGCTTTCGACTGCGTACTATGCTATAATGCGAACGCTTTTTTGGGAACCTTATTGCCAGGCGGTGCAAACCTGACTAAGTTTCACCTGTTGCGGCTTAATGTCGGATTCTTGCTTAACAAGGATGTCGGAGATAGTCGCAACTTTGAATTTGAGGAGCCCTCTCTCCTCATCGGAGACGATTTAGTAATCTCTGACCTGCGCGGTTCAGTCCGATTGTCGCGAACCGGCCAGGGTATCTACATCAAAGGTTTCCTACAGGGAAATATCGATCTCGAGTGTGTCCGCTGCCTCTCGGAATATAAACAAGTCCTGAGCGCAGACCTCGACGAGCTCTTCGACTACCCCCCCAAGGCAACTAGCGACCCTCATCTCACCATCTCCGATGATGCAATTCTAGACCTCGGCCCGATCCTCAGAGAGAACTTTCTCCTCGACATACCTATTCAACCCATCTGTCGGATCGAATGTATGGGCTTATGCCCAGTATGCGGTGAAGTAATTACAGAAGAACACCAAAGCCACCCGGAGGAGGATATTGATCCGCGGCTTGCGGTGTTAAAGACACTGCTCCCGTAACATCCAGGGGGTTGACGGCGAATCAGTTCTACATTCCGACCTCTTTAAGCCCGCGTCTCGCGGAGTCGTCAGGAGAGTGTGAATGAGCGTTTCAAAGGATCGGTGGGATAAACGGGAAGCCTTTGCTGCCCTGATTGAAAAGGGGGACTTCCAAGGCTACATCATCACAGAGGACATCGCTACCGTGTTTCCAGAGGTTGAAGATTCAGAAGACCGGTTAGAGCGCCTGCAAACCTTCTTTCGCACCGCGGGTATTGAGGTTTATGAAGACCTCGCTCAAGTCCCCCAGCATCTGCTTCAGGATGTTGAAGCGGATGATGTGCAGCAGCCCTTCGATCTAAGCGCTATCTCCAGCGATGACACCGTTGGGCTATACCTGAAGGAAATGGCGCGCGTTCCGCTGCTCACAACAGAGCAGGAGATCGACCTCGCCCAACGCATCGAGCGTGGCAACTTCTCCGAAGACGAATTAGTGAACCCAAATGGAAAACTGACCGCCCAGAAGCGCACTGAACTCAATGGGTATATCCAGGACGCTCGGGCGGCGCGCGATCACCTCATCAAAGCCAATACACGTTTGGTCGTGAGCATTGCCAAAAGATACATGGGCCGCGGCGTTCCCTTCCTTGATTTGATCCAGGAGGGCAACTTGGGACTGATGAAGGCAGTGGAAAAATTTGACTACCACCGCGGCTACCGTTTCAGCACCTACGCGACCTGGTGGATTCGCCAGACGATCACACGGGCGATCGCAGACCAGGGGCGCACAATCCGCGTTCCGGTTCATATGTCTGACCGAATCCGCCGCCTATATAAGATCGCCAGACAACTTGAACAGAACATCGGTCACAAACCCACACCGGAAGAAATCGCCGAGGCTATGGAAATCGACTCGCGCAAGGTCCAATGGATGATGCGGGTATCCTGGCGTCCACTCTCACTCGAAACACCCGTTGGTGAGGATGAGGACACCGAGCTCGGATCCTTTGTTGAAGATGATTCTGCCCCAACACCGACACAAACGGCCTACCAGAATCTGTTGCGCGACAAGATCGAAGAAGTCCTGGCGACCTTGAGCCCGCGCGAAGCGCGTATTCTGCGGCTGCGCTTCGGCCTGCACAGCGGTCGCCCCTGCACTCTGGAGGAAGTCGGCCAGAAATTCGGCCTAACCCGAGAACGCATTCGCCAGATTGAAGGCAAGGCTTTGCGGCGTTTACGCCACCCGCGTCGAGCCCGCCAATTGCGAGATTATTTGAATTAGTTGCGGTAAGTCCAAAGAGCAGCCGGGCATCTCCCTTGGGGTGCCCGGCTTGTTTTTTTTAATTTTCTTCAATTTACGAATAACGATTGCGAATCTCAAAACCTCGTGCTTACACAGCCATTCGATTAAACATAAATTCCGCGGGGCTTCGTGCTATGCACCAGCTCCCATCATCTTCATTGAAGGTGATCTCAAACACCTTCTCGCCAGAGGTCATAACCAGGAAATGGTGAGAATCCCCTTCCTGCCACTGCCGCCCCAGCGCTAGAACTGGGAAGCGGTGCTCCTCCCACACAAACACTAGAGGGAGAATCTTGCCCTCTTCGCCAAAGCGTGCCTCGACCTGGATTATGTCACTCAATATTCATCTCCAGTACCTTGAGCAACAGAGCCAGGGTCCCGATGGCGGAGGCCGATTTATTCCCCTCCCGGTCGCCGGTCCACACATTGCGCTCCGCCCAGTCGCCTTCGCGCGCGCTCACAACGGACCAGGTTAACCCTACTGGTTTGTCCGGCATACCTCCACCGGGTCCGGCAATTCCTGTGACCGACAGCCCAATATCTGCGCTGAGTGCCCGACGCGCCCCGCGCGCCATCTCCCGCGCTGTTTCTTCGCTGACCGCGCCGAACTCGTAGAGCGTTTTATGCCGAACCCCCAGCAACCGCTCCTTGGCTCCGTAGGCGTAAGCCACGACCCCGCCGCGAAAGTACTCCGATGAGCCGGGCACATTCGTGATCAGGTGTCCGAGCAGCCCGCCGGTGCAGGATTCGGCCACTGCAAGGGTCAGCCCTTTCTCGCGCAGTAATCTCCCTACTTTCTCCTCAATCGGCTCTTCCATTAATCCAATGCTCCCATCACTTTCAAAATATACAATGTCACGGCAGTCTACGGATAAATCGCTTGGCGATACCGGTATTATACCTTCCCGGTTGACAGAGGGTTCTGGCTGGCGTATGCTTCGTCCCGCCATGGAGACGCTCGCGAATCTCTTCTCCTCACGCCCAGTTTGGTCCGTCGGCGATCTGACGCGCTACATCAGGCAGGTGCTGGAAAGCGATTATCGATTGCAGGATATGTGGGTCACCGGGGAGGTCTCCAATGTCTCCCGACCATCCTCCGGTCATTTATATTTCACCCTCAGAGATGACAATGCTTCGCTTCGCTGCGTGATGTGGCGGGCTCGAGTTGCACATCAAACCCACCTCCCACAAGATGGCGAAATGCTTGATGTCCTTGGGCACATCAGTGTTTATGAGGCTGGCGGCCAGTATCAACTTTACGCCGATAATCTGCGCCCAGCCGGTGAGGGAGCCCGCTTTGCTGAGTTTCTTGAGTTAAAGGCTCGCCTCGAGGCGGAGGGTTTATTCGATCCAGAGCGAAAGCAGCCGCTCCCAGAGTGGCCAAAAACCATAGGCGTGGTCACATCTCCCACCGGTGCAGCGCTGCGCGACGTCGTGAATGTTCTGCGCCGCCGCTTCCCGCTCGTAACCTTGCTCCTATCTCCTTCCAAAGTACAGGGGGACGACGCGCCTGCCGGCATCGTTAATGCATTGGAAACACTCAATCAGGATGGCCGCTCCGACGTACTATTGCTCATCCGCGGTGGTGGTTCCATGGAGGATCTTTGGACCTTTAACCACGAGGATGTGGTGCGTGCCATTGCCCACTCCATAGTTCCCGTGGTCACCGGGATTGGTCATGAGACGGATGTCATCCTGGCCGATTTCGCCGCCGACGTTCGTGCGCCGACTCCTTCTACCGCCGCGGAGGTCGCCACGCCAGACCGGGTGCTTTTACGTGAGGACCTCGCTTTCCAGCGCTCCGATCTCAATCAGCTTTTCCGCGAGCACCTTTATCAGCTTCGTCAATCGCTCAAAATGTGGTCCACCCGTTTGAAATTGGCATCCCCACTCGCTCATGTTGCCAACAACCAGCAAAGACTCGATGAGTTCACGTCCCGCGCTAGAACTGCAATCTTACACAGAATGGCTCTCTCTCAGGCTGCGATCACGAGCTTAGAGAAAACCTTACGCGCTGTTGGCCCGAACGCAGTGCTTGCCCGGGGCTACGCTGTTGTTACCCTGGCCGAGAACGGCCAGTTAGTCCGTTCCATAACACAGGTCAGCTCAGGCGACCCATTGCAGATTCAAGTGCAAGATGGGACCTTCAACGCAGAAACCCGAGACCAACTTAATGAATAAACGCTGGACAAGAAAGATGGGCCACATCTTCCATATTACTGCCCCGGATCAAGCCCTTTAAAACCATACCCGCCACCCATCAGGCGAGGAGGAGAAATGCCGAAGAAAAAAACGATTGAGAAGATGAGTTACGAAGAAGCCTTTAAGGAGTTACAGTCAGTCGTTGAGAAAATGGAGAGCGGCGAATTGCCGTTAAAAGATTCCCTGGCTCTCTTTGAGCGAGGCCAGGCTCTGAGCGGTCGCTGCAGCGAACTCCTAGAGGAAGCCCTGCTAAGACTGCGGCAGCTCACGCGGGACGAATCCGGCGAACTCGTTGAGGTCGACCTAGAACTCGAGGACATGTAGTTGAATCCAGTGGAGGTCTTTCAAAATCGAGTCTTAATCGGCGCATTGCTGGCATGGAGCGGCGCACAGACTTTCAAGTTATCGATCGAGTACAAACGTACTCGTTCTTGGGACTGGTCTCTACTGCTGCGCGCCGGAGGTATGCCCTCCTCACATTCCGCGCTCGTTACTGCAGCCGCACACGGCATAGGGCTCACAGGCGGTTTTGATACACCCCTCTTTGCCATGTCGGTCGTTCTGTCGATGATCGTGATTTACGACGCAACCGGCATCCGTCGCCAGGCTGGCCAGCACGCTGAAATCATCAACTCCATCATCAAGGATTTTATTGAGGGGCATCCTGCCCGCAGCCAGGGGAAGCTCCGCGAGGTCTTGGGTCATTCGCCCCTGGAAGCTTTTATCGGCGCAGTATTGGGGATAGCCGTCGCTCAGATTGTCTATAGTTTATGGGGGTCATAACCTACGGCTTAAAACCATCCGCGGTAACTGCCGCGCCTCTGGCACACCTATAACGAAAGCTAGCGCCCAGTAAACGCTCGCCCCCAGAAGCACCCCACCCACTCCGCTCAGCCACACACTTGCTCCAGCAGTGATCCCAATCCAGAGCCATAGCCCCCCGCCCATTACCACCGAAGCCGCGGCGGAACCAATAAATCCCCGCTGAAGTCTCCGCAAATCAAGCCCGCCTAAACGTTTCCTTATTAGCAGTGCTAGAGCAACTACCTCAAGCGCTGTTGCTAAAGAATTCGCCAGCGCGAGACCACCGTGTGGAGGCAAGCCGAGGCGCGAAAATATCGTCGCGAAAACTATACTAAAAACCACATTCAACGACATTGCTATCACGCCGACTGTAACAGGGGTCCGTGTATCGTACATGGCATAAAACGCGCGCACGACCACTTCTAGGATTGCGTGTCCTACCAGTCCAAACGCATACCAAAGCAATGCCCACGCGACCATCTCCGTCGATTCCGCCGTAAAGAAGCCGCGCTCAAATAACAGCGCCACGATCGGTCTCCGCAATAAAATCAAACCGATGCTGGCCGGTAACGAAAGGAATACTACCCCTCGCAAGGTCCTTCCAAAGGTATTCTTCAGCGCATCCATTTCGCCACGTGCGACCTGGGCTGAGAATGTGGGCAGAGAAGCGACGCCCACAGCCTGGGCGATGATTGTTTGTGGCATGAGCATGAGCGTGAACGCGAAATAGATCGCCGCCAGGCTGCCCTCCGGCATTCCTGAGGCGAGGATGGTGCTTACGAGGAAGTTAACCTGCACCACAGCTTGACCCAACAGTCGCGGGGCCATCAGTCGTCCAACCTGACGAACCTCAGGGAGGCCCAGTCCAAAGCCGCGGAAGTAACGCCCACCGAGGGAGAGCAGCCCCGGAAGCTGGACGGCTAGATGTAGACAAGCGCCCAAGACCACTCCCCAAGCCAACCCGAAGATTCCTATCCTTGGGGACAAGAACAACACGCCGATGATCATACCAAGCCGGTAGCAGCCCGAGGCAATGGCGGGAAGGAAGAATCGCTGATAGCCATTCAGAATACCCATCGCCAAACCACTCAGGCTGAAGATCACGGGAGAGATCAACATCACGCGCAATAGAGCGACTGTCAGCAGCTGCTGCGAACTTTCAAACCCTGGTGCAAGGACGTTTTCGACCAACCACGGCGCCGCGAGCCAGGCCGAAGCGCAAACAAGTCCGAGGCCGACAAAAAGCAACGAGGCGATGGAGGATGCTAACCGCCAGGCACTTTGCTTCTGATTGCGAGTGAGAAAGCTGGTAAACGTGGGCACAAAGGCCGAGGCAAGCGCCCCGCCAGCCATGAGATTGAAAATGATTTCTGTTAGACGGTTGCCAGCGGTAAATGCATCGATTTCTGAGCTCGTGCCGAAGGCGCGGGTTATCAGCACCTGGCTGATTAACCCCATCAGACTCGAGAGAATGAAGCCCACCATGACCACGCCACTGGCGCGGGCGATCTGACGGCTGGCTGAGGATTCGGATTCGTTCACGA
>DAOUEQ010000072.1:0-3356 GCA_034430395.1 Anaerolineales bacterium | reverse complement strand
TCCTCGACAGCCTGAATAAGGCCGCCGTTATTGGCTTCCCCTATACGGATTTTGGCGAGCGCCTGAGCAGGGCTTGGATCGGCGAGCAGACTCAGCGCAGTGTATACGCGCAGGCGCAGGATTGTGCGAACAGGTTTCGCAAATACTGCCTGGAGAACAACCTGCTCGATTTTTCGCTCCAAATGGAGATCTTCAGCGAACAACTATGGCATCTCCCTGTATTCCGCGATCATATTGAGGGGGAGTACCAACACCTGATCTTCGACAATCTTGAAGAAGATGCTCCGGTCATTCACGATCTCGTACTGGACTGGATACCGTCTTTCGATTCAGCGCTGTTCATCTACGATTCGGAAGGCGGGCACCGCAGTTTTCGCGGCGCCGACCCCATCAGCTCGATGCGATTGAAGAGCGCCTGTGATGAGGTGCGTCTCTTCTCGGAATCCTTTACCAGCTCACCCGACTTGAATGCATTTGCATCATCATTGGCGGGAGCCATGAAACATCCTTCGGAATCGGTTAAGGGCAACCCAATCGGGGCTGTGACTCACGTGACGAAACGTTACTTTCCGGAACTGCTGGACTGGACCGTCTCCGAAATTGCGAGACTCGTCCATGAAGAATCGGTGCCGCCGGGCGAGATCGTCATCCTCGCCCCTTTTATGCCTGATGTCCTCCGTTTTTCACTTCAAACAAGGCTTGAAACTCACAGCATTCCATTTCATACTCATCGCCCCTCCCGTCCTTTGAAGGATGAGCCCGCAGCCCGAACGCTGTTCACACTCTCCAGTCTCGCTCACCCCGGTTGGAGATTGCGCACGAACAAATACGACGTCGCCTATGCTCTCATGAACGCATTGGATGGTCTGGATCTCGTCCGCGCCCACCTCCTTACGGATGCGGTATACATCCCCACCGCAGGTGAAGTACCACTCCAACCATTTGAGAAACTCAGCGCTGAAATCCAGGAGCGCGTTACGTTCGTCCTTGGTCAGCGTTATGAATTCCTCCGCGCCTGGCTCGAAAGATATGCGACCGGACCTCCAACTGAACTGGATCATTTCCTGGCCCGCATCTTTGGAGAGGTGATCTCTCAACCCGGTTTCGGCTTTCACTCCGACATCGACGCCGCGACCACGGCGGCTCGTCTCATCGAGTCTATTCAGAAATTCCGCTGGGTGGTACAGGAACCCCTGTTAAATGAAGGGATGTCTCCGGGAAGAGAATATATGGAAATGGTCGACCAGGGTGTGATCGCAGCGCAGCACATTGCCGGATGGCGCCTTGAGGCACCCGATGCCATTCTCATATCACCCGCGAGCACCTTTTTAATGGGCAATCACCCGGTAGATTATCAATTCTGGATAAATGTGGGTAGCAATGACTGGTGGCGAAGGATCCACCAGCCGCTTACACATCCCTTTGTGTTGAGCCGTCATTGGCCCGCTGGTCAGATCTGGGAAGATAATCACGAATTCGAGGCCAACCTGGCATCTTTATATCGTCTTACCCAAGGTTTGATCCGTCGCTGTCGTAAACACATCTATCTGGGTATCAACGATTTTGGTCCATATGGCTATGAACAGCGGGGACCTCTCCTTCGCGCTGCACATCGTGTTTTCCAGGCACAGGCCGAGGTGGGAGATGTTTAAACCGCGCCCGAAGCAGCAGGAGGTCCTTTCGTATGAGGGAGGGACGATGGGGGTTTCCGCCGTCCCGGGGAGTGGTAAGACTTTCACGCTTTCCTACTTGGCTGCAAAGCTTGTCGCCGAGAGTGTTTTCGAGGACGATCAGGAGGTCCTCATCGTAACGCTTGTCAATTCTGCGGTAGATAACTTCAAACAGCGCGTTGGCTCTTTCATACAGGAGATGAACCTCCTGCCGAATGTCGGATACCGTGTTCGGACTCTTCACGGTCTCGCTCATGACATCGTTCGTGAGCGCCCTGGTCTTGTGGGGCTATCGGATGACTTTCAGATCGTTGACGAGAGCGAGGCCAACCGCATCAGGAACCGTGTCTTTGACGCTTGGCTGCAGAGTCACCCCGGGGGGCTCATCGACGACTACATGTCGCAGGACCTGCTTGAGAAGAAAGGCAAGTCCGATTGGGTCCGGCGGGATAAATGGCCGGATCTCGCCCGCCAGATTGCAGATGTTCTGATCCGCCGCGCGAAGGATCTCCGTCTGGGTCCCGAGGATCTCACTAGTATTCTGGGTAACATCCCCCTTCCCCTCCCTCTACTTGAGATGGGTGTTGAGATCTACAGCGGCTACCAGCGCGCGCTTGCCTTTCACGGTGCCCTGGACTTCTCGGACCTGATCCGTTATGCCATCCGCGCGCTCGAACTCGATGAAGGATATCTAGATAGGCTTCGCAATCGCTGGCCCTACATCCTTGAAGACGAAGCACAGGACAGCAGCCTCCTTCAGGAGAAGATCCTCCGTATGCTCTCGGGTCCAGGTGGGAACTGGGTCCGGGTGGGAGACCCAAATCAGGCTATCTTCGAGACCTTTACAACTGCAAGTCCCGAGCTTCTGCGGAACTTCATCGATGAGGCAGCAAACCCCCGCGAGCTTCCCAATTCGGGGCGCTCGACTCAAAGCATCATCGACCTCGCCAATTACCTCATCCAGTGGACACGAGAGAAGCACGATGTCCTTGAACTCAGGGAATCTCTCTCAGAGCCCTACATCCTTCCCGCCCCTCCAGACGACCCGCAACCCAACCCGCCGGATCACCTCGCGCAGATTGAATTTGTGGACACTGCCTTCGATCAGGAGCAGGAAATCACTTGTGTGGTTGAGAGCCTGACCGCCTGGCTTCCCGAGAACAAAGACAAGACAGTCGCGGTCCTTGTTCCAACCAACGACATCGGGGCAAAAGTCGCAGAAGCCCTGAGAGAACGCAACATCGATTATATTGATATCCTGCGTACTACGAGTTCTACTCGCCGCACAACAGGCTCGATTGCGAATGTCCTGAATTATCTTGCCGATCCTCAAAATCCAAGAAAACTATCGACCGCTTTCCAGGTATGGCGTCGTGAGGACCGTGAGGACGAAGAGAGCAGCCATAGGTTGAAGATAATTTCTAAGATCATCCAAAAAATCCCCCGCGCGGAGGATTTCGTCTGGCCCAGGTCGGGGAGAAACCGGGAAGAAGCTCTGAGTGCACCATTGGAAGATGAGCTTACTCGTGAACAGTTGAATGAGTTCCGCGGATATGTGCAGCGCTGGCATTTGGCAGCAGTTCTTCCTGTCGATCAACTCATCTTGACCATCGGCCAGGATTTATTTCACGATCCGTCCGATCTTGCGCTCACGCATAAACTTGCCACGATTTTGAAACAGGTAGG
>DAOUEQ010000071.1:0-18089 GCA_034430395.1 Anaerolineales bacterium | reverse complement strand
ACCATAGATCGGCTCCCAGTTCCTTGTCGAGAGTAAAACTGTCGCCCGATCCCAACCTAAGTCGGTCCGTAATCCCCCTCTCTTCCCGGGTGAGAATTGGTCCAGGTCGACCCCCCAAGGGAAGACAACTGAGTTTGTCCTATGAACCCCTAGGACCTCGGCACGGTTTAAAACCACTTGCGAATCACATACGAATCCATCACATCTTCGCAAAACATACTTCGCTTTCCACCAACCGACTCCTGAACGAGCGCCGAGGAGAATATCCGATCCCCAGGACATGGCAACCAGAGGGTGGAAATGGGTAAGTGAAAGTGGAAAAGCAATCTCCTGAAGCGGGCCAGCATGCACAAGATCCGGTTTAATTTGCTGGATGATATTCGCTATTGTCCGCGCAACTTGAAGCGAGCACCTGTATTTATTCGCTCGCAACGGGAAGGTCTTCCTTAAATCCTGAATACGCTCAGGGAGTTTCCGGCTTTCAAGGGGATTAATATCACTGAATGCCCAATACGAAATCTGATGTTTACTGCGGTTTAGGGCATCTAAGAACCGATAGTCGTGTGGCGAAAATCCTGCAGAGCAATACAAAACGTGCACTAGATCCCCAATTGAGTCCAACGCAAAGCTTCGCCGGCTTTCAATCCTACCAGTGTACTTGTGCCAATGACGGCTTCGATTTCGTATGGCATAATCGCGCCGATTTCAGCCGGTCGCAGTACATGGATCATCTCTCGCGTCAATCTCTCACCCGCTGGTATATCAGTTGCAGCTCGCAGACAGCGTCTTTGTACCACTACTGTCTCCTGCTCATTATCTGATACTCGTTTCTCCGGTGAGCCCAGCGCACTCTCCAATTCCCGAGTCCGATCAACCATCTCCCTCCAGGTTTCTGGTGTCATAGAGAAAGGGTGGTCTGGTCCAACCCGATTGTTGTCATCCGTAAAGTGTTTCTCCACCGCGCGAGCACCAAGGGCAACGGCACCAAGAACAGTAGCATGCTTAGATGTGTGATCAGACAGCCCCAGAATGAGGTTGGGGTACAAAACACGGTAAGTTTTGAGGACATTCAAATGAATATGATTGAAGTTATCTTCACTGGCAGTGTAGTTGGTATTGCACTGCATCAGGATCAGCTTCTGATTGAGCGACAGAATCGTATCTACAGCCCTCTGGACATCCCCTAAATTCGATGCGCCAGTTGCTAGGATCACCGGTTTTCCCTTACTGGCAATATGCCGTAAGATTTCAAGCCACGTGATGTCACCCGATCCTATCTTATGGGCGGGCACAACGGGATCTAGCATATCGACTGCTTCAAAGTCGTACGGGGATGAGAAATAATGGATCCCAGCCTCATTACAGGTTTGCTTGAGAATGGGAGTCCAGTCGAAGGGGATTGAGGCATCCGAGTAGACTTCAAAAACTGATTTTTTCCAAGAACTCTGGTGGGATTGCTGTGATCCTAGTGCTTTAAAGCCATAGTCGCTTACAATCTTTGCCGCTCGGAAATTCTGGAACTTTGCCGCATCTGCTCCTGCCTCTGCCGCTAGATGGATGAGCATCTTCGCGCGGTCGAGGTCTCCATCATGATTTGCGGAGATATCCGCGATGAAATATGTCGGGGAATTTTCTCCAACCCATCGCTCTCCAATCTTAATCTCGGTCATCGTGGTTACCTCCTACTTATGCTATAGCACGATAATGAGGCGTGTGCGGGTTGACACTAGAGATGAAGGATATTCACCTGGTCTAGGTGTATGACCGACTCGCATGGCTCATGTTCCTCATTCCCATGCCGTTTTATCTTCATACCCAAGCTTTCTAAGTAAATCACCGCTCAACTCTTTAAATAATTCAATATTGTTTTCCGAAAAGTGCTGCCGCCATCCACCCGATGTTCCACTACGAAAGGTCGGTGAGCGTTCCGGTGACATCTCTTTGTTCAGGATCTTGAGTGCTTCCTGTCTATCCACTCGGATACGGAGACCATAGGTTTCTAGAATGGTTAGCATCTTTGCCAAGGTTTGATCGCGCTGATAGATAAGATCCTCAAACCGAATCGCGACCACACTTGGGAGATCCAGCCATTTGAGGTAGCTCTCATACGTCGTTCGGATGTCTTGTAGCATACCTGGCACACCTCGGATCGTGACCGAGATACGATCTTCCATGTTTGCAATCTCATGATAATAGTCATGCATGGCATGCCCTTGGTGGATATCCATGGCATAAAAAATATGCGAGATGATCTTGTCACGCGGATCACGATAGACGAAGAAATGGACAATCTCTGGCCGGTTGAACGCCTCGAGATAGGGTTCTCGAGCTGGGATATATCCCCATCCTGTATCGCCCAGCTTTAAACGATAAATATCGGTGGTCACATCATGTGGATCCCGCCGGCTCCCGTCAGGTAAGATCGTCCGGATGGGATGATGATCCGTAAATACCATCGGTCCAATTTTGCTCAAACCCTCCAAGAATTGCATGATGATATGAGAGCCACTCTTTGCCATAGAGTTACCAAAAACAATCGGCAAGCCTTTTACAGATAACCGTCGATAATCCACATTACGATAGGTACGTTTTAACGTGACCCGCACCTGCCATTTCAATCGTTTTAATCGCTGAACAAATCCCTGCATCCTTCCACCTTGTGATATCGCTGTGTCCACTACTAGATATTCCCGCAACCACTATCCGGCCTGAATGTAATTATCCACACTGGATGAGTGATTTCAATCGATGGGCATACCCCTGGTCATACAATGCTTTGAATGTCAAGAGCCCTGATTCGATGCGGGGCATTTCGATACCGAGCCCTTCACGTATTCGTCTGGTATCGAGGCATAACTTCTTTGTACGGGGTGCCTTGAGACCCGCACTTTCAACCGAAACAGGTTTCACATTTCGTTGATCGAGATCGAAAACGCTAGCGAGCTGTTTCGCAAAATCAAATTTGCTCAAGCAATCGCTGCCCGCAACATGGTACACGCCCTCAAGACGTAGGCGCGTGATGAGAAAAATAATCTCAATGAGTTGGTTAACGAGAATTGGGGAGAACCAAACATCATCGAATCCCGGAGTCATCTCTCCCGCGTTTAACCTGGAGAGGAACCACTCAGCCAGACTTTGCTTATCTTGGGCATTCCAACCAAAGAAATTTGTACGCACAACAATTGAATGGGAACAATGGGTAAGCACCGCATTTTCGCCCGCAACTTTGCTCTCGCCATAGATATTGATCGGCCGAGGCGAATCGCTCTCCGAATAACCTCCATTAACCCCATCAAAGATTGCATCCGTGGAGATATGGATCAAATAGGCACCAATCTCATGTGCACACCGGGCGATTGCTTGTGGCATATCGCGGTTATGCTGAAACGCTGCCTTGGGATCTAGTTCACAACGGTCGATATCGGTTAAGGCTGCAGCATGGAGAATAACATCTGGGTGGCAGTCTCGTATGACACGTTCTACTTGTTCGACAACCGTGAGATCAGCCAGGACCGTAATGATTTGTGGATGCGTTAGCTGCTGCCGATGGTATACGGCAGTGACATGAAAATCTCCGATCGCAGCAAGAACTGCGTTCGCCCCTAACAAACCGCTCGCTCCGGTTATGAGAAGCTTTTCCATTCAACGCCTACTGCAATTCATCCAGGATCTGTTTGATTTCTTCTCTTGTTAACCAAACATCATTGTTGTCGCTTGTGTAGTTGAAACCTTCTGGTAATTGCTTGCCTTCCGTACGCCAACCATGGCCGAACCATGGTGATGCCGGAGGCTCAACCACGAAGAAGTCGTCTAGTTCCAAGCTGTGCCGTGCTTCATCCTCGGAGATTAATACTTCGTGAAGCTTCTCACCTGGACGAATGCCGATAAACTCTATTCCCACGTCTGGAGCAATCTCGGTGGCAAGATCCATGATGCGCATGCTAGGAATCTTGGGGATGAATACTTCTCCACCCTGCATGCGCTCGATACTCTTGATTGTAAAATCAACACCCTGCTCGACAGTCAACCAGAAGCGGGTCATGCGTTTATCCGTAATCGTGATCTTGCCCTGCTCTTTTTGGCGAAGGAATACTGGGATGACGCTTCCTCTGCTCCCGACAACATTGCCATAGCGAACGCAAGAAAATCGTGTGCCCGTCCCTCCCGCATAGGCGTTCGATTGAATAAAAAGTTTTTCGGCTGCCAACTTGGTCGCTCCATACATATTGATCGGATTGACAGCCTTATCCGTGCTCAGTGCCATCACTTTATCGACACCCATATCAATGGCTGCTTCAACCACATTCCGACCCCCCATAATATTTGTCAGGATGGCTTCGATGGGATTGTATTCACAAGCCGGCACCTGCTTCAAAGCTGCTGCATGAACCACAATGTCAACCTCATGCATCGCCCTGCGCAAGCGGGATTGGTCGCGGACATCTCCAATAAAATAGCGAAGGGAGGGATGATCAAGACCATCCGAGCGCATCTCGTGTTGTTTCAATTCATCGCGACTGAAGACGATGACCTTTGCAGGATGAAACTCAGATAGCATCGCCCCCACAAACTTACGCCCGAAGGAGCCCGTTCCACCGGTTACAAGTACAACCTTGTTTTTCCAATCCATAACGCCATTATCCTTCCGTCCCCTTAGACCGGGTAGGTTTGTAGAAGAGTATCATTGGGTATTGACCGATGCGCCCGAGGAGCCGTGGTGCAGCTTCCTCAATCCCATACAACAGGCGTAGAAGAAAATTCCCCAAGAAACGTCTGTGGATAAACGCCCGCAGAAAAGAACTGCTTACGCTCCTCCAAACGCGTACATCGAGACCTGGCAGAACAGCAAGTTCTTGACGTACCCAGCGGTAGTTATGAGTAGCCGTGAAAGTGCCCTGCATACGGAGTAGTGCCTCTGCTTCGGGACGCAGTTCGCTATTTTGAAGTGCAATCCTATCCTGCCTGCCTCGAATTCGACGGTATGCCTTGAGAACTTGGAAAGCAAGCTGGATTATGGGAGACATGACCCGCATGAAGGGTGAATGCCCTGCCCAACTCGAGATGATCACGCTGCGCCCACCGGATTTGAGCACCCGATAAAGGTCCATATAAGCCCGTTTATGTTCATTGAGGGGTAGGTGATGGATAGTGTGGAGGGATAAGATTCCGCCAAAGACACCCTCCGCAAACGGCAGATTTGCAATATCTCCCACGACAAATAAACCATGGCTACCGATCCTCTGGCGGGCTTCCTTGACCGCCCGGATGGAGATATCCATACATACGCGGTATTGATAGGCTTCTGAGTAGAGCAAGTACTCCGGATATTGAATGGGGCCTGACCCCGCATCGAGCAAATACTTCCCATCGGGATTTAGATGGCGTAGCACCCGTAGATGACAACGACGGATATACTCACGCGAAACGGGTCGCAGGTCTTCATAGCGAGCATTTTGATAGACCCCATCACCGATTTCTTTCCAACCAATCGAGTCATAGAACTCGCGTACCCGCTCTTTTACCGCTGCATCAGTCAATAGGACTCCCTCGCACTTTCATTATCACACCTCACCCCAGACTGGCTCCTTACCAAGTAGCACTTGGATTGTTCTTTGATATTGAATCAATCCCTCTTTAGTCGCGACCTTCTCGAGGGGTATTTCTTTAATATCATCCCAGAATCCAATCAGGTGCCAGGGGTACGGAAACGGATATTCGAAGAAGAAGACATAGGCATAATGTTTCGCTTTTTGAACCTGGATGCTGTTCAGTGGTTTAACTTCACTGGATGCAAGCATGGCAAGATACTCATTCTTCGAATCAGGGTCATACGTGAAGCCTTTACCACGGTAGTGAGTCATCCCCGAGACGATGACCGGGAGGCCACTCATTGCCATTTCCATTCCAACGGTAGTTGTGTACACCAAACCCATAGAGGCTTGGGCGATAAGATCATAGGTATTGACGGGTGATTCGGGAGGGATAACAACAATGTGCTCCGGTAAGTTGGGCAACGCTTGATGAACAATCTCAGTCGAAGGGTATCCTGCACCCAGCAATTCCCCCGGATGGACCCGGACGATGAGTTGGACATCTTGACGCTTTGCGAAATGACGAATTGTCATCTCAAGCCAATCGGCCATCCCCTCTGTGAATATCTGACGTCCCAGAGCCAGACTGTCTCCGACAACATTCGTACAAAGTAGAACCATGGGTTTATCAGGGTCAAATCCCAAGCTTGACTGCAGTTCTTGTACCCCCTGTCGTTGGCCAGACTGCCAACGACGGGCGAAATTTGCCCATGCCTTTCCCTCCCTACGGGCTGAATAAAGCTCTTCAAGTGCTACCTCTTCGTGATCGGTAAACGGATCCTCACCGCGCACTGCCCACAAGGACGATGTATCCTGCCGCATGATTTCAGCATTTTGAGCAAGCCAAATCCGCGCCCTTTGCTCCCCAAAATCATACGTGATAACCGGAAGGTCGAACCAGCGCGCAAGTCGAAAGATCATCCCAAATTCGAGGATACTTCCGTTGGGAATCACCATTACATCGAACTCGCTACGCTCGAGTAGCTTTAGAACGGCTCGTGCTACAGCAAGGTTGCGCTCAAAGCGAATACGGTACAGGCCTTGATCTCCTGGATGAGTATCGATCGAGATATGTTCTTTTTGCAGCGTGTACTGGATATCGAAGATGCTCTGTGCGTGGACCTGATCCATCAAATCAGGTGCCAAGTCTCGGCCATCACTCCGCGCAAGGTTAGTCAAACGGATCAGACCTTCAGCTGGCCGCAATGCATCGCGAATGAGCGCCGATTGGCGATGGGCATCGAACGGGTGGATTGGTTCTGACCAGCGCCCATACGGTAGGTACCCCATTTGAATCGAATGACCTGCTCCAGCCAACAATATCCCCAGGGCGGACACATGATCAAGCCACCAACGGAGGTAGCCCACAAGAAAAACACGTTTGCTATCTTGTGGGGTTGTTTGATGCCTGAGCGACTTGGCCGCTGCAGCCCAACCTGGTACCGCAGACTTGAGTCGTTCAACCGAGTACCCACCTTGAGGGACACGCCCCTTGGCCAGGGTTCGCTGGTACAACATTGCCAGTCGCGGGAATGGACCAAGAGACGATTTCAATGAATGACGCACGATGTTCGTTGTCACAACGCAGCCTCAGAGAAATCCCACTCAAGCGCGGGTCGGATCAATCCCCGACGCCTTTCTGGCCAATGACTCCCGGGAGAACCGGTGGGATCGATTGTAAACGTCAGTGCATGTTCATCGGTGAAGTATGATCGGATGCGGAAAGTGCTCGCATTCACGCCAAGTACGAAGCGCCCCCCATTCAGAAGATTGGCGGGGAAGTGACACCTGCTAATGTATCTGCCCGGGCTTCGCTCGGTAATTCGCTCGAACCTCTGAGGATCATCTGTGTCGAAAGAAGTCAGTACGACCTCACCGCGGGAGGTCGCCAAGTATAGTCCGGTGCGCAACGCGGTGATGGATTCTTGAAGTTCATACTCAAATTCAACCTCAAATGGCTGCGTTGATAGAATCCGGTCAGCCAGCCTACCTGCCGAATCCACGACGCGTAAAGCGATAGGATGAAATGGACTGGTGGTGGAATAATCATCCGATGCACTCCAACACCGCTCGCCGGTGCGGGTCATCTCGCGTGTCATATAGTAATCGACCGCTTCATGCGTGGGCGCCCGCAGCGCGATCTGGCCTTTCTCGAGTACGATCGTTTCCTCTGTAAGCCGCATAATCGCTGACATATTGTGGCTAACAAAGAGAACGGTTCTACCTTGATGGGCGACATCGCTCATTTTCCCAAGGCATTTACGCTGAAACTCAGCGTCTCCGACCGCTAGAACCTCGTCAACGACGAGGATCTCCGGTTCTAGATGGGCTGCAACGGCGAAAGCAAGGCGAAGGTACATACCGCTGGAATACCGTTTAACAGGGGTATCGATGAATTTTCGCACCTCTGAGAAGTCCACGATTTCATCGAACTTGCACTCGATCTCGGCGCGTTTCATGCCCAGGATGGCGCCATTGAGATAAATATTCTCGCGCCCGGTGAGCTCGGGGTGAAAGCCTGTGCCGACCTCGAGCAGCGAGCCAACACGCCCATAGATCTCTGCTCGTCCCTCCGTTGGATCCGTAACGCGCGAGAGCAGCTTCAAGAGTGTGCTTTTTCCGGCGCCATTCCGGCCGATAATGCCGAGCACTTGTCCTCGTTCCACATTAAAACTAATGTGTCGCAACGCCCAGATTATGTCTTTTGGTGGTGTGGGATCGCGGTGGCTCAACCGGCGTAGGCTGCTCGCCAGAGCATCTCGCAATGTTCGATAACCACTCGGCATACCACCGATTTGATATCGTTTCCCTAAATCCTCAACCCTGATGGCATCACTCATAAGTCATTACACCACATCGGCGAATGTTCGCTCCATCCGTTTGAAGTAAAGCATCCCGCTAATGAGAAGAAAGATCGCCATCAAGATCGAAATGATTATCAATCCCGAAGGCGGTTCCCCCACACCCAGAATCGCCCATCGAAAGCCTTGAACGACTCCCGCCATCGGGTTAAGCCCATAGGCGATCCTCGCCCAGCCTTCCGGAATCAGCGTCGCCGAATAAACCACTGGCGAAGCATACATCCACGCCTGGAGAAGAAAAGGTGTCACATATCCCACATCGCGATATTGCACGTTCAACGCTGAAAGCCATAGCCCCACACCTAGAGCGGTCACCAATGCAAGAAGAAGGAACAAGGGCAGCGTCCAAATCGCCTGCATAGGCCGGACACCGTAATAAATCATCATTCCGATAAGTACAAGAAATGCCAGGATAAAATCTACGGTTCCGGCCATGACAGATGCCAAGGGAATCGCGATGCGTGGGAAGTAGACTTTCGTGATCAGGCTGCTACCGGTCACGAGGCTGTTCCCTGCTTTAGCCACGCCGTCCTGGAAAAGCACCCATGGGAGCAGGCCGGAGAAATAGAAAACAGGGGGTGGAGCACCATCCGTATCCAATTTCGCCAGGCCGGAGAAAATCACCGTGAAAATGACCATGCTCAGGAAGGGCTTTAAGATCGCCCAGGCTGCACCGAGTAAGGTTTGTTTGTATCGAACCTTGATATCGCGCCAGACGAGAAAGTAGATGAGCTCGCGGTAACGCCATAGCTCACGGAGATCGATCCACGCCCAACCACGCGAGGGTCGAATAACCGTTAATTTATCTATCTCTTGTTTTTCAAGTGATTGTTTCGTTTGATCCACAACTTATCCTTAACGTTAGGCTTGCACTCTCGCCTCACGGTACCATTCAACTGTACGTTTCAAACCTTCATCAAGTTTAACTTGCGCTTGAAAACCAAAACGCTCCTTTGCTCTGGAAGTGTCTAACCCCCGGCGAGGCTGCCCATTGGGGCGACTGGTATCCCAAACCAGCCGTCCTTCAAACCCTGTAAACTCCACGATCTTGGTTGCCAGGTCCTTGATGCTGATCTCTTCTCCCGACCCAAGGTTGACGGGACCGCTAGAGTTATAACGCTCGGCTGCGAGCAGGATGCCTTCCGCTGCGTCCGCGGCGAAAAGGAATTCTCGCGTGGGCGACCCATCTCCCCACACGACAATTTCATCATCGCCACGTTCTTGCGCCTCGAGGCATTTGCGGATCAATGCAGGAATGACATGCGAAGTCTCCAAATTAAAATTGTCCCTGGGACCGTAAAGATTCACCGGGATCAAAAAAACCGAATTGAAGTCGTATTGCTGGCGGTAGGATTGCGATTGGACCAAGAGCATCTTCTTTGCCAGACCGTACGGCGCGTTGGTCTCCTCAGGATATCCGTCCCATAGGGTTTCCTCACGGAAGGGCACCGGTGTAAATTTCGGGTAGGCGCACACGGTCCCGATGGCGACGAATTTTGAAACGTCAGCTTTCCAAGCCTCATGCATCAATTGGACACCCATCATGAGATTATCGTAGAAGAATTCCGCTGGGCGTGCCTGGTTCGCTCCAATACCCCCTACATTAGCGGCTAAATGCAGAATCAAATCTGGATTCGCATCAGTGAGCAACCTTTTCACCGCTTCCGGATCGACGATGTTGTATTCCTCGATCTTGGGCACGAAGACCCGGGTTGCGCCCCGCTCGGCGAGTTTTTCAAGTACATAGGACCCAAGGAATCCATCACCTCCCGTAACGCACACCCTGCGGTCCTTCCAAAATTCTGAGCTCGACAATTTTGACGCCATTTTTACCTCTTCTTAGATTTCGCAAACATCACAGGCGATCATATACAGAAACCGTGATCCTGAAAGGCACACGGTTATACTTCCTGCGCTATGTGACTGCTTGGGCGCGGTATGCCAATCTCGCCAGCCTTGTGGTCGATAATATTGATCTCTCGACCTTCGACCATAATTATGGGCACATTATCCTTTGATTCCCCATCCACAACCCGGATGCCAAGTTCCAAACAGGTCAAACGACATATGTCAGCGATATCTCCTTCGCCCACGATTTGGAGAGCTGTAATATCTTTCCGTTGAGCAGCCGACAATATTCGCCGTGCTTCTTCTCTAACTTGGCGATAGAGTGTCATTGAACTCTCGATATACGCCATCGTCAGTCGAGCACGCAGGGCAAGACCTTCCGGTGTGATGATATAGCGCAGTTTCTTCCGCTCCGCACGCTTGACCTTCACGTACCCTTTTGCGGTTAATCGCTTGAGATGCCAATTTACTGTACCTACGGCTACGCCAAGTTTGGTCGCAAGCCCTGCCTGAGTGATGTCAGGATCGCGTTCGATCTCGGTAAGCAACCCTAGTTCACGGTCCGATTGCTCCGCTTGTGCCATGGTTCTCCTTCTAAAATTCAGTTGCTGAATTATAACCCTATGTCATATACAGTCAAGCGTGACTAAATAGCCAGAGAGGGTGATTAGAAAATTCCTGCCGCCAGTTAAATCAAATCTACCCAGTCGAAAATAAACGCAGTTTAGGTTTCTGTGTTTAAACCACACCGATCTATTTCAAATAGCCAACGAGACCCATTTGCAGCATTGTCGTGCAATTCTTGAATCACTTTCACGCAGGGGTCCTTATAAGAATCCCGTGCAATCACTGGCATGGATTCCCACCAATACTGATCTACATAGACATACCGATAACCTGCTTTCGAGACCTGATGGACCTCGGGAAATCCAATAAGCTTGGTCCACTCATCCAAATCAGTGTAATTTTCACACGTAGAACGCGTCAGTCGACCTGTAATCGGGACTGCTCTCCAACTTCGCGAATCAAGTACCTCCGCTCCCGGTTCGAGTTCGTTCCACACAAGTCGAGTCATGGCGGCATCAACTGGCTCTATCTCGTCTGCAAACACGGCTTTTGGAATGGCCGCAAGCAGCGATCCCATGACAACTAAACCTCCGAAAACTACAAACACTGCCTCCGTCACGATTGCAGACCGGATCCAATGCGGGCGCTTGTAATACCAAAGCGTTTTCAATAGGGGCACGGTTAAGATTATCCAACCCATCAAAGCAAAATATGTCATGCGGGTGATGTCCCGATCGACTTCATAGCTTAGAAACAGTGGAATGACGAAACCAAAGAAGGTACTGAGAGCGATGGCGAAGTAGAGAAAACGACCTCGTTTTGCCCAACGGAAGGATGCCCATACCATCAGCGGCACTAAGAGCAAGACAGGGCCAGTTTCCACAAGTCCAATGAGCAACTCTCCTGGTTTGGTAATCCGCAGCTCACCCAGGTGGGCGGATACAATCGCAGGAGAGGAACGGAGCGAGAAGCCGACGGATGGACCTGCTGTCCCTGCAAGAGCTTCTTTGGTTGGCATCAAGATGCCCCTTACAGTCTCGGTAATCGTCCCACCCTGGAAGATGATTATTGCGGATGCTATGGCCAACACGAGTATTGCTGTACGAAGTTCCAACCTCCAGACAGGTTCCACCCTCCACGCGCGAAGAACAATAAATGCTGTAACCAGCCCGATCGCAAACAGCACGAATTCCGCTTCTGCAGTGAGCCCCCACATCGCGATAAGAAGTGTAAGTACGATGAAACTCAATCCCTTCACCCAGCGGCGAGAGATCAGGAGCAGCAGGAGAAGTAAAACAAGAGCGAGGGATTTCGGCCCAGCTTGTAGATAAAGGATGAAAGGTTGCAGGATGCCGTTCACAAAAGCGAAAGGTATCGGAACAGGTGGCCCTCCCTCGACGATCCATGGGGAACTGAGCCCTTGAAGAAGATTGGGGGCAGATTGTGCACCGGAACCCCACAGGGTGAGCTGAGCCCCAGCTCGAGAAAGGATCGAGGGTGGCAATAAGGTCAACAACCATCGTCCTCCCGATGCAAAGGTCAAGACGAATGCGGTAAACACTCCACCGAGTCTTCGATACGTTGCTCGCCATCCCCACAGGTACGCAAGCACGATGGCCAGAGCTGCGGTTATCCCCTTACTTACATCAAACGCACTCCAGGGAAAAAGGCCGCCCACGCGCATCAAGCTCGCACCAAACAACTGGAAGCCGTAATGATATTTAAACAAGAACTCTGAATTCATGTAGAAATGCGGGGGAATGTCACCCGCGGCCATAGTTGAAATGATCGAGAGGTTCTTGCGATCGTCGAAGATCCCTAGACCGCGTCCCATCAAAGTAAAGAGAAGCGTGATCCCCACGAAGAATAGCAGTAGAGGCCATACCTGAAGATCCGTCTTATCCAGGAATGGGCGATCTGATTGGATCATGGACAGAAAACCCAGGATGAGGACCAATCCTGCGGCGCCCCAGAAGGCGATCTGGGGCGGAAGCCATCGCCCAAGAAGATTCACGAACCACAGATTGAGCCCTAAGCCAACACCAATACCAACGATGATACGTTCACGAGATTTGAGCTTGAAGGCGTGCGTCGATAACAACCACCCACCTATAATGAATAGCAAGAAAAAAGGGATGAGGGCGAGTCCATCAATCGCGTTGCCACTTCTAAACCAATACATGTTGCGCCTCGTCAAGCCATCTCAGATGTTCAACACGTCTCTCTAACCATAGGTCCATTCGCTTATCGACCATCCCCCACAATTACTGAGCTTTTTCACACCATTCAGACTCGGCTCGTGGTGCTAACAACTGCAATCGGGGTGAAGCCAATGTCTCTAGTGGCGCGTAGTAGCAGAGGATTGGCTCGGACACCTCCCGCACCCAGGCGTCATTTTCCTCCCCAAAGGCGTGGGATCTGCCCTGATATGTTTTCTCTAAAGTGCCCACAACGATCAACCCAAACCTGCCTTCTCTCAGGTCGTTTTGAAAATCATCCAGATACGCCTGATTCCCCGACATGGCCATTTCCATCAGGAAGACCGTCTCGTACTCAGGTATAAGCGGTATATCCTGGACCATGTCGAAAGTCAGCAAGTGCCTCTGTGAGATGAAGAGCACTTCGCCATCTTCATACGCCGCACCCTGTGCATATTCCTGCACAAGGGCAAGTGCTCTCTGTGCTTGCGCTGCATCGTAACGAACGATTGTTGATCCAGTGCCAAGGATAAACAAAATCGGGACGCTTACAAGGAGTCCTTTAATCAGAAGGGATGGATAGAACCTCTTGTGCTCACCTTCCACCTCATGCTCAACACCTCCGGTAAAAATATAGGCCCCTGACACTGCGAGGAAAACCAGATAGGCGTCAAGATTATGCAGATTGCTTCCCCCGCCAATTTTCGTGCTCACCACCAAACCACCCCCGAAAAGTACCAGGCCGATCGCAAAAACCCCAAGTCGGCGTAGTGAATGCATCACTGCTTTTCCCGACCGTGTGTGTTCGATCATCAATAAGACTACTGGCAGTGATGCTAGTAAAATCGCCGGTAGCACCCCTAAAGGGTATGTGAGATTCGGTAGCAATCTGTACCAAAGGAGCTGGGAACCTAGACTGGACGAGAAGCGATTCATCTCATGCCCTGAAATGGTTATATAGGCTGATTGGCTGAGAAACGCAGTAATTGTGCCAGAGAAAACGAGAATAGCAGGCCACGCAAAATACCGGACAGCTGGCTTATCGCCTCTAGGAGCTTCAAAGAAATATAGCAGTGCAGCGACCAAGCCCGGCACAGGAAACCAATTAATCCTACTGATCCCTGCCCAAGCTGAAGCAACCAGAACAACGATCAAACTACGCGCAGGTTTTTCTCGGTCGAAGCCCCACAAAACAAGGATGATCGTAATTTGTAGATGGTAGTAGACCGGTCCCTGGAAAAAGAAAAGGAACACCCATGCCATTGCCAGCACAGCTGACCATCCCCACGTCAGCTTGAGCCTTTTCGTCAACAAATACGACGCCCCAAAAGTGGTCGCAAGCCATAGAACAACTTGCCAAAGTCGGTGTGTCCAAAGCGTTGTGCCAGGCAATAAAAATGGTATCGACTGGAGAAGATAGCGTGTTGGGTGGAGCACACTTGGGCTTATCTGCAAGTCATAGATTCGCTCGGAAAAGAATAAGGATGCGTAATAATATCTACTGGCTTCAGACCATCCCAATGAGAATGGATAACTGGATAGATCTGGCAAGAACACAGCTATGCGATAGAGCACACCCTGCATGAGCGCGAAGCCTAAGAAGATGTTTGAGTAGACCAATTTGGGACGCAAACTATGAATGAAAAGAGAACTTAAGATGACCATGAACCAGAAAACCAGGGCGCGTATGTAGATTGATTGAAAATAATTCCCAAACGGCCCTATTACTGAGAATGGTAAAAACAACAGCAGGAAGGCGAGACTCGGATAACAAAGGAAACCCAGACGGTCAATGCGAGAAATGCCAATTTCAACCCAACGGGTGATTAAATCTTTCAGAGGAGTCCAAGTAGCGAAGAGGATCGCTAGCTCAACAGCTAGTAAGAATGCGCCTACGAGAAACGCTAATCTCCACTTCCATGATATCGCCAGGATCTGGATCTCGAGAGCATATCGAAATTGATCAGCGACAGCCCCCAGTGTTAAAAAGATGGTCACGATGAGGATAAATCGCAACCCGGTGAGGCGATCGCTCAGGTAGTTTTGCACACTCATAATCAACTATGACGAGGGTTCCGCTTCAACCCCAGCTTCAATCCTCCCATTTGAACTTGACAAAATTGAGGGAAGGAAAAACGCCCCGGGAACACTTGCGATCATTTCCATCGTCCTCAGGATCAGGGCAAGTGCTAGTGCACTCTGAATCGATATCCCGCCCAGATTCGTGAAAATATACGAGATCGACACTTCACGAATACCCAAACCGTTGATCGAGAAAGGCATGAGGGTAATTAAATATGTGAAGCTCCAAAGACCTGCGACTGTAAGAATTGATATCGACTGCCCCATACCTATAAGGAGCAACCACAATAAAGAAAATAAACATGTCATGTGGAGCCATGTGAACCCAAAAGCTGAAAGCAATGCACGGGGGCGGCGAATCCACATGAAAAACACGTCGATCAATTCTCGGAGGATCTTCCTTATTTTAATCCAGAGCGCAGTCCAATTAACTGCGAGTACGATGATAAAAACAGAGTTCCGTGCGAAATGTAGAAAATGCATACCCCCAATCGCGTTCCTTTGAATCCACTCGATCAATACACTGAGCCCTAAGGGGATCGCCATCGCCATCCCAGAAAGCCCCACGAGGCGATCTGCAGCTATCGATGCAGCGCTCGCTACGCGATCCTCAGAGCGAGGCAATGTTCCCGCTAAACGAACGACATCTCCGCCTATGGTTGTTGGAAGGAAATTCGCGGCGAACAAACCTGCGAATGTCATCCGCAAACTTTCCGCAAACGATATATTTGACGTCGTTGACCTAAGAAGGGAATACCAACGTGCACCCACGGAAATCCGGGAGACCGTCATGAGGACGACAACCAGCAGCAAACTGATTGGGGGAATCTGGATTAAAGCATCGACGATCTCGCCCCAGCCCTGTTGGCTGAGAAGGTAAATGAGCAGAGCGATGGATAGAAGGGTGCCAACCACCCTGATGATGTTCTTGCGCGAAAATAAGTCGGGCTTCAGCTTCATGCTGCAGATCGCGGTGGAGCTATTACCTTGCGGATGGAATACGTTGGCTTGGCCTGTGACTCATGATAAATTCGGACCAGTAACTCCGCTATCAATCCCATCAAGATTGATAGGAAGCCCATGATCATAATCATCGTACTGAGTTGAAGCAGCGGTGAACCAAGGATGGAGATCCCAAGCCATAGCCTGCGTACGACGAGGAAGAGCAAAGTGAGAGCGCTTGGCACAATGAGCAGGATGCCTGCACCACCGAAGAGATAGATCGGCTTGTGTCCATAGCTGATGAGGAACTTCACCGTAAATAAATCAAGCAGGACTTTTATCGTACGACTCAAACCGTATTTTGTCTCACCAAACCGCCTTGGATGATGTTGGACTGGGACCTCTGTGATGCGTGCCCCCACAGATCCTGCATACGCTGGGATGAAACGGTGCATCTCACCGTATAAGCGAAATCCCTCAAAAACATCCCTCCGATACGCCTTTAATGTGCAGCCGTAGTCATGAAGCTTTACACCCGTAACTGCCGAGATCAGCCAATTCGCCATCCTTGAGGGGATCGTGCGGGTAATCAGCGTATCTTTCCGATCCACCCTCCACCCAGAAACGACATCATAGCCTTCATCGATCTTCTCGACGAGCATGGGGATATCTGCGGGGTCATTCTGAAGATCGGCATCCAGGAGGACAATAATCTCTCCGGCCGAATAATCGAGGCCCGCCGCGATCGCAGCTGTCTGTCCAAAATTCCTGCGGAACTGAATTACGCTAACGATATTGCTCGCTTCTTGGGAGATTTCGAAGAGAATCTCCACACTTCCATCTTTAGAGCCATCATCAATAAAGATTATTTCGTATGAGAGGCCATCTAGCGCGTCGTTAATGGCCTGGAAGAGAGGGCGCAGGTTTTCAGCCTCGTTAAAGACCGGAACGACAATGGATAGATAAGGACACCCATCTTTATTCTTGTTCGTGGGGTCTGATCTCAATGGCAGCGGGACGAATTTGTTGCTTTTTTCCTCCCCCATAATTTCACCTCAATCCACGCCGTTACCGGCGTTCTGTATCACGGCAGTAACTCCCGTATCCCAGCGATGCCAATTGTCGAAGTGCTCATCCAGGATCTTCAAACCTTCTCCGATTGGTTCCAACTCGATAGCTTCGAGGTCAGCATCAACCATGATGGGAATCAATTTCTTGTAGGTAATCCGGGGCTCCCATCCTAATTGGCTGCGAGCTTTAGATGGATCGGCAAGTAGGTAGTCAACCTCCGTCGGCCGAAAATAGCGCGGATCGATTTCTACGTAATCCTGCCAATCCATGCCAGCGTAGGCGAACGCTTCTTCCACAAATTCACGGATGGTCGGGGCAATTCCGGTTCCAATGACAAAGTCTTCGGGCTGGTCCTGCTGCAACATTTGCCACATGACTTCGACGTACTCCGGTGTATATCCGTAATCGCGGCGTGAGTCGAGATTCCCCAGATAAACTTTTTGCTGCAGTCCAGCTTTGATCCTTGCCACTGCCCGCGTTACTTTGCGGCTTAGGAATGTCGGTCCCCGCCTGGGGCTTTCGTGGTTAAACAGTATGCCATTCGCCGCGTACATATCGTAGGCTTCACGATAGTTAATAGTCATCCAATAAGCATACACCTTCGCGATCGCATATGGGCTGCGCGGTTCAAAGACCGTCGCCTCACTTTGCGGAGGTGCTGCATTGCCGAACATCTCGCTGGAGGACGCCTGGTAGAAGCGAGTAATAATCCCGCTTCGCCTAACAGCTTCCAGGATGCGCGTCGTCCCCAATCCGGTTACGTTACCCGTATACTCCGGCATATCAAAACTCACTTTGACATGCGATTGCGCCCCCATGTGGTAGATCTCATCCGGCTGGACGTTGTAGACCATGTTCGTCAACTGCTCACCATTCGACAGGTTACCATAGTGCAGGAACAGCTTCGCAGATGGGTCATGTGGGTCCTG
>DAOUEQ010000070.1:0-4941 GCA_034430395.1 Anaerolineales bacterium | reverse complement strand
GCGACCCCGCCCGGGGAGGCTGGGGGCGCTTTTTAAACCGCTTCACTGCATCGATGCGCATGCGGGAGCGTCGCAGAGCAGCTTGAATGCGGAGGTACTCATCGGTGTCGGGAGGAGGTCCCTCTTGCAGGTATTTTTGAGCACGCTCTCTGGCTGCCTCCGCACGGGTTAGATCGATCTCATCTACCCTTTCTCCAACATTAGCGAGAACTGTGACCACATCTGGTCGGACCTCGAGGATCCCGCCGGAGATGGCAAAGGCTTCTTCCAAACCTTGATGTCGCACTATTAAAACCCCAAATTCAAGCGTCGTGAGAAGTGGAGCGTGGTTTGGGAGAATACCCAGTTCACCCTCCGAGCCGGGAGCGATGACGATATCCGCTTCACCTTCGTAGAGGGAACGATCCTGAGTGACAATCTCGCATCGAATCGGCATATTGAGACGTTTCTCTTCCTGTTAATTAGAACCGAGTCCTTCAGCTTTTTTCACAGCATCTTCGATATTCCCAACCATAAGGAATGCCTGCTCCGGCAAGTCATCGTATTTCCCGTCGAGTATCTCACGAAAGCCGTGGACAGTTTCACGCAACGGGACATAACGGCCATCCTGCCCCGTGAATTGCTCGGCGACATGCATCGGCTGGGAGAAAAAGCGTTCCATCTTGCGGGCCCGGGAGACGACAACCTTATCCTCTTCATTTAACTCTTCGATACCTAGGATGGCGATGATATCCTGCAAATCCTTATAGCGCTGTAGGATTTGCTGCACTTCGCGGGCGACTGAGTAATGCTCCTCTCCAACAATCTGTGGATCGAGAATCCGCGAGGTGGACGCCAGCGGGTCAACCGCCGGATAGATCCCTTTCTCAACAATGGAGCGTTCGAGAGCGATGGTTGCATCAAGGTGGGTAAATGTCGCCACAGGAGCGGGATCTGAGTAGTCATCCGCCGGGACATAGACGGCCTGCATTGAAGTAATCGAACCGGTATGCGTGGACGTGATCCGCTCCTGGAGCTCGCCCATCTCTGTCGCTAGAGTTGGCTGATAGCCTACAGCCGATGGCATGCGTCCTAAGAGCGCGGACACCTCGGAGCCAGACATGCTGAAGCGGAATATATTATCGATGAAGAGAAGAACATCTCGTCCTTGATCTCGGAAATATTCTGCCATCGTAAGCGCGGTTAACCCCACTCGGAGTCTCACCCCGGGCGGTTCGTTCATCTGACCATATACCATGACCGTATCCGTAAGGACACCAGATTCAATCATCTCCCGGTACATCTGCGTACCCTCTCGTGTCCGTTCACCAACGCCAGCAAACACCGAGTTTCCTTGATGAACCGTCGCGATAGACCGGATCAGCTCCTGAATGATGATCGTTTTTCCTACTCCAGCGCCGCCGAAGATGCCCGTTTTTCCACCACGGGTGAATGGAGCGATTAAATCAATCACTTTTAAACCTGTTTCAAAAACATCCACGCGTGTGGATTGCTCTTCAAAGAGGGGCGCTGGCCGGTGAATAGGATATAAAACTTCCGCGTCGACCTGGCCGCGATCGTCGATTGGCTTACCGAGGACATTGAACATCCGGCCGAGCGTCGCTTCTCCGACCGGTACCATGATCGGTGCTCCCATAGCGACTGCCGTACGACCACGCTGTAAACCATCGGTCGAGTCCATTGCTACTGTGCGTACTGCGTGATTACCCAAGTGTCGCTGGACCTCAAGGATCAACGTATCAGATCCATCGCGAGGGACTTCGATCGCCTCATTAATATCAGGCATTTCGCCTGCGGGGAATTCACAATCAACCACGGCCCCTTGGATTTCAATGACTCGGCCTGTTGCACCTGCCATCCTATCCTCCGTCTTTCAGTGTTTCTCGTCTGCTAATTTCTTCTAAGTGCTTCAGCCCCGCCGGCAATATCGAGCATATCACTGGTGATCGCCTTCTGCCGTGCTTTGTTATATTCCAATCTCAGGGCAGCGGATAGTTCAACTGCATTGTCAGTCGCATTCTGCATGGCGACCATCCGGGCTGCATGCTCGCTGGCAAGCGACTCGGTTATCGCCTGGTAGACCTGTAGTTCTGTAAGCCTGGGTACGATCCTATTAATCAGCGCTTCCTGGCTAGGCTCGTAGATATATGTCGCTTCCGGTCCCTCTTTTATTTCCCGATCGGCTTGCACGATTTGCTCGTTTCTTCCAATCCGAATGTCTTCGAAACTGACCGGAAGCAGCAGCTTCCGGCTCGGGATTTGACGCAGCAGGCTGACGAAGTCCGTATATACGATGTAAACCTGCTCCGCTCGACCGCCCACAAACTCATCCATCGCCACGCGACCAATCGCTGAAACATCAGCGAATGTAGGTTCTGCAGGCAAATCACTGAATTCCGCCGTGACATCAAGCCGCTGGCGGATCAACAAGTCCCGGCCCTTTCGACCGACTGCGATATAGCTCACCGGAACATCTGCGGCTCTGAAGGTTTCTAGTGTGTAGCGCATTACATTCGTATTGTATGCGCCTGCTAGACCTCGGTCACCGCTGATGAGGATGACCAAGATCCTCTTTACCTCAGGTGGGATAGCAAGGAATGGGTGAACTTGATCGCTGACAGGTTGCTGTGAAAGATGGCGCAATACCTGCCACGCTTTTTCGGCATAAGGGCGTGTTTCCTGAACCCTCGCCTCAGCCTTCCTCACTCGGCTTGCGCTGACAGCCTGTAGAGCGCGTGTAACCTGGGCGATATTTTCAACGCTCCGAATGCGGAGCCGCATCTCTCGTGCTGAAGCCATCTCAGAACTCCCGCGAACTCAGTTTAATCCAACCATGTGCGGTTGAAAATTTCAACTGCCTGGTGCAGCTTTTTCTCGGTTTCGTCGGTGATGGCTTTCACCTTTGCGATATCTTTCAGGATTTCGGGGTGCGAAGTCTCGATATTACGCAATAGAGCAATCTCCCATGCGCCAATCTGATCGACATTCACATCGTCAGCATAGCCATTCGTGGCGGCAAATAGGACGATGATCTGATTTTCAAGGTTCATCGGCTTATACTGCAGCTGATTTAAAATCTCCTGCAATCGCTGACCGCGGCTGAGCTGAGCTTGAGTCGTAGAATCGAGATCTGAACCAAACTGGGCAAAGGCCGCTACTTCACGATAAGCTGCCATATCAAGCCGCAAACGTCCGGCAACCTGTTTCATCGCCTTCGTCTGTGCATCACCGCCTACGCGCGAAACGGAAAGCCCAGCATTGATCGCTGGTCTGATGCCGGCATTGAAGAGATCGCTTTCCAAATATATCTGCCCATCAGTGATTGAAATAACATTGGTTGGGATATAGGCTGAAACATCACCCAGCAGCGTCTCGATGATCGGCAGCGCGGTCAGTGAACCGCCGCTTCCCTCGACGAGGGCTACGCGATACTTGGCAGAATCATCCATCGCCTTGAGCGCTTCATTCACTTCATGTTTCGCCAGCGGTCCACCATATACCTTGCCATCGACTGCGTTTTGTTCAGATGCTGCGCCATCGAAATCCTTGGGGACAATGACGAACTGATCAGCGAGGCGTACAGCTCGCTCGAGAAGCCTACTGTGTAGGTAGAAGACGTCACCGGGATAGGCCTCACGACCGGGTGGACGTCTGAGAAGTAGAGATACCTGGCGATATGCCCAGGCATGTTTGCTGAGGTCATCATACACAACCAGCGCATCAAGCCCTCGCTGGGCTAACTCTTCGCCGATCGCGCAACCTGCGTAAGGGGCGAGGTATTGCAGAGCCGCAGGATCATCCGCGGCGGCTATGACGACAATGGTATGGTCCATAGCTCCGAAGCTCTCCAACAATGCCACAGTCCGCGCCACAGCCGCGCGTTTCTGGCCAATGGCAACGTAAATACAAATGAGATCCTTACCCTTCTGGTTGATAATCGTGTCGATTGCAAGCGCTGTTTTTCCAGTCTGGCGGTCGCCGATGATCAACTCCCTCTGCCCGCGGCCAATTGGGATCATAGAATCGATCGCCTTAATCCCGGTTTGGACAGGTGTATCTACATCTTTGCGTGCGACAACGCCGGGTGCGATTCGTTCGACCGGGCGGTAGTCGTCATACTGGAGAGGTCCTTTCCCGTCAACAGGTTCACCTAACGTGTTTATAACTCGACCGATCAAGCCCTCACCCACTGGTACTGAAGCGATGCGCCCGGTTGTGTAAACAAGCATACCTTCATTAATCTCGGAGTAGTCCCCCATGATGAGAACACCAACTGCATCACGCTCCAGGTTGAATGCGATACCCATAACCCCATTCGCAAATTGAATGAGCTCCTGAGCACGGACGTCGGATAAACCAGATACGCGGGCGATCCCATCGCCCGCTTCTAAAACTGCGCCGACATCCTTCAGCTCAACTTCTGGAGAGAAGGCATCAATTTGACGCTGCAACTCGCTGGATATATTTTTTACGAGATCCGGCATAGGACATCCCTTGAGGGTTCTAAATTCGTGGATATTCTCTTTCTAACCATTCGCGCCCACCTTCCCTGGTCGATCGGTGTTGATAAAACACCTGGATTCTATACACCGGTGCACATCATCGGATCAGTTTATTCCGATCTACCAAGGAAAATAGGCAACGTTTGAAATAATACCTGAAGGCCTTTGTTTTGTCCAGCAATCCGCGCCGCGAGACATGGAATCGCCTTATTTATGCCATGTTCCAAGTTAAATCTATACTTACTTTTAACTGCTAAGAGGGACCATCCTGAATGACCTTAGAGAGCAAAATATCGCAGCTTTGCCTATAAGATTACCGTGTGTGGGGGAAATTCTTCATCGCTCCGCCTTTCTGAACGACCATGCTACGAGGGAGTAGTAAGTTCAGGTTTGTCGGATGCAGATGATCGGCTCATCCTGAGGACACATGGATTTCCTC
>DAOUEQ010000069.1:0-4266 GCA_034430395.1 Anaerolineales bacterium | reverse complement strand
GTGTAAAACTCCGGTGGGGTTCGAAAAGGACGACTTGTCACCATGCCAACATCCGGGTAGGTCTCAAGAATGCGGATTGACTGATCCAGCCAGCCTGGTGAGAACAACACATCGCTATCGGCGTACGCTAGGATTTCACCGGGGCAGGTCTCGAATATGATGTTCCATGCTCCACCTTTTCCCAGGTTCTCTTCTGAAAGCAATAAGAACTGAATTTTCCCTTCGGCATGAAGTGACTTCAAATACGTAACAGTCTCAACACCGCTGCCGTTATCGAATACCATCAGATCGTACGGCATGGTCGTATGGGCAAGCAGACTCCCTATGCAAACCTTTAACACCTCAAGATATTCGGCGTAATAGCCTGAGAGAAAAGGGATGTAGGTTAGCACCGCGACTGTGACTCGCTCAGGTTTCGCTACGGTATCCATGAACTTGGCTGGATTCTGTCCTTCACGCATTAATTAGCGGTCCTCTCTCAACCAATTACACTTGGACAAGCTTGAGCCGACAACGGGAAACTCATTATCCCCTCCATCTCACCTCCTCGCACGATCGAGGAGCTCCAGCTCGGTAGGTTTTCCCAGGCGGAGGGCTTTCAAGACACCGGCAACAAGCAGATAAGCCATCCGCCCCAATTTACGTTGTGCCCGGATCATACGGGGGGAGGCCCACGTTGTGGAACTTTTCAATCTGCTTGGTCCCGAGTGTGCGATGGCTAACAAGTTTAGAGGAAAACGTCGCGAGCGGGGGGAACCATGTTTCAACAATAGAGCAACTCGATACCCGGACTGTTCTAACATGGCAGTAAGGGTGCCGGCATGATAGTGGGTTAGATGCGGAACTTCAAAAGTGGCATGGAAAAAAAGATTGGGTACTTCCACCATAAGCAGTCCATCCTCCGCTAACCAATGTTCACGCAACCTGGCGAGGAATGCTTTAGGCTCACTAAGGTGTTCTAAGACATGAAGCATTGTGATCAAATCAAAATTCTTCGTGTAAGTCTCAGGAAGATCATCTAATGTTGGGTATATTTCCAAGCCCCGTTCGCTAGCATAGTCACGGTACGTATCCGCGAGCTCAACACCTGTTGACCGGGTCCCGAAGACCTGCCTGACCTCTTCCAACAGAAGACCGGTTGATGATCCTATGTCCAGATGATGAGTCCAGGTTACATTAAACCGCCTAAGGATCTCGACCACGAATTGTGCTCTTCGTTTTTGGATTTCAATTTCCTTCTCAGATACTCCCTGTGCTCGTTGGTGCTGAGTCACATAAAACATCTGGTAGTACCTTTCCAATGAAACTTTCTCCATGCGAGGGCTTTGATAGACCAAGCCACAACGGAGACATATATTATTCATGAGCGCTATGCTGTGCTCAGTCCGCTTATCAAATATTTCGGTCTCATCCCACCCACACAACGGACAAGTTTCGACCTTTTCCCACGATGGGCTAAATTCAGAATGCATCTTCATCCCAGGGCTTTACATCCAACCACAATCGACGGATTAGTTTTCGAACATTCAAAGGACCCGAAATGCGACGAAGGAAAGCATTGACTGAACCACCAGGATAGCGAAAAGTGAATGCGAGACTTTCAACTATTCGCCGTATTGGCGAGCGCCAGACCATTCGGACCAAACTTCCACGGTAATATCGCAAGCGCGGGTTGGCTGGCACCTGCGTGGACCCATCCAACTGCTTTTGTGCATAAAAATAGAGCGCAGCGATCAGGTAATACAAGCGGAGAAATGTGCGATTCGTATTGTAAAACTGGAGCGTGTCGCTCTCCCCATACGCGTCGAGAAGGGCCTTGAAATGATTCGCTTCCATGAGCAAACTTGGTTTAACCAAACTAACACAAGCGTAGCTAAACCGGAGATGCTTCTCGTCAAGCAAATAGAGTTGACCTTCCTTCTGGCCAAAATTATGGAACATCGCATCCCAGTGATCCAAGCATATTATCGGAGGGTCCGGTTTTTCCTCTTGATAGCGTTGCCAGATCGGATCGAGAATTCCCTGAGACAGGTACCCAAGAGATAAAAGAGTATTCAACCATGACCTAAATTCACCATCTAGATCGACTACGTCGTTTCGCTCGGGTCGATATTTCGAAAGGTTGCGAAGAATAATGCCAATGCTTGAGGCAGTGGATATGAGGCGACCCGACATCTTTCCGTCTAAAGGCAGGTATTGGAAAACCAAGTAGGGTCCGTCACGCCCCACGAACATAGGCATGGGTACATCCTTCCTGACCCTCAATACAATCTGTTCCTTTCGTTTGGCAGCATCCTCGCTCGGGTAGAGGCGAACCTTGAAACTACCCCGACGAGATGAATGAACTAGGGTGGTACGTGGAAGCTCCCGACGTTCACGTAGGAGATTAGCGAATTCATCGCTGGCTTGAGAAATAATCTCTTGAATGACTCCGTCAAATTCCATCTGCATCATCTACACGGTGTTTCTACTCGTATAGTTTGCTGTTTATCCAGCTTAGGTCGTGAAATATAAGCGAAAGATGCGATTGTAAATCCCAAGGAACACGTATCGAACCGGTGCCCAATTCAAAATGCGACGCCAGGCTGAGATTTTTACCGATTTCAATGGAATGGCTCCGTCAATACCAGTGCCTCCACGCTGAAGGGATCTCATGAGTTCTGGATCAATGCGGTTCCCCATATGCATGATTGTTCGTTCTTTAGTGGCAATGCGCAATAAACCGCTACGCTCAATCGCCCGGTCAAAATTGGCGACATCCTTACCCATTGGTCGGGAATATTCGAAGGGCAGGTAAGGTTCAAGAACTTCTTTTTGTACCATAAATTGGAAATGCTGAGCGGTCACATAAGCTTGCATCCCCCGGTACTCAAGCAGGAAATCATCTCGTGCTAGCTCCGAGGCTAACCCTTCTAATTTCCCGACAGATCGGGCATGATCCGCAATCCACGCTTCCGGTATGAAATGCCCCTGGCTAACTTCAATTTCGGGATGCTCAGCAACCCGCTCCAAGGTTTTTTCTGAGTAGGTTGTTCTACGCCGACGGGGGAGTCCAGTTACCGTGCCAACATCAGGATAATGGTTGAACAAATCAAGGTGCGCTGACAACCAACCTGGGAAGAAGAAGATATCACTATCTGCAAAGACGATCCATTCTCCAGGGGCTCCGCTCAATATCATATTCCAGGCCCCAACCTTCCCCAGGTTACGACTTGAAAGCAGAAGGTACTGGATAATACCTGAATCAAATGACGCTTGAAGATACTCTACGACCTCATGACAGCTCCCATTATCAAAAACCATCAAATCATAAGGCCCATCTGTATGCTCCAAGATACTCCACAAGCACAGCTTAAGCACATCCAGGCTTTGTTCGTAATATCCACTGAGAAATGGAATATACGAAAGGACAGCAACGGTAATGTTTTTAGGTTTAGCAACCTTGCTGATGAATTTCGCAGGATTTTGCCCCTGTCTCATCCTTCACTCCCAAGGCTCATCATACCTCCGTATGATGAGCCTGTATTTTTTTCGCCTTAATCACTATCGAGTGAGTATCCATGTTCAAGCAATGTGCCACCTGCAACGCTATGGAAGAGGGCTATGTCCCTATCTGTAAACAGAACCTTCCAGGCTCCAGCCGTGCCTCTGTGTCTTAGGGATGCCAGGTACGGCATCTGCTTCAAACGTCGTTCCTCATCCGGCATGATTTTCATCTCCTCGCGCACCAACTCCCGGATTGTATCTGTTGCTCGAGATGCGCCAAGGAAATCCCACAACGCTTCGATTTCTTTGATTGGGTCAAGGAGAAGGTCCTCAAAGCGAAGATAGAAAAAGCGCTGGCCGTACAATCGTTGTCCGAATTCGATGGTTCCCTGCACATTTTGGATCCAATCCTGCGCGCGCGCCTGTAGCGTGCGCGGTGTAAATAGCGAGCGCTCGCGTTTAAAATAGGGGGCCGGATCATGCAAAAAAGATCGTCGGATCCTCCTTTCTGTCGCAGGGATACGGTTAGGGTGATCGAAGAAGTCCTGAAGGACATGCGACAGGACTGCATCCCTCCCATCACGCACAATATAAATCATACTTGCATCCGGATAGATTACATTTAACCTTCGAACGGCTTCTCCATGCACAAGATTGTTCGGACTCTTATCTCCGACAATCCGTTTCCCAAGGGATCGGGCTTCACGCTCGAGCATGAAATCGCACACCGAACGCAACAGAACCGTGGAATAATCCTTACCCTGATTCCAGCGATTAGAG
>DAOUEQ010000068.1:0-2375 GCA_034430395.1 Anaerolineales bacterium | reverse complement strand
ATCCAGGATCTCAAGGATTATTTGGTTGGCGAGGAGGGAGCCGGATGATGAGATTGGCCAGAAGCTGCCGCCCGTCGTCCTGGATGAAGTCGCCGTACACTGCGAGGATGTCGTAACGCCTAAGATCACGTAACTGGAGCGTTTCCCCACTCCAATTCCACACGCGTGTTTCTTCTTCAACCACGATGAATTTATTCCCCTGTTCTGTGGTGAGCTGGATTCCGTCCTTCCCAACGAACTTAAGACGACCGACCAGGTCCGGGTTATTGACCTGGATATCCTCCCCGACTTTCTCTTGGAGTGGATTCTGAGGAGGGATGGACGGAGGCGCTACTGCATTATCCCTTGGAGCTTCTTGATTCGTTCCCAGGCGGCCAAGATATATCCCTATGGAAAATGAACCCAACATAAGCATTACGATTAATAATATGCCGCCGATTATGATTCCCCAGCGATTTTTAGCCATCGTTCCATATCCTTTTCTTCATCGAGGACGAGAATCTCAGCGATCGGGTAGGTCTCTCCACCGACCAACAGACGAATATTCAGATCATGTGTTCCGGCTGGTGTTGTCGATGGTAAAACCAACCAGTAATCCTCGATGATCACGCTGTCCAGGGAAAAGCCAACCTCTTTATGATAACGAGCTAGATTTCCAAAACCGAGCTCATGTGCCTCGAGGATGGAATCGCCGATTGAGAGTTCGACACCGTATCTGTCAAGTCTCATGATGTTCCAGTACAGCGTGAGGTGAATTCTTCCTCCGCTCTCAACCGATCTGGGCTCGAGATTGATGCCCAGTAGCGTCACGTCACCAAGTTTGAGATTGAGTTGGGTAGTGGGGGAAGCTGTATCGAGGATCATTTCAGGCGGGTCTTCGGTCAGATGGTAGAGCACAAGCCGACCTCGCTGGCTTAATAGCCCAGGCTGGTTTTGATGTGCGCCGATAAGGACGGGAACCTGCCAGAGATTTTTGGGAAGAAGGTTGGGTGGCAATGCGCCGGGTCCCCTCGCATTCTGGCTTTCGTTAACCGGGGTTGCGCTGTATAGATCGAGGTCATTGAGACTTGTCGAGACAGGGAGTGGCGTGGGCAGCGTCGGTAGGAACACGTCTGAGCGGGTGTTATAAATCAAGGGCCAGTAGAAAGCATCATAGCCCATGACCCCACCTCGAGTGATCAGAGCGGAATTCTCGGGAAGGATCTCCCAAACATTGGCGTAGAAATCGTTGACCGCTACGTCATCAGATCGATCCGATTTGAACCAATTTCGTGCGAGGGGGAAAAGACCGATAAAGAGCGTTAACGATACAAGCGTGAAGGTGAGAACTTGTTCAGCCAAGCTGCTTCTCAAACGCATAACCAAGCGCTCAAGAGTGCCCAAGAGTTCAACAATCCCGAAGGCGATGAAGATTGCCCACAGGAAATGTGCGGCGAGAAAAAAGACCTCCAGATCGAACACGCGATACTGGATGAAAAACCACACATGAACCAGGTACATCAGCACCAGGAGGAAGTAATACTTCGTGCGTCGGAATAGCAGCGAAAACAACCCCGAGAGCCCGAAGAGAATCCCTGCAAGACCAAATTCATTGCGGACAAGATCAATATAAAGGACGAGCCGTAAAGGCAATTCCTCAATTGGGAAGGCGAACTTTATTTGTGAGAACGCTCCCAATGTATACCTGTACATACCCATGATCGTCACCGGTGCCCGTTCAAGCATCATGCGATCATTCAACGTATCCGCTCTGAGCGGCAGCCAAAGGAACTGGAGAATGCCGATCCCGAAACCAGCGATTGCCGAGAACCACCATCGCGGGCGTTTGAGTGTGGAGGGGTCAGTCAAGAGAATAAAGACGACGAAGGCAGGGGCAAATCCGAGATTCGATATGTGGGTTCCAAGCGACAACCCGAAAACCAGCGCGAACAAGAAGAAATCGCGGTCTCGCCGGGTCCTCTCCCAATGCAGAAGGGCGAGCAGTGTCAGAGCGATAAAGGCGATGTTTGGTGCGTAGACCTCTGCGATCACGGATTGTGACCAAAAGGTGAGTGAAAAAGCGAAGAGCATCGCCGAGGTGAGCGCCGCCGCCCGCCGCAGCAGGGGACTGGAAACACGAGGATTCAGGGAAATTGTGATTAATTGGTACAAGCCTCCGATGCTGAGAGCCCCCATAACGGCGCTCATCAGGTTAACCCGGTGGGCGATATCCCCGAAGGGAAGCATGGTAAAGACTTTCCCCAACCAGGTATAGACTGGGTATCCGGGGGAGTGAGCCAGGCTGAGCAGGTAGGGGACAGTGGCCAACTCGTTGCCGTCCGGGCTCAAGTACGAAAGACTCGGCGTCAATGTCTGTACGTAAACGAACAGCGCCA
>DAOUEQ010000067.1:0-3526 GCA_034430395.1 Anaerolineales bacterium | reverse complement strand
ATCCAGGATCTCAAGGATTATTTGGTTGGCGAGGAGGGAGCCGGATGATGAGATTGGCCAGAAGCTGCCGCCCGTCGTCCTGGATGAAGTCGCCGTACACTGCGAGGATGTCGTAACGCCTAAGATCACGTAACTGGAGTGTTTCCCCGCTCCAATTCCATGTCGTGCTGATACCCATGTATAAGATTGGAATTATCAACAGGATGATAAAGACTAAGATCCTCCGGTGAATACTGGAAGGAATCGCTACTCGCTTGCGGTTGATGAACACAGATATATTTCTGCTATGTCCTCGAAGAGATTTCTTCGCAATCGCCTCAATCCAAGATATTGTTCTCAAAGGCAAGGGAATATTATCTATTTGTAAAGAAATTGGTATCATTCTGAGCAAGGAGAAATAGGTCAAAGGCGGATATCACCAAATGGCCAAGTGATCCACCTGTAAGCGAGATTCCAAAGATAAAGATGATCGTTCGAATCGGCCCCCACTTCTGGTCAGCATCTAATTGGAAATAGCCTGCACCCAGGCCGAGGATCATCGCGAGGATACCTACTACCAAAACTATCCAAGGCAGAATTGCCCTGATGGGGCGTCCTAGCATTTACACACCTGTAATCATACTTACTGATGATAAGTAAAATCGTATTTTTTGAGAAATTCCTATTGAAGTCATCATTTATCAAGGTTCCAATAAGCACATCATTGCTGTCGATTAAATTTCAATCTCTACCTGATCTTCAACTTTTAAGCAAGTAAATGAAGTGGAGAGAAGTATTAATTTCGATAACTTCTTGAGCATAACCAAATCAAAACTCGTCCAATGATCTACACTGACTCAGAGAGAGAATTTTCTCGTTGTAGAAAATCTCTTCTCGCAATTTAGTGACGGGGAATATCATGCATACTAAGATCAGAATGAAATAAAAATCGTTTGTCGAAAATCATGAAGTACTTCTTGGTATGCTTTCAGATAAAACACCAACGAGCTATATGGATATTTACCATCTCTTGAAGATTTCGTTATATTCAACTGAATTCTTAATCAGATCCATTAGAATTGGCTGATTCGATTCGAAATTTACTAAAAAAAGAGTCATTTATGCTTCTTGGATTGCTACCTGCGATAAGTCTAATTGCATTGATCTTTCTCATTGCCAACCTTCGTCCTCGATGGAGCTGGCGTAAATGCATTACACGCTCAACAATCCTCATTGGCGTGTTTGCTATCGTTTCGCTTGAGATATTAAGTCTCTTCTGCGCCGTAACACGTGAAGCACTTCTTCTGACTTGGTCAGCACTACTAGCTCTATTTATTGGGAGCCTGGTAAGACAGTTCCGCTTGAAGAAAACTGTTCGTTTGCCCGGATTCGATCCCTTATTGACTTGGTCTGATCGTGTAATGCTGATATCGATTGGACTTATTATTTTTCTCACGGCTATCACGGCCTACTTTTCGGCTCCAAATACTTATGATTCTCTGACCTATCACATGAGCCGCGTTGCACATTGGGCGCAAATTGATGGAGTCCGACCCTATGCGAGTGGGATCCTTCGCCAGAATTACATGAGCCCAGGTTCCGAAATGTTGATCCTGCACACCTACATCCTTGCACAAGGCGATCAGTATGCGAACCTCATGCAATGGTTCGCCATGGTTGTCAGTTTGGTTGGGGTATCACAGGTCGCGAAGGATCTCGGGGCGAAGAAGACGGGCCAAATATTTGCGATGCTCTTTACAGTCACATTGCCCATGGGAATTGCACAAGCTTCTAGTACGATGACGGATTATGTCACTGCCGCTTGGGTTTTGCTCGCAGTGCTTGAAGCCCCGCATTTTATCGGATCAGGAAGTAGTAATTCATCTCTGCTGTTCTCTTCAGCTGCTGCAGGCCTGGCACTTCTGAGTAAACCCACCGCAATAGTCTTTCTATTGCCCTTTGCGCTCTGGGTAATGTATAAGTCTCTTCGAACGCTCCCATGGCGAAAGTGTGTACTGTACGGCTTATTAGCTATATTGATCATTCTCCTCCTAAATCTAGGTTACTTTACTCGAAACTGGTTGGTTTTCAATAATATATTTGGTGGGGGCTCACAGGTCCAAGTCTTCACAAACGAAATCTTTAATCTGAAGGTGCTATTTTCAAATTTGCTACGGAACGCCAGCCTACATGCCGGGACACGTTGGCCGTGGTTGAACGATCAACTGTACTTGCTGCTTGCGAAGATACATTGGAAACTGGATTTGGGATTAACGGATACAAGGACATCTCTTGAGCCGTTCTTCACCATTTGGCCATATCCGTTGAGTGAAACCCGAGCAGCGAATACGATCCAGGCGGTTTTAATCCTACTGACGATCTTTGCGGCAATTGCGAAAAGCAAGCAAATAAATAGAAACACATTTTCTTATACCGCGGCCGTTAGTTTAGGGTTTATCTTGTTCTCTCTCCTTTTTAAATATTACGCACTGGGTAGCCGCTATCATATGCCTTTCTTTATTCTGGCAGCTCCTTTTGTTGGCGTAATCGTTGAGCGGTTACTCCGGCCCTGGTTGCGGATAATCATCTCCGGAATCTTGATCATCGGAGCGATCCCGATTTTATTCCAATTAGACACCCGTTCGATCCTATCCACTGATGAGACTGGAACAATCTTCAGCCTCCGGCGATTGGATCAGTACTTTGCCGAGGCGCCCAACCTGGATGAACCTTATATTCTCATGACTTCCGCGATTGAAGAGAAAGGGTGCAAAGATATCGGTTTGATGTTATCTGGGGATACAGGAGAATATCCTTTATGGGTTCTCTTAGATGCCCCAAATGAAGATTTGAAAATCGATTGGATTATTAGTAAGAATGATCCATCTGGAAAATACCGCATCGAGGGTTTTGAGCCTTGCGCAGTCATTTGTGAGGGGTGTGGCTCGTATGATGAAATGTATAATGGTTTACCCCTCGTATTTGACGCCTATGGCTTCCGTCTGTATCTAGCTTTGGGCTCCTAAATGAAGGCCAGAGTTAGCTGCTTTGGGACTTCTCCATCATGTTGATGCGATGGTTATATGGCAGGTAACCCATCCTAGCATAATCAAGCCGTTGCTATGAAGAGTAGGATAGAGTGGAACATGACCCTGCGCTTGAACTTACAATTCTGATGCCTAGTCTCAACGAGGCAGAAACGGTCGCGACCTGTATTCAAAAAGTGCAGGGATTTCTGGACCGGCATGATAGCCGTGGAGAGGTTTTAATCGCTGACAATGGGAGTACAGACAACTCACAAGAAATTGCACGTAGGCAAGGGGCTAGGGTCATTGATGTAGAACAGCAAGGTTACGGAAGCGCGTTGCTGGGAGGTATGAAGGCAGCAAAGGGTCAATACATCATCATGGGTAATGCGGTTGATCAGGCCATCGGTTAGGCTTGAAATGGATGGAATACGTTCAAGTGGAAGCGGCACAGTATTCGCCCAGTTCTTGGGTCTGACGTTAATTAATCCCCTCACGATTGTATATTTTTCAGCCTTGAT
>DAOUEQ010000066.1:0-1651 GCA_034430395.1 Anaerolineales bacterium | reverse complement strand
AGGATCTGGCGGTTACTAGCCCGTTTCCTAAATAATCAAATTCGGGCTCTCGCATGAACCTCAGATCGTCAGGCTGGTTCAAATATCCAGAGTGTGTTTCCGAGAATGTAGACCATGCTGGATACGTGTGGACAAAGGTCGTCACCTGATCTAACATAGATAACACCGGACTTTTCACACAGACTCTCGCTGCAGTTGACCCGGCTGGCGTGCGGAAAGTTGGGGCTTGTCATGCATGCCGAGTTTCCGTTGAGTGAGGATGTCCTTGCCAGAGCCGCCGGGCAGCTGAGCTCGAGGTCGTTCTGCGCAGAGCCATCTTTTTATGTTTTTGTGTTTTCCTAGAATATTTCAATCCAACACGAACTGGCGTTTTCCACAGCAGAAAATGTATCAGTGGAAGACTCTTGCAGGAGAGATTGAGCGATGAAACCTGACAGGTGGTCCTTATATAGGCAGATATTCCGGAGTCGTCTTTTTGAAGAGGCAGTTATTCAACTGTGGGAAGCGGGTTTGATATCCGGAGAAATGCATCTTGGTGTCGGCGAAGAAGCGATTGTGGCTGGGATCGTAGATCAAATGATCGAAGGGGATGCAATGGCGCTGGATCACCGAGGTACACCTCCGTTGCTGATGCGTGGCATCAACCCCGTTTTACTCTTAAAGGAATTCCTTGGTCTGCAAGATGGTCTATGCTCAGGTATGGGAGGACATATGCACCTGTTCTCCAAAGATCATCTGGCATCATCTTCTGGAATCGTTGGTTCATCAGGACCGACTGCTGTGGGCTTCGCATTTGCCGGGATTCATCTAAGACCGGGGACATTAGCTGTCGCTTTCTTCGGCGAGGGTGCGATTAATCAAGGCATGATGATGGAAGCGATGAATCTTGCATCAGCTTGGAAGCTCCCGGTCATATTTGTGTGCAAGAACAATGAATGGGCGATATCAACATCATCCCCATCTGTCACCGGTGGTAGTCTCATGGACCGTGCGTTTGGATTCGGGATTCCAGCTATCGAACTGGAAGGAAGCGATGTCATGGAGGTATGGGAAGGAGCATCTGAAGCGTTCGAACGAGCACGCGATGGTTCAGGACCCACTTTCCTGCTCGCCCGTTGTACACATCCAGAAGGGCACTATCTTGGCGATCCGTTGTTGACAATGAGCCGGCAGCCAGTAAAGGAACTTAGCAAACGTGCAGGACCATTGTTTCGATCCATAATCAGCAGAAAAGGAGCTCCTATACGTGATCGAATGAAAAGCCTAAGCGATGTGATGACGGTGGGTAAAGAGATCGCTGACCAGGTGGCTGCCATAGAAGACCCATTGGGCCTGACGCGTCGCGGGTTAGTTGCAGACATTGAGCGTCTGACCATGTTAGAAGAAGAAGTGTCGCGTGAAATTTCCGAAGCTGTTGAGCTGGCTTTGAACACGGATTGATAACAAGTGAGGGGATTCAAATGAAAGAAATGAGCTTTGCGGAGGCAATAGAGGGAGCACTTGCCCAAGCTATGGCGCATGATCCTCGCATTGTCATCATGGGAGAGGATGTACAGGGGCTGCGATTGAACCTGTTGGCGCGTTTTGGTGAGAAGCGCGTCCGCAATACGCCCATTAGTGAAAGCGCCTTTGTTGGAGCTGCCGTATCCGC
>DAOUEQ010000065.1:0-8117 GCA_034430395.1 Anaerolineales bacterium | reverse complement strand
TTCAGATATAAGCAAGGTAAATTGCTATGAAGAAAAAACGATGGATATTCCGTGCATTTGGTGTGTTCCTCACTATTGTAGCGGTGATGGTTGCGACATTGATTGTCTTAAACTCTGCCGCAGCGGAATCCTTGCCGTTCTCGCTGGGGTTACGCTCGAAACTGACCGCTGACTATTCTCAGGATGGATCACAGGGAGTCTTGGGAGTCTTTCGTCTTTCGATCATCGGCGACGCGCTGCGCGATCTGGGTCTATCTCCGAAGGAAGCGGACCAGCAAACAGCGGGCATCAAGATCGCACTGGACGATCCTGTGCCGACGGCGACCGCGCTGAATTTCGAAGGTGATGATCCCTACACCGCGACGCCGACAGCGACACCAACGCCGACTGTTACGAACACGTCAACGAACACGCCAACAAACACGCCAACGAATACTCCGCGGCCGACAAAGACGCCACTGCCGACGAGCACGAAAGTGCCCAAGACGGCAACGCCAGATGGAAGTTGTGATACTGTTCAACCGATTGTCACCGGATGGAATCTGAATCCTCCAATACCTGGACCCTTAACTACCTGTACAGAATCCATTATTGTCACCATCAACGTAAAGGATCCGTCCCCATCGAGTGGGGTAGATTGGGTGAAAGTGAAATATTTGTTCGAGGGTGAATCCAACCATGTGTATTCCGGAGAGTTCTCGCTCGATATTGAAAGCTGGAACGGCACAGAGTGGACCGGCACCTACAGCAAAACGATCGAGATCGATTATGCGGCCGGACACGCCTGCGTCCTCCCGGGATCAAAACGTGTGATGTTGCTTAGAATGCCTGTTTCATACCAGCCAACTGTATCTGTGGTTGACGTAACGTTGTGGGCGGTTGTAAAAGATAACAGCGACAATATGAGATACCATGAATTGGGCACCTATACTATGAATTGTGATTCTTAAGGAATATTTCGATTAGGCAAGATTGAGATAGGTAATTAAACAAGCTGGATTTCATACTTAAAAGAGGACCGAATTCATCGGTCCCCTTTTAAGTGTTGGGCTTAACCCTATTTGGTTTGGAATCCTTTAGATCGTCTTGCGGCGGTATCCCATCCAAACCGGGAAGAACGAGAGACCAACAAGAAGGCTGAACCCCGGGCAGATTGCTTTGGCATTATCTTTGGTTTCTGGAGATGCAACGAAATCATCCGTCTCACCATCAGCGATGGCTTCGTCTTCCTCGACTTGTGCTTCGGGCACGACTATTCGATCCCCGAGGTCCTCTACCCCAACGACTTCATAGGCAATGCCTTCCACCACGATGATCACATTCTGTCCGAGTGCAAAGGCGTCGCCCAGTTCGGAACGTGAGTCCGCCAGTGTGAAATAATCAGCGGACAGGAAGGGAACCCGCAGCGTCGTCATCGTCTCTGGATCGTAGGAAGTATCGATCCAGATTCCATCGACCAGGCTGAAGGTTCGCGATCCGACCAGGCGCACGACATCGGCGCCGGATTGGTCAAGCTGGGGAGCAACATCAGCGGAGCGGATGTCGGATTCTGCCGCTGCACGACCAACGGCTTTCTCCCCGCTGACTTCCATCGGGGCAGCGAGCATCTCATCGAAGGCGTGGTCGGCGATGCCCTCCTGTGCTTTGGCGCCGAGCGCCATTGGTTCCGTCACCAGATAGGATGTGTACGGCGTGACGATCCCGTACCGGATGCTCAATTGGACGATTTGGGCGATGGTCTCCTCGTCCGGACCTTGAAGACGGACCTGGTTCAGCAGGGAGCCGATTTTGCGCGTCGCCCAAAGGCGCGGCAGGAAGTCTTCACCCCCGGAGGAACGGAAACGCTGTCCACTGTAAATGAAAGTCAAATCATCCTCGTTGGCTACACCGCTCAAGCTGATCGTCTCGTAGCCGGAGCCGCGATAGCGCCCGACCAGTATTAACTGGCTGCCTGCGAAAAGGTCGGGGAGCGGCTGCGGATAGAGGTCGAAGGTGACGATGTCACCAAAGTCGATCTCTATGTCTGTGAGGACTGGCATGCTCACTTTCGTGTAAAAGGAGGAGACCGTTTCATCGATCGCCTGGTCTGGGGTGACGTAGGTTGTCGTCCCTCGATTTTCTTGTGCGAGTGAATCCAGCAGGTATGTGTCCACATCGTATCCGACGCCGAAGGCAAACAGTCGGATTGCCTTGAAGGTTTCACGGTCCACATTCTGAAGGATCATCTGCCTGTCCGTAATGCCTTCCGTGGGCAGGCCATCGGTCATAAAGATGAGGATGGTGGGTCGTACATGGCTGGCCATATCGATCGCCTCGAGTAGGGCTCGATTGATATCTGTAGATCCTGCGGCGGAGAGCGAATCTACCCAACGGATCGCTTCGTCCGCCTCATCGGCGGGTTGGAGCTCTTCGGCGAAAGAATCGGTCCCGGTGCTGAAGGCGATGATATTAAACCGATCTTGGGAATTGAGGTGATTCAGGACGTAACGAAGCGCGTCCTGCGCCTGGCGGAATTTCTCCCCATCCATGCTGCCCGACTTATCGAGCACGAGAAGGACATCCTTCGCAACACTCTCAGTTTGTTCGCTTATGAAGCTCGGCGCAGCGAGCAGAAGGAAGAAGCCATGCGGGTCGTCGCTCTCGGGATCCTTGAAGGTAAGCAGGTTGAGTCCAATATCCTCGGTCGAAATGGAATAGTACAGATCGAAATCTTTATCAGGCGTGATGTCGAATTCCTCGTATCCAACGGTGAATCGGTGTGAACCCTCCCGGTCGACCGCTATTGGATGTGATGGAGAATAAACTGCGCGCACAGACTGCGGCGATTGAACATCGACGCTGATGACGACCTCTTCCAGCGGCAACGTTGAAAATTTCTCCGTGTTCAGTGGGTAGCGGTAATGGATCAGACCGTTATCAGCCTCCAGGATCTGACTGTATTCCAGCTCGATCCTACTTTCCCCCCCGGGGGGGATGGGGAAGATCGAGGCTTGCACGGCTTCTCGGTCGATGTACTCAAGTAAAGCGGGGTCGCGCATATCGCGTACGATCTGCTCATATGTTTGTCGAGCTTCTTCTCTGGTTAGTACTTTCCCATCCACGGGTTCACCATCGATCCAAAGTGTGAATGCGTCTACCGTCGCACCCTTTGGGAGTGGGAAAACATAGATGCCTTCGATTATCCAATCGTTATCATTTCGAAAGACTTGATCTACGTGTGTGACCACAACCTGGTCTCGGATTTCTACGTCAACATGATGGTATTCGATAGCTAGTTGTGAAATTGGGATCGGTCGTGGGCAAGGTCCGGGATGGCAGATTGGAGGCTGGGGGATGATGATGCCATCGGCATAAGCTGGCGCCGTGGAGAATAGAAGCCCTATCAGTAAAAAAATATTCGGGAGAAACAACATCTTTCGACGCATGAAAAACCTCCATAGAATCAATTTCGGTTCTACATGCAAGACGTCATCCAATCCCCGTTGGTTCCCCGATGTTTGTGAAGGTTTGCTAGCCACCTTCTCTTGGGAGAAGTGCCGTTAGGTCTGCATGGTATAATGCGGAAAATTCTCCCACAGAATGTCGTGGGAGTTTATTGTGTGTTGAGAATGAGAGATAAACTAGAAGGGATTAAAACGAGGTACGAGGAAATTCAACAAGAACTCACCCAGGTTGGTGAAGACTATCAGCGCGCCGCCGAGCTCGGTCGTGAAAGAGCGGAACTGGAACCTATTGTTGAAACCTACCAAGAGTACCAATCCGTCATCGAACAGATTGACCAAACCCGGATTCTACATGACTCCGATGATCCCGACATGCACGCACTTGCGGTTGAGGAATTGGAGAAGTTAGAGTCAAAGTTACAGAAACTCGAGGGGGAACTTAAAACTATGCTGCTGCCGAGCGATCCTCGCGATCGGCGCAATGTCATCGTTGAAATCCGCGCCGGAACGGGTGGTAATGAAGCCACGCTCTTCGCTGCTGATCTTTTTCGAATGTACAGCCACTATGCTGAGACAAAGAGTTGGACCGTCGAAATCCTCTCCCAGAACGAGACAGGTGTGGGCGGTTTCAAAGAGATCGCCTTTCTCGTTAAGGGCAAGGGGGCTTATTCTCGTTTGAAATACGAATCTGGGGTTCATCGAGTGCAGCGTGTGCCTGTCACCGAGTCACAGGGCCGAATTCACACTTCCACAGCGACTGTCGCCGTGCTGGCAGAGACGGATGAGGTTGAGATTCAAATCCCGGATAAGGATGTTAAGATGGATGTCTATCGCTCCGCCGGTGCTGGGGGCCAGAGCGTCCAGAAGAACTCAACGGCGGTTAGGCTGACGCATCTCCCGACGGGTATGGTTGTCCAGTGCCAAGATGAACGCTCTCAGCTTCAGAATAGGATGCGGGCATTGAGCATTATGCGCGCTCGGCTGTATGATATCGCTATCCAGGAACAGCAGGCGAAGGAAGACGCAAGCCGCAAGGCACAGGTTGGCTCAGGAGGGCGCTCCGAGAAGATCCGCACCTATAATTTCCCCCAATCGCGTGTAACTGATCACCGCATCGGCATCACCTCACATAATCTACTCTCCGTACTCAACGGAAATCTCGATGCCTTCATCGACGAACTCGCCACCCGTGAGGAGGCTGAGCGTTTGCAGGCTGTGGGCGACTGAGATTGAGACTTTCCTTAACCGTAAGAGAAGCGCTGAAACAGGGTCGTCAGGCTCAAGCTTCAATTTCCGAAACCCCTTTCCTCGATGCACAGCTGCTTCTGGCGTTCGTGCTCAAACGAAAAAAGGAGTGGGTGCTTGCCCACCCCGAAAACCATCTTTCAGCCAGTGAATTGACGGCTTTTGAAGATAACCTTGGCAGGTTGGTCTCTGGCGAAGCGCTGCCATATCTTCTCGGATCGTGGGAGTTTTTTGGCCGTCCGTTTCATGTGACACCGGATGTTCTCATCCCCCGCCCGGAGACAGAGTTGTTGGTTGAAAGTGCGCTTGATTTTCTTCGTTCTCGCCCAAAGGCAAGGCTCTGCGCTGACATAGGAACTGGTTCAGGCTGCATCGCGATCACGCTCGCGATGGAGATTCCTGACCTCCATGTTATTGCAGTAGATGTGTCTCCGTCCGCGATGGAAGTAGCGAGGGGAAATGTCAGAATGCATGGGGTTGATGATCGGGTTACGTTGATAGTATCGGACCTTTTACATCCTTTCGATTTCCGCTTCGATTTGATTTGCGCAAATCTACCTTACATTCCATCACAGCGTCTGGAGCGGTTGGTTGTCGCTGACCGTGAACCTAATCTCGCATTAGATGGAGGGAGGGAGGGATTGGTGGTAATCCGGCGTTTGGCGCATGAACTGCCAGAATCGCTGGCCCCGGGTGGTCGGGCGCTGCTGGAGGTGGATTCTTCTCACGCTCGCGTGTTGGCAGGAGAACTTACATCCATGTATTCTTCTGTACGGACTGACGTCTTGAAAGATTTATCTGGAAGAGATCGAGTTGTCGTACTTGATACTATTGACTTACAAGGATCATGATGGCAATCGTGGCATCGATCGGTTCTGAGTGGAAAAGTCGCGCGATCGAAGTGCTCGCACGAGGGGAATTGGTCGCTTTTCCAACGGATACTGTTTATGGTCTTGGGGTGGATGCCTTCAACGATCAAGCGGTTCGGCAGCTTTATCTGGTGAAGGGTCGCACCCACGAGAAGGCTATCCCGGTTCTCGTCGCGAATCTTGAGCAATTCGTCGACGTTGTCGACCGGACAACCCTCACAGCGATGCGGTTGGTTGAAAAGTTCTGGCCGGGCCCATTGACCATTGTCCTGGAGCAAGCTTCTGGTCTTGCGCGCTCGATAAGTGTCCATGGTACAGTCGGCGTTCGAATCCCTGACCATCCACTTGCACAGGAATTGATTCTTGAGGCGGGGCCACTGGCCGTGACCTCCGCGAATCGCTCGGGTGATCCAGAAGCATGTACTGCGGAAGAGATCAAAGCGAAAATGGGTTCACAGGTACATTTGATCGTTGACGGTGGCAGAACGCCCGGCGGTCAACCTTCGACCGTAGTGGATTGCATGCAGGATCCGCCCAAGATCCTGCGTGCGGGACCGATTAGCGAAGAGGAGATCCACTCAGTACTTCTTGCGTAGGATCGGCAGCGTTTAAGAAACATTAATCTATTTTTCATATCACGCTAATCTAAAGAAGTATTATTAAGGTTGCATTCTCCTCATCAAAGCCGTGCTATGGAGTCACAAGCCCAGAGCACGGCTTTGATCTATATACCTTTTTGATTTTTACTTGTTAGACTGGGGAAAAGTATCCTCGGCAAAATTCTCGAGGAGCGGTGTCGCGCCGAAGAATTTCGATCTGCTCTTGTGATAGCTCCTATCTGGGACCTACGAGAATCTTCGCCTCCGTCGCCCTTTCGCCCAGAATGACAATCCATTACGACCAGGATTGATTTGTGCTAGTCTCTAATGCGATCGAACTTCCACGCTTCTAAGGACGAATCGTTCGTCCAATGAGCCGCGTACCAGTGCAAGTAACTGGCAACATGTGCACGCCAGTATTCGAACGTGTGATCGCCGGGATTGATCCGCACCTTTATTGCAAAGTCATTTTGTGAGAATAGGTTAAAGAGACTCTGGGCGCTGGGCAGCAGCGAGTCATGGTCACCGATGTCCATCCAAATATCCGGACGCTCTTCAATTGGGATCGCCAACAACCATTGAAGGATGAGTCCTTCAGCATGAAGAGTTGCAGGGCTGTGGAGCCCGAGGATGGAGTAAATATCGGGATGGGTGAGGGCGATCTGCAGGGCTTGCCCTGCGCCTCTTGAAACACCGCCGATCGCTCGCCACTCGGGTTCTAATCGGGTGCGATAGTTCTTGTCGATATGCGGGATGAGCACATCAATAACTGCAGTCTCTATATCTATTCCGGTCCGCTGCCAAGGCATGATGATCAGAAAAGGTGGCAGAGTGCCGCGCTCGATCAGGGTGTTTGCGGCTTCGTCGATTCCCAGTTCATCCCATTGTGCATCCGTTCCCTGCAAACCGTGCAGTAAATAGAGCGCTGGATAATACTTCTCGGGCTGCTCATCGTAGCATGGAGGAAGATAGACTCTGAAGGGCAGGGCTCTGGGGAGTGAAGGATGTTCGATCTCCGCCAGAACAATAGTCCCCTCTGATCCGGAACAGGTACTCTCTGTAGCAGTTGCTGACAATGGGACCGGGGTGGAACTTACCGTTTGTAACCCTTCTGGAGTGGGTTGCGGTTTTGTTGGGATAACTGTAGGTAGATGTGATGATAAGGTTGAAGGGGGATTGATCGGGCTGGAACACCCATTGATAGTTAGTGAAAGAAATATTCCGGTCAGGATAACGCGAAGCACCCCGCCGATCTGCACGTTTTTCGCAGACCAGCGGGGGCGCCTGTTACCAATAGGATATGTTGGATAACTCCGGAGGTCAAGTTTCCCCATCTGATTATTGAAAAAACCGGGGTGAAGATCCCTCACCGTTTGTCATCCAAAGCGGCCTTCGACGTAATCCTCAGTCCGGGAGTCGAGCGGGTTCGTAAAAATCTGTTTGCCGATGGTGTACTCGATCAACTCGCCTCCCAGGAAAAATGCAGCGTAATCGGCAACACGCGCGGCTTGCTGGACAGAGTGAGGTACGAGAACGATAGTGTAACCCTCCTTAAGCGTTTGTAGCGACGCTTCTACCTTCCCAGTAGAAATTGGATCCAGACCAGATGTTGGTTCATCGAGGAGAATGACCTCAGGTTCAAGGACCAGGGAGCGTGCCAGGCAGATGCGTTGCTGCTGTCCGCCTGAGAGGGAGACAGCAGGTTCATCCAGGCGGTCCTTAACTTCATCCCAAATCGCTGCGGCTTTAAGGCTTCTTTCAACAGCAGCGTCAAGAAGGGAGCCATCTTTTTCTCCAGCGAGTTCAAGGCCATAGGTCAGGTTCTGGCGTATCGTAAGGGGAAGAACGACAGGTCGGGCAAAGACGATGCCGACTTTCCGTCTCAACGCGATGACATCGACTTCTGGGGCAAGGATGTCAACACCATCGAGCCACACATGCCCTTGAACATCGACCACATC
>DAOUEQ010000064.1:0-40083 GCA_034430395.1 Anaerolineales bacterium | reverse complement strand
GCGCCATTCATGCGGGTTTGGATGCGGGGATCAACTTCTTTGACACGGCTGCCAATTACGGTGCTGGTCATAGTGAAACGATACTTGGGGAGGCCCTCAGCGGACGGAGGGACAGCGTTGTCATCGCCTCCAAATTCGGGCGCATTGTAAATGAAAAGGAAAAAACGGTGTACGCAGATAGCTCCCAGATCCTTCCGAATGTTCGTCGGGATGTGGAGAACAGCCTCCGCCGTTTGGGCACGGACTATATTGATATCTACCAGCTTCACGATGGGCAGTATGATGCGCAGCTGGCGCTTGAACTGCGCGAAGTCCTCGAAGATTTGGTCGGAGAAGGTAAGATGCGTTGGTATGGCTGGAGCACAGATTTGACGGATCGGGCACGTGTCTTTGCCGACGGTAAGCATTGTACAGCTATCCAATTTCAACTAAACGCCTTATACGATAACTTGGAAATGCGCCAAATTTGCGATGCATTCAACTTGGCCGGGATTAATAAGGACCCTCTCAATAGAGGCATCCTGACCGGTAAATTTACGACCAAATCCACATTCCCGGTCGATGATATTCGTTCAAGGACTAATTTTGAGGACGATCAGATCTCGAGACGTTTAAATGCGGTTGAGGGCATGCGAGAGGTGCTCACTTCAGGTGGACGCACAATGGCGCAAGGTGCGCTTGCTTACATCTGGGGGCTGGATGAGCGCATGATCCCCATCCCTGGCTTCAAGACAGTAGAGCAAGTACTTGAGAATGCCGGGGCGATGGTTAAGGGCCCTCTAACCGATGACCAAATCCAACAAGTGCAGAAGATCGTGGAAGAGTATGGACTCGAATGAGCTTTCTGATTCGGGACATGCGCTGATTTTTGAGGAGGCAAGGAAAGAAACATATGCAAGTTGGAATCTGGAAAGAGGATTGCGATTTCTGAACACTGGAATGGACCCCATGATAATCCTTGGACGGCGTATGGCGAGCTGATGAGCCTGGAAGGAGACGATCTATGCAGAACGATAACCCAGATGTCATCCTGAGCCTGAAAGGATTACAGAAATCCTATGGAGATCTGGTTGCAGTTAAAGACCTATCCTTGGATGTCTACCGCGGCGAAGTGTTCGGTTTTTTGGGACCCAACGGCGCGGGAAAAACTACAACCATAAAAATGATCTGCGGCTTGCTGAAAAGTGATGCCGGCGAGATCTTGATTAACAACCACTCACTGAACGAGCATTATCGGCAATGCAAACGAATAATGGGTCTCTGTCCTGAGGATCTGGTTATCTGGGAATCACTGACCTGCCTCGAACAGTTGGAGTTTATTGGCCGGCAATACGACCTCAGCAGAGACGCCGCCAAAAAGAAAGCCCGGGAATTACTGGAAATTTTAGGGCTGATCGATAAGCGCAACACAATGGCCAAGGAGCTTTCAAGCGGGATGAAACGCCGCCTGAACATAGCCCTTGCCCTTGTCCATGACCCAGAGATATTGATCCTCGACGAACCTCAAGCCGGACTCGACCCGCAGAGCAGGATACTGGTTAGGGAGTATATTCGTTCACTGTCAAAAAGAATTACCGTGATCTTAACTACCCATGACATGGACGAGGTGGACAAATTGGCAGATCGGGTGGGGATTATTGACAACGGGCAGATGTTGGTGCTCGATACCCCGGAAGGACTCAAGAGTCGGATTGGAGCGGGAGATATTCTCGAAATCAAAATCACGGCAGGGCAGGATGATAAATTAGACAATCTAAAAGCGGCGTTACCGGAGTCGCTGCGCGATTTTACCTATCAAGATCAGACCCTGCGCCTTGTGAATGTTGACGCTATGGGTGTGCTGCCGCTGTTGTTGGAAACAATCCAGCACACCCCAATGGAAATCCTGGATATCAGCGTCCGCAAGAAAACGCTCGAAGATGTTTTTATCGATTTGACCGGCAGGAGACTGCGGGAATGAGAATTATCAGCCTGTTCAGGAAGACATGGATCGAAAATATCCGCGATTGGAAGATCTTGATCCTTACGCTGACGTTCGCGCCATTGTTCGTACTGCTCATGTATTTCTATGTTGGGGAGTCGACCCAAAGGGCATACCGAGTTGTGATCATCAATCATGATGCCGGTGTGTCAAGGGTTGATCGTGGTGATTTCAACGCGGGATCAGATTTGATATCAGAGATGACGAAGGTACAAGACGCGGATGGACGGAAGATCATAGAAGTAACGCAAGAATTGACTATGACCCCAGCCCGTAAACAGCTGATGAACAATTCTGTCGATCTTGTGGTTGAAATCCCGGAACGGTTTTCGGAAGTCCTCTTGAGCTACAGCCAGGGGGATCAACCGGCTCCTGTGGTTATAAAAACGTACGGCGATCCAACGAAGGCAAATTACATCATGGCTGCTGTCTGGAGTGACATGATTACATACGAATATGCGGCAGCCGCAGCGGGTTTGAAAAGCCCGCTGGAAATTCAAGTGAACACGGTCAGCGGTAAACAGGCGTTGAATGAGTTTGAGCTATATGTTCCAGCTTTGCTGGCGCTGGCTTTAATCATGTTGATGTTTACCGCAGCGGCCTCGCTAATCAAAGAGAAGGACAAGGGAACCATCATCCGTTTGCGTTTATCGAATATGACGACCTTCGAGTGGCTTATGGCGGTGAGTCTGACTCAGGTCATCATTGGCATGCTGGCATTGGCGCTAACTTTAGCCACAGCCGTCGCATTGGGCTACCGGACATCAGGTTCATTGATCGCCGTGTCGATCGTCGGTCTTCTCTCGTGCTTATCAATTATCGCCATCAGCCTCATCGTCGCCGCATATTTACGGACGATATTCGACCTTTTGACGATTGGTTGTTTTCCGTTTTTTATCCTCATGTTCTTTTCGGGCGGCATGTTTCCTCTTCCGCCTTTGCGACTATTCATGGTAGGTGATCGAGCCATCAATATCAACGACCTGTTGCCAACCACCCATGCAATAAATGCAATGAGCAAAATCCTTAACTTTGGCGCCGGCTTGAGTGACGTCGTATTTGAGTTGGGTGCCATCGCTGTCCTGACGATCGTGTTGTTCGCATTCGGGATTTGGCTGTTCACAAGACGCCAAATGCGGGCGGTTTCCTAAATAAATCGGACAGTGTGGATCTGTCGCGTGCCTCCCAGATCCCTGGTTTCACAGTCACAAGTAAGAACCCCCTGCCGAGAACGATTGTGGGATGTCCGCTGGAAATGTAAAAACGCGTTGTCTGTTTGTTGTCCGATAGATGTCCTTCAATTGAGACAGATTCATGGTATCAATATTTGTGGTGAGGTGTGAAGTCGTTCTACAAGTGCGTCGATAGGAGAGACGTCATGGAAGATTCGCAGGAAACTCCCCAGAGAGCGCGTGATTTCGGCTTACCCGATTACTTCGACATGCAGGCCGCGATGGGCCACACCAAACATGTGGGAGGTTGGACCGCCACCCTGGAGTTGGCGCAGATTTGCCGCCTTCGAGAAGGACAAGAGCTTCTTTATGTTGGTTGTGGGGCTGGTACAGCCGCTACCAAGATTGCGATGGAATATGAATGTCGCCTCGTTGGTGTTGACCTGCTTGAGACGATGGTTGAGAGCGCACGCGAGTGGGCGGAGCGCAGAGGAGTTGCGGATCGGACGGAATTCCGGATTGCCGATGCCCAGGACCTTCCCTTCGAGGGCAATCGCTTTGACGTCCTGATCTGTGAATCGGTTAACACTTTCGTTCCAGATTTGAACACAGCGGCGCGAGAGTACGTACGTGTGATAAAACCTGGCGGGTATGTGGGCTTGAACGAAGCGGTGTGGGTCGATACTCCACCCGAGGTGGGCTCTGAGGTTATGACGGCATTAACCGGTCAGAATCTCCGCACTTCAGAAGAATGGATAGCGATGCTCGAGCGAGCGGGATTGGTCAATCTTGTCCATAGTGAATATGCGGTCGAGATGAAAAAAGAAGCCCGTGCTCAACTCGGGTTTCTTAGTTTTGGGGATTACATGCGGGTTCTCGGTCGATTCCTGTCTAGATCCCTTTTTGATCCGGGCACGCGAAAATTAATGCGTCTCGCCCTTTCTGAGCCAAGGGCGATGTATGATTACATGGGTTATGGATTGTATGCTGGACAGAAGCCGGCGGATGGAGAACTCAATTAGGAGAGGAGTTGATTGAGGTGCAGAATATGTCTCCGGAAGATCGAACGGCGATACTCAAATGGTGCATCCAGTCGGCAGTCGGTCTAGCATGTTACGCAGCGATACTATCCCTGGCTGCGGGGCGGTTGGATTGGTTGTGGGGCTGGGTTTTCATAGGCTTGACTGCAATTTTCATGGCAAGCCACGTCGTGCTCCTGGTGCCCTTCAACCCGGGATTGCTGGTCGAGCGCGCTGGAGGGTTGCGGCAGGAGGGTGGTAAACGATGGGATCGGTGGTTGGCAGCTCTTTCAGCAGGCGTTTTTCCTTTCGCGTCGTGGATTGTCGCCGCGCTGGATCTTCGCTTAGCTTGGTCATCCCCCAAACCTTTGGCGGTTCATCTAATAGGAACGGGAGCGGTGGCTCTGGGATTTGCGCTTTTCATGTGGGCGATGGCCTCCAATGCCTTCTTCTCCGAGGTTGTCCGCATCCAGGAGGATAGAGGACATCAGGTGGCTACTGATGGGCCCTACCGTTTCGTACGCCATCCCGGTTATACAGGAGCAATCCTGTCCTTCTTGGGTACCCCTCTCCTCCTCGGTTCGTGGTGGGCATTCATCCCGACCGTAATTGGCATAGGAGGGTACGTATTAAGAACCGCGCTCGAGGATAGGACGCTGCAGCTCGAACTGGAGGGTTATCGAGCGTATACCGAACGGGTCCACTACCGGTTGATCCCGGGGATGTGGTGAGCATTCGGGGTTGCCCTCGACTCTCGATATTTCTCTAATCATGAGCCGATTCTCTCATCGTGAACACGCAGAGTTGTCTATGAGCTCCTATAAACCACTTCGCGCAATTTGGGTTTTTTTCGTAGTGGGCTTAATAACTTTCTTTCTCTTAGCCGCCTGTAAATCGGAGAATCGAGTCTCACAAGAACTCACGTCTGAAAACGTAGAGGCTTTCGCCGATGAGTTCTTCGCCAAGGCGATGAGGGAGCATCACATCCCCGGGCTAAGCCTTGTCGTGGTTAATGACGGCGCGATACTGATAGCGAAAGGGTACGGATTAGCAAATCGCGAAACGCAGACTCCCATTGACCCTTATGCAACAGTGATGCGCATCGGTTCAATCTCAAAGCTTTTTGTAGCTACAGCGGTGATGCAGTTGGTGGAGCAGGACACACTCGATCTCCATCAAGACATCAACCAATACCTGCAGGGCTCGCAATTCATAGTGGATAATCGCTATTCCGAGCCCGTCACACTCGCCCATTTACTCACTCACACCAGTGGGTATGGTGAGACATGGCAGTCCAGCACTAGTCCGGAAGAGTATCCATCGTTAGGTGATTACCTCGCTGAGAATATGCCGGACCGTCTAGCCCCGCCAGGTGCTGAGTGGTGCTATTCAGGGCATGGCATGGCTTTGGCGGCATATGTAGTGGAGGTCGTTTCAGGTGAGCCTTTCGACCAGTATGTCCAGACTCACATCCTGCAGCCACTGCAGATGGATCACAGCCGCTATGTTCTCGATAGTTCGTTGCCGCATGGTCTTGCCCAAGGCTACGCCTATGAAAATTGGGAGTATGAACCTCAGCCCATGGATTATTATGGCGATTACCCCGGCGCCAGCTTGGTGGCAACCGCGGGCGACATGGCAAAGTTCATGCTCGTCTACCTCAATGACGGTTGCGTAGGTGATGGCTGTATTCTCAGGCCAGAAATCATCAAATTGATGCAGTCGGAGCAGATTCAGACTCAAGAAGGCGGTCACGCCTTTGGATTTGTCCAGGGATTTCGGAACAGTGAACGTCTCATCGGTCACAGTGGGGCAATCCGGGGTTTTGGTGCGATAGTGGATTTGATCCCCGGGCGGGATACTGGTTACTTTTTTGCATTCAACCTCGAGTGTTTGGACTCTTCAGCTTGCGAAATAATTCCCGAGTTTCGCACGGCGTTCATGGATCTTTTCTTTATTGAAGAAACACCTTGATTTGGTTTTTAGTCATAAAAAAAGAGGGAATTGCATTTTCTCTTATTCATGAGTGCCTGTTAGAAAAATAACCATTTAGGCCAGGGACTACCCATTTGTATTTCATCTTTAAGCCTTCGGTCGGAAGTGGACCTAGCGCTGGCTGTTCCTGGGTTCTAGATCGGTCCATATCTGATGGTACTTGCCGCTGACCGGATCGCGGGTTGGTTGCTCTGCTGATTCCACAATCTGGATGGATGACAGTCCCAGAGTCCCCAGGTATTCACGCAATCGCTGCGTGGCTATTTTTCCAACTTGTAGGTTTTCATACGGGGCTTCGATGCGTAGGTTCAATTCCGCTGGCGCGGTCTGAATGATCTGATAGCGTGTGACACCGGGGACCTCCTCAACTACCGTCGCCAGCGCCATTGGCAGAATCGGAACCGATTCGCCATCGGGCGTCTGAAGATAGAGGACATCATCCCGCCGACCTTCTACCTGGATGGCCGGCAGGGGACTCCCACAGGGGCATGGATCGGGATCCACGGTGATGCTGTCGCCCAGATCGTAACGGATGATCGGCTGCACCCGGTTAGCCAGGTTGGTAAGAAGAACTGTCTGCGAAGCATGGCCTGGTGGAACCGGCCGATAAGCTTCGTCGACAGGCTCCAGGATCACCCAGTCACTATTCACGTGGAGCCGACCGTGATCGCACGAATAGGCTATACCCATGAATTCTGATGCGGCGTACGTTTCCCGCACCGGACAGTTAAATGTACCTGCGATTTGATCGCGAGTTCCTGGTGTGAGCCATTCGGCGGCGGTGGCCACCAGAAGGGGGGAAATTTTGTGTCCCCCGACCACCTGCTGGTGTGCCAGTAGAGCCAGCGCAGTGGGGTAGCCGAACAGGATGGTGGGCTGATATTCATTCAACATGTTCACCATCTGGCGCATTGGCGTGAGCACCGAGTACGTTCGCAGGCGATTGGATAGCCAGGGGTTGAGCCCGCGGACGAGTTCTTTTACAGCGTCGCTGGCCCAGTGACCGCCGGTGGCAATCACGATCGCCGCGCGTAGGTCCCGGCGCAGGAAAGCCAAGAGGGTCCCCGTCGTCATCCAGGCTTTTATACCTCGCAGCAGGCCAAGCGCGGCGTAGACATTCAAGGCGCCGCTATCGTGGACGAAAATGCCGGGCTCACCGGTCGTCCCCGACGTAGTCCAGAGGGCATATTGGTCCAAATAGTAATCGCCGACGAGGTCTGTGTCGGTTATGAAGGCTTCTGCGCTGGCCTTGGTTACCCCTGGATCGGTGACCCAATCGTCAAAGCTCTCCATAAGGTCCGGCTTCGATACCGGAGGCAAGTCTTGAAGGTCACGGATGCCCTCGGGCAAGCTCGAGTAGAGATCCCCGTAGAAAGGAGACCGTGCACGTGCGAAGGCGATCAAGCTCGCCAGTCGGTTTTCACGACGAGCGGCCAGGGCATGTTCACCACCCCGATATGCGCGCCATACATCCCATATAGTGGACGGCAATCCGCTTTGGCTGGAGGTAGGATCATCATCGCGTGGCAAGAAGGGATTCTCCCTTGACTAAAATAGCCTGTGGATGATTCATGGATCCCGTCGTTTACTTCTTTCTCGCCGTGAGGTGGATGGTATGCGTGTCTTGGGAGGAGTTGTGTCGATAAAGGATTGTTTGTGTTGCCGGGTTAGTTTCATACGAGCCATCTGAGACCTCAACGTTGTAACCCTCGGGGTATTGATAATTGGGCACGAATATCTCCGTTGGCGCCTCAATCTCTGGGTCGTGATGGAACTCGAAGAAAAATACCTTCTTATCTATGTCAAATGCCATGCGCAGCGGCTTGCCGGCAACCGCTTTGGGGTAGGGTCGGACAACCGCCTCCAGTGCTCGACCACCCGAGTGGATATCCCTCGGGTCCGTCTGCTGATCACGGCTGAAGATGGACAGATCCTCACCGTTCCATTGATCCCCACGCTCGTTGGTGTTGTCGGCGGTGTAGTTCCAGAGCGTGTAGCTGAGCAGATTATCCTCCATCGCCCGCATGCTGCGATCCATCGCTTGAATCTGGTCCCGATAATCTCCGGTACGGTAGGCACGCCTTCCCTTGAGGTCGAAGGGGATGCCAAACTCGCCAATGAGCGTCGGCACTCCTCCAAAGGACACTTCAGCTGTTTGTTTGAAACTTGCTACTTGATCGGAAAAGGACCGGCGGATCCGCTTCGAACCGAAGATCACTTCTCCTGTGCGGAAATCGGCGGCGAGGGTGGAACGAAAGCTCTTCGTATAGAGCACAATCCCGTCGTACCAGTGGGGTGCGAAGACAATATTTGGGGCGTCTTGCGTTCCCCATTTCATTGAACTGTGTCTCGGCTCGCTCTCGATGAAGATGATCGCCTCGGGGGAGATAGAACGGATCGCCGCTGCGTAGCGGTTGGCGAAAGGTCGGTAGTAATCGTTGGAAAAGTCAATCCTTCGACCGTGAACCTTTATGAAGTGAAGTGGACGCAGGAGTCTCGGTTGGCCATTCGCGTCCAAATCCCAGACTCCATTACGACGCCATACACATTCGTGGTCCGGCAGCCAGGCGTTAACACCGGATGAGTTAACCAGCTCAGAATCAACTTTGCGCTCGCCAGTGATCCCTATTTTCCAAGTACCGACCTTCTGAGCGATCCCGGATCCAAGGAGCATCGACTGGAACGGGCTGGGACTCGAGCCAAGCTTGACCATCCCACCGGGAGCATTCAGGTCCTTGAAGCCAATATATCCAGGGAGCGGTTCGTTCATTGTGTCATACCCGATCACGTTGGTAAGTCCGCTCAACTTTTTTGCAACCTGAGCCAATGCCTCGATGTAATGGCGCTGCAAATAGTCTTGGATGGGCACACCTTCCACTTTGGTCTCGGGCGCGAAATCGTTCCCCCCGAAGAAAAGTGAGAACATCGTCGCCGCGGCCAGTTTGCCGCTATTGCTCGGCCAGATCATGCGCGGAAATGGATCGCCGTGGGTCTGGTGCACAACCGCTGCGCCAGTCCCCTTGAATTTTGTGATGTCAAGCCCAACAACCTCGAAGGTCCAGCCAGGTGCGCCATCGCCACCAGAGAATCGGCTCCAGACATCCTGATGTGGATCGATGAAGACGTCGATTCCATGTTCGGCTGCTTTTTCAACGATAGCTCGGGTGTATTCCAAATAGGCCTGGTCATATAGGCCCGGACCTGCATGCTCGATCGCCTCCCAGGTGACCAATAGGCGCAAGCAGGTGAATCCCCACGAGTGTAGGCGGGTGAAGTGCTCATCGGCTTCTTCAAGGGGGAAGGGGCGACCGACGAAGGAGATATCTCGATGGTTGAAGAAACGATCGCTAATATGTGTCGCACCGTCAGGGCGGAAGGGAACTTTCGAGCTCCCGCCCAGATTCACCCCACGCAGCATCAATGTACGTCCATGCTCATCCTTGAACCACGGCCCATCGAGGTGGATTGGAGTCATCGTTTGCCTCTCTTGATTGATTTGTGCTTGCAAAGATCGTCTGATTACGCTTAGTTTACAACAGTCTGGTTATTGCGTTCGCTATAAATGTGCTTTGAAGATCTGCTCATCAATGTGGGTGTTGAGTTGAGGTAAATACCATGGTGAGTGTTGTCACCATGATCATGAAAGCATAACCTCGTGACACCCTTCTCATTTTAATGAATATTGAATGATTAACTCTTGAGAGGTAAATCCGCAACGTTTACCACTTTGTAAAAGATGCGGAGACTCTCGATATCGAGTATGCTGGTCCTTTACCGATGTGTACGTTAGCGAGGGGAGGTGTCGGCACAATCTCAACCTTAAAGATATCCGAAGTCACGTAATCCTAAGGAGGAAGTTATGTCCCAGGAATTTGTGTCCCCTCCGCCAATGCAATCTGCTGCTTCACAACCCTGGAATGAGGTTTGGATCAGCGCCATCACAAGACCGTCCGTAGAAACCTTTGAAGATTTTATACGCTACCCGGATGCAACAGCTAACCGAGGCTATAAATGGATTCTTATCGCCGGCCTTGTAGCATCCATTTTGGCTTTCTTAATTAGCTTCGCCATTACGAGCCTCTTCGGAGGAGGAATATCGGATTCCTATAACCTCACAAGTCTCTTCGGTAGTTCAATTTTCTTGATTATCTGCATGGCTCCACTTTCGGCAATACTGGGTGTTGTTGGGCTCATGATAAGTGCAGGGATTACGCAGTTCTTTGCGAGTGCCCTGGGTGGAACAGGTACTTATTCCAAACTCGCCTATGCTTTTGCTGCGTATTATGCTCCATTATCCATTGTCACGAGTTTGTTGAGTGGTATTCCTATAATCAATTGTCTTGCTTTGCCGTTGGGTTTATATGGCATCGTTCTCAACGTGATTGCCAACAAAGCAGTAAACCAGTTTAGCTGGGGTAAAGCGATCGCATCAAGCGTTGTGATCCTGGCGGGGATACTCCTTCTGGTTGGCGTATGCGTGATCGTTGTTCTCGCGCTGTTAGGCCCAGTGATTGGGAATGTGTTTTCGAATATCATTATGGATATTTAAAGTCCATTGACATTATGCCCTGCAGATGTTTTCGTGGGGTCTAAACGAGCTTAACCTTGCCCTTAGGACCTATCTTGCGCAATGATCCATGAGAGCAATTAATCACGAACTGGATTAGTGGCTAAAAGGCAAGGTTCTGCATTCTTGGACGCTTGATCTGTGTGAAATCGGGTTATTTTTCGCGGTAAGCTCAGGACATGTTTATCCTTAGTCATATTCCCGGGCTTTCAACCGCAAGGTGTACTCGCGAAACATGAAAGGGATATCCCATGTCAGAAAAAGAGAATAATTCAGGCGAGAAAAATGAATCGGGGATGACCATAGGCGACATGGATGATTCTGTTTACCAGGGCGCGGAGCGGAGAAGCGGGCGTGATCGGCGCTCTGGAAAAGACAGGAGAAAATTGGACGAAAGCTTCGAAAAAGATAAGGATCGTAGAAGCGGCAAACAAAGAAGGTCTGGAAAAGATAGAAGAAAATCAACTTGATCTTTATGATCTCATCCAATACGTGGAAATCAGGGATTAGCTTTAAATCCTCCCTCGAGTTTGGACTCCCCTCAAAGTACTGACCTCGAGAAACCCACGACACTCGAGGATCAACTTCTGATACCCGATGGAGCTCCGTTGGCATACACCGATTCGTTTTCAGGTTTACAAGCAATAAGGTACGGATCAAGCTTGACAGAGTGCTTGTGGCATTGTAAAATAGAACACTTGTTCTAATTTGACGATGAGGCATGTACATTTCAGGGAGCAACTGGGCCATCCCCCTGAATATCTTGTGAGAAGATATTTGACGGAGCAGGTGCTCTCATAGATATCATAAGGGAGATTGTGTTTGAATATGGTGTACGGAATGCAGTCTGTGGATCAAGGATCGAAGCGTGTGCTAGATCATCTCGGTAAGGGTTACACGCTAACAGCGAGTATAGATTAAGGAGCAGCGCTATGACCTACATGTGTGAATTCAGCAAACGATCTACGCAGCCTACGATGTGTGTGAGGACAAGGTCCGCAGTCCAGGATCTACCTGAAATCTTGGGCAAGGTTTACGGAACGATCGCGCAATACTTCGGCTCCCAGGGCCTCCAGCCGATAGGTCCTCCCTATGTGGGTTACTTCAATATGGACATGCAGGATTTAGATCTCGAAATTGGCTTCCCAGTAGCAAAGACAATACAGGGTGAAGGTGATATTAGTACCGGCGAGATTCCCGAGGGAAATTATGCCACTAGCCTGTACACTGGACCCTACAGTGAGATTGGACCAGCGTATACCGCGCTGACCAAATGGGTGGAGGAACAGGGCTATAAATCAGCAGGAGTCGCTTACGAACTATATCTGAACGATCCTGCCCTTACGCCACCAGAGAAACTCCAGACCCAGATTCTCTTCCCTCTAGAGAGTGTGTAGCTCCAGGGGAGGAGAGCGCCCAGGGTACACCTGTGTTTCCATACGTCATTGGGCAGAAGAGGCAGGAGGATTGTTTGTCCATCAAGTGACAAGCAGGCACAAGGGTCAACTCTGCAGGCAAAGGGAAAAAGTTAGGGCGCACTGTTTAGTGCGCCCTTTTATCACTCAGCAGCAATTACCTGTGTTGCCATCAATGTGAAATCGCCACATATCCGCTCTCGGCAACAGCAGCCTGTCCTTCTGCTGTCTGCAGCCAATCCAGCAACAAGCGCGCTGCACTTTCCTGGGGTGCATCCCCCCTTATGACCGCATAGACCTCTGTAGTTAGAGGGTATGACCGGTCGGCGATGTTCTCAAAAGTCGGATGAACGCCGTCGATGGCGATCATTTTCACGCGCTCGAGTGGAAAGATGAATGCGGCGTAGAAATAGACCGAATAACCGATGCCCAGAGGATCATCGCTGAGCGCATTAATCGGTCCCATCATCGAATCGAGGATCATATCCGGCGACTCAATTATGGGCGCACCGCGCATGACCAGGCTTTCCATCAACTCCTGGCTCCCTGAGTTGCGATTTCTTTGGTAGGTGTGGATCTCGTCAAGCGAACCACCGAGCTGCCGCCACTCCGTAATTTCTCCCGTATAAACGTTGCGAAGGTTATCCAGAGAGATGTCATCGACGGGATTCTCGCCGTTTAGCACGAACACGAATGCATCCAGGGCAATGGGTTTCAATTCGAGGTGTAGATCAACTTGCTCAGCAGCTAGCAGTTCGTCTTCAGAAGGCGGACGGGCTACGATGATGAAGTCCGCATTGCCTTCGATGAGATTCATATAAGAACCATGCGTGCCGCTATGCCAGAGGTTATAGATCCTTTCAACCCGGTCTGATGATCCTTCGAATGCGGGGTCGGGGACGATGCTCCGCGTCGTGCTGAAGAAGTCACCATCCAGCCAGATACAGGGAACATCCAGGATCTGGCAGGCAAGTGTGATCTGCAAAGGATAGGCCGATGTGGATCCATCCACGCGGGGATAGTTCTTTACACTGAGCTGCGATATGTCGACTGCTCTTGCTGTAGGGGAAATGGGTTCGGTAGCTTCCGGTTTGTTTGTTGGTGAAGCTGTTTGCGTTGCGATTGAGCCGCCGCAGGCGCTTACAAACAGCGAGAATGCTTCCAGTATGAAAAGCATGTTTTTTTTGTTCATTTCGACCTCCTGATTCGGTAGACGAAAAAGCTTGTGGTCTGCGTTTGGCGGAACTCCTGACGCGAGTTTCGATCGCATACGATTCGATCCGACCTTTTGATATCACGAGAATGTAACCATTTGATGGCAAAATCGGGTCAGGATTGGAGCAATGATATTTACCGTCTCAGATGCCGGTGAAAGAATGAATTTCATTTGATGTTTATGTGTTACTGAATCGGAGTTTCAGCCCACGAGTAGCCCTTGTGGACTCCATATGCGGATTTACCATCGCGGCCTCTGAGGAGGTTGGTTTGATAGGTTAATTGCCGCTTCCTAGACGACAGGAGCACAATGTGGTATGAAAGGCGTTTCTCGGCCTCCCCAGGAATAGCACGTGAACCATCCCCAGCTCTTTGCAGTAAATCCAGTACTGTGTAGACGATGAGATGGCAGACACGGGGGAAGGGGGATGACGGCGGAGATTGGGTAATTTATCGCAGGTAGGAGAGACGTATGTGGTTTGAATCGCAGAAAAAACGTATTGCCGGGGTCTACCAGGAATTCCCTCGCCCGTTCTGGACGCTGGTTGGGGTGACTTTCATCGATCACCTCGGTGGGGCGCTGCTCTTCCCCTTCTTCGCGCTTTACATCACCAGCAAATTCGGTGTTGGTATGACTGTAGTGGGACTGCTCTTCGCCGTGTTTTCGATATCGAGCTTCGCCGGCTCCTTTTTAGGCGGTGCGTTGAGCGACCGCATGGGCCGTAAGGGCATACTCATCTTCAGCCTGGTCTCAACCTCGATCAGCAGCGTACTTATGGGCCTCGTCAATTCCCTCTCGGCTTTCTTCTTCCTGGCGCTGGTGGTGGGAATTTTCACCGATACCGGTGGTCCTGCTCGCCAGGCGATGGTTGCCGACCTGCTCCCGGAGGAGAAGCGCGCACAAGGGTACGGCATCATCCGCGTGGTTTTCAATATTTCCGCGACCCTTGGGCCGGCCATCGGGGGTTTTATGGCTTCGCGGTCCTATTTGATGCTGTTCATTGCCGACGCGGTGATCAGCCTGATCAGCGCCTTCATCGTCTGGCGGGCGATGCCGGAGACCAAGCCCGAAACAAAACCTGGGGCGCCGCAGGAGAGCATGGGCGGCACCTTTAAAGGTTACTCCCAGGTGCTGCGCGATAAGCTCTTCGTTCTTTTCATCAGCGCAAGTGTATTGATGGTTTTTGTCTATATGAATATGGGCACAACGCTGGGTGTTTACCTGCGCGATTTCCAAGGCGTCGTCGAGTCGCGATATGGTTTGATCCTGAGCATGAACGCGGCTATGGTGGTGCTTTTCCAATTCCCCATCACGCGGCGAATTGAAAAGCTGCCGCCTATGTTGATGATGGCGTTAGGATCAGCCCTTTACGCCGTTGGATTCGCGATGTACGGTTTCGTATCTACCTATATCTTATTCCTCCTGGCGATGGTGATCATTACGATCGGGGAGATGCTGGTGGCGCCGGTGGGGCAGGCCCTGGTGGCCTATTTCGCGCCGGAGGATATGCGCGGGCGCTATATGGCCATCGCCGGTTTCTCCTACGGTATCCCTTTCGCGATCGGTCCGTTGCTGGCGGGATTGATTATGGATAATACCGATCCACGCGCCCTGTGGTGGGCAGCCGGAGTCATTGGCATTATGGCTGTGACCATGTTCGTCTGGTTGCATGGAAAACTACAAGCGAAGCCGGAAGCGGTGGAAATGATTGCGGAGCGGTAGGCTTATCGTTCTATCAACCTGGACAAAAGTTAGGTAATGCGTGGGGCTGCCCTTTTGGAACAGCCCCATTCCCGTGTGGGATTGTATGCTGAAGGCAGTTAATCTCCGGAAGAATCTTAGTGCGCTGGAGCTCAGTCCTATCCTGGAGGCAGAACGCGAAGTTTTCATTCGGTGGACTTATCCAGCATTTGAATGTTAAATAACACTAGGATTGAAGCACGAATATGTGCGCGGCGATTTTACTTACCGCTTCTTGGAACGGTTTATCGTTCGTGAATCAGGCGAGAGGGAAGAATGCGTGACTCATAAAATCACCCGGCGCGGATTTCTAAAGGCGTTTGGCGTCACAACACTCGGCTTAGGCGTTTCTTGTATAGCAGGATATGGATATGTCTTCTATGTCGAACCGCACTGGCTATCAATCGAACGCGTCGATGTGCCCATCAACGGACTACCCGAGGGATTTGATGGTTTCAAGATTGTCTGCCTGAGCGATATCCATTTGCATCCGTACACACAAATCGATTTCATCGAGAGAGTGGTCGCTAGCTCAAATAAATTGGCGCCCGACATCGTCTGTCTGCTGGGGGATTACGTATTCGCCAGCGCCGACTCGATCTACGAGTTAGCGCCTGTCCTCGCCGAGCTCGAATCCACACAAGGGGTATTCGCCGTGCTTGGAAATCACGATCTGTGGACGGACGCTGCTGTTGTGCGCTCAGGACTGGAGGCGGTTGGAATCCGTGTCCTGGTTAACGAGAGTGTGCCCTTGCGTCTTGGTGATGATGATCTGATCCTCGCCGGGTTAGACGACGGCTGGAGCGGCGAACCGGATCTCTCGCTGGCTCTAGATGGCTCGCCGCAGGACGCACCTGTGATTCTGATGCTGCATGAGCCGGACTTCGCCGATCACTATGCCCAAGACGGCAGAGTACGACTACAGTTATCCGGTCACACGCATGGGGGTCAGGTGCGGATTCCCGGCATCGGCAGTCCATTCCGGCCAGACTATGGGCGCAAGTACGCCGATGGATTGGTTGAGGTGACGGGCATGTGGCTCTACACAACGCGCGGGGTTGGGGTCATCGCTCCACCGGCGCGCTTCAATTGCCGCCCCGAGATCACCGAGATCACCCTCCTAAGCCGACAGTAATGGGAGTGGCATAAGTACGCGTTGTGAGGTAAATTCCCGAGGTAATTCACAATTAACGCAACGGATCCAGGAAAGAACTAACATATTAGCAAAAGGAGAATATTACATGAACATCTTGGTCTTTGGCGGTTCCGGAAAGATGGGGGCTGCCGTAGCGTGGGATCTCGTCCAACAGGAGGACGTTGAGACCGTTGGGCTCGTTGGGCGCCGGGAGGAGTCATTGGCGCGCACTCGCGATTGGATTGGAGATCCGAAGGTGAAGATCCATCCTCTCGATATTCATGACGTTGAGGCCACTGCAGCATTGATGGCTCAATACGATGTGGGGATTAGCACCCTACCGGATCGGAATACAAGCTACAAGGTGGTCGACACGGCTATCAAGCATGGGCTGCACTTTGTTGACATGCTCGAGGAATACCATCGCCGCCCTGATGCTTACGAGATTGAGGGGTTGGAATTGCCCGAAGGAATGACGCTTAATGAATACGGCGACTTCCTGCACGAGACGGCGATTGAGAACGGGGTTACGTTCTTGGACGGAATCGGGTTCGCGCCTGGGATCAGCAACATCATGACGGGGGAGGCAATTCGCAAACTGGATAAAGCGGAGGAAGTCGTCGCCCGCGTTGGTGGCATCCCCTCCAAAGAATCCGCCACACGCCACCCGCTGCGCTACATGATCACATGGGCGTTTGACCATGTATTGCGAGAGTACATGGTGAAGTTGAACATCATCAAAGGCGGCGAGGTTGTTGAGGTGGATGCAGCAAGCGAACTGGAGCGTTTCCAATTTCAGCAATTTGGTGTCGACGAAGCGCTTGAATGTGCGATCACTCCCGGCATGCCCAGTTTTATCTACTCTCGTCCGGAGCTCAAGGAATTTACAGAGAAGACCGTGAGGTGGCCCGGTCATTGGGAGGGTATTTATACGCTCAAGGAGTGCGGACTACTGGATCTCGAGCCTGTGGATTTCGCGGGTACCACAATCGTCCCCCGGGAATTCTTACTAGCCATGATTGGGCCTCGCCTCCAACCGCTGGAAGGGGATACAGATGTCTGCGTTATGTGGAACACAGTCGCCGGTATCAAGGATGGCAAGGCAACTGAGATTCACAGTTATATGTGGGATGAAGCGGATACCGAGACCGGTATTTCGTCGATGGCGCGTGTCACGGGCTTTTCGGCGGCGATCGGTGCGGCATTCATCGGTCGCGGCTTGATCACAGCGAAGGGCATCGTGCCTCCGGAAGATTGTTTTAAAGGAGAGGTGTTTACACACTTCCTGGAGGAGGTCAAGAAAAGGGATATTCACATCCTGGAAGAGATCGTCACCGTCGAATAACTTCAACCTGGGTGAAATCTGAGCGACTGCCATGTCCGACTACATGAGGGGCATGGCAGTGCTCAACTTGAGATAATCTCTTCTGCAAGTGGTGCGCAGACGTTCACCGACTATCGCTCTGAAGATTACATAGAAAGGGCTCATTATGTCCAGGCCGCGCGTATTTGTGACCCGAATCATTCCGGAAGAGGGGCTGGAGATGGTTCGCGCAGTGACTGATACCGAGGTGTGGCAAGGGGAGCTGCCGCCGCCGTATGACGTTATCTTACAGAAGATGACCAATGTGGATGGGCTACTTTGCCTGTTGACCGATACGATAGATCGCGATCTTATCCATGCCGCAGGTGAATCACTTAAAGTGATCAGTCAGATGGCTGTTGGCTACGATAATATCGATATCCGCGCAGCGACTGAACGTGGAATTCCCATAGGAAATACGCCGGGCGTCTTAACGGACGCTACGGCAGATTTCGCCTGGGCTTTGCTAATGGCTGCCGCTCGACGTGTGGTGGAAGCCGATAAGTTCACCCGGGATGGCCACTGGAAAACCTGGGGACCGACCTTGCTGCTGGGACCCGATGTCGCTAGAGCCACATTGGGGATTGTGGGTTTGGGGCGTATCGGTCAAGCTGTTGCGCAGCGCGCACGGGGTTTCCAGATGAGAGTTATCTATCATGACATCCAAAGGCGCCCTGACATCGAGGAGATGATGGGTGTCGAGTTCGCATCATTTGAGAGCTTGCTGCAAGAGTCCGACTTCGTCAGCATTCACACTGTACTGTCGGATGAGACGCATCACCTTTTCGGAGAGAAGCAATTTGATCTTATGAAGCCCTCAGGAATACTGATAAACACCGCGCGCGGAGCTATCGTGGATCCGGTTGCGCTTCATTCAGCGCTTCATAAGGGCAAGATCGCCTATGCTGCACTCGACGTAACCGAGACTGAGCCTATCCTGCCGGATGACCCATTGTTGGAACTCGAGAATATCATCATCACCCCGCACATCGCCAGCGCGAGCAAGCAGGCGCGTACCAGGATGGCGACGATGGCCGCAGAGAATCTGATCGCCGGTCTCGAGGGCGAAAACCTTCCCAATTGTGTCAATCCGGAGGTGTATACACTATCTTCTTGATAGGGCATTAACGCAGGTTCGAGCAGGAGGTTTCTAAGTCTGGGCCGACACATGTGTTGGCCCCTGCGTTGTTAGACTGTAATTTCCAAGGGAATCTAATCCGCCTAAGCGCTTGGGTGCCCGTCAGTCACCAACGGCTAAGCCTCAATAGTCTCTGGGGAGGGCGATTGATGTGCATGCCCACTTACAAAGGATCAGAACGAAGGATTCACCAGAAATAAGACCTAACTCCCTTTCTCCACAAAACGCAAGTATTTCGGCTTGGCAGCATCTCGGTTGGCATAGACGCCGCGATATTCCGGTGGGAGCAGCGCCGCCATTTGAACCATGATCTCGTCTAAGATCTCCTGGCGCATGCGCCGGTCAACTCGCGTGCCTCCTGTGTCCAAGCGAAAAGGACGACCGACGGCGAAGTGAAAGGGCGTGCGCCGAAGCCGGCGCAGGTTGCGCTGCCAGTGCGCGTCCCCCCAGTGAACTGCGGGCTGGATCGGCGCTTCCGTTTGCAGCGCCAGTAAAACAACACCTGGCTTGCCCTGCCCTAGGCGACCGTCCGCGTTGCGCGTCCCCTCCGGCGCTATTACGAAGATGTCCCCAGCATGGATCCGGGAAATTGCCTGCCTCAACGCGGAGCGGTCCATTTTGCCGCGTTGGACGGGGATACCATTGAGCGTATTAAGAAACCAGCGCATCCAAGCGCTCTCCAAGCGTTTAGCGGCGAAGAACCCGCTGATGGGTCGCGGTTGGAGGTGTAAATATAGGATGGGGATTTCGAGTACGTTCACATGGTTTGTAATAAGGATCAATGGACCGCGCGCCTGTACATGTGCTATCTGGGCATCATCGATGCGGCAGATCGCGCTTGTCAGGACGTCGAGGAATTTCAACACGAGTATTTGGCTCAGGCTCATTTCATCTCTCACGGAAGAGGGCTGACGACTTCAAGCGCTTTGGGGTGAATTTCGATGCGCAGTTCTGTCCCATCGACGCATAGGATCTCGCCATCCGTTTGAGCCGGAAGGACGCCTTCCAGGGCTTCGATGTTGATCCTAGCTCCCTTGCCGGTAATGATTTCTTCCTGCGTTGCCTGCGTGCCGCGCAGGAAGTGGGGGATCAAGCTTAAGATCCGCCTGCGGCTGACCTGCCGGGCGATACAAAGATCAAACAATCCATCCTCAACCGAGGCATCCGGCGCCATCCAGAACCCATCCCCCAGTCGCTGACCGTTCATAATGGAAACCATCAGGGTTTCCAGCGTGAGACTTTTCTCGTCGTAAGCCAGCCGGATTTCAGGCCCTCGATGGTATAGGAAAATGGTTTTCAAGATCGCGATGAGGAAACTCAAGAAGCCGCCAAAGCGCGGCAGCTTGGCGGTCTCAATGGTGGCAACGGCATCGAAACCCACGCCGACGCAGTTGCCGAAGTAGCGCCCTTGAGGGAAATTGCCGCCATATACACGGCCCAGGTCGATCCGCCGTCGATGATCCGCTACGAGCACCTCAACGGCTTTCTCAAGATCTACCGGAACGCCAACGGCATGGGCGAAGTCGTTCCCGCGACCAAGGCTCAAAACGCCCAAAGCAGGATTATTACCTTCCGTTTCGCGCGCTTCCATCAAGCCGTTGATCACTTCGTTCGATGTGCCATCACCTCCGGCAGCGACTACAACATCAGTGCCAGCACGAGCCGCCTCGGCAGTAAGCTCAACGGCATGCCAAGGTCCCTCTGTACAAGCCAGGTCGTAGTCCAGGTTGTGGTGACCTAAAAGATGATGGATTTTCGGGAGTTCTCGTTTCCCGAGCCCCGACCCAGAGTGGGGATTGAGGATGATTTTATAGGTAAGGGTCATTTGCTCTCTCAGCTTGAATAGCGGTCGTGAACCAGACTTTCCGCCCGGTCCTGGCTGTAACGCTCAACAGGAGCTCCTAGATAATTGGGCTGAAAGTGTGTAGGTCGTCCCGATCAGGCTTCATTGTCCAGGATCTTGAGCATCCCTACAGCGTTGCTCGTGCCTTCTCCAGATCGTCGACACCGATGACGAGATCCATATTAGCGGTCAGATAGAGTAGGTCAAGGTTTATCCCAGCGTTAGCCAGCTTTCGGGCGATATTGCCCAGCTCTCCTGGCCGGTCGACGATGTTCACAACGAGAACGTCACGCTCAGCCTGGACATTAAATCCTGCCTGCTCGACTGCGCTGCGTGCGGCTGCAGCGTCTTCAACCAATATGTGAAGAACTCCCACCCCCTCGCATGAAACTCCGCAGATGCCGTTAATATTTACAACCGACTTTCCCAACGCCTCGCCCAACTCAGCCAATGCACCTGGATGATCTTCTAAATGGATGGTCAGATTTTTCGCCATGGTCTCCTCCTTGGCTTCAAACACACTGGGTGATCCATTACGAAAACGTGAATCCATTGTTGCACAATTATGCCCGATTACCAACCACTAGGTATTAAACCAGATTCAGAGTTATGTGAAAAATTGAGTATAGGTATCATGAAATAAGAATTTGCTTTGCAACCTTTGCCTAAGCACCCGTGTATACCTAGATAGGAGAAACGAACCGCACAGAGAACATACATCCTGTTGTAGGATGGATGAAGTTAAAGAGTCTTCGAACTTTTGATTCTTTGGGATGGATGGGATGTCGGATATAAGAAAGGTATTCGTTTTCACGCTCTGCCTCGGCGCTCTCCTGCTCGGCTCATTGGCTTGTGGCGGGAGTGTTCGTTCATCACAACCCGACGATGATGGGATCGGGCAGGCCCAACCACAACCTGCCCCGCAGGCTACGGTAACGCCATTTCCCACACCTCCACCGCCACAACTCGTACCGCCAGCCCCTCCGGAGGAGGGTGAGCTTGCAGCCATCGTCCGCTATGCTAATTCGATGCAACCTCTGCTCGCTGATGCGGGGGCAATCTTGAAGCGCGACGGCGAGATCCTCAAAGCTTCGGAGGAGGGGAACGACGCCGTGTTGTGCGATGGGAGGCTTGAAGCAGATAACGAGTTAATGACAGGGATCATCACCGATATACGTGGGGTTCAACCTGCGCAGGATGCAAGCGTGATTCACGATCTACTTCTTCAAAGTGGAGATGCATGGATTGAGACGCTAGATAATGTGGAAGAGTTCTGCAAAACAGGCAACCAGCTGTACAAAATCCCCGCAGTACTGAAGTTCTGGGAAGCTGCAGCAACCCTCCAGGATGCAGGAAATCGTTTCTGGATCTTGATTCTCGCCTCTGGAGCGGAAGATTGGGTTCAGCGTTGAGCGAGGACACCTTTCGTTCTCAGAGGACAGCATGATCTCCACCCAGCGGATGGCTCTGCTCTTAATCTTCGTGTTTATCAGCGGGTGCAGCGAACCCAGTGAAGTTCGCTCCGAAGAGGCAAACCCTTTATGGCAATTGCAGTCAAATCCTATCGTCGTGTTTATGTCGAAATCTGATACCCCCGAGGGCGAACTCTACCTCCTGGATAAAGATAGCTCGATCTCACGCCTGACCTACAACGATCGACACGAAAACAACCCGGCTTTATCCCCGGATGGCACAAAGGTCGCCTTCCATGCCGGTGATCCAATCGACATGTTGTCATGGGAAATATATGTGCTCGATCTGGTAACTGGTGAGGAGATTCAACTCACCGATAACCGCGTCTTGGATGGTCATCCCGATTGGTCTCCGGATGGCAGCAGGCTTGTATTTGGGACATTCAGTGATGTTGGGGGAAACCCTTTGGGTACCGCCGACATCGCGGTGCTATCGATTGACGGCACTGGTTTCACGCGTCTTACGGATTCTCCCTGGGAGGATAACGATCCCGAGTGGTCACCTGACGGGACGAAGATCGCCTTTAAATCCACGCGACTCACGCAGGAGCACGCACGCGAGGAGATTTTCGTGATGAACGCAGATGGGTCACAGGTTCAAAGGCTCACCACAACGGCGAGCTGGCAGTCGGATCACGATCCCAGTTGGAGCCCGGACGGATTGACGATCGCCTTCAGCAGGTTCGAGGGCGAGCGGCGATGGACCGATATCGCCGATGTGGATATCCTGCTCGAGCACTGGCAGGAGCTCATGCCCTGGAATGTTTACACTGTGGATTTATCCGGGAATGTCGAAGCCATAACGAATGGGGCCGGAGCTGCGGGTCTTCCCGTCTTCGCCGACGATGGTTCCGCTATCCTCTACCTTTATTTTGAATTCATAACGGATGATGATCGAATCATCGGAGCAGATCATCAGCTGCTTCTTTTTAACGTGTTAGGCGGGGACGTGCAGACTTTGACCCCTCTTCCAGATCACGCGCCTACGCTGGAGTACTTTGACTGGTAGTTTTCATTACCATAGAATCACTTCGCTATCTTCCTCGACAACACAGCCTGTCCCTTTATGTCATGCTGAGCAGAGCGAAGCATCTCGTTCTTTGAACTGGCGGGTGTTGCTTGCCATGAACGAGATTCTTCGTTGTTGCGCTCCTAAGAATGACAGGGCGGGGGAGGGCTCCGTACGTATCAATGTCATTTCGAGCGCAGCGAGAAATCCCCAAATCCTATTCGTCTTCGAAAGTCAGCCTCGCAGGTTGAAAGCTCAAAAGGTCGCCACAATAAGCCTTCATCATCGGATTGCTGTCAGGTAATTTTCATGAACCTGCCGGCGCTCTGAGTTAGCATAAGTCATGACTGGAGTTGAGTGGGGGCCGAACCTTTACCTGCAACACGGCTTTTCGGTTTTGGCTTTGGCGGACGCGGTTAAAGCCAATGACTCCCCTTGCCGGTGTCCATTGAGTCAGGTGCATGCAATAATAACATTGCAAAATGCAATATATACTTGACAATATGTTAGTTATAGTGTATATTTGAGCTATGAAAACAGCAGCGAATATAAAGCTCAAGGTCGCACGGGTAGAGAAGAATCTCACACAGCAAGAACTGGCCGATCTTGTCGATGTGACCCGACAAACTGTCGGCTTGATAGAGAAAGGGAATTACAACCCGACGTTAAAACTCTGTATCAGATTATCCAAAGCGCTGGATCGAACACTTGATGAGTTGTTCTGGGAGGAAGAAAACGATGCGTAATAAACCCTTTAAGATGGATGAACGCGATCTTGACGTCTTTCGTAAAGTTTGCACAGCGCTGTACTTGATCACGGTGTATTCACTGATTGGCGTATTGTTGTACAGGCAGTTCGTGCTGCATCAATCAATCAGTGAATGGAACGACATTGCCATGATCGTGACGATTAACATCTTCGCCTGCCTTGGGGCATTGCTCTTCATTAGTGGAGGCGTTCGCCTGAAGAACATTAAACTAGGGCACATCATCGCTGGCTTTACCGGTTTTGTTCTGTTGGGCTTTGCCTTTACGCTCTTCAAATACGGCGTTCTTCTGGGTCAGGATTTGAATTGGGGGGAGATTTGGGGATATCTCTACTTGATTGTCCGCATAAGCGCGCTTATTGCACTCGGGCTGGGTATCCTCGCTTATCTTGGAAACAGGAGAATTGAAAAACAGATCGAGGGGTAATTGGAATAATAATGCTTTTTACCAATGAACGAAGGAATCAAATTATCAGGTTCCGGCACAGATTCTCAATAAAATTCTCAAGTTGCCATTTTGCACTATGAAAGGAAATGAAATAGTGAACACAGTAGAGGTCAATAACCTGGCTAAATCCTTCGGCGAGATAAAAGCTGTCAGGGATGTCACCTTCGCAGTGGAAAAAGGAGAGATATTCGGTTTGCTGGGGCCAAACGGTGCCGGCAAAACTACGACGATTCGAGTTTTACTCGATTTGTTCAAGGCCGACGCGGGGAACGTTGCAGTGCTCGGCGGTCCGATGAACGAGGAGAAGAAACACAGAATCGGCTACATGCCCGAGGAGCGAGGCCTATACCAGGATGTCCCGCTCATGCGCTGTCTGGTTTATCTCGCCACGCTGAAGGGGCTCTCACCCGCCGCAGCGCGGCAAGGGTTGGAAACCTACCTGGAACGTTTCGATCTGGCTGACCATACGCAGAAGAAGGTGAGCGAGCTCAGTAAGGGCATGCAGCAGAAGGCACAGATTATCCTTACCATCCTGCATAAACCCGAGTTAGTAATCATTGATGAGCCTTTCGCCGCCTTGGACCCGATCAACACTAGGTTGGTTAAGGATGTGATACGAGAACTGCGGGATGATGGGACGACGATCCTTATGTCCACCCATCAGATGCACCAGGTCGAGGAATTATGCGACCGTATCGTTCTCATCGATGACGGCGTTGATGTTCTGTATGGGAGCCTGACTGCGATCCGTAAACGGTTCTCGGGGCATGCAATCGTTGTACAGGTTGATGGCGATTTGCCTGACCTTTCAGGCGTGTTACAAGCTGATCGGATCAACCATGAGGTTAAACTTCTCCTGGAGGAGAAGACCGATCCACAATCGGTTCTACAAGAATTACTCACCCATGGTTTGGCTTTGAGCAAATTTGAAATCGCTGTTCCTACACTGGACGAGGTTTTCATTAAGGTTGTCCAGGAGGGAGTGGAGCGATGACATCTAATGTGTGGCGCATCGCCCGCGAGGAGTTCAGGCGAAACGTGTTCCGCAAGAGCTTCATCCTGGTGTTGCTCAGCCTCCCTCTGATGATCGGGCTGAACATCGGGATAGTCTTGCTGATGAACTATTTAGAGAAAGACACACGACCGATCGGGTACGTTGACCACGCCGGTATCATGTCGGTGGATGTGCTGTCCCCTGATGTGACCGATGATCCCATCCAGTTACTTCCTTTCACTACGGAAGACAGTGCCCAAGATGCACTCATAGCGGAGGAGATTCAGGCTTTTTACGTTTTATCGTCAGAATATATGCAAACGAGGGAAATCAAGCTGATTTATATCAAGGAACCAGCATCGAAAGCCACCCGCCAGTTCTACGATTTGCTGCGGGTTAACTTGCTGAGCGATGTTGAGCCCGAGTTCCAGGTGCGGATTACCGACGGGACGGAGTTCCTGACGCTCACAACGGATGGTCGGCGTTCGTTTCCCTCCTCCGGACCGACGTTCCAATCCGTGTTGCCTTTCTTTGTCGGATTGGCATTGATGATGATGCTCCTCATGAGTGCGGGGTTCCTCCTGGAGGGGATGATCAAGGAGAGGGAAAACCGCACGCTGGAAGTGATCGTGACCTCGACCTCTCCCGGGCAGTTGGTCACCGGCAAGGTGCTGGGGATCCTGGGCATCAGTTTCACGCAGTTCGTGACGTGGACCCTCTTTGGCATCGCCGCAGTCTGGCTCGGAGGCAACACCTTCGATCTATCCTGGTTTCAGGATGCGGTTCTGGAGTGGGAGGCGTTAATCAAGGTAATCGCGATCGGTTTACCGACCTATGTATTGGCTGCGGCGCTCCTATTTGCACTTGGCGTTATGATGGACAATGGGCAAGAAGCACAGCAGATCGGCGGTCTTTCGGTCCTGATCTCGATGCTCCCCCTCCTGGCGATCGTAAAGATCGGAACAGAGCCGAACGGCGTATTGGCGGTGATCTTAAGCATGGTGCCATTCTTTTCGATGATGACCGTTGCTCTTCGCGAGATATTCTTCGTCGTTCCCCTATGGCAGATCATCCTGAGCGCTGGACTCCAGATACTATTTGCGATAGGAGCAATTTGGTTTGCCGGTCGCGTCTTTCGTCTGGGTTTACTGCGTTACGGAAAGCGCTTGAGCTTAAGGGGGATATTTAAAAGGGTCGAAACGGTGACATCGGCGGCGGTGCAATCATGAAAAAGATAGCGCTTATCATGCGTTATGAACTGGGTAAGACATTCAGCCGTCGCTCCTATTTATTTGTCGGGTTCGGTATCCCCTTGCTCGCAGTCTTGATTGTGGCATTAATTGCGGTCGGGCAGCGCGATTCGGCAGGGGACGCCCAACCTGAGGTCAAAGAAGCGCAGGAATTTGAGGTCGAGGGATATATAGACCTTGCGGGTCTCATTTCAACTATCCCCGAGGATCTGCCGCAGGATATCTTTGTGGCCTATTCCAGTGAAGACACTGCTGCGCAGGCGTTAGAAGAAGGAGATATTAACGCGTATTACATCATCCCTGAGGATTACCTGGAGCAGGGGAAGGTGACTTATGTAAGCACAAGCGTGAATCCGTTCGAGTCAGCCAGTCAGGAATGGATGATGCGCTGGACCTTGTTGGTTGGGTTGCTCGGAGGAGATGAGGAGTTTGCCAGCCTGGTGTTTAACCCGGTGGATCTAACCGTGGAGCGTCGGGGTGTGGAGACGGGTCCGGACAGCTACAGTGAGGAGGATTGCTCTCGCCCGGGTCCAGCATGTCGTTCAAATCCCCTCATTGTGATGCTGCCCATGATAATGGTGGTCATGTTTTTCATGTTCCTGACGATGAACTCAGGTATGCTGTTGAGCAATATCAGTGGGGAGAAGCAGAACCGGACGATGGAGATTCTGATGCTTTCCATCACCCCTCAACAAATGCTCGCCGGGAAGATGCTTGGGTTGGGGACAGCTGGCTTATTGCAAAGTGGAGCATGGATCGGGGCGTTGTGGACAATGCTGCGCATAGGCGGCGGGGTGATGAGCCTGCCCCCGGAATTCCAACTCCCGGCGTGGCTGATCGCTATCTCGCTGATCTATTTCCTGCTCGGATACGCGCTGTACGCCAGCCTGCTGGCTGGGATCGGGGCGCTGGTGCCGGACGTCAAAGCGGGATCTCAAGCCAGCGGCTTGGTTTTGAGCCCTCTGATCATCGGCTATATGCTCAACGTGATGCCGTTCACGCTTAATGTCCCCAATGGGGTTCTAGCCACAACCATCAGTCTGTTCCCGTTAACCAGTCCGGTGTCGATGATCATGCGCATGACGGTCGGCGGTGTACCTTTCTGGCAATTGGCGCTCTCCCTGGGGCTGCTGGCGATTTCGGTGGCTCTTGCCCTACGCGCAGTGGGGAAGGTTTTCCGAACGCAGATGATCCTATCCGGTCAGCCGTTCACGGTTCGCCGTTATCTCAGAGCGCTTCTGGCATAACTGAAACCTAAATTCATTACTCAACATCAGTGCAGACGAATCGCAGCCGCCCGCTCGATTCCTCCTGCACTGGTATACTTTCACCGTTAAAAGGATTAATCTTATCGGTCAAGTCCACAATAGAGGGTATTTCTATGATGAGAACACCAAGGGTGAATAAACAACTCGCACCGCTGCTGCTGATTGCAGCATCTCTGACCATCACCGCTTGCGGGGGATTTGCTGAGAGCGTCGATCCCACGACGGAACTTTCGCCAGCGGCAACCGCAACAGACGTGCCGCAACCACCAGCGCACCCAGCTTCGGGATTGACTTTCAGCACGTTTGAGGGGACATGGTTGATCAATGCGCAAGCCGAGGTCGTACTCCTGACCAACCAATCCATGGCGAGGATCTCGCCGGATGGTCAATGGATCATATACGAAGCTGAGGACCCGACCGCGGGGACTGCGGATATCTGGCTGGTTGAACGGGCTACGGGTGAGATTCAGAACCTGACAAATACCCCCGACCGCTATGAAGTGAATCCAATGTGGTGGTCTGGGAGGGAAGATCAAGTCGTCTTCGGCTCCGACCCCGATCCCCTGGACGGTGTATGGAATTCCGAGTACCCAACAGTCATTGATCTGGATGGGACTGGCTACCAGGTTCTGGATGAGAATGGGGGAGGATTGCGTGCGCTTTCAGCGGACGGTCAGGCGATCGCCTACGGTGGATATGACAGCCCGGGCGCGATCTACCGCTGGGGCAAAGGGGTGGAAGCCTTCGATCCGCCCGAGTACGGTGTGAACGCAGAAAAACTGTACCAGCCTGCTTGGTCGCCGGATGGACGGCTCCTGGCCTGGAATATCGGCGGCGATCTCATTGGAGATGGGGGGTATCTCCTTGGTGTGGCCGTCTTCGATCTCGGGGTGAAAACCGGGCGATTCTTTCATATCTTCGCGCCTGAAGGTGGGGGTATGGTCCCGTCTTATCTTGAATGGAGCCCGGATGGTGAATGGCTGGCTTTCGTCACTTTCGGCGAGCCTCCGGTGACAGGTCGTGCCCCGAAACTATGGGTGATCCGACCAGACGGGAGTGAGGAAAAGTATGTGGGTGAAGGTCTCGCGCCCACATGGAGCTACGATAGCGAATGGCTGGCGTCTCTGCGAACCAACGACGCAGGTCAGCAGGAGCTCTCGCTCGCCGAGGTGGGGACCTGGGAGATGCAGGTCGTCGATTTTCCGCACACCGATCAAATCAATTTCCTTATGGATTGGATCAAACCGTGAGGGGATTGATCTAATCCCCTGACAAATGTATAGGCTTCGACATCTGTTCAAGATATTCGATAATTACAGCCTGGCTGTCCTCCACGGCGAGAAGGCCTCCTAGCGGCAGAGACCAGGGTCGAATTGTAGAATGGTATTGGCATCGCTGTCGGCAACCCAGAGCTTGCATTCTGAATCGAAGGTGATGCCCACGGGTCTGATCATGCCTGAACCACTCCAGCCGGTGAGGAATTCTCCTTCGGGACTGAAGCAAAGGATGCGAATCGCTTCCGGATCGCTGACACAAATCTGACCCGCAGGGCTGGCAGCGACATACGGTTTGTTATCCAGGGATTGGCCGTACCATGCGTCAACAGGCCACTCATGGACATAGGCGAACAAGCCTGGCTCTGTTTCCTCGAACACCTGAACCCGTTGGTTCCAGGTATCCACGATGTAAATATGATCGTCTGGTCCTACGGTGATTCCAACTGGTTCATCCAGCTTTCCAGGTATCAGTCCCGCCCCGCCAATTTCAGCCAGTGGTTGTATCTCCTCATTGAAGACGAGGATGCGTTTATTTCCTGTGTCAGAGATGAATAAATCTCCTTGGCTATTGAATGCCAGGGATCGCGGTCCCCAGAAAGATTCGAGACTCTCCGCAGCATCTAAAGAGCCCAGGCTGTTCAGGAAGTCCCCCGTAGGGGAGTAGAACTGAACCCGGTGATTCCAGGTGTCAGCTATGACGACGGTCCCGTCTTCAGCGAGTGTGATTCCCCACGGCTGGTTGAATGCGTCCGCAGGCAGGTTTGCTGTGGACACGTCGCCGAAGGATCCCCATTCACGGATTGGGGTTCCGTCCTGCTCGAGAACTTGTACCCGGTGATTGTCTGAATCGGTTACGTAAATGAGCCCGTCATCTCCAACCGCGACACCTCTCGGACCAGAAAATTCACCCGGTGCAGCTCCCATGCTCCCGATGACTCTTTCTGGGGTCAGTTCGACCATGCCTTGCGCATAGGGATCGATGAACATGCTTTCGTCAAGACCGGCATCCTCCAGGCTTAGACCTGCGGCTTGTGCGGCGAGATCTTTGCGGATATAGAGCTTCATTCTGTTGGCTGGCTGCCAGTATTTTTGGGAAAAATTCTTATCCGTAATCGTCCCGTAGGCCCGATAATCGCGGTCGAACCAGATATCCCACAACGCAGCAATCATCTCAGGGGATGAAAGTACGCCGCGAATGCGCTCCCAATTGAGGTTTCTGTAATCCTCATTCGGCCACCATATGCGGCTGTATTCTATGGCTTGATATCTATCGCCAAGGTAGGCTTCAATCTGATCAGTTTTGTTGGTGTCGGCAACGATGACAGGGTAGCGCAGTAAATCACGGCTGGGTGTTTCGCCGAAAGCGTAGGCGTTGGGATAGTTGCGTAGATACCACCAATACGGGTAGGCGGCGTCATTGTCGTAGGCGATCTCCAGTTCATCCCCTCCTGTTGTTAGGAGCGACAGTCTCTCGATCTCCTCCAGGGCTTGCTTGGGACCAGGCGCGGCGTGAGCGTAGACTAAGAATTCTTTAGCGCTGTCGTAGTTGATAAAGGCTGCGCGCAGGGCGGTTCGGGCGGTTTGGAGGAATAGAAGTGCGAGAATCACGGCAGCAGCAATCTGTGAGAGTTGAAGGGCGTTGTAGCGCCGCATAAAGTGGATTACCCCGTACATCGCAATCGCGAAAATGGCGAAAGCCACCATCCAACCGGTGAGCTTTTCGACGCCAGGAAGGGATGTGATTGTTGAAGGCATCGTTCCGAAGAGGTGCGCAGCCCCGCGTGTGAAAGAAACCACGGCGAGTGGAATGAGTAAAAGAAGTGCGAACGTCTCCCAACGGCAGATCGCTTTTCTATCCAGGCTCTTTATGAATTCGCCGAAGACCCATCCTGCAAGCAGGATCTGCGGCAGGGCAATGTGTACGGTGAGCCAGGGCATGCGCTCGCCGGCGTATGTGTATATAAAGAGAGAGGTTACGACCCAATAGGCGAGAAAGATGCGCAGTAAAGTTCTTTGCGAGGATGGCTCCGCGCCCTGTTCTTCAACAGTTTTACCCCTGGCGGGTTGTCTGAAGCGCTTGCCCAGGGCGATCCCCCCGGCGGACAGCACACCCAGAGCCGGCAGGTATTCATACATGGGGATCTGCAAAAAAGTGTAGTAATACCACGGTTGACTGCCGCGTTCGACTCCTTGCTGGACCAACCAGTAGCCCATGGACCCGACCAGACCGGAGAACAAACCGTAAGGCTTTGTGAAGATTGTTGTATAGAGAGGCACAAAAAGCACAGCAAACACCCCGGCAGCCGTCAGCCAGGTCCGCGGTTTCCATGCCAATCCCGTGGCGAAGGAGAGGGCGAGCAGGATGATGACAATAACAGCTGTGGGTATAAACTGGCTCGAATCCGTATAAGCCAGGGGATCCCAGCCCATGATCTGTGCCGGGAGTGCACCGAGCTGCGGCAGCGTGAGTGTGCCAGTGATGATGATGAGGTCCAGGGAAGGGTAATCCTCACGCAGGCGCCGCCCCACACCGAGAATAAGGGCGACGGCGCTGAGTGCCACGCCAGCGAGTCCAATAGCGGAGAAGATATAAATGAGTGGTGAGGTATACGGCACGGCAACTTCAACGACTGTCGCTCGGTCACGAAGGAAAATGACCATGTCCAGGCCAAGCCCGATCGTCGCCGTGCCCAAACCTGCAATGTACATTGTCCTCATGCCGGGCTTTGACCATGTCCTCCGTAGTATGCGCAGCGAGAAGAAGACCAATAGGAAGAGCAGGAGCTGAGCGGCGAAGAGGAAGGCGGTTTCCTTTGTCGTGTAATGCAGGGCAAGAGCGGCGGCGAGGAGGAACAGCCATTTTTCCTCGCGGGTCTCAAGGTAGCTGAATACAGCCCAGACCGCGAGCAGCACCTCGACGACTACAAAAATCTCGTTGCGGGCGTAGCGTGAGTAGTAAAGCATGTAGGGGCTGACCAATATCAGGCCTGCAGCAGCGAGCGCGCCTTTTCGACCCATCCACCGCCGGAATGGCCAGATCAAAAAGATGGCAAGTACCCCGGAAAGGGCTGCCGGCAAGCGTGAAGTGAAATCGGAATCTCCCAGGATCCGGTAGCTGAGGGCAAGAAGGTGGAATTGCAGCGGTCCATGAGATAACGGGTCGTGTTGGTAACCGCCGTTCTCCGAAAACAGCCAGGCGAAGTAGACGTGATTGATCTCATCGTGGCTCATGACTCTGGCGCCCAGATCGGGAAGGCGAGTGGCAAGGGCCAGCAATAGGATTACAGCCAGGATCAGAACATACCGGTCTCGAAAGGTTTCCTTCATTTTTTCCACAGGTTGCTCCTTAGCTTCAAGAGGCAGAGACCCTAAATATCAGTGAGCGAGGGTGAGAGGCGAACATTTTTAGCAAGAGCCTCCTTGATTCGCTGCCGACGCTTTTACACCAGCAACTAGTTTATATCGGCTCTTTATGGTTGAGCAAACGATGAAACCCTCGACTCACTTTGTTCGCTGTGTGATGCTGTGCAATTTGGAGAACTCGTTATTTCAACATGCCGGCAGCGCTGGAAGGACGTCTTCGTGATCGATATAAAAGAAAGCCAAGCGGAGCGCGGAGGGTACTTCATGTATACCAGCCTTGAAGACGAGCATCATTGGGAACTTTAAAGCGATGAAAAGGGTTAAAACTATAGCGTAAGGAGGAAATCATGGGAAAACGTCTAAACCTATCACTCGTTCTGCTTCTCGCTGCCTCCTCTTTTCTGGTGGGGTGCAGCATCGTCTCGCCATTTGGTGGAGCGGAAGAATTCGTTACTTTCACTGTGCCAATAAGCACAGAGACCTTCAGCCCTGAAGCCAGCCTGCGAGTCAGGATCTGGAATGCCGAGGCGCTGAAGGTCGCTGAGAGTAATGCGAACTGTGCGGTTTCCTACAACCAGGAGACGCAGACCGAAGAGGTGCATTGCCCCGAGGGCGTCGTGTATCGTGAAGCTTCGCCTGAGGAGTTCGAATTCATCGTTCAAGACCTGGGTGCGGAGATCGAGATCAAGAGCGCAACCGTCACGGTGGGGGAGATGTACAGGCTGCAGATTTCCGGGTTAGCCAGTGACGACTGCAATACGGCCTCGGCGACCGTCGAGGACAAAGCGCGTTCCGAGAACGTTCTTATTGAAGATCTCCTATGGGCGACAACCCTGATGGCCTGTCCGTAAATCCGGCGCGCTGCTTCAAAATCGGCTTTGAGAAGCGAATAATCGACTGGACGATGCGCATGGTGCGCGTCGTCCAGTTGTCGCGAAAACGCCGTGTACTTCAGGCCGGCGTGCCTTTCGTCTACTCGACCATAGAGGCGATCAAGCTGCGGTAGGTCAATGTCCAGGATCCGGTGATGAAGGTGCGCATGATGCCGCTGGCCACAAACAGAACGGGCACGTAGAGAAGGATGCCGATGACGGTAGCTGAGACACCGACCAGGCTGCTTGTATCCGTACCGGCGATTAGGCCGATGACCAAGGGCATCGCCATTAAGATGAAGGGGATGACCAGGATCAGGCCGACGATAAAGCCGCCAACACCAAGGATCAAGCCCATCACGATCACCTCACCCAAGTTCGAGCGGAAGACCTCCCAGGCGCGCTTGAAAGCGTCAACAAAGTCGAGTTCTTCTACGATCAGGGCAATCTGTGTGATCAGGGTGTAGATCGATACAGCGATGCCCAGCGGGATCAGCAAGCAGATGAGCGGGACAAGGCAGATCAACCCGAGTCCCAGCGTTATGAATGTCATGAAAAAGCCGCCGAGGACTACCGGGGCGATGACCAAAAAGGAGGCCAGACCGAGGATAACTTGAATCAGGAGCAGTTTCCAGAAGTAGCGGATTCCCTGCTGGAAGGCGCTGGCCAGTGTGACTGTCTCGCCGGTCTCGGCCATCTGGAAGCCGGCGATCAAGCCGCCGTTGCCGATGGCAGCGAGTACCCAGAAGATGAGCGCCAGCAGTAGCATGATCCCCACGGCGACGATGGCGATGGCGATCCAAGTCTCCTCGGGGATGCTCTGGAACCAGCGCTCGATCTGGGGGAACTCACCCCCGCCGGTGCTGTATTGTGCCATGCGGCTGGCGTTGCTCGAGCCCCGGCTGCTCCCACCGCTGCAGTTAGCCAGGATGCCCAGCACCCACAACCCCTTGTGCTTCCAGGTGATCTCCCCGGCGCGTTTGAAGATGGCGGAAATATCCATGCGTTTCTCCTTTAATAAGAAAGATTAACTTATGGGGATACTCTACCGCAAATTGAGAGGATTCACAGAGGATTTATTTCACATTTAGCTGACAAGTAGCCTACGGGGTTTTAAACCATGATTATCTAAACGGGTGTCGTGGTAAGTCGGTAACCCGTATTTATTAATGGCAGGTATCCTAGGGCAACCGGTCCACTGGCTTTTGCGAAAAATGAAGGAATCATCATTGGACGAAACCGGATCGGATCCCTTGCCAAAAAGAGGTACAAAACCTGCCAGCAAATATTCAGAATAACGAAACCATAAAAGAACTCGGGATGATTTACAGATGGTGGCATTATCTGCTCGATCAACTTCTCAGCAAAAAGCATAGGAACCATCACGATTAAACCAAATATGCCTGCGGTTCGAAAAGTCCATCTTGCAAGTTTCATGTGTTTCCCTCCTGTGATATATCCGCTTGATCAATTCATTATCGCCTAACAAGTGTTTATATTACGCTAGTGCTCCTATATTATTACGGGAAAAAGAGGGAAAGAGGAAATAAACAATATTCTTTCGACGAGAAACGTTATTAAGTATACAGACTCACCTCGCGGAATTTGAATGTTTAACTCAACCCTCATCCAATCACAGTCAAATCAAGTTTCAGAGATGAATATGCGCTGTTCGTTATGGAAGATTAGCCCTTTCTATCTTGAGCTGCATACCTGGGATAAGTGTGTCATTGGGAACAATAGGTGACCCGGCTGAAAGTATAGAGGAGCAAAGCCTGAACCCAGCAACTTTCGCAACGGTATCTCCCTTGAACCACTCAAGTTGGATTCCCAGGGTTGGTTAACCGGTTGTCCGTATTGGATCGCATTGCTGGGCGATCATTGAGAAGTCGTGATTGTTTACGAAGTTACCGAAGGTAATCAACACTGCTGAAGGTACGCTATGCGAGAATCTCGATTGGATGGTAAGAAAAGCTTCATGCGTAATCTACGCACGCTGACTCCCGGTTTTGTCATCCTGACCGTCATTCTTATCTGCACACTCTCTGCGTGCGCCCCCGCGGGTTTCCTTGAGAAGGTGCCGGAAATCGCGCGCTCTCAATCGATCCCTCAATTGGGGGAAACCAGGCAGCGCCAGCGAGATGGGATGACGATGGTCTTCGTGCCTTCCGGGGAATTTACGATGGGAACGGAGTATGACGACTTTTTTTACGCCCGCCAGCTTTGCAAGAATGGGGATTTATCGATCGTGTCTTGCGATTCGTTCGGAAATGAAATGCCGGCTCATTCTGTTAAGCTGGATGCCTTCTGGATCGATCTCACGGAGATTACAAACCAACAGTACAAGGGCTGTGTTGAAGACCACACATGTTCCCCCCCCCTGCCGATTCCGGATCCTATACTCGCGAAACATATTACGATGACACAGCATTTTCAGATTATCCCGTGATTTGGGTTACTCAGGATCAAGCGGTAGAGTACTGCTCCTGGGTGGGGGGGCGCCTTCCCAGTGAAGCTGAATGGGAATATGCCGCCCGCGGTCCGGAGAGTAGCATTTTTCCCTGGAGGGATATCTTCGAACCGTCGCGTGCAAATTACTGTGACGCATCCTGCGCCCTGGGCGTAATAGATCCATCCTACCAGGACGGATATCCGGAAACCGCGCCCGTCGGCAGTTTCCCGGCGGGTGCAAGCTGGTGCGGTGCCCTCGATATGGCCGGGAATGTGCGCGAATGGATGGCGGATTGGTACGGCAGTTATTCCCTTGAAGCGCAGGTCAACCCCCTGGGTCCGGATGAAGGCGACTCCCATATCCCCAAGGGAGGGTGCTGGCTGGATCGACCGGACAATCTGCGCGCCGCCAACCGCGGGGCTAACACCCCCGACTACGTGCGCTATAAAGTCGGCTTCCGCTGTGTTATGGACCTGGATTGACGGATAGACTCGGAAAATCGGGGATTCTACTACATATAGGCTATCGAAAGGTCATCACTCTTTAATCAAGCCCAGAGATCAAGGTTCTTGAACCGCGGCTTGCGCTCTGCGTGTATTGCTCGCACAGGCGAAAAGGACGGTCTTAATTTGGAATGGCGTCAGGTTTGGATGTTTGGAACGGATAAGGGCGACGATGCCGGCAATATGAGGAGCAGCAAAGCTGTTACCTGTGGTGACACAGGAGCTTCCATTCAGCCAGGACACTTTGACGTTAATCCCCAGCGCTCCAAATTCGACCGGCGGGGAGGGGTTGTAATAGTACGTCATCGGCTCAGGACAGTCGTGCGCGGCGACTGATATGACCGAGGAATAGAGGGAAGGGTAGCTGGGCACAGCGATATTGTTAACCGCTGACACCAGGACGACATTGTTAAAGTAGGCCTGATCTGCTAATTCATGAAATAAAGCATAATATTCCGCTCGCGAAGTGCTGAGGCTGAGATTGACGACCTGTATCTCGTTCTCAATTGCCCAACGCAAGCCGCCGGCAAATTGAAGGGCTTTCGCCGTCATGTCTCTCCCGAGCACGCGGACGCTATATAATTCAGCGTCGGGGGCGATGGCGTGAATGATGCCTGCACAAGCGGTTCCATGTCCCGAGAGGTCGATAAGGTCTTTGTCCTCCACGTATCGCACCTTATTCCGCTCTTCAGCGTCCCATTCAACAATGACTCCTCCCTGCACGCTCTTTTCCAGGGCAGGGTGGTCTTTTTCGATCCCGCTGTCGATTATGGCAACTTTCACACCCGACCCGGAACTGCCTCCCCAGGCCCACTCCCTCGTGAGCTCGCCGATCGGTCCCAGGGCTTGTAACTCGCGAATCGCATCAGAAGTGAATTGCGACGACCAGGCGGGACGAAATTCGCTATCGCTCATGGAGATTGACCTCGCTTCAGTTGGTCACGGTGGGCAGCATGTCGTCATGGGGCAAGACGCGGTTTCGAGTGGAGATATTCTGAGAACGCGCCCAAAATGTGCATGCAAACACGGCGCTCCGAATCACCCAATTCACTGATTGAATAAAAGTGATTGGCCAGGGTGTACAAATCCTTGAGGCGCTCATCCTCCTTGCTTCTCTCTTCAAGCGCACGGAATAGATCCGCTAATTCCAGGGTGGTATCCGCGTTTGATAGATCCCTAATACTTTGAACGAACGCAGAACTGAGGTTTTCAAATTGTTGGGATTGAAAAATGGCGATCGCAGCTTGTTGGGCGAAGATGCCAAGAAGCTCCATGTCTTTTAAACCAAATGCCGGCTCATCGATTTTATCCAGAACTTCCATCACTCCGATCACCCGGTCGTTTCGAATAAGCGGCATGGCAAGGATCGATTTTGGCACATACCCTGTGCTCTCGGCGAATTCCAGGTTAAATCGGGGATCTTGCTGCACGTCAGAGATCGCGATCGGTTGACCGGTCATGACCACATAGCCAGCAATACCTGAATCAAGAGGAATGCGCATGCCGAGGACATCTTCATTCCCAACTCCGTAGGCTACTTTGAACTCTAAAATCTCTTGTTTTTCATCGACAAGTGCGATCGAGGCGGCTGCGGCACCAAATATGCGAGCTGCCGTATCGACAATGGATTGGAGCAATTCCTGGTTTGAAGTTGGCATGACTGCGCGGCCGCTCGTTTCGATGGCCTTAACGAGTTGTCGAAGTTGATCTGCAAGTTTGTGATCTTGTGATGATTTCTCGCTCATAGTCAAGCCAGCCTTTCAAACAAACCCCTTATAATATGCTCTACTCCACACCGTGGCTCACAAACTTAACCAACCAATACCCAGAAGAGCCCCCGCCCTTCTGGGTACGGTTATGTCTTACGATGAGTGGTCATCAGGCTATGGTATGACTATCCTGTACTTGTCATCATCGAGCGTGACCATGGGCACCACTTTCTGAGCATCAGGTGTCATCGCATGGGCAACTACCTCTGGTCCACCAATGATCATCTCATCAAGTACAGCGCGCTCTTCTGGCTCCAAGGTCTTGCGCATATCAGTGAGTCGACCGATAACCTTCTCGATCACCTTTTCGTTTGTTACTGCCATTTCCCTTCCTCCAATTTTTTTTATGAGGTTTGCACTCCCAGCGAATGGTTGTTGATTTTATCTTGGGCACCTCCTTTTCGTACAACTTTCTTCTTCTTTTTCAACGGCCGCTGATTAATATCCTAGATCATTTGACAAGAATTGTCTGTCATTAAAGCGACAGAGGAGAGAATGAATTTCACGGCGATCCTCATCCCTCAATCGCCATTGCCAGTCTCTCCAGGGCCTCTCTATTCTTGATTTCAATTTTGACTCTTCCGGTTTCAACCCATCCAACCCGGCGCCATTGGCCGAGCGCTTGGGCGACCGTCTGTCTGGCCAGGCCAACATATTGAGCGAGGTCTTCCTGGGTGACCTTAATCACTCCGTCGTTGTCTGCCTGTTGGTCTAATTGCAGAAGCACTTTCGCAATCCGTGCTGAGGAATCTAGAAACGCTAATGCACTCTCTCGCTCACTGCTCACACGCAACCGCAGAGCTGTTGTTTCCAGAACGCGGCGCATTAACTCCGGTTCCGCTTCTAGCTCTTTTAGAAAAACATCGCGAGGGATCGAGACGACCTCGCTGCTCTCGCGCGCTAATGCCCCAGTTGAGCGTGGCTGATCCGTAATAAGTGACAATTCACCGAAGCAATCACCCGGGTGCATCTCATTAATGACCAACTCACGTCCCTCAAGTGTGGCAAGGAAAATAGCAATACACCCAGATCGGACAACATAGACAGTGTCTGCTGGATCGGTTTGACTGAAAAGGACTTCACCTTTGTGCAGTGCTCGAATTCGACTTGAGCATGAAATATCCGTAAGTATCGTGTCGCTCATACCCTCAAAGATTGGAGCGGAGCGGAGGGCAAGCATTGTTTCCGTCATAGTGCAGTTCGCAACTCTTTCCCGGTCAAGCAAGCTTAACCGCGATTAACGTGACGTCATCGTATGGGTCTTCCTCACCGCGGAACTCATCCATGATTTTCAGGACTTGGTTGCAAAGTTCCTGCGCGGGTTGGTCCTTTTCTTCAGAAATGGCGGTGATGAATTTCCCCAAGCCGAACATCTGATTTTGCTTATCCAACGCATTAGGAACACCATCGGTATACAGGACAAGCAGGCTGTCACTCGGAAGATCGAGTGTTTGCTCATCGATCAGCGGCTCATCGAACAGGCCTAAAGGTTGTCCCACTGCTTGGTCTACATCCTCCCACTTCCCTCGCGGGTTCATTACGACGGGTAGTTCATGCCCGGCGCGAGCATATTGGAAGGTGTGTTTCTTGCAGTCTAAGATGCCGTAGATGAGCGTGACAAACATCCCAGCTTCGTTCATGCTCAACAAGAGTCGATTGACTTCAGTCAGCACATCCTTTGGGGAAACGGTTCGCCGGGCTTCCACACGCAGCAAGGTTGCCGTAAGCGCCATGAAGAGTGCTGCAGGAACCCCATGATCGGTCACGTCGCCTATAGCGACGCCGAATCGGTCATCGTCCAGGGTGATGAAGTCGTAAAAGTCTCCCCCAACGGCGGCCATGGGGACGATGCAGGCGCCGAAGTCAAGCCAAGGGCATTGAGGAAATTCCCGGGGGAGAATACTCAACTGGATTTCCCGTGCTACTTCCAGCTCTTTCTCGAGTTTTTCTTTCTCAATGATCTCGGCTTGGGCTGCTTTCAAGTCATCATAAGCTTGCTGCAATTCAATGTTCTTCTGGCGAAGATCGAAGATCGTGAGATCCTCGGATTCATCA
>DAOUEQ010000063.1:0-16392 GCA_034430395.1 Anaerolineales bacterium | reverse complement strand
TTAATAGGGGCGAAGTCTGGGCAAAGGGGGCGGCACTGCTAGCTACTGCAATGCCATCAATTGCCGGAGCCTATATGCTCATTCCGTGGATTAACTTTGTTGGCTTCGATAAAGGTACGCCCTACCCGATTTTCATCGCTCTATTGGGATTGATTCCCTACTTCTGGATATTGCTCGCCGAAAAAGTTGACGGGAAGACCAAGCTGGCTTATTTCCTGGTATTCATGGCTCTGGGAATTGCCGCCGCTCACAGTTTCACCAATGGTCATGCATCCTTCCGTCTTCAGTGGATGATGCCGCAGCGTCCGTTATGGCCGCCAGGCACTTGGGCTCTCTGGCTCTCAACCCAGTTTATGTGGTTGGGGACAATTGCCTTGCTCTTGTCGATTTTCTTCACAGGCGTTCGCAAGAAGGCTGGTTTCTACCTGGGTTTGATCGGCGGGATAACGGTTGCGATAGCCAACTTCTGGACACACCTCGTGCGCGGCACCACCAGTGATTACATCGTGGGTGGGACTCTGGGTTTGGCTGTAATCGTGTTTCTGATGATCCCCGCGTTTAAGGAGCGACTGTACGACGCAGCTTAATTCGAATCATGAACAGGAGAGTAGTCTAACGTTCATCAATTTGGTGAAGGCTAAGAGAGAAGAACCAAAGGTGCTGCTTCCAGATAGGAAGCAGCACCTTGCTCGTATAGCTGGAACTTATCGCGCAGGTTGGAGATCCGTTGGTCTAAGCACTTCAAGCCTACCGTCGAGTTCCAAAGTAGAACACCCTGCGAGGGTAAGGATAGTTAGCTGTTCTCTAAGCGATGAGAAGTAACCTCGTAAAGGATCCCGGAGTGGGTCTCTATCAGCAGAGCCCGCCCATGTGAGGTGAAGCATAGCTTTGTTGATATCTGCTAATGGACATCAACCTCGAATTATCTCTCGCCGGATCAAGATACCTCACTTAGAGATCTGGCAGCCTGGCGTCTTATTTTCAGGATCCCTTTGGTATAGCAGATAGCCTTGTTCGAACTCCTGAGCAAACTGGTAGCACGAATCGCTGGCGGGGAGATCTTTTTGGATCACGTTTGTATCAATCAAAACATAATCAGGAGTGTAGACCCGGAGGGTGTGGAAGAGGGTTGCCTCGGGTCCTTCATTGACCCAGGGGAAAATCCCAGGTGTTACCAAGCCGAACAGGTCAACAATTTTCATGTCGGTGAAATAACCAAGATATCCGATCTCGCGAGTGGCCAGGCTTTGCTCCTTCGTTGCATGCTCGCTTAACCAATCCGAAGCCTGCTGATAAGGAACAAATCTATGATCGAAGGTGCTTCCTCGATATAGTTTCCAATCGTTGATCCAGAAGAATGCATGGATACATAAGAGACCGCCGGTGATGATACCAATAATAATCGGGGCGCGATTACCATCTTGCGTAGAGCGATCTTTCTTTAGAAAAATTGGTATCTGATCAATACTGCGGATGCCATACGCAACGATTATGACAAATCCAGGGATCAGTGGAACATAGTACCAGGGAAAAGAGCCCGCAAAAAAACTGGCTGCAAGCAGGTAGATGGCGCTCCAACACAGGATCAGGAAAAAACCCTCCTCGATAGATCTCTTTATAAAAAGGAATACAAACCCAACAAGGAAAACAAACAAGAAAAGATTGTAGTAGGCCGTTTCCCCTACGAAAGCAGTCCAGTAGACCGCACCACCCAGCAGGAAAGGTACCCTTATCGCAACTAATTTTGCGGATACGGATAATGGGATCAGTGCTTCAAATGTGATGACAGAGTAGATCAACCAACAGGCAACGATCGCGACAGTCGGGGTTATCCAGGTTTGAGGTTGACGCCTCTCAAGATAGGCGTGAACAACGAGGATGAGGGCAAACAACACTGTTTCGTAGCGGACAAGGATGAGCAAACCCAAGAGTATTGCGGTTAAGAACCACTTCCGCTTGGTATAGGTGAAAACAGTTATGATGATCAAACAGACGAGAAAGTGACTTTCCATACCCACCGAATAACGAAGGAGGGGATGGGTTATGTATAACAAGGAGGTTGCGACAGAGATTGCCTTCCCCTCCGGTCTTCCAATTTCAAATAAAAATCCTGCACCAATCCAAAGGCTCAAGAAGTTGATGATCTTGCTTATTTGGACTACCGACAGGTGAGTTAGATAAGAGAAGAAGGCTAAGAGCGCGGTGTATAGAGGTGTAGTTGTGCCGAGAACCGGTTCTCCTTTATTGTAAACAAACCCAGCTCCTGTTGAGAGATTACGAGCGTACCGGTACGTGATGTATGCATCATCCTGGATAAAATTCGAATAGACAAAGGAAAAGGTAAGAGCCAGAAGACCTAAGGTCAGCCAGACAATAACGCGATTCTTCGAAGCCATGATTAAGATTCAACAGCATATCTCTGGCATTGTAAAGCGAATCCCCTTTGGGGCAGCCGGGATTGCACGGTGAAGTTTGCTGACACGGGTGCTGCCTTATCTCTGCTGATGACAGGATTCCCGGCATCCGTTTGACGTTTGCATGTCTTCTGCGGCGCCCGCGTTCCGTGAAGCGCCCTCACCCGTCAAGGGCTCCGGCAAGTGGCGGTGTGACCAGGTCAAGGTTTGAGAGCGATGATGACCAAAACTTTCCCGTCCGCGCGAAGGGAGACATCCATAACTTGGAAATCATGAAATTCCATTCGCAACTCTTCTTCAGAGAATATATGATGTGGCAATCCTGCCTCTGATCCCGTCAACGGAACGACTGTACCGGGCTCGATCTCGATAAATTCCCCGTCATCTTTTCTCGCGGAGACCGAAATAAACGCCACCCCTCTCGATGAAAGGACTCTCCAGATTTCCCGTATTGCCAGTCGAACAGCGGCTATGCGGGCATGATGGATCACCTGAGTCGAGAACACCCCCGAAAAACTCCCCTCGCGAAAAGGCAAAGGGTGCCGAAAATCTGATTGCACGATGTGACACTCCCGTCCTTGCTCGCGAAGCCATTCCTTGGTCAAACCTAAGCCGGTGGGAGAGATATCAAGACCGAAGGTCTTGAAGTTTTCCATAGAGAGATGGACTGTATGCCTCCCGCTGCCGCAACCCAAATCTAAAATCTCAGAGCAGCCATGCTCGATGTATAAATCCACGACTTCATGAAATCGAGGGAATGGTTCTGGAAATACTCGACCGTTTTTCTTATATATTTGCTCCCAGGGATGTTCTTCTTTGCTCATGATATTTAGCACGAATTGATTGATAGAAGGAGCGGAATGCGTGCGGCTTCTGTAGCCGGTTTAAGTGCCTATACTTCCCACAGCCGCATCATTTCTCAGTTCATCCAAAAGCTGCATCACAGCGTTCACCCTGTCCGTTGGCACAAACAGATGATCGTGATAAAAAGCTGAGATGGTATTCACACTGATCCCTGCACCAGCGATTTTAGTTGTAATGGCCGCGAGAAACCCGACCGCTTCCAAGCCCGAATGGATCTTGAGGGTTATCATTCGCGAGATAAACTCATAGTCCAAACCCTCATCGTCAGCGAACCTTCTTTCTACTATTAGGGTAATCCCCTCCGCTTCGCGAAGGTATCCGATTGGATGAATACGCAGTTGTTCAAACACTTTGGGCGAGACGGAACAAAACACGAACTCCCCCTCGAGAAGGTCTGGCTGCATATTCACAAGAAGGCTCTGAAGATTTGTTTCGCCGGACATAAGCACTATCCAATAAATTGTTTCGATTTATGCGATGGATTTCAAGACATCGTTCGGGTCCAATATAAACTTGACGTTGTCGATTAAACCCTTCCATCGCTGACTAATTGAGCAAAAAGCTCAAAAGATCGATTAAAAGTTCTCTCTACATCATCGGGGAAACAACAAGCTGGCAATTCTCTCATGCGTAGATGGTAGCTGATGCATTCACAGCAAATGCCTTTTCTGGAGCATGGCTTGTAGGTGCAATTACAATTCGTCAAGTTCTTTTCTTGGTTGCATTCCATATCATCTCCTTACACATCTGTGGTCTGCCGCCTCATCCTGGGATTGACGGACAGTACATCCGCTTCTCTCACAATGACAGGCTCTCGGTCAATGTTATTCCCTCGCCTTTGCACGGCCCACTTACAATGACAGGTTTCTGGCCAATATCATTCTGAGGCACATCGTGCCGAAGAATCTCGTTCATGACCAGAAGAACCCTTCGGTTCAAAGAACGAGATGCTTCACTTCGTTCAGCATGACAAGTTCACGCATAATGTCATTCCCTTGCCGCTTAACGGCTCACTCACAATAAACCATCGGTTCGTAGCCGGTTGACCAAGCCCACTGTCGACGCACTCCGATCCATGGTGTAAATGTGCAGCCCGGGAACACCCGCTTGAAGTAGTTCCGCACATTGGCGATATGCAAACTCAATGCCAAATGCGATAAGGGCATCCTTGTCACCCTCCTCTATCGAAGCAAGCCCTTTATGTACATCCTCTGTAATTGTCGCTCCACACATGCCCGCCAGCATCTCCATCATCTTAACGCTGTAGATGGGCATGATTCCGGGCAGGATAGGAACCTCAATGCCAATGCCCCGGCATCGTTCGACGAAGTCGAAGAAGTATGCAGTGTCATAGAAGTAGTTGGTGATAATGTACTCGCCTCCTTGATCCACTTTATGCTTTAAGTATTCCAGATCCTTCTTTCTATCTGGCGCATCGATATGCCCCTCGGGGTACGCAGCGACCCCGACACAGAAAGAAAAGCGTTGCCGGATGAAGGCGACCAGGTCCGAGGCATACGGCAGGCTGTCAGGATGTGGCTCGAACACCTCATCTTGAGGGGCGTCTCCACGCACAGCTAGGATGCTCTCAATCCCTATTGCCTGATAGCTGTCCAGAACAGAAACGAGGTCTTCCGGCCCCAACCCAAAGCAGGCAAAATATGCGAGGACGTCCAGCCCTTTCTCGTGTTTTAGTTTCTGAATGAGTTGAAAAGAACCCTCCCGCGTGGATCCTCCGGCTCCAAACGTCACAGAAACGAAATCAGGATTCAGCGCAGTCAATTCATCGATTGTTTTCTCCAAGGTTTCCGCCGCCTTTTCGGATCTGGCCGGGAATAGTTCGAAGGAGATTGTCGGTCTTTGGTCCGATTTCCAAAGGTCGGTCACTTTCATCGTCAGTTTTCCTCCAGGCTAATTCGAGTATTGAATAAAACAATAAAATGTACAAATGTCGCGCCAATCTTGGGCATGAAATCGATCATGATCGTCGCACTTACTTCAGCATAGCAATTCAGATCTTCATTCACAACTATGATCCCGATCTTCCGAGTGACAACGCCGCGAGGAGTCCGAGTAGTTACTGAATGGATTTGCTTGGAAGGGTTTGTCTTGACAGTGAATCCGCCTCTCAAGTACAATCCAAACACCTAAGAAGGGCCTGTAGCGCAGTTGGGAGCGCGCATCAATCGCACTGATGAGGTCGCGGGTTCGAATCCCGCCAGGTCCACTCGAGCTTGGGCCCATGGCGCAGCTGGGAGCGCGCCTCAATGGCATTGAGGAGGTCGTGGGTTCGAATCCCACTGGGTCCACCTGACAATTCAATATCCAGCCATGGCAGGAGTAGTAAGCCAACCGTCAGCGAGTCGGGAACGGTGAGAGCCCGGCACAGCGCCCACGGTGCGCTGCAGCTGAAAAAGTGCGAAGGCTGAACTCGCCTGTCGTCCTGCTTAAGGACAGGCTCCCTCGGTGAAGCGAGTAGTCGGGGGCGGGTTTCGCCCGTTACAGCGATGAAGTGGCTCAGCATCCGCTGAGCAAACAGGGTGGTACCACGGAGACCCCTTCGTCCCTGTATGGGCGAGGGGTATTTTGTTTAACTTCTTGGGTATAGGTGGGTGTGACAGGTGACAACAGTCGAGCTGACGAAGTGCTTTGAGATCATTTCTTCCATTAGCAGGGGTTGATATCCTTGCGGAGGTGTTGTGATGAGTGGAGCAGATAAGAGGGAGAAAACCCGATCGAACGCTCCCAAGAGCGATCGCTACCAACCGGCTGAAATCGAGCCGCGCTGGCAGGCTCGCTGGGAGGCCGATCAACTCTATAAAGCGGAGATCGATCCCGCGCGCCAAAAATTCTACTTCCTGACCATGCTGCCCTACACTTCCGGTGATATACACTTCGGACACTGGTACCCTATGGCTCCTTCAGATGCCCGCGCTCGCTACCTGCGCATGCGCGGCTTTAACGTCATGTTCCCGATTGGCTTCGATGCCTTCGGTCTTCCGGCGGAGAACGCAGCCATCAAACGCAGCATCCACCCCAAGACTTGGACGTACAAGAATATCGACAACATGAGGCGCCAACTGCGCACCATGGGAACGATGTTCGACTGGGATCGTGAAGCCATTACAGCGGACCCTGAGTATTATAGGTGGACGCAAGGCTTCTTCATTCAGTTGTTCAACCATGGACTGGCGTATAAGAAGATGTCACCGGTGGATTGGTGCCCGCAGTGCAACACCACCCTTGCTCGGGAACAGGTATGGGGGGAAGACCGGCATTGTGAACGCTGCAAGACGCCTGTGATCAAGAAGGATTTGGATCAATGGTTTTTCCGAATCACTCGCTACGCTGACGAGCTGCTGGACTTCTCGTCGATCGACTGGCCTGAGCGTGTGCGCACGCTGCAGACGAATTGGATTGGAAGGAGCGAAGGAGCATCTGTTGTCTTTAAATCAGAGCAGGATGACCCCATCGAGGTCTTTACCACCCGCCCGGACACTCTCTGGGGCGCTACCTTCATGGTGCTGGCGCCGGAACATCCTTTGGTGGAGAAACTGACTACGCCGGAAAATCGCGAAGCGGTCCACGAGTATATCCATCAGGCGGCGCGCCAATCGGACATTCAACGCGAGGCTGAAGATAAAGACAAGACTGGCATATTTATCGGCGCCTATGCGGTTAACCCAGTCAATGAAGCGCGCATACCTATTTGGATCGCCGACTACGTTTTGATGACCTATGGCACCGGGGCGATCATGGCCGTCCCTGCACACGACGAGCGCGATTTCGCCTTCGCGACGAAGTACGACTTACCCATCCCGGTTGTCATCGCCCCCCCCGACTGGGATGAAGGACCTCTGGAGGCTGCCTATACGGGTTCAGGGCAGATGGTAAATTCGGGCAGGTTCGACGGAACACCCGTTCCGGAGGAAATGGGCAAGGTGACTCGCTGGCTGGAGGAGAAGGGGACTGGCAAGGGCGCGGTCATCTACCGTCTGCGCGACTGGTTGATCTCCCGCCAGCGTTACTGGGGGGCACCCATCCCCATTGTCTATTGTCCTGAGCATGGCCAGGTTCCGGTCCCTGAGGATCAATTGCCTGTGCTGCTCCCGGATGAAGTGGAATGGCTGCCCACGGGAGAGAGCCCTCTGAAACTGCACCCGACATGGAAGAACACGACCTGCCCGCTCTGCGGCAAGGCTGCCGAGCGCGACACAGATACGATGGATACATTCATGTGCTCGTCGTGGTACCAGTATCGCTACCTGAGTCCCAAATATGCAGATGGCCCTTGGGACGAGGAGGAGTTTGCCTATTGGATGCCAGTAGATTGCTATACGGGCGGGATCGAACACGCCACCATGCATCTGATTTACACGCGTTTCTTCACGAAAGCGCTGCGGGATATGGGAATCTTGCCATTTGATGAGCCAATGCTCCAGTTGCGGAATCAGGGGACTATACTGGGCGAAGACGGCGAAAAGATGTCGAAGAGCCGTGGCAATGTCATCGCCCCCGATGTGCTGGTGAAGCAGTATGGCGCCGACACATTGCGAGCATATCTGATGTTCGCCTACCGTTGGAATGTCGGCGGTCAATGGAGCAGCCAGGGAATTGAGGGAATCGTACGCTGGGTGCATCGGGTGTGGAATCTGGCGGTCGATACTCCGGTTGCTCGCAGCTCAGGCGATGCCGATGAAGGTGAGCGCAACCTCATGCGCGTATCACACCAAACCATCAAGCGCGTATCCGATGACTTTGAGACCTTTGATTTCAATACAATCATCTCGACCTTGATGGAAATGACAAACGCTTTACAGGAGCACAGCGAGAAACTGGGAGGGACGTCCGTTTGGAATGAAGCGTTGACAACGTTGTTGCTCTTGATGGCGCCGGTGACGCCTCACATCACTGAGGAGCTCTGGGCCCACCTGGGGAAGCCGTACTCGATACACAAACAACCCTGGCCTGAGTACGACCCGGAACTGGCGAAGGAAGAGCAGATAACCCTGATCGTCCAGGTGAACGGAAAGTTGCGCGATCGGATCATGGTAGATGCAGGAATCAGCGAAGAAGATGCCAGGACCGCGTCGCTGGCCAGCGAAGCCGCGCAGCGTTTTATGGAAGGCAAGGAACCCAAAGAAGTTATCGTCGTCCCTGGACGTCTGGTGAATATTGTCGTCTAGTCGCTGTGAAAAGCCGGGTGCTTAGCAAGACGAAGCCATTAGATCGATGCTATTTGAATAGTGCCATATCTTGAGAAAAAGTCTGGGGCGCTATTGCGCCTCAGACTTTTTTGACCGAGGCTTTATTGAAGCGTACAATCCCGAGAGACCCTTTGATTTACGGATGGAGGCTGTAGATGTCATCACGAGAGCGTAAAGTTGTTGTCGCCGATGGAGCGCCGAAGGCCATCGGACCTTACTCGGTTGCGATCCGGACCGAGAATTTAGTATTCGCCTCCGGTACGATTGGTGTGGATCCCGCAACCGGCGAATTTGCAGCGGGTGGTGTTGAAGGTCAGACACGCCAAGCCTTGAAGAATCTCGGTGAGGTACTTAAGGCTGGCGGTTCATCGCTCGAACTAGTCGTGAAAACGACGGTTTTTATGCAGAATATGTCCGAGTTTGCGCTGATGAACGCGGTATACGCGGAGTTCTTCCCGAATGAATCACCGGCCCGTTCAACCATTGAGGTTGCAGCGCTGCCGAAAGGCGCGGCTGTAGAGATCGAAGCGATCGCACTGGTCGACTAGAAAGCGCCTGATTAGGGCTGGATTAGAGCCCCGCAGGGATGTGTGACGGCGCAGGGTTCTGTATGGCCGGGTGAAGCATGAAGTAAATAATCCGCTTTGCTGATTGCGCAGTGTCAACTACAAACAGCGGTGAAGTGTAGTGGATGAAGCAGAGAGGGCACAATGGCGGGCGAACTCATTCTTGTTGTCGATGACGAGGCGAATATCCTAGATCTTGCCCGGCTCTACCTGGAGCGGGAGGGTTATCGCGTCGAGGAGGCAATGGATGGGCAGCAAGCGCTGGAAAAGATCGATTCGCTTGAACCAGCGCTGGTGATTTTAGACATCATGTTGCCTGAAGTCGATGGTTTTGAGGTCTGCCGGCGGGTCCGCGCCGAGAGTGATGTACCAATTATCATGTTAACCGCCCGCGATGATGACGTCGATAAAATCGTCGGACTTGAGCTAGGAGCAGACGATTATTTGACCAAGCCCTTCAACCCGCGTGAGTTAGTTGCCCGGGCGAAAGCTATTCTGCGGAGAGCGGAGCGCGCACCGCGGCGGGATGACAGCCCAATTCACATCGGTGACCTGACGATCGACCCCGCGCGCCGGGAGGTCAACGTTGATGGTCAGGTGGTTGAAACGCGGATGAAGGAATTCGATTTGTTGCTCACTCTAGTGGAGCATAAGGGGATCGTTTTGAGTCGTGAACAGCTATTAAACTTGGTTTGGGGCTACGATTTCTATGGTCAGACGCGCACCGTGGATGTCCATGTTGCCCACTTGCGAAAGCGGATTGCGGGGAGCAACCAGGTTCGGATCGATACGGTGACGGGTGTAGGCTATAAACTGGTAAATTGAGGTTTCCGTGTTCCGTTCGCTGCAATCCCGATTGTTCTTGACCTATCTCCTGGTTGCAGGACTGGTACTGCTCTTCGTTGCAGTCAGCCTGCTATTCTTATTGCTAAGAAGTCCTTCTGGAGACCAACGTGTGTATCTCAACTTGGAACGGAGTCTTCCAATAATCGTCCGCGGACAAGGGAGGCTTCTCCTGGAGTTGGAGGGAGAGGAGTTAACCTCTACGATCGAGCGCTTGGATCAGATATCGAGCGCGCGCATCATCATCGTCAACCCACAGAGCGAAGTTTTGGCCGATAGTCGCCCAACGGAGCGCCCGATTCCCGATGATGTGCTCCAGCAGAGCGGCGAGGGCCAAGAGATCGTACGGGGAAGTTTCGGTGCGCCGGGTGATGGGGTTTGGCTCTATATCTCCCATTCGTTGATTCAGCGCTTCCGAATCATCCTTGCCTCGCCGCGCCCGACATTGCTGAACCTCCGTCTATGGTGGGATAGCGTCTTGCGCCCCATCCTTCAGGCTGCAGGGATTGCATTATTCCTATCGATCTTCTTATCATGGCTGATGTCGCGTTGGGTTGCTGCACCGTTAGACCGGATGGCTGAGGTCTCCCGGGCTGTGGCTGCAGGTGATTACGAACAACGCTTGCAGCCGGGCGGTCCGGAGGAAGTACGGGGTCTTGCGCTCACTTTTAACGAAATGGTCGCACGCGTCCAAGCAGGGCGTAAAGCGCAGCGAGATTTTGTCGCTAACGTCTCCCATGAACTCAAAACACCGCTAACATCTATTCAGGGTTTTGCGCAAGCGATCCTCGATGGCACCGCGCAAGACCAGGAATCGCAGCAACACGCAGCGCAGGTCGTCTATGACGAAGCCCAGCGATTACAGCGGCTGGTGGAAGATCTGCTCGAACTGGCGCGCATGGATACTGGGCAGATCGACTTTCACCAGGATCGTGTTGAAATCACGATGCTTCTTTCAGCAGTGGTTGAGCGGTTGAGCGTGAAAGCCGCCGAGGCGGGCGTGAATGTTATCAATAAGGTCGGTCAATTGCCTACCTTGATCGGGGACGGTGATCGACTGGCGCAGGTATTCATGAACCTAATCGACAACGCCATTAAACACACACCGGAAGGTGGACAGGTATCCCTGTGGGGGGAGTATGCGGAGGGATGGATTTCCATCCATGTCGAGGATTCCGGGTCTGGCATCCCGGAGGACGAACTTTCACGCATCTTCGAGCGCTTCTATCAACTGGATAAGGCTCGCCCGGGGGGTATGGATCGCGGCGTGGGACTTGGTCTGGCTATTACCCGCGAGATTGTACGCAGTCATCAGGGACGGATGGTCGCCCAGAGCGAACTAGGGATGGGGAGCCGCTTTACTGTTCAACTGCCAGTGGTTCGGGCAGACGACACCACGCTGGCTGTTGACCGGGGATAGGCTTTAAATCGCTGACGGAGAAAGTTTCTCTTAAACATCTCTAACCCCCCCGCAAGTTCATGCGCTGGGCTGTCGAAATAGATACATACATCGTAGGAGCCAACCCATGTATCGGCCCACCGCCCTCACGCATCGAACCACACCTTACCCTAATGCAGATTCAAAACCTTCAGGAGTTTTAACCCACGAACCCGGAACCAAAGCTTTCTGACTCCATAAAAAAAGAGAAGTCTAATACAGCGCCTGGACCGGTTAGCCAAAGGATTTTGAGTTTTCAGCGTGATTACGACGCGGGATGAATTTAACCAACAAATCGTAGCGTTGACAATAGTAGGCACACGCGCGTATGTCAACTTTCTACAATATTTAGCGGGGAATCTATGATGAACGCTCCGCCTAGCAGTACCATCGTTTGTACAAGCCGCGTATGTTTTTCCGATATAATGCTGAAAATTCTGCATCAGGAGGGTATTGATGGGTTCGAATAGCAGTTCAAACGTAAAGTGGTTTGTTATCGCCCTGGTTGTCATCATGGGGGCGTGTCTTGTTTGTGCGGTGACGACTTTTCTGATTATCCGTTGGGGCGTGATGCAGGTAGAGCAAGCGGACTTTCAAGATTATGTCCCCGAAGAAAGTGAGCCGACCCGTATGCCCCTGATCTCCCCTTCCGAGGAGCCTGAGGATATCGATCTCTCTTTTTTAACTCTCGAGCAGCTGGCATCTACGATCGTGCCCATCAACGAGCCCATCGAACTCGCGGAGCGCCTGCGCGGTCTGAAGGATGTCCCCCGGATCCTGGCTGAGGATGCCGAGCCTATTCCGGCCGGATCCGTCGATACTTTCTGGGTAAGTAATGCCGACACGATCGAAAACTTCGAAGTTCAAGCCGAGATGGTGTATGCAAGCGATCATGTTTACTTCTGGGTGGAACAGGGTGTGGCCTTTGACCCAGATGACGTGAAAGCCCTGGTGGATGATTTCGAGGAGGGGGCCTATCCTACGAATCGGTCCTTCTTTGGGAGTGAGTGGTCACCCGGCGTTGATGGCGATATTCATCTCTATATCCTCTACGCAACAAACCTCGGTGACTCTGTGGTGGGTTATTATTCTTCGGCCGATGAACTCTCCCCGCTTGCGCATAAATACTCCAATGGGCATGAGATGTTCTACTTGAGCGTAGACAATACGGAGCTCTGGGTCGATTACACCTATGGCGCTCTCGCCCACGAGTTCCAACACATGATCCACTGGAACCTAGATCGGAACGAAGAATCCTGGTTGAACGAAGGGTTCTCTGAATTGGCTGCACACTTAAACGGCTTTGATGTAGGCGGTTGGGACTACGTCTTCGCCAGTGAGCCCGATCTCGCGCTCACCTACTGGCCTTCGGACAATAGCGGGATACATTACGGGCAAGCCTTCCTTTTTGTAACGTACTTCCTTGACCGCTTCGGCTCACAGGCGACACAGGCGGTCGTGGCTGATCCGAAGAACGGTCTCGATTCTATCGATCGAACATTGGGCACCATGGGTATTGTCGACAATCAAACAGGTGCGCCAATCACTGCCGATGAAGTCCACCGCGATTGGGCTATCGCCATGCTGGAAAATGATCCTTCTATCTCTGACGGTCGTTATGCCTTCCATTCCTATGTCGCACCGCAGGTGGGTTTCAGCGACCAATTATTTACCTGCCCGACTGGACCGCAGGAGCGGCAGGTAAACCAGTATGGGATCGATTACATACAGATCGAGTGCGAGGGCACGTATTTGCTCTCATTTGATGGCGCCTCTGTCGTGCCGGTGCTTCCGGGAGAGGCGCATTCTGGCGACTTCACCTTCTGGTCAAACCGGGGTGATACGTCGGACATGACCTTGACGCGCTCATTTGATTTCAGGCAGGTCGAGGGACCAGTAGATGCTAGCTACTGGGTATGGTATGACATCGAGGAGGGGTGGGATTACCTCTACATCGAGGTGTCCCCAGATGGCGGGGATACATGGCAGATCCTTGAGACACCCTCCGGTACGGCTGAGGACCTCTCGGGAAATTCCTTTGGTTGGGCGTACACAGGGTATAGCGGCGGTGGGGAAGAACCTCGATGGATTCAGGAGACGGTTGATCTCTCTGAATTTGCCGGGCAGGAGATCCTCCTGCGATTCGAGTACATCACGGATATGGCAGTGAATGGGGATGGACTGCTTCTCGATGATCTTTCGATCGAGGCGATTGACTATTTTGAAGATTTCGAGACGGATGAAGGCGGCTGGCAGGTGGCGGGTTTCGTGCGCCTTTATAATCGCTTACCGCAGACCTACCGGGTAGTACTCGTTGAGCAGGGGCGTGAGATAGAAGTCCGTGAACTCACCTTAGATGAAAATAACCATACTGAAATTGAGGTCACATTCGATAAGGATACTCGGGACGCGGTTCTCATCGTGACGGCAACGACACGGCATACATGGCAGCCGGCGGCATACATCGTTGAATTAAAGTGACCTTGGCTAAGGCCCTGCTCCAAACGTGGTGACGCCGGCTTTAATTTGATTCTCTGGTCACATCCGTATTGGAAGCTGCACTAGCCAGTAAAGAAAATAGAACCGGGCATAGCAGAAGCTATGTCCGGTAATGCTCGAACGATATTCAAAACTTGGACGAAACTCTAAACCGCTTTCTTAGGCTCGCGCAGCTTCTCGAGCTCTGTCTCCAATTGGGTTAGACGAGCCGTATATGCACTCTGGATCTCATCGCGGAAGGCTTCGGATCGTTCGCGGATCTGCTGTCGAAGCTTTTCTCCCGATTCAGGGGCAAGCAGTATGGCGGTGACGGATCCAACAAGCGCACCGCACACGGCTCCGACAATAAAGGTGGAAAAACGGCGCATAGGGAACCTCCTGATCTCAGACAGATTATCGCGCAGTTCTTGCCATTGACCAAGGCCTGCCCCTTAATGTCATTGCGAACCCATTCGGCTTCGCTCCCCATTCCCTTCGGTCGGGGACTTCGCAGGCTAAACTCCGCGAAAAAAATCTCATCCTTATCTTGCGCGGAGATTGCCACGTCACTTCGTTCCTCCCAATGACAAGTACGGGAAGGGCTCTGCAGCACCAAATGTCATTTCGAGCGAAGCGAAGCAATCTCCTCGTTTCTTGATGGGAGATTGCCACGTTGCCCTATCGGGCTCCTCGCAATGACAAAATCGGGAAGGGTCTCCACGATTTAATGTCCTTTCGAGTGAGCCGCGCAGCGGCGACCGAGATATTCTTGGGATGGTTCTTGAAAAGGCTCCTTCTCTGAAGTAAATATCCAATAATATTGACCCAGCATCGTCAACATGCGATATACTCCTCTGCAATTAAGCGCCAAAACCCATGACAATGTAGAGAGTTACAATAAAAACCAAAATGAAGTGGAGGAATAATGGTCACTATCTCGATTGAATATTGCGCAGCTTGACACTATACAGACCGGGCCATCGGTGCGATGGCAGAACTATTAAACCCGTATGAATTTAAAATCGACTCCATAAGGCTCATCCCTGCGGATGGGGGAAAATTTGAGGTCAACGTCGACGATAAGCTGGTGTATTCCAAGCTCAACACAGGCAGGCATGTAGAGCAGGGTGAGCTTTCAAGGCTTGTTGGAGAGGTGCTCTAGGAAATGGATCGGCATCCCTTCATCAGAGTTGATCTGGCCGCTGCACTCGACCTTGCAGGAGAAATGGATAAGTGAAAGCTGTCCTTCAGCGCGTTCGATGTGGTCGAGTCTCAGTCGGGGGCGAGACGATTGCAGCGATCGAGCGCGGCCTGGTCATCCTGATCGGCGTCGGATCAGCCGATACTGCGAGTGAAGCGGAGTGGTTAGCGGAGAAGTGCGCCGTCCTGCGTGTTTTTGAAGATGAGCAAGGCAAAACGAATCTATCCGTACAAGATGTGGGCGGTGAAGTGCTTGTAGTGTCGCAGTTCACCCTTTACGCTGACACGCATAAAGGTCGCCGTCCCAGCTATATCAATGCCGCCCCTCCGGAGATTGCCCAACCGCTTGTCGATCATTTCGTCGATCACCTGCGAGGCTTGGGCGTACCCGTTCAGACAGGGGTCTTCGGCGCTCATATGCTCGTTGAGATCGAGAATGATGGTCCGGTAACGATCATTCTTGAGCGTGACCACCAAGCATAAGGGAGGGTTTATAACGTTTGGACCTTGGGAGTGCATCCAAAGCGCGCGGCAACAATTCTTTTGTTCCTTGGTTAGCAGCCGCATCGAACCTTCCCCACATTTCTCGCACACATAATTTGGAATCGCCGTCAATGAGGCAGGTCCATGTCAGCTTGTTGTCCGTGGGCGATAATCCCGCATGGTACAATCAGCGCGGATCAAATACTAATTGGTCTTGATTAATGGTTTATTTCTTAAAGGAGGAATAAATGAACGTCGCAACATTGCTTTCGGCTCTTGCTACAATAGCTTGGGTCGCAGCTTTAGCCGTAATAGTGCTTGCAGTAACACGCGCTGCTCGCGGGCAGCGTTTCCGGGCGGCGGGCGGCATCGTCATAGGCATAATCGTGCTTGCCCTGATCCTAACAACTATCAGTGCGGGCCTGGTTTTCATCCAGCCCACCGATAGAGGAGTTGTGATTACGGTCGGTGAAGGTGGTGTACGGCCGGAGGCGCTTCAACCTGGCTTAAATTGGGTTGTGCCTTTCCTTGAGAACGTCATCCCGTACCCCATATCTCGCCAGACTTACACGATGTCCATTGCGCCGGAGGAAGGTGCAATCCGGGGCGACGACTCGGTTGAGGCGAGAACATCAGACGGTCAGATCGTCAGAGTAGACGCTTCCGTGATCTTCTCAATCAATCCGGCACAAGTGGTTGAGGCGCATATAAAATGGAAGGGTGAATATATAGACAACCTGGTCCGAACTGTCTCGCGCGGGGTGATACGTGATGCGGTTTCCCAGTTTGGGGTTCAAGAGGTCGTCACAACAGAGCGATTCGCCTTGCTGGATTCGATACAGACTGAATTGGATGCAGCTTTCGATGAGGGTTCATTAATCTTGCATGATTTTGTGCTG
>DAOUEQ010000062.1:0-10028 GCA_034430395.1 Anaerolineales bacterium | reverse complement strand
CGGGATCTGGTTTCCGTATACCGATTGCGGCCGAGATGATGATCGGATCGAAGTAATTACGAATATTTACTTTGTCGATCAATCTCTGCACATTCCCTACGTCTCCGGCGTTTGAGATTATACCGAGCATTCGACCTTCATCGCGCAGTTCATCAAGCACCTCGTGAAGTGCTGGCATTGGCTGCCAATGAGTTTCGCTCACGCCGTAGAAACGCTTCAGACCGCGCCCCATGATATTGGGCGAGATTTCGTCATACCCAAAGATATTTAATGTCTCATGCAGCAGAGAGGAAGTTGAACGCTCAAGTTGGCTGGTTTGGCGCTGGAGGTCATTTGCTTCCAAGGCGCGTTCAAATGCCGAGCGAAACTCGCTTCGATCGAAGTCTAAGCCATCTTCTTGGAGCTGATCAATCAGGTGATCCAGACTATCTTGCAAGAGAATCGACCAATCACCCTCGAAACGAATTAGCGTCGAGCCGAGATCAAAGATCACCCCGCGAATCACCTTTTCCATGTGAAATCAGTACTCGCGCGATGGATCATATAGGTTCAACAGCGGCATCTCAGATAGATAACGTTGGATGTTCACCGAGAACAACTGAATCGCCCGATCGAGGTAATGGGGAGATGATCCACCGATGTGGGGTGTAAGGATGACATTTTCCATCTCCCATAGTGGACTGCTTACAGGGAGCGGTTCGATGGGATAGACATCTAGCGCAGCACCAGCTAAACGGCCCAAATTCAGCGCCTCAACCAATGCGCCATGGTCCACTATACCGCCACGGGAGATGTCAATTATATAGGCGCTCGGTTTCATAGCTTCAAAGACGGCCCCATCATAGATCCCCTGGGTTTCCTGGGTGAGCGGGAGGGTGATGATTACGAAATCACACAGAGAGACCATTGAGCGCAGAGCTTGGGGTGGATAGAGTCGATCAGGAATTTCCGACTCAGGATCACCGAGTTCTTCGAGTGAGTAACCGTCGTCAGAAAGGTGTTTTAAGTCTCGCTTGGTTGCCAACACGCTTGCGCCGAATGCCTGACACAGACGTGCGATTTCGCGGCCAACGCTCCCATAACCGACAATCCCGACAGTGCTTCCGCGAAGTTCCGTGGGTTGGTACCGCTTAAGACGACCCGGCGCCCAGCGCTCCTCGGGATTGCTAAGAATGATCTTGAGCATGCGGTGAGACAAGGCGAGGATGAACGCCAATGTCAACTCGGCTAGCTGGGGGGCCGAAGCACCACTCATCGTAGTTATCATCAAATCCGAGCTGAGAAGAGGATGACCGATGATATGGTCCACGCCGGAATAGTGAGTTTGGATCCAACGCAGGTTGGGAACAAGATCTGCACCAGGAAGTGCGCTTAACGTGTAGAGGATTTCGGTCTCCTGCAACAGATCCTCTGGAAGGTCTTCCGCGTCGCTGGTTGGGTGAGATGTTATCTTTAAACGCGGAGAGACGGCTTGAATACGCTCAATAAGAGCAGGAGGGAAAGGCACAGTCAAAAGAATATGGATGTCTGATTCGCTCATAAGCTCATTTTACATCAGACTGGGGAGTACGCCATGGACCATACGGAGCAGTGTGCAGGGATCCTGGATTAATGCAAAGAACAGCGCGAGTATTTCAACAATAGCAGGCGAACATAAATGGGGCACTTGGTCTATACTCTGCTTTAAATGCCACTTTGGCTAAGCCAAGGAGGAATGGGAGTTAGGATGAAGATAGGCGTTGTTTATCCGCAAACGGAACTCGATCCGGATCCAATTACCGTCAGGGATTTCGCGCAAACCGTGGAGGACCTCGGTTTCACGCATATTCTCGCGTATGAGCATGTTCTAGGGGCTGACCCGAATCGTTCGGGTGGGTGGCAAGGAATATATACGATCGAAGATTCCTTCATGGAGCCGTTTGCGCTCTTTAGTTTTATGGCGGCAGTGACAAAGCGAGTGGAGTTCACAACGGGGATCTTGGTCCTCCCTCAAAGGCAAACCGCATTGGTCGCAAAGCAGGCAGCGACACTTGATCAGCTTTGTAATGGGCGCCTGCGCCTCGGGATTGGTGTTGGCTGGAACGAAGCCGAATACATTGCCATGGATGCGAATTTCCACACGCGCGGGCGCAGGTGTGAAGAGCAGGTTCAAGTGTTGCGTAGATTGTGGACTGAGTCTTGTGTAATGTTCAATGGCCACTGGCATAGTATTCCACAGATGGGATTAAAACCCCTCCCGATTCAGCAACCAATTCCGATCTGGTTTGGAGGGCATGCGGATGTCGTTCTGCGCCGAGCAGCGCGAATCGGGGACGGTTGGCTCCCTACATACAGCAGCATTGATGACACAAGCCCTTCCCTGGAGAAACTTGGAGAATATCTGGAAGCAGAGGGGCGCTCTTGGGATGAATTTGGGCTGGAAGGGCGCGTTCGCTTCTCGCAAGGGAACTTGGATGTGCATGCGTCTGAGATGAAGGCTTGGGAGCAAGCTGGCGCCACACACATTTCGCTGAATACAATGCGGAGTCAGCTTAATGGGCTAGACGAGCATTTACAGGCAATGCGTGTATTCGCAGAAGCCTTTGTGGGTTAGGGTACTCAGCCGTAGATGCGGAACCCCTGATGATTAGATGTGGAGATATGCGCCATCGTAGGCCGAGGAGGGGTAGGTGAGATCTGTAAGCATCGTTGGTATCGGGCAATTGCCGGTTGAGAAGGCATCTGATCTCAGCCTGCGCCAACTTGGGGGGGAGGCTGTCCGGCGAGCCATTGAAAATGCGGGCACCGACCGGGTCGATGCTCTTTTTGCCGGCAACATGCTGGCTGATGAGATGCAGGGCCAAAAACACATTGGATCTCTAATTGCGGAAGAAGCCAAGCTCTATGGTATAGAGGCGCTGCAAGTTCGTGCTGCGATGGCCAGTGGTGCCGCAGCGATACGAGTGGCGTTCCTTTCTGTGGCGAGCGGCGAAGCCGACTTGGCAATTGCTGTCGGCGTTGAGAAGATGAGCGAGGGTGTCGCGACTCCGGCGCTATCCAAGGCTCTCGACGCAACGCGAGATGTCCCCGACGGCGCAACGATGATCAGCAAAAGTGCGGAACTCATGCAAATGTACTTTGACCGTTACAATGTCCCGGAGGATGGACTGGTTCACTTCCCTGTCGTCGCTCACGATAACGCATGTTCCAATCCCTTTGCGCTCTATAAGCAGGCCATCAGTCCGAGCGAAGTTCAAAACTCGAGGGTGATACATGCCCCGCTTCGCCTATTCGACTGCTCGCCGATCTGTGATGGGGCCGCAGCCGTCGTTCTGGCTCCAAGTGAACAGGCACACACTTACAACGCGCATCCGGTTCAGATACTGTCCTCCAGCGTAGTCACTGACCGTTTCCGCGTCAACGACCGGAAAGATCCTCTCGAACTTGAAGCAGCTATTCGCTCAGCTCAAGATGCTTATCGTAAGGCGAACATAAGCCGCGAGGATGTCCACCTATTCGAAGTTCATGACGCTTTCAGCATTATGGCTTGTCTGCAACTGGAGGCGGCTGGTTTTGCAGAACAAGGTCAGGGGTGGCGATTGGCGGTTGAGGGGGAGATCCGTCTTCGAGGTCAGATCCCTATCACAACGATGGGAGGGCTTAAGGCGCGGGGGCATCCAATCGGCGCAACCGGTCTCTACCAGGCGTGCGAGATTGTTCTGCAGTTGACAGAGCGCGCAGGCGAAAACCAGGTTCGGAACGCAGAGGTAGCGATGATGCAAAGTATTGGGGGCGCGGCATCCACTGTGTTGACGCACATCTTCGGTGTTTAAACCGCCTGGAACTTTCCTTGAATATCGAGGGGTGTTCCCCTTTCGATCCTTCAAGAATCGTCTTGGGTTGGGGAATCTTAGGAGATAGGCGCTGACCAAGCGAAATATATTCTTGGCAATTGCTTTACAGATCGGAGCAATCCTATATCTAGCGTGTGCGATACTGTCCTACTATGTATTTTCACAGGAACCCTTCTTAAGCCTTTCTTGTCTCAGCCCCATCTATATTGGCTGGTGTATCTTTGTATTGATCCTGATGGAGATCCTGGCGATATTCGCGTGGCGTGGAAAGATCTAGATGGCGTAGGCTTTTGATTCTTAGATGTCTTTTCGCGTGCTATACGTTCTGTTGTGATTTGGTCCTTCGCAGCGCCGTCCTTCCACAGAGGCGTAAACGGGCAGTCAAGGTCACTTTTCCCTCTAAATGATTTAATTGACCCAAATAGCCAGGCCCATCCCCACGGCGACAATACCCATCAACACAAGCGTCAACCCGATATGCCCATTTGAGGCGGACTGGTACAGCCCGAAGGCTGGGAGCGTGATCATTGCGAATGCGATGGCCTGGAGGGAGAAACGGTTTCGATTTCGAAAAGAGAAGCCATTGTTCATGGGGAAGTGACCCAGAGAGCGAGCAGGGTTAGTAGGCTGATGAGACCAATAAGAGGGAAAACGTAAAAGAGGAGGCTTCGCAGGATTGAGCCCTCCTTTCCTGCTGCGCCAGTCGTGCTAGCTCCGACGATGATTTTTGTTGGAGCGATGATAGAACCGATGGCGCCGCCAGCCGTTTGGGCAGCCAGAATGATCGGTGCGCTGAACCCGAGGAGTTCAGCGGTGCGAAGCTGGAGATTGGCGAAGACGACATTCGAGTTCGTGTTCGAGCCGGTCATAAACGCGCCTAAACCGCCGATCCACGGGGAGATGGCGGGGAAGAGGGGCCCCATTCCCTCTGACAATCCGCGCGCCAGGGTTTCCGTCATGCCGGCATGTGCCATGACGACGGCCATAGAGACCATGGCGGCGATGCCCAGGCTGGATGGTAACATGCGCTGGACGGTGGTCTTAAGGACGCGCAACCCAGCGCCAGGGGTGTAAAGTCCGGCGCGAGAGTAGAGGAGGTAGGCGACAAGAGAGCTGTATGCAAGGATCGCTCCGGCGTGACGGAGGAGAGATATCTCGCGGCCGTAGCCGGCTGGAGTTATGTGCCCAAGCGACGTGCTGATTTCTGGGAAAGGGACCCTGATAACGATTAAACTGAGCGCTGAGCGCAGCGGTGGAATGAATTGGATTGCAAGCGTGATGACGACGAGTGCGATGTAGCCAGAGAGGGCGAGCAGGAGCCTTCGCCCTTTTATCCTGGCTGTGTTCTGTTCGGCCACTTGGCGGCCACGGAACCGGGCGACGAGAAATCCAACGACAATCCCGGCCGATCCACCGCCGAGTGCCGCAATGTTCCATAAACCATTCGTTGAGAGCGAGAATTGTGCAACCCCCATGGCGATGCCCAGCACCAGAACAGGCCAGAATAATCGGCGTACCGCCCCCCAACCTCCAGAGATATGTGCGACTTGATAACCGCAAACCAGGCAGGCGATCGCCAGGAATGCAGAGGATGGAGGGGCTAATATCTCCCCTGCATAGCCGGTGGAAGCAATGAGGGCTTGAAAAGATGTGGCTAGCGATCCAAAGGTAACTGACCAGGAATGACCAATTGAGGGGATCAATACAGCAGCCATAGGGGAAAAACCGAGGCCGACGAGAAGTGGTGCGGTGACTGCCGTTGGCACACCAAACCCTCCCACGCCCTGAAGAAATGAGGCGAAAGCCCAGCCGATGAGCAATGCTTGAAGGACGCGATCTCTTGTCAGTCCTGGGATGGCTTGGCTGAGGATTTGGATCGCACCCGCTTCATCTGCAACGCGATATAGAAGAAATGCGCTCCAGGTGATGAGAAGGACATCGCTGGTTAAGAGCAGTGCCTTAACCTGGGAAAGGGCAACCAAGTCGATGCTAGCACCGAAGCGCAGGAGTGCCACAAGAACAGCTACAAGCCACCCTGCAGGACCCGCCTTGGCAGCCCCCCAGCGGAATCCGACCATCAATAGAATAATAACTAGAATGGGAAGTAGGGCGAGGAACCAGTCAATGAGCATGGGCTTGGTTTCAGAGGCGAAGGCGATTATAGCATGGGGCGCAGGGATCGATAGTCAGTCAGTGAAGGCGTGGGGCGGTTGTGTTGGATGCCCGGTCTATTATTGAGAGTCCCAATGCGGATTCCTTCACTTTCATCCGACAGAATGCCGGATTTGGATGGAAATTGATGATTATTAGCCTTTTAGTCCTAGACGGCGTAGGGATTCCGTAGGGCAGTCGTGTAGTATCAGCCACGCGCCTCCGGGGTTGATTCGTATATAGTATAGGAAGAAGGGCAATATCTCTTCTTCTCCTCCTTAAGAGAGAGCTGGGGTCGGCGTCCCCGGCTCTCACGATTCTTATTGATTTGTACTTTGCCGCGCCCTGCTAATACGTTGGTCGATCTCCCCAATCTTTATTTTAATTTTAGCGTTGATCATTCCTTTTGGTTGGCGATTGGTTTCAGTCAGGTGACGGGATGGTAATATCCTCGGCAGGTATGGAGACGAGGTGGAGGGTCACTGGACGATCGAGGGCCTGCATAAGATCATTCTGGAGATTTCCAGCCATATCCTCCGAGAACGGATTAAGGGCATTGAAAGTTACATCAACGTTAACTTCACCATCGCCTTCGCTGATATCGAAACGCACCAGGCGAAGGCTGGGATTTGTCTCCGTATAATTTTGGAGAGTCGTCTCCACAACCCGGAAAGTTTGAGATTCATGCGCGGTGTTAAGAAAGACAATTGCCAGCGGGATCATGATCGCGATCAGCATCACCAAGGACGTTATTAGCCCGACGCGCAGTCTCGCCTTCTGTTCAGCGCCCGGGGTAGGTCTAAAGCCAAGCAGGAGAAGCGTAATGGCGCCCGCGAAGGCGATAGCGATAAGGTTGGTGATGAAGAGTAGGCTTGCGCCCCCAGCAATGTTGGCGTCCCACATAGCGATGCCGATGCCGATAACGCCCAGCGGGGGCACAAGCGCAGCTGCGATCGCCACACCCGGGAGTGCCGTGGCGACATCCTCGCGGGCGATGGCGTAGGCACCGGCTACGCCGGAGACAAGTGCCACGGCAAGGTCAAAAAGATTTGGGTTAATCCTCGCTGTAATTTCATGGGTGATACTGCGCAGGGGCGAAAGCGCGGTGAGCAAAACCACCAAACCGATAGCGAGCGCAATCCCCTTTAGAGCAGATTCGAAGGCAATCCACAGCAGACGAACGTCTCCTCGAACAACAGCCAGACTGATTGCGAGGATGGGGGTAAACAAAGGCGCCACAAGCATTGCCCCGATGATGACCGCGGCACTTCCCTGAAGCAGGCCATATGTGGCGATCATCGCCGCCAAGCCCATCATAACGAAGTAGTCCGTGTCCGGTTGGGCACCTTTGTAAACACCTCTGTAAACCTTGGCTTGTTCTCTGCGCGTGAGCTTGGGAAGCGATCGGAAAAAGCTATCCCAAACCCGGTGAAGCCAAAAACGAGGCAAACCGCGAAAGCTCTTGGTAATAATAACGGGCGTTGGACATGCCCGAGCGGTTTTCTCCGGAAGCGCGCCGAAAAGAACCTGATCGATCAGGCTTTCTTCGGAGGCCCCCATGATCACCAAGTCGCTCTCAGATCCAGCTTGAACGATACCTTCAACGACGGTGTGTGCGCTCACAACATGGCTCTCGATGGGGAATTGTTCCAAATCGGTAGACGAGGAATCGACTTGTGGAAGCGATGAGAGCTGTTCCCGCAGCGCCTCGATCGTGCTTTCGATTCTCTGCCTGCCCTCCTCAAGTTCGCTCTCGGTGGCGTCGGGCCTAGCGACGTACACAGTTTGTGTTGTCGCGTCGAACTCTCGGGCGAGTAAAAGGGCAAGCCGCATCGCCAGCGGAGCATGGGGACCGCCAGCGGTGGGAATCAATATTCGGCCGATATGAAGGTGGGGATATGCCAGGTCTCCATCAGTTTGGCCATCTTCTACTTCAGCCCGCAACGATGATAATCGCTCGGGGTGATAGGCGACTACTGCAACATCACACGGGGCTGAGTGCACCACGGGATCCATTATTCTTCCCGTCCGCGTGCCCTCCCTTGGGGTGTCCATGGGCCATGACATGAGAATCAGGCTGCAATTTTCCTCGACTGCGGTTTCGTTTATACCCTGGGCGACACTGCTCGACAGGCGGGTGATGGGATATGTAGGCACACTATTTTTCGCACTCTCGCGAGTAGACCATTTAAAAAGTGTATTTCGCTCCTCGGCTATCCTCTGCCCCTCCTGTATGGCAAGTGGATCGGCGGTGGGGATGACTTGGAGCGGGATGACATCTCCGTTGGTTTGACGAGCGAGGGCGTTTGCTAAACCCAAGATGAATCGACGCTCCACTCCGGCGCCGAGGGGAACGAGGATGCGAAAGGCATCCTCGCGGCGCTTCGTGTCGGGGTCTTGGCCAAAAACTGTTACCCCGTGTTGGGCTTCCAGAAGGCGTGACCGCGCGTAAACGAGCAAGAGTGCTAATCCAATGGCGATCCACCCGGCAGTGCCCAGTAAACCTACAGGCACTAGCCCAAAGAAGATAATGATACTGAATATGAGAGCGAGGATCGGGACAAGCGGGAAGAAGGGAACGACGATCGTCCTTCGCCGTTCGGGCTCGGCCTGTCGGCTGCGGATCGCTGCAAAATTGACAAGAATCAAGATGACGAGGAAGAGGCCGGCGGAGATCTCAATCAGCCACCCAAACGGCAAGAGTAAGATCAGCAATGAGCCCATAAAGGTCAATATGATGAAGATGTAGGGCGGAAGACGGAAAGGACGTTGGATTCGAGTGAATAAGAGCGGTAGTGCCCCCATGCGGCTGAGCGAATAGAGCACGCGTGCACTGGTGAGCATGCACTCGCTTGCTGCGAGAAGGAGAGCAAAGAAAGCGACACCAGTTGTTAACCACATCCGAAATATCCCGGTGCCAGCGAGTGAGCGGGTTACAACTGCTGATCCGTCCTGAAGTGAAAAGGATGGAAGTGCTGGAACAAAGAACTGGACGGAGATCAGCAGGAGTCCGCCCACCAGGATGGTTGCCCACAAACCCTGGGGCAATCGGATAAGGGGCATGTGAATGCGACGTCTGGAAGATGTGATTGCCTCTAAGCCCGCGAAAAGTGTTATGGAAGATGCGACGGCAAGAAGGTAGTTTTTTGCCGAGGAGTCGGCTAAAGCGGAAAATGATGAGGGTTCCCGGGAAGGGATAGCGCTGACCAGGAGAGCTAGAAATACCACGAGAAGCATCACCAAAACCGGCGTGAGCATCCCTCGGCGGGGGAGAATATGGAAAAGATTTGTTAGAACTAAGATGATGAGCATACCTACAGCGGCCAATGTGGCGTAACTCCCCATTTCAGGGAAGAGAATGGTAAGGGATCTAGATGCAGACATTAAGAGAGCAGCACACAACAGCAAATTGGCGGCCAGGGAGGACCAGGCGGCAACAAAGCCCATCGACTTCCCTAATGAATCGTGGATTAGCGAGTGGATGCCACCGCGCTCGCCGCTTCCTCCAAGAAGTTCATGGATATTTAGGAGCGTCAATCCCAAGATGAGAATGGCGAGCAGGGCAGGTGTCGCGGAGCGAATACCGCCTTCGATGATGACATGAGCGGGGATAATGAAAGATAAACCCAGAGCGATAGCCAGCCCAAGCGCTGAAACTTGGGCAACGCTCTGCAGATGCCGGCTCAGACGGAGTTCGCCAAGAAAGCTTTCGGATTCATCTTTCATATTTTTCCACCTGCAAAACTTCTGGTGATCGGGCGGGTGTATGAGACACGGTGTCCCTGATGTGGGCGAGACCTGGCAACAGTGTACCCCGAAATTGTTGAGGTGCCAGCGTGAGATTCGCTTACAACACTGATTTATCAAGCGCCTGTCATTTACCCAAACCGCTGTATAATCGCGTCTCGTGAACGAATCCGAATCCTCAGCCAGCCGTCAGATCGCCCGCGCCAGTGGCGTGGTCATGGTGGGCTTCATTCTCTCGAGTCTGATGGGGTTAATCAGCCAGGTGCTGATAACCCGCGCCTTCGGCACGAGCTCAGA
>DAOUEQ010000061.1:0-2305 GCA_034430395.1 Anaerolineales bacterium | reverse complement strand
TTCTACGCCGGGTTGATAAGTGAACCACAACCACAACGCAAGTCCGAACGGGATCAGGCTTACAAACAGCGCAGCCCAGCGGATAACCTGCAGGCGTTCACGTGGAATCAACAGCAGCAATACCCCGCCGGCTACCGGCAAGAAAAGGATGAGTGTTAGTAGATGCGCTTGCAAAAATACCACAGACGTGTCTCCGTCAAAGCTTCCGATCTATGTCCTATGGTCGCAAGATCAGGATGTACGACAGGACAATCCCGACGAATACCATTCCGATGATCAAATACTCCTGCACGCGTCCAGTTTGAATGACGCGGAAGATCTTGCCGGTTTTCTTCACACCCTCGCCTACGAAATCGCCGGCGCCGTTCACAATGGGCAGGTCGATGGAATTGCGCAAGAAGTCCCCAATACGCAGCACCGTACGAGCAACCCAATGCAGGAAACCATCGATCACACCCCGGTCAATCCAACGATAGACGACCGTTTCCGCAAACCAATAAGCCGGTCGAACAATAGCTGCGGAATACAGTTCGTCGAAATAGTATTTATTACGCAGAACCGCATAAATCGGACCGAGTGGTTTTTTCACCGGATCTTCCCCTCCGGCTGGCACGCGCCGATAAACCAACCAGCCGAGGAGTAGGCCGCCCAGAGCCACGCCAATTGAGACGAGCAGAGGCACGGGATTGAAAGCGACCGGAAGCGGGTGCTCGAGCAGCGACCCTGAGATGAATTCGTGGAACCAATTAGGAATGAGCCCGCCTATCGCAGGGAACCCCTCCGGGATACCAACCCAACCCGCAGCGACGGCGAAGAAGGAAAGCACAATCAATGGCAGGGTCATCGTCCACACTGATTCGTGAGCGTGCTCCGCTGCCTTCGTGCGCGCATCACCGAGGAAAGTCAGCGTGATCTGACGCATTGTATAGAAGGCGGTCAGGAACGCAGCCAGCGCGAGTGTGATGAATACTGCCAGGTGACCGTTAGCGAATGCGTCGGCCAGTATCTCATCCTTCGACCAGAAACCAGCCGTGATCAATGGGAAACCGGAGAGCGCGAGCCCGCCGATCAGGAATGTGGCGAATGTGACCGGCATCTTCTTTCGCAGCCCACCCATATTGAACATATCCTGGGCGTTGGTGTGTTCATCTGTATGTCTAACACCATGCTCCACACCGTGAATGACGGAGCCCGAACCCAAGAACAGGAGTGCCTTGAAGAAAGCGTGGGTGATCAAATGGAATGCAGCGGCGACGAAAGCTCCGATCCCTACTGCAGCGACCATGTATCCCAATTGAGAGATTGTGGAGTAAGCCAGCACGCGTTTGATGTCGTTCTGGGCTAAGGCGATCGTCGCCGCGAAGAGCGCTGTGAACGCGCCGATGAACGAGATCACGAGCATCGTGGGCGTCAGTGGACCACCCTCATGCCAGCCGGCGGTGATCAGCGGGAAGAAGCGCACGATGAGATAGACGCCGGCGGAGACCATCGTCGCCGCATGGATCATGGCCGAGACTGGCGTGGGACCTTCCATAGCGTCCGGAAGCCATACGTGCAGTGGCCATTGTGCAGACTTTCCAATGGTGCCGATGAAGAGCAGCAAGCCGATCAATCCGGCAGTCGAGAGAGCGGGGATCACAGAAGGTGAACTCGCCAGCATCTCGAGCACATGCTCATTGAACAAGATCTCCCGGTAGCTAAGAGTGCCGGTAACGGAGTAGAGGTAAGCCAGACCCAGTAGCATGAAGACATCGCCAACGCGTGTCGTCATGAATGCCTTGATCATCGCATCACGCGCCGATGGTTTTCCGTACCAGAAACCGATAAGTATGTAGGAGCAAAAACCCATGATCTCCCAACCGATGAACAGCAGGAGTAGGTTGTCGGAAATAACCAGGGTAAGCATTCCAAAAGCGAAAAGCGAGATGAAGGCGAAGAAGCGGGCGTACATCGGCTCAATCCCGCCAGCGCGTGGGGGCAGGCCGGCACGATCCTCAGGGTCGCGCGGTTTTCCGAAATTGTGATAACCGACGCTGTATAGGAAGATCGCCAGACACGTCCATGCAACGAAGAAAAGGGCCAGTGCACCAAGAGGGTCGATAAGCACCCCAATTCGCAATGCGCTATCGCCTGTCGGCATCCATTCTATCGATGAGTGGAACGGATTGTGTCCGAGACCATCGATCGTGACTGCGTTGAAAAACACCACCATCGCTATGCCCCACGAGACGACCATGGAGCCCACCGCGATGATGTGACTTAAACGGTTATCGCGATTCGCCCAAAGCACGATCGTGAAAAACGC
>DAOUEQ010000060.1:0-33919 GCA_034430395.1 Anaerolineales bacterium | reverse complement strand
GAAGCCCTGGGGTGATCCAGGGCTTTTTTTGTCTTTCATCAGTTTCGGCGGTCAATCTATTGGAATACGTCGATACTCGCTACTAGAGTTGAGAATTCGTGGCCTTTTGGCTGCTTTTCACACGGTCTGGCGAATGGTTAGGCGGCAGCTTACTCAGGCGCTTGCGACTCTGGCATACTCTTGAGTTTCTCTATCTGGGCGATGCCAATCTTGTTCTCAGGGTTGAGGTCGACGGACTTCTCGTAGTTCTTTATCGCGAGGGTTGTGTGACCGCCCACCATGTAGGCTTCCCCGAGGCTGTCGTAGGTATTCCAAGCCTCTGGATAGATCGCTACGTTGAGCTCGAGCACATCGATGGCATCCTGTACTTTGTCATTATAGAGAAGTCCATAGCCAAGTCTATTGAGCTCACCTTCGGAGAAGTCATACTCCGCAGCCTCGCGACCCTTTATATCGTGGTACAGACTTATAGCCGAGTCAATTCCACCTTCTTGAAGGGCACTGTACATCGCCTCACAGATGGATTTCTTCCCGAGAGTGGCTCTCAGGCCCTTCGCTAGAGCCTCAGCGGGCGCCGTAGCGTGGACACCTCGCGGGAAGACCTCCCATTCATAACTGAAACCATCCATACTGGCTTTGTCCAAGATAGAAGTGAGGCGTGTGAACCACGGGAGTATGGGGTCTAACTCTCCGCCACAAATGTACATCTTGGCGGGGAACTTGCCCTTGGACGCCACGAATCGCTCTGCACGGACGAATATCTCTGCTGTTGGGGACCAGAGTGGCGGACTTACAAGAATGTACCGGTTGAATAGGCTAGGGCGCTGGAACATCTCGTTAAGTCCGAAGAGCCCACTAAGGGAGTATCCAAACAGCGCCCGAACGGCTGCGTTGGTCCGGTAAGTCGACTCAACGAACGGGATGAGCTCGTCTTGCAGAAAGAGGCGATAGGCCTCGCCTCTGGGTTTCGGGAGGCCTTCCATTTCGAAAGGAGAAAAATCGTACGCGCGCATGTTCTGCCCACCTTCTTCAGGCGGGAGATCAGATCCGTAGCCCACAGCAGCAATGAGTATTTCCGGTATGTGCGTGCCAAAGATTAGGTGGCGGACAATGTCCACTGCCATCCCAAAGCAAATGTCGCCATCCAGCAAGTACAGGACGGGGTATCTAGCATCGGGGGAATCTGAGTAACTGCGCGGCAACCACATCCTGAGCTCGTACGACTGGTCGGGGATGTTCTGAGCCGCTAGGTGATGAAGACGAGTGTTTGGGAGAGCGACCTCGCTGAATGATTCACCTGACATGGACACTACCTCCTCCCTGGCCGCATAAAGCAGCCGCTAGATCATCTCGGCCCGAGGGGGCCGTTACTACGATGAGATATCCAACAGAGCACTATGTGCCTAAGCATCGGTCAGCAGAACGAGTATGAATTGCGTGCCGCCTAACAGCTGAGTATCAAGAAATATCCACTGGATATCCCCCCGCGGGGGATTTTTACCCTGTTCTTGTCTTCCTATCCCCCAATTTGTTGTACTATGAAGAAAGATCACATGCAAAATGTGAAAAGAAGAGGGATATCGAGAAATTTAGCCCTACCTGAAACCTTGATCATAGAATAGCGCATTCTCTATTCATTCACAACAAGGGGGAATGAATTATGCCGCCTCTAAAGAAGAAACTGCTCGATAAAGTCCAGGAGTCGCTGCGTATTAAACACTACGCATACAAAACCGAAAAACAGTACCTCTACTGGATCAAGCGCTTCATCCTCTTCCACAACAAGTCCCATCCAAGCACTATGGGGAAAACCGAGATTGAAGCCTTCCTGACCCACCTCGCTACGAAAGAGAATGTCGCCGCATCTACGCAGAACCAGGCGCTGAATGCCATCTCCTTCCTCTATAAAACCGTCCTCGATCTACCTTTTGATTTCCCACTCCAAAATGTGCGCGCCCGGCGCCCAAAACGACTCCCCACCGTGCTCACTCGCAAAGAAGTATTCCAGATCATCGACTGCATGCACGATCGCTACCGACTCATCATCCAACTGCTCTATGGAAGCGGTCTTCGTATCAATGAATGCGTTCGCCTGCGCGTGAAAGATCTCGACTTTGGGTACCACCAAATCCACGTTCGCGACACGAAAGGCAACAAAGATCGACGCACCATTCTTCCTGAAACCTTGGTCCGTCCTCTCCAGCGACAACTGCTTCGCACCAAACAACAGCATGAAACAGATTTGCTAAATGGATTTGGTGAAGTGTTTCTGCCGCACGCACTCGAGCGAAAATACCCCTACGCCTCTCGGGAATGGATTTGGCAGTACGTCTTCCCCTCATCGCGGATAACAACCGACCCCCGGTCAGGTCAGAAACGCAGGCACCACATCACAATGGATGCCATCCGCAGGTCACTGCGATCAGCGATTAAGCTGACTCGCATCCAAAAACGCGTTACCCCTCACACCTTCCGCCACAGCTTCGCAACACACCTACTGGAAGATGGACACGACATCCGAACCGTCCAGGAGCTGCTTGGGCACAAAGATGTAAAAACGACGATGATTTACACACACGTGCTCAAGCGCGGCCCGCTCGCGGCGCGGAGTCCGCTTGATTATCCCTTCTCACAACACACTTCCAAGGATGACTCGAGTATTGCCGGGGCTTCAAAATAGACACGCTGAGGTGAACAATGGTTAAACGAATCAACGCCATTAAAGCCAATATTCCTCGCATTAAGCTTTACAACCGTGCAGAGATAGACAAAGTTGCCAGTACATCTCCAGACAGAGCAACCTTAACGCGGACGAGATCAAGAATGTCCTCTATCAACTGCAAGATGCCATCCTCTTCTTTACCTGCAGTGGTCAACCGGTTAAGATTGATGGCATCGGAACCTTTACGCCAACCATTCACATCGATGGCACTTTCCACCTGAACGTACGCGTCGATCGGAAACTCGTCCTGAGAATGAATGAGCCCGATTTCATGACTGCTGATATCACCAACAAGCACAATATCGGAACCACAGCGGACGACTTGGTCAGCCAGTGGAATGAAAATCACCCGGATACCCCTGTCGAGTAACGCCCCCCGTTTGATCCGCCGCCTTCCTCAGAGGAAACCGAGGCTAAAAAGGGCACCGTTATATATCCTTCGCCGAGAGATTTGAATCATTCGGCGAAGGTTTTTGTATTCAAACATTCCAACGATGCCCGGAAGCAGGGTCTTTTATCTTTGCCTAACTGGAAAAAGAGCGCCTCTTTGAAGGCGCTCGATACAACTCACGTAAAGTTAGCGATTAACGACTATTCCCGCATGCGCCGTGTCTGGTCGCTCAACAGAAAGAATCGCGGAAAGGTGTTCCGCACTTATTTTGTTTTTTGGGTTGAATTACTTCAGCGATAATTCATGGGTTGAGGGTTTTTAATGTAGCGGGAACGCTCATGAACTGAACCAGGATCAACGAGAGTAAGACGATACCTACTCCCACAAGAAACGGCATCTGCGAACCGAACAGCTCCCATGCCGCGCCCCCAATCACGGGCACAACTACGGCTGCGATGTGATTGATCGTTTGCTGCACCGCCAGATTGCTTGTGATCTCCTCCACCGAGACCGCTATCTTTTGAAAATAAGTTGTGAGCGCCATGTTGAAGCCGAAAATTACGTTGTCCAATACGAAAAATAAGAACAGCACTGGAAGATAGGTGATATAGGCATATCCCAGGAAGATGAGTGTAAAAAACGCGATGCTCAGCATCAGCCGTTCACCCAACCGGCTCACAAGTTTACCCACCAACTGCAGAGCATAGACATTTATCATGCTATTGGCGAGGAAAAGAATGGCTGTCGTCTGGACGCTGATCCCGTGAACCCTGACCAGAAGGAAGATCGCAAAAGTGGTAAATATATGCCGGCGACTGCCCATCAAGAAAGCGAGTACATAGTAAAGCCAGTAACGTTTCCGCAGGATGATTGGCCGACGGATCGATTTGCCCCCTTGAAGACGAGCAAATGGCAGTAGCAGCAACCCACCTGCAGCAACAAATCCACCAACCACCATGAATAACGTTCGATAACCCCACCGTTCTGCCAGAAAATAAACCACGCCAGTGGCTGTAAGCGCGCCAACAGCTCCCAGGCTTTTCAGCTGACCCAATCGCTTCGGTGCCCGCTTCTGATCCACAGACATTAGCACGATGGCGTCGTTGCTCGGGGAGAAGAAATGGAATCCAAAGCTCATCACCACGGTGCTGATGAGTAGAAACGGAATGTCGCTCGCTTGACCCGTTAAAAAGATGCCTGCCCCCAGCAGGATAATACTCAGGGCCAATATTCGGCTTTCGGAGAGAAAGAGAACTAGGAAACCAACCAGAAAGCCCATCAAACCTGGCACTTCGCGCAGCGCCTGCAGCCAACCAATGCTCGCCGGCCCAATACCAATCTCCTCGACGGCGAAGTTGTTCAACAACGTCTGCCACACGCGAAAGCCAAAGCTCATCAAGAAATTGGCGATGATGAGAAAGATAAGGGTGCGACGTTTGTCTGCAGTGAGATTATTCATGGATTAAGGATGAGTGTGAGCTGCAAACCCCACAGCAAGAGGTACTCCAAGATAGTTACTTAAGCAAATAACTTGATCCTTATATGCAATTCTACGTAGTCCAAAGCAAACATCCATTGATGCTCTTTTAAGCTGTTGCGCACGAAATGCAGTTGAGCTTATCTCGGTCACTCTCCACTCAGCGATACCCTCAACATCCCCGTCATCCCATCACGGTGCGTATAACAATTCTCCCCGCAGGACAAACCCACGGGGAGATGCTTCATGAAATCAATAAGCTATCGAGAATCAGGGCACCGTGAAATCGGTGGTCTTCTCAACACATTGCCCTCCCCCTCCGTCCTGGGTGCAGAGCTTGAGGGTCAAGCGCGCATTATGCCCATTGGGCACAGGTGAGCCGATAGATGCAGCAATATATCGGGTCTGACCTGGATCCATAGCGCTCAGTCCTGGCGGGCAATCGCTGCTGGACGCTAAGAAAGGCATCGGATTCGTGCCCGGTCCATATAGATTCGTGCTGGCGGTTAAGTCTTGAATGGTTATCCGCGCCCATTCGAACGCGAAGTCACCGGTGTTTTTCACCTTGAAGGTTGCATATATTGGATTACAAAGGCCGATATTTACAAAGCTTACCGTGAAGTTTGGCTCAGGTGGTCCGAGTACTTCTATCTCCACCCAAAATGCAACGCTTCCCGAGGCTCCGATGCCAAAGATCGCCCCCTGTGGATTGCGGAGTTTAAAGTAGCCCTTGTAACCCCCTTCGCTTCCCGGAGCAGTAAGCTGCACGGAGACATCCAACGTTTGATTTGGACCGACCGTCCCGCTGGTCAACTGGACGGCGGCAGGTGCGCCCATCTGGTCACCGTGATCGAAAACCAGGTCGTAGCCCGAAGTCCAGGTGCAGGATCCGGTGTTTTTCAACCGCCATGTCTTTGTGAATACATCGCCCGGCGAATAATCAGCGCCGTCCGGGACGGTCACATCCGTAACAAAGGTAGCGCGATCGCAGGGGATCTCCGTCGCCGTTGGCAGTGGCGTAAAAGTTGGCGTCGGCGTGGGAGAAGGTTCCTCAACCGTGGGCTCCTGCGTTGCTGTCGGCGTCGGGTCTTCACCACCGGGTTCCGGCGATGGCTCTTCCTCACCTTCATGCAAAGCCCTTTGCGTTTCTACCGCATTGATCGTCGCTTGAACAGCATCTTTTGGAGCAGAACCCGGAAAATTGCAGGCAAGGCTGCTAATCACCAATGCAAAGAGGGGCAATAAGCTGTATAGAATCTTGCTCGATTTCATTACCAATCCTCCGATCTTGTGAGAATACCCTTGATTGGGATCTTCATCTATATAACGAAGTTAGCTCTCATTTGTGACACAAGCATGAGTTTTGCGTCAAAACAAACACGAATTCAGTATATTCACCTTACCGTGCCATGTCACTTGACAAAGGTACTACGCAATTCACAGAACGACAACTCCGAATCATCCAATCCAACTTACTTCACGGTTATCGAAGCTCCTTCTTTGATGTTAGTGCGAGCGGAGCGTAGCAATCTCATCCATTCTTGCGCGGAGATTGCCACGTCGCCCTTCCGGGCCCCTCACAATGACAAGGACGGTTCTCGGATTTCGCACGGCCTGTTTTTATTGTAGAGGGTCTGGGGGGAAACTGTTCCCCCCGGGGCCCCTGCTGGAGGTTTGGGGGGAAGAAAAACTGAGCACGCTGTAGGCGAACCACTCCCCATCATCCAATAGCTTTTCCACTCGAGCGAGCATTCCAACCGGTAGACGGAACTTGGGAAGCTATATCTTTGATCACGCTTCCCGCATATAATTATCAGCACTCGCTGGAAGGCCTCTCGTGCAAGTCATCATCACAACTACAGACGCTGATGATCTTGATTTCATTGCCTCCGTGCTTCGGCGGACTGGATTCGATCCACTCCCAAGAACCAATCTAAAGTCCGTGGCAGATCAATGGCTTGATCGACCAGCTGAACTTGTCGTAGTCGCGACGCGCGATTCGGATGAATATTCAAGTTTATATGAGACTATCCAAGTCCTCCGCACCTCTACCGAAGTCCCCGTGCTTGTTCTTGTGGAATCCCCGTCAGAACTTGTTATCACAGAGCTTCTCTCCGCTGGCGCAGACTTGGTGCTCGGTCTCCCCATTGGTCCAAAAGTCCTTTCAGGTTACGCTCGTGCGCTGTTGAGAAGAAGCGGGGGCGTTCCTCCACTCGCTCTTCCCATTCTTGATCTGGAGGAGATCACCCTTAACCCATCTACACGCAATGTCCGTACCAAAAACCACCTATCTAAGCGACTAACGCAGTTAGAATTTCGACTGCTTTACGTCCTGATGACTCACCGCGGGCAAGTTATCCCCTGGGAGGTTATTGTGGACCGTGTATGGGGATATTCCGAATCTGGAAGCCGCGAGCTTGTCCGTGGCTTGGTCAGCCGGCTTCGTTCAAAAATCGAGGCCGATCCCTCTTCACCCCTCTACATCCATACCATCCCCGGAATCGGATACATGTTCAACCTCACCCCTCCGGATTGATACTGGTTTGATACATCTCAATGAAGTTTGCAACCACTTTCATACCAAGCTTATATGGATATTGCATCTTGCCGGCGTACGATGCAGTCAAAATTCCTGTCAGATAGGAGAGTATTGATGACCACCGGTTTTTGTCCAGAATGTGACGCTGACGTTAAGTTCAAAAAACCCCCACGTATAGGATTCGAGATCAATTGCCCGGGTTGTGGGGCTCTTTTGAAAGTCATCGCTGATTCCCCCATTGAACTCGATTGGGCGGATGATGTATGGGATGACCTTGATGATCCTGATGAAGTTGATGACGATTATTAGCTAGAAACGGCGAAATACGGCCCATACGCTGTATCGGACTTGCTTGTTCTTATGCAGGAAGTGAGACCAGATACACCCCTCGCGTTCCCGGGCCACTCCAAACACAAGGGCGCATCTCATCGATGCGCCCTTGACTTCTCAACCACAAATTCACCTCAATATCCTATTCCCCCATTGCCGCATGAGCCACAATTTTCTATGCCAATATCAAAACTCGGCGAAGACCTTGCATTAAAGCACCTGCTCTCGCTCAGATTATCCGTCGCACCCAAAGCCTTCACCCGATAGATCAGTGCTTGGAATATGCTGAAGTAGACGTCTTTGTGTTTGTGCGGCTTTTCAACACCTCCGCGATCTGCATCGCCCGTGAAAAGCGCCGTTCAAACCTCCGCCATTACTCCGGACATTGACAATACGGCGCTGCCCCTACTATGAATGTACCGCCCGCATCGTTGCACTCAGTTCGATCAAGCGTGCTGACACACACCGGACCCGCTGGTTCTTCCTCAGGGAATGCCGGGGACATTAACACCGGTACGAGATCCTCACCTTCCGCCTCCCCCGAGCTCAACGCGATCCAGCACTGGAACTTGATCTCGTTTACTGTTGCCTCAACCTTACCCCATGTACGCTCCGAATTTACACCTACCAGATCGAGGTACGTCCCCGCCAAAAAAGCCGTCATGTCATCGAAAAACGGATCGGGACCAATACGGCAGAAGGCGTTCTTCGTCAGCAGGATATGCGGATCGATTATTGCCAGGTCCGAACCTGCCAAGCGGAATTGAACATATTTCACATCCTGATAGACCCCATTCTGAAGAAGCACATACTTGATCGTGTACAGACCTGGAGGCTTGTTAAACAAGCCGAATCGAGCTGCCGGATTAAACTCTACACGCGTACCTGGCGAGACGGTTGCATCGAACTTTCCAACGTTCTCCAGGACGCTAAAATTCTCGTTTTGAAGAACCACGTCCACATGGAAATCGTAGGCTAATGTGCTGATATTAAAGATGCCAAAGCCGAACTCAACCTCATCCATGTAGTCCAGGGCTTTAAACTGCGAATCAAACAGAGGATCTGTTGGCAGAACACCCCTTAGATCCTCATGGTAGTACCCTCTCTCATGTCCACCGGAACCGTCCCAATGCCAGTTGGTTGCTGGCATGCCGGTATCGCCATCAATCAACGTGACAGAACCCGGCCATCCATCGTCCCGGCGAGGATAAAGCCAGATCACGCCGCGGCGTGCATTGGCTGGGCGCGGTTCAGCGTAAAAAACAACCGTGTCGATTACCTCGATCTTGGGTCCAGTGAAACTATCCATCACTTCCTGTCGATAGGCTGCCCATGTCTTGGATGAGTTAAGGGTTCCAGAACCGGGGTCATTGTAGTAATACTCCGTTCCATCGCTGCCTGTAATCGTCCGGCTGTGTCCAGCCAGGCTCGAGCCCCACGCTATAGGCCTGCGTGGACCATTAATCCCCCAGACAAAGGATTCAACATAGGCCTGGAAGGCATCAAAGAGATAATCAGCAAATACATAATCGGTGTGGAAACCAAATCCTTCTCCAAGGGGATCGAAGCCAAACCAGACCGCGGCCTTCCAGTTCCAGATGATGACCTCTGCATTCCCATTCGAGAAACTTTGTTTTACATCCGATGGGACCGTGTACCCACCGGCGCCCAGAAGCCAATGGAAGAAGTAGCCCTCGTCGAAAGGTTGTCCTGCCTTACCGGCAAGATACCAGTTGCTCGATTCACCCCAAACGGCTCCAAACCCGCTGGTGAGCCAGCCCCCCTGGTGGTAATTAGCCAGGTTGGTCATCGCCGTGGGGCTGCACCAGGCTGGTGTCCTCTGTTGATAGGTCGGCACGGCCAGTGGATCATAGATGCTGACCATCTCCATCAAAGCGCCGTGATGGAGGATCTTGAACACCTGGTACTTTCCTGCGCCCACAATGGGAAATTGGATCTTATCTTCCACCACACGAGCGCCTACAACGGAGGGGGTCGAGCCCTCAGGCTCAGTCCACACCAGGTAGACAAAGGGACCTTCTACTGCCGCTTGTTTCGCGTTATCGTTCATGGGGATAGTCATGCGGATCTCGCCAATTTGCTGTGCATCCCCGAATTCCACGAGGTACTCTGCACTGGCAGGGCTCATCGGGCTGCCGCCAGCAAACGGAACCCCCTCACCGATGTCCTCAACGACGACTTCCGCTTCAGTGCTCAACGCACCCGCGGCGATCGCGAGTTCGGCACCCCCCGGCTCACTGAGCGTCATATCCGCTTCTGGGAACGTAGGAGCTTCCGTCGCCGTAGGCGCGGGTTCTTCAGGTGGCTCATCCCCTCCATCGGTTCCCTGTTGTGTGAGACTACAAGCTAAAATAGTAAGTAGGAGCAATAGGATTACGAGGAAAATCGCGCTTCTTCGGGACCCAGTCATGACGTCTCTCCTTCCACTGTGATGTGCTGTACGGGGATTGATCACTCCAATGACTGGAAATATATAGAAGAACCCATTTCTTGGCAATAAAAACACTAAAATGCGCTATCTCTTCTACTCGGAGACGTATGTTTCTCCCTCGTCTCGGATGAAAAAAGCGCACCTTTTCAGGTACGCTTTTTTCATCTCGTTATTTGCGAGTTTACTCCCCCATTGCCGCATGCGCCGCGGCTAACCAGGCGATCGGCACGCGGTACGGTGAGCAGCTCACATAGTTCAAGCCGTACTTGTGGCACAACTTAATCGAATCTGGATCGCCACCATGCTCCCCGCAGATTCCCTTCCTGATGATTATTCCAATGAATGGATACTCCTTCTTCGCCAATTATCAAAATCACTATAGTCAGTGATGTTCATCATCGAATGCTGTCTAAAAGTATCAGAATCTTTAGTGTGCCGGAATCATCACGAAAACCAAGCTCGAAGTACTCCCCGATACCCTGTTCAAAATAGGCATTAATTTGGCCTGGCGAGAATGGGTAGATAGGATCAAGGATAATGGCGTTGATGTCTTCAGCCTGGAGAGCCGCGGCCAAATCCTCACCACTTTGTATGTTTGTGCCAATATCTATATCGCGAGAATGTACGTCGATCATCTCCGCTGCGAGGACCGTTAAAGGTACTCTGGAAAATATTTTTGATCCCTTGGGGAAAGATTCCTGCAAATAATGAACCACTTGTTCTCGAGGGGATTCACCAATCCTTGGCATATCTGGAAATCGATATGGACCGCGAAGAATGATGCCCGCCGCAAGAATGAACATGAATGAAGTTGTAATGCCGAGCTGGTCAGGTTTTGCCGCAATGTCAAGAACTAAAATGAGTAATGTGGCTGCACCAAATACGAAACCTGCGACAAGGAATGCTGGCTTGGTATCAACCAACGCATAGATCATGAATAGAATCAGGATGATGAGAAATGCGGTTTTTCGAATCGACCGTGGGCTAATGTCATAGATCGCTGCCAACCCAAGAGCGCTGAAGATCAGCAGGATTGGAGTCATCTGTGGAATGAAATGCCTTGAGAGGAACCCCAAAGATATCACGGCGGGAATGGACCATAACGCGATTGCCATAAGAAAAGGGAACTCCCTCTCTCGAAGTAACTTTTGTAAACCAACGAGCGCCAGAAGAAGAATGATTGGACCTTGACGTTTACCAAAAAAAACCAGAAAATATTCGGGAAGATGGAGGATATTAATGAGAACTCGTTGAGCGAATGCGAAAGGATTCCTGGAGATTGCCTTTATCACAGATCCTTGATTCTCCTCTCTTGTGCCAAAGATCCTCTGTGTTTCCTCGCTACTGCCACTGCCGGCACCTTCCGTGAGAATAGGAGCAGAACCCTCCATAAGAATTGGTTGATTGTTTTCGAATGCCGTCCAGGCTTTCGCTCCAACCTCCAATTTGATTCTCCCGATTGAACTCCAATATAGGACCAGATAACAGAGCAACACACCAATTGCCGGGAGCAAAACCGAAGCCACGACTTTGAGCCGTGGTAGACGTTTCCATTCAAGCAGGAGAATGAAGAGCGCAACCGCGCATAAAGTCAGGATCGCTTCAAAGCGTGCCAAGACTGCCAATCCCAGTAACACTGAAGCAATTCGTATATCTCTTAAACGATTATTTTTAAGAATCGAATATATAACTGCGAGCGCTGAAGCCGAGATGATAATAAATAGCACATCACTTTGATTTTCGAAGATGGGGAAGATCGCGACCGTAGTGAAGAGCACCCCAGCTGTGATGAAAGGATGTGCGAACTTTCTCAGGCGTGAAGCCAAGAAGAGTGTGGACATCCATATCAGAGCATACATTACTAGACGACCCACCCACGCCTCTAGCATGAACCAATCAGGATTGGATCGGAGCACGAGATGCATTGGCGCGTAGAGGAGTGCCACAAGGGGAGCCCAAGAGATATCTCTCACTTCGAGAAGTGTCAAACTGCGCCCGGAATCAATATACTTCGCTTCGTCGAAGGCATTAATCTCATCAAAGGAGACCATGAAACGAGGCGAGACAAGGATGATATTGATGATCAGGATCAAGAGAAGAAAAACCCATTCACGCGTAAAATTTTTTCTATTGAGCACGAACTCCCTCTTGAATGAATTGTGCGGCTAGAATGAATGATAACGTATTCTCATACAACTGCATACAACCCTGATGATAAAGTAATTCAAGGTATCTTGGTGTTAGATCGTAATATACCTATAAAAAAAAGGTACGTTAAAAACGCACCTTTTTATCAGATTCAATCGAGTATCTACGATTAAATGAGCTTATTTCCCCATTGCCGCATGCGCCGCGGCTAACCGGGCGATCGGTACGCGGTACGGTGAGCAGCTCACATAGTTCAAGCCGTACTTGTGGCACAACTTAATCGAATCTGGATCGCCGCCATGCTCCCCGCAGATTCCCACTTCCAGCTCTGGTCGCGCCTTACGTCCCTCCGCCGTGCACATCGCCATCAGCCGCCCGACGCCGTCGGCATCGATACTCTGGAAGGGATTCACCGGCAGGATTTCCTGCTCAACATACGTAAGCAGGAAGTTGCGCTCGGCGTCATCGCGACTGTAGCCAAAGGTCATCTGCGTCAAGTCGTTCGTGCCAAAAGAGAAGAACTCTGCCACCCCAGCGATCTCCTCTGCGGTCAGTGCCGCACGCGGGATCTCAATCATCGTGCCGAATTTGTAATCAAACTCAACACCCTTCTCATCCATGACTTTACTGGCGATCTCCTCCAGCCGTGGTTGAATCGCGGTTAATTCGTTGATATGCCCCGTGAGCGGGATCATCACCTCCGGGTGCGGCTCGAAGCCTCTCAGCTTGACATCCGCCGCCGCCTCGAAGATTGCCCGCACTTGCATCTCAACAATCTCGGGCATGACGATGCTCAAGCGCACGCCGCGCAACCCCATCATCGGATTCGATTCGTGCAGGTTTTGCACACTCACGAGCAGCTCTTCCTTCTCCTTCAAGCCCTTTTTCTCACCCTTCGCCCGCATCGTGGCAATCTCTTCAACCAGTCCTACCAACTCGGGTAGGAACTCATGCAGAGGCGGGTCGATCAAACGGATGATCACCGGCAACCCGGTCATCGCCTCGAAGAGGCCATCGAAATCGTTGCGCTGGAACGGTAGGAGCTCGTCAAGCGCTTTCGTACGCTCTTCCGAACTATCCGCCAGGATCATGCGCTGCACGATCGGCAGCCGTTCCTGCTCGAAGAACATGTGCTCCGTACGGCAAAGTCCGATGCCCTGCGCTCCATAATCGCGCGCCCGTCGGGCGTCTGCTGGGTAATCGGCGTTTGCCCAAACCTGCAAACCAGTTGTGGGGAATCCCTTTGGTCCCTCGCGCACACCCTCTCTTGCTGCGATCTCATCCGCCCAGGTGAGCAGCGTGAGCAGCTCTTCCTGCTCATCGAAGGAAGGCATCGTTGTCGGGATCTGCCCCAGGAAAACCTCGCCGGTCGTTCCGTCAAGGGAGATCCAATCCCCCTCCTCAACCGTGATGTCATTCACCGTGAAGTTGCGTTTCTCAAGATTAAGTTTGATCTCAGACGCACCGACGATGCAGGGGATGCCAAATTGGCGGGCAACAACAGCCGCGTGGCTGGTGGCGCCGCCCTCACTCGTCAGGATGCCTTTCGAAGCCAGCATGCCGTGAACGTCGTCAGGCTTGGTGAAGGGTCGCACCATGATGACGTCTTGCCCTTCCTCTTTCGCTTTGGCTTCCGCGGTATTGGCGTCGAAGTACACCCGCCCGACCGCTGCCCCCGGTGAGGCGTTCACGCCGCTTGCGAAGTGTTTACCCTGATCGCGAGCGCTCTCTAGCGCTTCATGATCGTATTGGGGATGCAGCAGTGCGTCGACCTGATCCGGCGTAATTCGAAGCACAGCCTCTTCCTTGCTTATCAGGCCCTCATCAACAAAATCAATCGCGATCCGCATTGCCGCATTTGCAGTTCGCTTCCCATCACGCGTCTGAAGCATCCAGAACTTACCACGCTCGATGGTGAATTCGACATCCTGCATCTCTTTGTAGTGTTTCTCGAGCTTCTCACACAATTCCACGAAGGTTGCATTTGCTGCCGGAAGGTCTTCCGCCAACTTGGCAATCGGCTTCGTGTTGCGAATACCAGCAACAACATCCTCGCCCTGCGCGTTGAGCAAATAATCGCCGTATAGCTTCCGCTCGCCAGTCGCGGGGTTCCGTGTGAAGGCGACGCCCGTGCCCGAATCATCCCCCATGTTCCCGAATACCATCGTCATGATATTCACGCCAGTGCCGAGATCGTGGCTGATCCCCGCTTCATTGCGGTAATCTACGGCACGCTTTCCATTCCAAGAGCCAAAAACAGCCTCGATGGAGAGGCGGAGTTGCTCGTAGGGGTCTTGCGGGAACTCAAAGCCCTTGTGCTTCTTAATCACTTTCTTAAACGACTCGGTGATCGCCTTCCAATCCTCGGCTTCGAGTTCGGTATCTAGCTTGAGCCCCCTCTCCTCCTTGTATTCATCCATCGGTTTCTCAAAAGCTGTATCCTCGATCCCCAATACGACAGATCCAAACATCTGGACCAGTCGCCGGTAGGAGTCATAGACAAAGCGCGCATCGCCGGTAAGTTCGATCATTCCATCTACCGACTTGTCGTTCATTCCCAGGTTCAGAACCGTATCCATCATGCCCGGCATGGAGAACTTCGCCCCTGAGCGAGAGGACACCAGGAGCGGATTCTTCGCATCGCCAAAGACCTTGCTGGTCTTCTTTTCAACCGTCTTTATCGCCTCTAGAACCTGATCCCACAAACCATCTGGAAGAGACTCGTTACGCGCAAGAAAGGCATTGCATGCCTCAGTCGTTACAGTGAAACCCGGTGGGACCGGCACGCCGATGCGGGTCATATCCGCAAGGTTAGCGCCCTTGCCACCGAGGAGAGCGCGCACGCCCTCCCACGATCCAGCCTTTTTCTCTGCCTTGTCGACTTCATCGAACAGGTAAACCCATTTTTCTGCCATGCTGAAAACCCTCTTTCGTTTAGGATGACTGTATATATTGAGCGCCGCGTCCACCAATTTCGCGGGCACGGCGCACAAACATGAATGATACTCGATTTTCCGTAAACTGTGAACGGGAAATTGTATCTTTCTCGGATTTGGATGCTTGGTTTGAGCTGAGAACTTGATGTTTGATCCGGGGGGGGTGTGGGGGAGTGGAGTCCCCCACAGTCCCCCTTTGGGGGATTTAGGGGGAAGAAAAAAATCATCACCTCTGCGGTGGTCTATCTATGCGTTTATATGCTCAGACCTCAAGGCTCAAGCTGCGCCTGCGACTGGAAGCAAAGCTTCCTGACTCCACAAAAGCCAACAACCCATCTCCAGAACACATACGGATTCGCCCTGTCAATCACCTGAACGCGTAGAGACGCCCCGGCAGGGCGTCTCTATAATTTCAAAAATGAACCCGCGCGGTCATCTACCCTTCCACCGGCAGCCCGATTAATACCTCCCCCGCTTCCACCCTCACTGGGTATGCGGGGATATCAACCACTGCGGGAAGCGTCAATGCCTTTCCCGTTCGTAAATCAAAATGCGCCCCGTGCCGCGGGCAAATAATCTCATACTCATCCAGCTCCCCCTCGGCCACAGGGCCATCATCATGTGAACAGACATCGGCGATGGCAAAGAAATCCCCGGCGATGTTGAACAGGGCAATCGCCTGCCCATCGATCTCGAGCAGAATCCGCTCTCCATTCCCGACCTCATCTTCCGATGCTACCGAAACGAATTCTACTTCATCTTCTTGGTATGTTCTGTAATCGTACATACAGCCCCTAGAGCATGAGCTCCTCTTCAAGTTCATCTAAACCATAGATCCCGGCTTTGAGAACCTTCAAGGAGAGCAACGCGCACTTCAATCGCACAGGTCCCAACTCAATACCCAGCATCTCGATGATGTCATCTTTCGAGAGCGTTTTAATCTCATCGAGAGTCTTACCGATGATTGATTCAACGAGCAAATCAGCAGATGCCAGGGAAATCGCGCATCCCTTTCCCGTGAATGCCGCTTCGGTAATGCGGCTATCAGCATCCACCCGTAGGTCGATGCGAAGCTCATCCCCGCACAACGGATTGTCGTCCTCGTACGAATAATCATGCGGGTCCAATTCGCCTCGCATTCGTGGGTTTTTATAGCGGTCTATAATCAGTTCTCGATAGAAATCATCCATTTTCTGTTTTTCCCGCTCCAAATTTGATTTGTTGAAATCTTGAATCCGCAAAAAGCAGAAACGACCTTGATCCCCTTTTCCACTAACCGAAGATCTCTTTCACCTTGTAAAGCCCCTCAATCAATTGATCAACATCTTCTTTCACATTGTAGACATATAAAGAGGCGCGCGACGTAGCATCGATGTCGAAATGCTGATGAGCCGGTTGTGCACAGTGATGGCCGGCGCGGATCGCGATCCCAAATGAATCCAGGATGTGCGCTACATCATGCGTATGGATGCCATCGTAGATGAAGGAGAGCACACCACCCTTATCGACTGCCTCAGGACCATAAACTTGAATACCGGGAACTTCTTCCAGACGTTCGAGTGCGTAGGCAGTCAACGCTTGTTCGTATTGATGTACAGCATCCATTCCCAGGTTCGCCAGGTAGTCTACAGCCGCCCCAAAACCGATCGCCTCGGCGATCGCGGGTGTACCAGCTTCGAATTTGTAGGGCAGATCATTCATCGTAAAACCACCAAGCTCCACTCTCTTGATCATATCCCCACCACCGAGGAACGGCGGCATTTCCTGCAGCAATTCCTTGCGCCCATACATGACGCCGATTCCAGTCGGTCCCATCATTTTATGCGCTGAGAACGCCAGGAAATCCACGCCTAGCTCCTGCACGTCGACCGGCATATGCGGAACAGATTGCGCCGCATCGATGATCACAACCGCACCCGCACGATGCGCCTGCTCGGTCATCTCGGCGACCGGGTTGACCGTCCCCAGCATGTTGGACATCTGAGTGAAGGAGACTAATTTCGGTTCACGTTCGAGAAGCGATGCAAAAGATTCCTGGTCCAACTTCCCCTGATCGGTTAAGGTGACAAAATCAAGAATTACCCCCAGCTCATCCGCCAGCATATGCCATGGAACGATGTTCGAATGATGTTCCATCTTTGTTAGCAGGATACGATCACCCGCTTTCAGATTTGCCCTGCCCCAGCTATACGCCAGCAAATTGAGTGACTCTGTCGTATTGCGTGTAAAGACGATCTCCCTCCAGCTCTCCGCACCGATAAAGGCGGCAATCCTCTTTCGGGCATCTTCGTAGGCGAACGTAGCTTCCTCAGCCAAACAGTGGATGCCGCGATGGATGTTTGCATTTATCTGCCGGTAATAGAAATCCATCGCCTCGATAACCTGCAAAGGCTTCTGGGATGTTGCCGCGTTATCCAGATAAACCAGCTTTACTCCCGGTTCCGTCTCGCGTTCAAGAATTGGAAAATCCCGACGGATCGCCGGGATGTCAAGTGTGGTTGATTCGAAGGATAACTCCATTAGACCCTCACGTCGATATTGGAATGCGTTTCAGGATTTGCGCTTTGCGCGTTTGCGTTTTCGTTTTGACTGACGGATGGATTCGCTGCCGTGCTGCGTCCAGAGGACTCGATCGGGGACCATCCAGCCGTCGGTCAGATACACGTCTTCTGTGAACTGGATCGCAACCATTTTCTCGTCCGCCTGCACGACAACGCCCTGTAGCCAGTCACGCACACGGCTGCCATCCCGATTATGATCGCAATAAACCTCAACAACCTCTCCAACCGCGTGGCGATATTCACCTACTCGGTTAATTGTCGTAGCATCCTTCATCTTTCTTGCCATTAACTTCTCTCACTTCTTCTCTCAGACAGACCAGCTTAACATTGTATGATAGTCCGCCTTTAATTGCCAAGTTTCGCTTCGATCATCCCCCGAAAACGCTCCCTCACGCCACCGAAGGGTATGCGCTCCATAATGGGTGCGAAGAAGCTGTCGATCATTATTCGCTCAGCTTCCTCGCGCGGAAAACCGCGCGTCATCAAATAATAGATGGGTAGATCTTCTAACTGGCCCACCGTAGCACCGTGAGTGCAGCGTACGTCATCGGCCATGATTTCCAAACCGGGAATCGAATCGGCGCGTGCTTTCTTACTTAAAATCAGATTGCGATTAGCCTGAAAACCATCCGTCTTCTGCGCCTCAGGTGCGACTTTGATCATTCCCTGCCAGACAGAACGGCTCTGATCGACCAGTGCACCTTTGTAAAGCAGATCGCTCGTTGTGTTCGGCGCTAAGTGATTCTGCTGTGTATCAAGATCGAAATGTTGCTGTTCGCTGGCGAAGTAAAATCCGGAAATACGTCCCTCTGCCCCCTGCCCTATCAGGTCTATATCGGAAAAAGTCTTCGTCAGCTGACTCCCCACCGCACCGAATATCCATTCCAACCGACCTTCACGGGCGACCTTCGCCCGTTCGTGTGTGAAGTTCCAGACGTGCCCGCCAAGATTCTGCACTTCAACAAACTTCAACGATGCCTCCTCTGCTAAGGAGATTTCAAGAGTCCCAGTATGGACCGTTTGGCCTTCATTTTCCGTCGGTGAAGCGGTTTCATGAAAGAAAGTTGCCGACGCACCCCGCTCAAGAACGACGAGCACTCGGTGGAAAAACGCCGTTTCTGTGCCCGGCGCCCAGAAAATGGAATGAAGCGGCTGCCGGAGCTGAACTCCGGCAGGAACATAGAGCAGCACTCCTTCCTGACTCATCGCTGCCGCGAGTGCGGCGAACTTGCCGTCTTCAGCCGGAATAACTGTACCTACATAACGGTCTAGGATCTCTGCGTGTTCCCGCACGGCTGTAGCCCAATCCGTGAATACCACTTCCCGCTTTTTCAGGTCATCTTCCGCTTGAAGTTCTGGAGCCTTTCCCGGTCGTAGGACCAACAGCGCTCCATGAGACTCGGAGATAAGCGGCTGGAGCAATTCCGGGTCAACAGGCGTTTTCGCACTCGCCTGCGCCTTAACCCGGTCAACCTCAAGGCCGCGGATGTCCGTCCGCCGCCATGCCTCATCACTCGTTGACGGCATGGGGAATGACTCAAATTGCTTCCACGCTGCCATTCGATGTGCTTTAAGCGTAGCTGACTCACCAAGAGCTTGAGAGATGCCCTCGACATCTTCACGTGTGAAATTGAATTCCGGCACTCCCTGCTTTCGTACTACACGTTTGCGCCGGCTAACAGTTCGGGAACTCATGCTCAGTGAAACCTCATCTTGAAATCCATACTTAGGATGACCTGGATTGCATACCGCTTCTACCCAATTGAACCTTCCATCTGAATCTGGATCAGGCGATTCATCTCCACGGCATATTCCATCGGAAGCTCTTTAACCAAGGGCTCAATGAACCCAGAGACGACCATCCTGATCGCTTCTTCCTCGCTTAAACCACGGCTCATTAAGTAGTAAAGCTGCTGTTCCCCGACTTTACTCACCGAGGCTTCATGACCGATGCTGACTTCAGCTTCGTCGATCTCGATATAGGGATAAGTGTCCGATCGCGAATGCGGATCCAGGAGCAGTGCATCGCAGACTACATTCGACTTCGATCCGACGGCACCATCATGGACTTTCAGCAAACCACGATAAGATGACCTACCGCTGCCCTGGCTAATCGACTTAGCGGTAATCTTGCTGGTCGTGTATGGTGCGACATGGACCATCTTGCCGCCTGTATCCTGGTGCTGTCCATCTGTGGCAAAAGCCATAGAAAGGATCTCGCCCCGCGCGCCCTTCCCCATCAAGTAGCAGGATGGGTATTTCATTGAAAGTTTGCTGCCGATGTTGGCATCCACCCAATCATGCGATGCATCTTCATAGACCATCGCTCGCTGAGTAACCAGGTTGTATACGTTGGTCGACCAATTCTGAATTGTTGTGTAGCGACTGCGGGCGCCGCGTTTGACGATGATTTCGATCACACCGCTGTGGAAGGAATCCGTTGAGTAGGTCGGCGCCGTACAGCCCTCTACATAATGAACCTCCGCACCTTCGTCGACGATGATCATCGAGCGTTCAAACTGGCCGATGTTCGCGATATTCAGACGGAAATATGCTTGAAGCGGGAGCTCCACTTTCACACCGGGAGGGATGTAGACAAAAGACCCTCCCGACCATACCGCGCTATTCAATGCGGCAAACTTATTGTCGGTATAGGGGATGACCGTTCCGAAATATTCACGGAATAGATCTGGATGCTGTCGCAAGCCTTCTTCTATACTGAGGAATATTACGCCCTGTTGTTCGAGGTGCTCCTGGATGCTGTGATACACCATCTCCGATTCGTACTGCGCACCGACTCCAGAGAGAAATTTTTGCTCAGCCTCTGGAATGCCAAGCTTATCAAAGGTTTGCTTGATTGAATCAGGAACGTCATCCCAGGTGCGCCCTTCCATCTCCGCGGGTTTGACATAGTAATAGATGCTATCCAGGTCAAGACCGCCGACATCGCCGCCCCAAGTTGGCATCGGACGTTCTAAGAAGTGCTCGAACGCCTTCAAGCGATACTCGAGCATCCACTTCGGCTCGCTCTTCATCGCCGAAATCTGCTCGACCACTTCCCGGTCTAAGCCTTTGCGCGTCTTATAAACTGACACGTCAGGATCGCTAAACCCGTATTTATATTGATCAATATCCTGGAGATTCTTGATATCCCCTGATGAAGCCATACCGCCGAAGCCTCCCTACGCCTCTACCTTCCCATTGTGCTTCTCACGGACCCAGTCGTAGCCTTGCTCTTCCAGATGCTCCGCTAGATCCGCCCCGCCAGACTCAACGATTTGACCATCGAGCATAATATGCACTTTGTCAGGTTTGATGTAATTCAGGATACGTTGATAGTGGGTGATAATCAGCACGCCCAGGTTGGGTCCCGCGAGTGTGTTTACACCACTCGCCACGATACGCAGAGCGTCAATGTCGAGACCCGAGTCCGTCTCATCAAGAATTGCGATTGAGGGTTCCAGCGTTGCTAATTGCAGAATCTCGGCGCGCTTCTTCTCGCCGCCGGAGAATCCGTCATTCAGGTATCGACCCGCGAACTCATGTGCCATCTCAAGCAAGTCCATCTTCTCTTTTAGCAGCTTACGGAATTCTGGTATTGAGATCCCTTTATACTCCGGGTCCCGGGCTTTGCGGTGAGCGTTAATCGCCTGCCGCAGGAAATTGGCAACGGAAACCCCGGGTATGGCGACGGGATATTGGAAGGCGAGAAACAACCCCATCCGTGCTCGCTCGTCTGTAGCAATGCCTGCCAGGTCCTCACCTTTGAAGAGAATTTGACCCTTTGTCACGTCAAGTGTCGGGTGACCCATCAATACGTTAGCCAGAGTCGATTTGCCCGTCCCATTTGGGCCCATCAAAGCATGGATCTCCCCCTCGCGGACGATCAGGTTCACGCCCTTTAGGATCTCCTGTCCATCGATGGAAGTATGCAGGTCTTTTACTTCCAAAATATCCGTCATTAGACACCCTCCGGCCTGTTTTCTACTGCCCCTTCAACGCTTTGAATAACGCAAGATTATAGCACGCACCCTTCCAAGATGTCAATATTTGTGAGAAATATCTAATATATTCAACCGTTAAACTGCCGACATTAGGATCACTGCCCAAATAATAATCATAAATATCTGAAATATTGACATTCGGAGACAGGGCGTGCTATACTGCGGAAAATGGCCTCTCAAACGCGCGAAACGATACTGCAGACTCTACGTTCCCGCAGCAGCTGCACAGTGAAGGAACTGGCAGAAGCGGCGGGCATATCCCCTGTATCCGTGCGTCACCACCTGGGTAAACTGCAGGTTGACGGCTTGTTGCGCATAGAGGAAGTGAAGCATGGTGTCGGTCGACCACACCAATTATTTTCATTGACCGAAGAGGCTCACGAGCTCTTCCCCACCCGCTACCTCCGCCTTACCAGTCGGCTTCTCGACCAGATGAAAGAATCGCTACCCCTTATTTACTACGAAGGTGTGCTTTCGAACATCGCCGATACAATGGCCGAGGATTATGCCAGCCAACTCGGGGGGCTTCCAATAGCTCAACGCTTAGTTCGTCTCCTTGAACTGCTAAACGAAGAGGGCTTCACTGCGGAGTCTGAGCGGCGTGGAGACATCGTCGTAATCCGTGCATTTAGCTGTCCCTATTTTGTCATTGGGCAGAAACACCCCGAGGTCTGCATGATCGATCAGACCTTTATTGCCAAGGCATTATCCTTGCCGGTCGAGCAGGTGCAAAGCATGTTGGATGGGGATGCACATTGCGCGTTCTCCGTCCAGTTGATGAGCGAAAAAGAATATGAGTGAAGAATCAGCAGCAACGACAATCTGGGAAGCGGATTCAACGCATCCGGAAGCAGCCGAGACGCTGCGCAATCGGCTGCGCGAAGTGATGGACCCTGAGCTTGGGCTCAATATCATCGAATTGGGTCTGATACGAGATGTATCGATCGATGACGAGAGCGTCCAACTGAAAATGATCCTGACAACGCCCTTCTGCCCCTACGCGCCAGCATTGATCGAAATGACTCGCAGTAAAGCCATCGAAGCGACGGGAATCGAGGCGATGGTTGAAATCGGTATGGAAATGTGGGAACCCTCGATGATGGAGGATGGAACTGGCAGCGATTGGGGACTGTTCTGAAAGTAAGGGTAAGATAATTTAGCCTAAATGCAAAAATCTAAATCCTCTCGCATTTTGAACGGGTCTAAAAGCCTGTTTTTTAATTAATGCCATTTCAAGCGCAGCAAAGCAATCTCCTCGATTCTTGAGCGGAGATTGCCACATTGCCCTGACGGGCTCCTCGCAACGACAAGGACGGTTCTTGGATTTCTCACGGCCTGTCTTTATCGTAGGTGGTCCGGGGGAAAACTGTTCCCCCCATAGCCCCTGCCGGGGGTTTGGGGGGCAGAAAAACTGAACATGCTGCAAGCGAAGCACTCTCCATCATCCAAAGATTTGTCATTGCGAGCGGAGCGATACAATTCCCTCGATCCTTGACCGGGGATTGAGATCCTTCGACTTTGCCCCCGAAAAATGTCCTTTCGAGCGCAGCGAGAAATCCCTCTGTAATCCTCGTGTGATCACCATAAAGATCAAGGACCACTCAACACAAAGTGCCTCACAGCACTCTGTGAACTCCGGTTCAATTTTGATACTAGAGGGGATAATGCGAATCTACGTCGCGACTCTCGTTTCAGATTTCATCCGCCGTCGATTGGAAATAAGCCCGATCAAGCTGACCCAGCCCAGGAAAATACGAATGATCAACCCGATCGAAGTAACCACCAACAAAAACACCGTAGCAATCACAACGATGACCATCCAGCTCGAGAGCGGACCTCTGCCGTGATAGGTAACCAATCGAGCGCGCAATCGCCGGACAAACTTCACACTGGGCTCGACCGGAACAAGGATGTCCGAAAGCAGCTCTTCCAATCTATGTTTACTTAAGCTTGCATCCATCTAATCTCTCATCCTGCTATTTCTTCTTTTCGGATCTGGCTTTGGCGCTTTCTTCCTCCAAACTTCTTGCTTCTGCTCGCATAGCATTCAATGTCCGGTGATACAGGCTTTTAATCGCCCCCTCACTTCTACCCATTACTTCTCCGATCTCCGCGTTCGACATGCGCTCAACAAATTTTAGGATCAATAGCTCTTGTCTGTCGGGGGGGAGCTGACGCACAATTCTCATCAGCAACTCGGTCTCCTCAAGAGCCATCGCCTCTGATTCTGGGTACTCGGCTACTTCGCTCACAGCTGCATGCTGATCAAGCGGGACGACCGGGCGACGACTGCGATCGCGGTGCCAGTTCGCAACCAGGTTGTGCGCGATCCGATACAACCAGGCCGTAAAAGGAACTCCTTTATCCTCGAACGTTGCAACATGTCGCAGCGCTCGCTGGAAGACCATCTCTGTCAAGTCTTCGGCATCGTGATGGTTCCCAGTCCGATAGTATATGTAGTTGTAAATCTTCCGGATGTGCCGCTCGTATAGCTCGCCGAAAGCCTCGGGATCTGAACCCGCTCGCCGCGCCAGCGACATATCATCCATCGCCGGATCTTTCATTGCATGCCGGTCCTGAACCCTGATCTTCTATAATGAGGAACACCATTTTCCATCATTCGTTACCGTTTCCATGGTCGTGATTTCTGAATGAACCAGCCCATCCCACTCCTTACTAAATACCTTCGCAGTATAGCATAGGGCGCCACCGGGGATGCTATAATGCCACACTCAATCCTATGCAATCACTAATCTCCTTCGACCTCGAGACCACCGGCCTGGATCCCGCGCGTGATGCCATTATTGAAATCGGTGCCGTTCGATTTCGCGGCGACCGTGTCGAAGATGAATGGTCAGAACTCATCTACCCCGGCCGCCCGATCCCCCCCGCCGTCGTTCAACTCACCGGCATTACGGACGCCATGCTCTCCAGTGCTCCGCGGATCACCAAGGTTCTCTCAGGGCTGAATGCTTTCGTCGGCGACCTGCCCATCCTGGGGCATAACATCCAATTCGATTTGGCGTTCATGAAGCGCCGAGGTTTATTCGAATTAAATCCTTACCTCGACACTTTCGACCTGGCTTCTGTCATGCTTCCATCTCTAGGACGGTATGGTCTCCAGGCATTGGCACAGTCGCTCGGCGTTCCGGTACGAGCTGCCCATCGCGCGATTGATGACGCCCACACAACTCGCCAGGTTTTTCTTCAACTATACGAGGGTGCGCGTGCAATCCCATTCCCCATCCTGGAGGAGATCACTCGCTACGGAGAGGAGCTTGAATGGGGGGCTGGTTGGGTTTTCGATCTGGCCTACGGCGAGAGACGTGCAAAAGAAGAGCCTACGAAGGGTGAATTCCCGACCCTGTTCCCGAAAGCCTCCCTCCCGAAAGGAAGACTAACACCATCGGCTGAGCCTGTCGCGCTCGATGTGGAGGAAATCGCCTCCATCTTCGAGCCGGGTGGACCAATGGCACGCGCATTCCAAGGATATGAAGACCGTCCACAGCAGATCAGCATGGTAAGAGCGGTGACGGAAGCGTTATCAGAGAGCAAACACTTAATGGTCGAGGCTGGGCCGGGGACGGGGAAATCGATGGCGTACCTGGCACCTGCCTTCGCATGGGCAGCACAAAATGGCCGGCCTGTAGTCATCTCAACCAATACGCTCAACCTCCAGGATCAATTGATCCACAAAGACATTCCGGACCTGAACCAGGCTCTGGACACAGAGTACCATGCAGCGGTTCTTAAAGGACGCGGTAATTACCTCTGTCCCCGTCGCTTCAACACCTTGCGCAGCCTGGGACCGCGATCAGCGGAAGAGACGCGCGTCCTCACCAAGCTCCTGCTCTGGCTCACCAACGGTGGCAGCGGTGACCGCAGCGAACTTAACCTGCCCCGGGAAGAATCAGTAATTTGGTCTAAATTGTCTGCCGATAACGATGACTGCTCACTCGAGAATTGCGCTCAATATACAGGCGGGATCTGCCCCTATTACCGCTCTCGACTTGCAACAGAGCAAGCACACATCATCATCGTTAATCACGCGCTATTGTTGGCTGATATCGCCATCGGGAACCGCGTGATCCCCGAGTATCAACATCTGATCATCGATGAGGCACATCACCTTGAGGCAGCGACGACAAACGGTCTGAGTTACAGCGTTACGGAGATAGAAGTGCAACGCGTGCTGCGTGACCTGGGAAGCCGTTCAAGGGGACTCCTGCGGCAGATATTAGAAGTTGCCCGCGCCTCGCTGCCTCCCGAGGGTTCTACACAGGTCGATCGAGTTATCAGTGCAATCTCCGACCGGACCGTCGAATGCATCGAGATGTCCAAGACTCTCTTCGAACGTATCTCTGAAGTTCTTGATAATCAACGTGAAGGACAAGAACTGGGATTCTACGGGCAGCAAATGCGCATCGTACCTGCAACAAGAACGCTCCCTGATTGGGAAAAGGTGGAGATCTCCTGGGAAAACTTACGTGGCCCACTTGCTAAGATCGTTGAGAAACTTTCAGAAATGGCGGATGATCTTGAAAGCCTGGCAGAGACTGGGGTTGAAGCTGCGGAAAACCTGTCGGTAGCTGCACACATCGCCCGACGCAGCCTCGGTGAGGTCTACAAACACCTCGAGCGGATGATCTTTGAGCCGGACTCAGCTGATATATATTGGGTTAACGTCCGCCCACCTGGCGAGCACCTTTCGCTGCATGCCGCACCTCTCGAAGTCGGACCTCTCGTGGAGCGCTATCTTTGGCACGAAAAAGAAGCCGTCATTATGACCTCGGCTACGCTCACAACAGCCGGTGACTTCGACTACATCCGTCGGCGATTGTACGCGCAGGACGCGGATGAACTGGCACTGGGTTCACCCTTTGATCACGAATCATCGACGTTACTCTATCTTGTGAACGACATACCAGAACCCGTCCAGCGACAAGCCTATCAACGCGCTCTCGAAAGTGGATTGATCCGCCTGGTGAAGGAGATCGGAGGAAAAACGATGGTCCTCTTCACATCGAATGCCCAGCTCCAGACTACAGCCCGCGCCTTGGCCGAACCTTTGACGAGGGAGGGTATTCACCTTCTCGAACAGAGCCGAGGAGCATCCCGGCACGCCCTGCTGGAGAGCTTCCGGTCGACAGAGCAAGCCGTCCTGCTCGGTACACGTTCTTTTTGGGAAGGAGTCGACATCCCCGGACCGGCTCTCTCTGTGCTTGGAATCGTACGCCTGCCATTCGCAGTCCCCAACGACCCGATCATCGCCGCTCGAGCAGAGTCGTATGAATCCCCGTTTGATGAGTATATGCTTCCCGAAGCCATCCTGCGTTTCCGGCAGGGTTTTGGCCGTTTGATCCGCACCCGCTCAGATCGGGGAGTCGTAGCGGTCTTCGATCGCAGAATCATCTCAAAATTCTACGGACACATGTTCGTCGATTCGCTCCCACGATGCGAACATAAAGAAGGTAGCCTGGCAGAACTTCCGGAAGCAGCTTCTCGCTGGCTTGGTCTGTGATCACGCATTGACGCTCATCACCGCGTCCGACTATAATCACCACACCATAACTCAACACATAAGTCGAAGGATTAAAAACGTGATTGATGTCAACGAACTACGAAATGGAGTAACTTTTGTATTGGATGAGAACCTCTATAGAGTAATCGAGTACACCCATCATAAACCCGGACGGGGTAAGGCCACGATCCGCACAAAAGTTCGTAATTTGCGCACCGGCGCCGTCCTAGAGAAATCATTCACATCAAGCGATCGGGTGCAGGACGTTCGGCTTGACTACCGCACAGCCCAATTCCTCTACCATGACGGAAACCTGTACCACTTCATGGACATGGTTTCATTCGAGCAGCCTGCGCTCGACCGCGACGCGGTAGGAGATGCAGTGGATTACCTCATTGAAAACCTGGAGGTGAAGCTCACCTTCTATGAGCAAGAACCGATCGATATTGAATTGCCAACTGCTGTGGATCTCGAAGTCATAGAGGCGGAGACGGCGTTAAAAGGCGACACTGCCACAGGCGCAAATAAAACCGTTACAGTGGAGACCGGCCTAAAGGTTCAGGTTCCTCTTTTCGTCGAGACGGGTAATAAAATTCGTGTCGATACCCGCACTGGCGAGTACGTTACCCGGGTTTAGATCAACCTAACCATCTCCCCATCACTATGATTACCCCTGCCGGTCGGGAATGCCCCTACTACTACGAGGACTTCAATCGAGGTCGAGCTCTACAGGAATGCCGTCTGCTCGAGAGTACTCCAGGCGGAGGGGAATACACACCCGACCTTTGCGAAAAATGTAAAGTTCCCGCGATCAAGATAGCCAACGCTTGCCCGAACATGGTATTGGAAGCGAAGGTTGAACGCGGCTTCCTCGGTCTTCGACGACGTATCGAAGTCACAGCCTTTTGCACGAAAGCACTCCAGGATGTACCCGAACCAGAGATCGGCTGTGGGCAGTGCCACCTCGAACTTCCAGTTTTCAGAACCTCCCCGGAGGAATGATGCTCAAAACCATCCTTCTTGATCTGGACGATACGCTCCTTGATAACAAGATGGAGAGTTTCCTCCCAGCCTATTTCCAGCGGCTGGGTCAATTCATGTCAGACACACTCCCTCCAGACAGTTTCATTCGCGAACTCGTCGTCGGCAGCCAGAAGATGATTGAAAACACTGACCCCCGATTGACACTTGAAAAAGCTTTCGCGGATTACTTCTATCCAGCTTTGAACCTCAATATGGATGAAGCTGAGGCGCAGATTTATACCTTCTACAAACAAATCTTCCCCTCGCTTCAAGCGGTTACTGGAGCGCGCCCTTCTGCAAGACCCGTTGTGGAGAGCCTTCTCAACCAGGGACTTGAGGTTGTCGTTGCGACCAACCCTCTCTTTCCGAGGGTTGCGATCGAGGAGCGGCTTCGATGGGCAGATCTGGCACCTGAAGAAATCCCTTTCACATTGATCACTAGCTACGATATCTTCCATTTCACAAAACCCCAGCCAGCGTATTACGCCGAGATCCTCGGTCAATTAGGTCGCAAGCCGCATGAGGCCGTGATGGTGGGAAACGACCCCGGGCTTGACCTCGCCCCAGCACGAGCGTTATCCATGCACGTCTATCATCTTTCAGACGATCCATGTGATGAGTACCCGGGTGGAAGTCTCAACGATTTGCTTGGGTGGATAGATGGGCAAGTTAACGCCCCCGATCCTGAGGAAATCCGCACCGCACAGGCGGTCTCAGCCCGATTCCGTGGGCATGCTGGCGCACTTGCCACGCTAGCCCGTGAGCTCTCGAACGATGAGTGGAAACGCCGACCAGCGCCGAATGAGTGGGCGCCGGTGGAGATCGTCTGTCATCTGCGCGACGCAGAGATGGAAGTCAATAGGCCACGGCTGGCGGCTTTCTCGGCTGCCGAATCGCCACATTTAACGGCACTCGATACCGATATCTGGGCGGATGAGAGAAATTACATCGGCCAATCGGGGCCAGAGGCGTTAAGTGATTTCCTCGAAGCGCGAGTAGCCCTTCTACAGGAATTGGAGATTCTCACCGAGGCTGAATGGAACCAGCCTGCCCTGCATTCCCTTCTCGGTCCAACATCTTTGCTCGAGGTGATGGGAATAGCGACGGACCATGATCTTTTACATCTGGCACAGATGCGCTCGACGCTCCCCTAGACCAACTGAATTACCACACCATTCGTGAAATTGGGCAAATACAAACGCATTCCCAAACAGAGGCATAGCGGCGCCTTGCCTCCTAAGGGTGCTTTAGCATTGAAGGGCGTCTACCTATAGAAAATAGCACAAAGCCATGTCGCGTTCGGCGGACATTACAGTTGGCCCAGCATATCTTGAGCAGCTATAAGCAACACTATGCGGACACCAATAAAAACCCAATTCCCTCACCCTCCCCCAAACAACCTTTACACGCTTTCGGGCGAAAGTTATAATCCTTCAATTGGGGGAAGTGCTGGAATTGGCAGACAGGCGTGACTTAGGATCACGTGCCCTCGGGCGTGTGGGTTCAAATCCCACCTTCCCCACTGTGGGCTTTTCGCTTGGCTTGGTCTCACGTGGAAGATCAGGCCATCAATTTTACCCCAACAATATTCACAACTGCCAGGAAGGGACGTATCTTGAAAATCGAAAGACAGGACCTGGAAAACCGCCAAGTTGAACTTCAAGTTGAAGTCGCATCGGATCAGCTTCAAACAGCAATGCGCGGCGCCGCACGACGCCTCAGCCGAGGGACTAAGATTCCCGGGTTTCGTCCTGGGAAAGCGCCCTACGAGGTAATCCTGGGAAAATTCGGTGAAGATGTTATCTTCGAAGAAGCACTGGAAAGCCTTGGTCAGGATATCTATCGGGACGCGCTCGAAGAATCTGAAATAGAGCCTTATGCTCCCGGTGCACTAGAGGAAATCATCCGCGAAGACCCCCTCAAACTTCGCTATACGGTTCCCCTCGCGCCTGAGGTCGATCTGGGCTCATTTCGAGATATTAGGATCCCCTTTGAAGAACCAGAAGTCACGGATGAAGCTTTTGAAGATGCACTGGAAGGAATTCGCCAGCGCCAAGCATTGATTGAACCTGTTGATCGCCCTGCCGAAGAAACGGATTTAGTAATCATAAATATATCCGGTGAACTCCTAGATCCAGAGGACGATGAAGACGCAAAACTGCTCGACATGAAGGACATCTCCGTCCTAGTCGACCCGGAAACCGATGTCCCCACCCCCGACGTTATTGAGCATCTTTTAGGATTAACCGCCGGAGATGAAAAATCCTACGAATATACCTTTGCAGAGGACCATCCCAGCGAAGATCTACAAAATCGCGCCGCTAAGTTTCACATCAAGTGCCTAGAGGTGAAATCACGCTTTATCCCTGAGTGGTCGGACGAACTGGCACAAAATCTGGGTGATTTTGAAAGCTTGCTTGATCTGCGAGTTAAGCTTCGCGAGAGTCTGCAGGAACAGGCGAAACTCGAGGCGGAAAACCAACACCGGGATAAAATCATGCAAGAACTCGTTGAAGGAGCTTCTGTGGAATTTCCCCCCATCGTCCTTCAGGAAGAGACCGGGCACCTCTTACAAGATCTACGTATGCGTTTGGGTAATCAAAACCTGGCGCTTGAGGATTATTTAAAAATCGAAGGAAAGACAGAAGAAGATCTCCGCAAGGAGCTGGAACCTGAAGCAATAGAACGTATTAAGCGCGGCCTTGTGTTAGGCAAGATTGTCGACGTCGAAGAACTAAAGGTAGAGGACGAGGAAATTGAGGCCGAGATCAAGCGCCTTACCGAACCTTTGGGGGCGAATGCTGATAAACGACTTCTTGAAGCATTCACATCCCCCGCAGGCCGCCACCGCATTGCAATGGATATTCTCACCGATAAAGCAATGCGTCGTATGGTCGCCATCGCCAAAGATGAACCGGAAGAACAGGATGTATCTACTATAGAAGTTGACGGCAAAGAAGAGAATAATGGTATGGATTCTGCACCTGAGATCTCGGGCGCAGATGACATGGAAAAGGAGTAAGAATCCCATCATGGATGTAAAAGATCCGCGTTCAATAGTTCCAATGGTGATCGAATCGAGCGGGCGTGGCGAGCGCGCCTATGATATTTACTCGCTGCTCTTGCGCGAACGCATCATTTTTCTTGGCACACCGATAAACGACCAGGTGTCCAACCTTATGGTTGCACAGCTATTGTTCCTCGATCGAGAGGATCCCGATCGACAGATTAACATGTATATCAATAGCCCTGGTGGTCAAATTTATTCTGGTCTGGCAATCTACGACACTATGCAACAGGTCCGCTCACCGATTTCTACAGTCGCTGTTGGCATGACCGCTTCGTTTGGTACGATTCTGTTAGCTGCGGGAACGAAAGGGAAACGCTACGCCCTTCCCCACGCAACGATTCACTTACACCAACCCCTGAGCAGCATCCAGGGTCAGGCATCGGATATCGCTATCCAGGCAGAAGAGATCTTGCGTTTGCGTGCAGAATTGAATAACATATTAGTCAACCACACCGATCAACCTCTGGATATTATCGAGCGGGATACAGAGCGCGATTTCTACATGACCGGAGATGCTGCGCAGGAATACGGCATCATCGACCACGTTCTCGATACCTTCGATGGCGAGGAGAAAAAGGAATAAGTAAAGCCTAGACCATGTCAAAGAAACAGGAACCACAGGCACCCGAGACACGGCGGTGCTCCTTCTGCAACCGGGACGAGGAAATGATCCATCGCCTTATTGCTGGTCCAGAAGGCGTCTTCATCTGCAACGAATGTGTCGACCTCTGCCAAGATATCTTAGAGGGCGAAGGTGCTCGGCCGCCTAGTGGTCTTTCTTCTTCCGGCAAGCCATCCCTATCCCCTCGAGAAATTTACAACAATCTTGAGGAATATGTTGTTGGCCAGGAGCACGCAAAGCGCGTGCTTTCTGTGGCTGTTTACAACCATTACAAGCGCATCGCCAATCGCGGTCACCATGATGTGGAATTGGATAAGGCGAATATTCTACTTGCTGGTCCCACGGGAAGCGGGAAAACGCTTCTTGCCCAGACCTTGGCCCGTAGTTTGGATGTACCCTTCTGTATCGCGGACGCAACAGCACTTACAGAGGCTGGTTATGTCGGTGAAGACGTAGAGAATATACTCCTGCGCCTACTGCAGGCTTCCGATTTCAACGTTCAACGCGCCGAGCGGGGCATCGTTTATATCGATGAAATAGACAAAACCGCCCGGAAAAGCGGCGATAATCCGAGCATCACCCGTGATGTCTCCGGTGAGGGAGTCCAGCAAGCACTGCTTAAGATCATCGAGGGCGCAGTCGTGAACGTCCCGCCGCAGGGGGGTCGGAAGCATCCTCAACAGGAGTTCATACAAGTCGATACTTCCGATGTTCTATTTATCTGCGGCGGCACATTCACTGGGCTGGCTGACATTGTCGCCGAGCGCGTGGGGCACCGAGGCAGAATGGGTTTCTCCGGTACAATCACAGACAAACTGGCACAAAAACTCGAGGAGAGCGCCCTTCTACGCCTGGTCATACCAGACGATCTAATGCGCTTCGGGATGATTCCAGAGATCGTTGGTCGCTTACCGGTTGTGACAAATGTTGATCCCCTCGATGCAGAAGCGCTGCGCGCCATCCTGACCGAGCCGCGCAATGCACTTGTCCGGCAGTACAAGCGCCTACTCGAGATGGATAAGGTGGAGCTCGAATTCACCGAAGAAGCGCTCACTGCAGCCGCCCAGCTCGCTCTCGAACGAGAGACAGGAGCGCGCGGTCTACGCGCAATCATCGAAGGCGCTCTTCTCGACGTGATGTACGACATCCCTTCCTGCCCGGACATCAGCCGTGTTATGGTTGACGAACAGGCTATTCACCGAACGGGAAAACCCCATCTCTACGATGAAAACGGAGATGAGCTCCCGATCACCGACAAGAGCCTGCCCGACGCTGCTTAATCCAATTCACTCTCCCAGGTAATTAAATGAATAGACTTTCTACTTACTCAATCGTTGCATACGATGCAGTTCTAGATGCATGGGGAATCGCCGTCGCCTCAAAGTTCCCGGCTGTCGGCGCTGTCGTGCCTTGGGCTCAAGCGGGAGTAGGCGCCGTCGCCACCCAATCGTATGCGAACACAACCTTCGGTCCGAAAGGCTTGGAACTCATGTCGCAGGGCCTCTCCGCCCAGGAGGCCTTGAATGATCTGCTGGCAAATGACGATGAGCGAGAGCTTCGACAAGTAGGGATCGTCGATGTTCAGGGTCATTCAGCGACATTCACAGGTGCAGAGTGCTTCGAATGGGCAGGCGGGAAAACCGGTGAGAATTACTGCGTTCAGGGAAATATACTCGCCGGTCCGGAAGTAATCGACCAGTTGGCTTCCGCGTTTGAGGACTCAAAGAAAGACCTTCCCGAACGCTTGCTCGATGCGTTGCTTGCCGCTGATCAGGCGGGTGGTGACCGCCGCGGGAAACAAAGCGCGGCGATCTATGTAGTAAAACCTGAAGGTGGATATGGGGGCTTCAACGACCGCTGGATCGATTATCGGGTTGACGATCACGAAAACCCAGTCCCGCGGCTAATGGAGATCCTCGGGCTTCATAGCCTGTACTTCGGGAAAAGCCCATCTGAAGAGGAGCTTAATATCGACGGTGCAGTTTGCGAAGCTCTGCAACAAATAATGCAGAATCTGGGATATGACATCAAGAAAATCACAGGAGAATATGACCATAAAACCCAGACCGCGCTCCGCCAATTCATCGGCAATGAGAATTTCGAAGAGCGCACGGAATTTGATA
>DAOUEQ010000059.1:0-2668 GCA_034430395.1 Anaerolineales bacterium | reverse complement strand
GATTGCAGCATAACTTGGATTGATCGATTAGTTTTTTTCCCCGATCCTAGATCGAAGGTACGTTTCGATGAAGGGATCAATTTTTCCATCAAGAACCGCATTTGCGTTTCCGATTTCTAACTCTGTCCGGTGGTCTTTTACCATCTGGTACGGATGTAAAACATAGGAGCGGATCTGACTCCCCCATTCAGCTTTGATATGATCCCCTTTTATCTGGGCCAGTTCTTTCGCTTGTTCCTGCTGCTGGACGTCTAGCAGGCGGGCTCGAAGCACCCGCATCGCGTTTTCCTTATTCTGTGACTGGGACCGCTCGTTCTGACAAGTAGCGACGATGCCTGTGGGGATGTGAGTGATCCGCACAGCAGTGTCGTTCTTCTGAACACTCTGACCACCTGCACCTGCGGATCGATAAGTGTCGATGCGTAAATCAGACTGATTAATCTGCAGATCTCCCATTGCTTCGACTTGTGGAAGGACTTCTACCAGGGCGAATGAAGTATGCCGGCGGCTCGCAGAATCAAAGGGTGACAACCGCACCAACCGGTGGACTCCTTTCTCCGCTTTGAGGTATCCGTAGGCGTAATTGCCCTCGATATAAATTGTTGTGCTCTTGATGCCCGCTTCTTCACCTTCGCTTGTGTCAAGGATCTCGGCATCGTAATCATGCGCCTCCGCCCAGCGGAGGTACATTCGCTGCAGCATGGCAGCCCAATCCTGAGAATCAGTTCCCCCAGCGCCTGCATGAATGGCGAGAATTGAGTTCTCTTTATCGTATGGACCGGAGAGGAGAGCCCGAGTCTCACGTCGATTAACTTCATCCTGAAGCTCTGCTAGTTCTTTTTCAAGATCCCCGCGTATATCGTCGTCTTCGAGGGCGGCCAATTCAACAGCGTCTATGACTCGCTGTTGGAGTGCGTGCCAGCCATCGACATCTCGTTGTAAGCGAGCGAGTCTGCGCATTGTCGATTTTGCTTCAGCGGGGTTATCCCAAAGATTTGGGGCCTCAGCGGCTTTTTGAATGTTCTTTAGCTGGGTTTCGCTTTTAGCGAAGTCAAAGCCGCACCAGGAGATCTTGGATAAGTGCTTGAACGTCCTTGAGTTGTGCTTTGATATCTTCCATGATTTAACCTTCCCATGATAGGAATATATTTATCTTTCTAAATGATCGCACACTTAGACTGCGGGTGATACAGGGTCGAGTAGAAGCGCATCGACGAAAGCCTGCGGATCGAAGACTACGAGATCCTCCAGATTTTCTCCTATGCCGACAAAACGCACAGGAATGCCCAGCGAATCGAGGATGGCAAAACCCACACCACCTTTTGGGGATCCGTCTAATTTCGTCAAGATGACCCCATCCAGTTTGATAGCTTCTGCAAAAGCTTGCGCCTGCGCCAGTCCATTCTGCCCGGTAGTCGCATCGAGGACGAGGAGCACTTCATGTGAGCCATGCTCGATGACTTTGCATACAACCCGATAGATCTTCTGCAGCTCCGCCATGAGGTTGTGCTCGGTGTGCATCCTGCCCGAGGTATCGATGATTAGCACATCCATGTTTCTGGCATGCGCAGCTTGGCAGGCGTTGTGCACGAGGGCGCCGGGATCGCTGCCAGGCTCGGCGGAGATCACATCCACGCCAAGGCGTTCACCCCAAATCGATAATTGCTCTTGCGCAGCGGCTCGATAGGTATCCGCCGCTGCCAGCAAGACTCGAAGCCCTGCCTTTGTTTGTGCGAATGCGAGTTTGGCGGCGGTCGTTGTCTTCCCGGTGCCATTTACCCCGACGAGTATCAAGACATGCGGTTTTCGATTGAGGGCAGGCTCCGTTGGGGCGCTCAAGCGCTCTATTAGTTGACTCCTGAGGAGTGTGTAGATCTCTTCACCCCGTAAGAAGCCCTCCAGGCTGGCAGTTTCCTGAAGTTCCATCACCAGACTCTGGGCAAGGTTTCCACCCATATCTGCCTGGATCAGCGCTGTCTCGAGGATCTCCCAGAAATCTTCCGTCAGTTCCGTCGCTCCGAGGAGAGTTGCAATGCGACTAAAAGTCGATCGCCGAGTCCTAGCAAGCGCGGTGCGCCACTGTTTCCGATCCACGCTGGGATTATACCATTCAGGCGTTGGGGGCTGGTTACTGAGCGAAGGTCCGTATTTCCATTGCTGGATCAAATGGGCTGCGCATAGCCGTTTGTGGGATTGAACTGCTATGAAGGAGACTGAGTTGGTCTGAAAAATTGATGTTCCGGGTCAGGGTAGGAGTCTATGAATGTACATTGTGCTCGATGAGGAATAGACTTGCGGGTGTATTTCATCTTTCCCTCACGTAGGCAAATGTGGCTGATCTGATTTATCGCTTGGGTGGCTGAATACCGCGGGTCATTTCTGCAGAAAAGTGAGTGGCTTGTTGCGTGGCATGATTGAGACTTGTGATCTTGATGACTTTCGCGGCCGGCCAACGCTGCAAGGCGGTCGTAAGAAATTCTGGGCGCACAACGACCATAGCGAAAATATATTCCCCGGAATCAAGGGCGGTCAGAGCCTCAAGAAAGCCTTCCCCCTGGTTGAACTCAAGAGGTCCGATTTCATCTATGACAAGAAAATCACAGGGAACGGATGATTGCAATATCGCGTTACACCAGGCGAGGGTCTTTGTGTCGAAAATCCATCTCCC
>DAOUEQ010000058.1:0-6454 GCA_034430395.1 Anaerolineales bacterium | reverse complement strand
CGCTTTATAAAAAGCGTCGAAATCATTTACCAAGCGTGAATTCCGAGGAACCGAAAGAGCTGGATAGTGGCCTTTCTTACCACTTCCATGACCAAGGCCGTGCGAGCAGTCAATCGGGTTCAGTGAAACTTAACCGATTGCAAGCCACCCACCCTTTTGCATCCCAACCTTGCATAACCGGACCCTCCACAAGACAGACTGTACTATCCTGTGAAATCCCGTGAAGAATGACCTCGAGACCCGCTTCCAGATCTCCCAGCCAGATACCCTCATCCTCTAACTCAGGCCTGGAATACATCGGTAGGAAATTGATCGTCTCATTGGGATCGTACGGCAGTATAGATGGCTCAATCCATGCTTTTGCCGGGAACCATATCTGCGGGGTTGCACCCGCCGCCCCCGGTGTTGGCGGGTTGTCCACATCGATTCCATAGAGTTCCAGTGCCTCTTCACCGGTGATCACACGTCCGTTTCCAGATACGACGGGCTCATCAGTTTGCTGCTGATCAGGTGTCGTACCTGGGGCGAGTGTCGGCTCATCGGACTGCCCGCATGCAGCCAGAATTCCTGCCATTACCAGCAGTATAGATATCACCAATGCTTTCTTCATTTTGTTCCTCACAAAACCAATGCCCACAGCCATAAGTAGCTCACCCCTGCAACTGCCGCCACAATTCCCCACGGTGTTCGGATAGCCTCACTATCCGGACTTTCTCCCAATCTCCTGGCGACAGACGCCAGCCGCTGTACCCCTTGCCGAATCCCTCCACGGTGAATTATGGTCAACCCCACGCCAAAAACAATCGTCAGTCCAAAGAGGAAAGCCAGAACAAGCCAATCGTGTCCAATCCCAACCAGGCCGAATGCCAATTGGGAATCCCCTCCCCCAAACCAGTTCCGCCAGAAGAGTAAGGATACGAACGTAATCCCCAGGACCAGCGGCGCTGCTTCCCACTCGAAAGCCCACAATATACCAATCGAAGCCACAACGAGTACCGCCTGCCATACTCCACCCCGTGTGCACCATATTGCGAGAATGTAGTATGCCGCCCAGATGTACCAGCCTTCCTTGACGAGGACAGCAAGCCCTAAACCGAGCATACCAAATCCCGCCGCAACAGGAATCTTTCTTGTTCTACTATCTACAATCGCCGCCCAAACAAGCAAGGCTGATCCCAGTGCGGCGATAATGATATTGAAAATCACGCCCCAACAACCTCCATCATCTCCCCATTAATTCAGGCCTGCTCCCTTGTCTTCATCACCCGTAGTTCATCTCTCTCCAGTTGCCAGCTCTTATCCAAAACTACAGGAACGCCTCTGGGTTCAAACCAATACGCAGCGCCGTGATAACGATGACGGAATTCCAGATTGCTTTTCCCCCGCCGATTCTTCTCAACCCCCCAGCGCACAATCGGAATGCCGCTGTCATCCCACCCATCCCGGTTTCCAATCACGGCAATATCCGGCTCATACTGCATTATGGCATTTCCCCACAGGTTCTCAAGATGGACACGGCCCATCCTCAGCCCTTCGCCGTCAGCTGCCCCCACAGCAACCACCGAGAGCACCGCGTCTTCTGCGGTTGTGCGCATGGCCAAGCCCTTCAGACCTGCCAGGACCCGCTCGATCCGCTCTTCCGCCTGTACAGCCCTGGAGGTATCGATCACCGGCACTCGTTGAATATAGTCTACAAACAAAACGATCCTGTTTTTCTTGTAATGATTGATGGCCAATTCAATATATTTGCTCAAAGCCTCCAGGTCCGTGTTCAAACCATCCCCCGATGCCAACCAGATGTTGCGCATCTTCTCACTCAACCTGGCCCATGCTCGAACACCATTTTGAAGCCTGGACAGGACCTCGTCCATCATGTGCAGTTTATCTTCCGCGCCGTTCCCTCCCCGGCCATCTCTCTCTCGAATTGAGCCGATGTAGGCATCGCGCAGGAGATCCATTGTGATGTGCTCTTCATCGCCCCCTGCGAATGAGCTCTGGCAGATCAATCGTTCCCAGAGCGTCTTTGTACTGTGCTCGTAGCACACAACGATCGCCAGGTCTCCATTGCCAGCTATGCTGTTTGCCCATTGAAGGATCAGCGCTGTCTTACCGATATTCTGCACGCCCCCCACAATCGTTAGATCGCCGCCGAATAATCCACCTCCTGTTAAATCGTCCAGCGTGTTGAAACCAGTGGGAATCGGCCAGAATGACTCTTCCCGGCCTTCCTGCAGGCTTCGTTCGACCTTGAGTGCAACCTCTTCTAAGTCATCCGGTGCCATCACAAATGGCGGTAAGTGAAACCCCCTTGGTGTTCCTGGCATACCCCACCCCTATTCTTCCTCTTCTTCTACCAACTCAATATCCGACGACAGCTTGTAGCTTGGCAGCCGTCCAGTTCCCTCACTCTTAATATCGATGATTTTCTGCCCCAACGTCGCCCGCAATCTGGCGCGCACCTTTCTCAGTCGCTCTGTCGTTGTCACGGGATCTACTTCAAAATCCTCCCCCCACATATACATGATCACATCAGGTCGATCGACATACACCCATCCGTCATCGTCCCTGGCCGATGCCAGTAATTTAATCAGCTTGGATTGGCCTGCTGGAATAGCGATCTCCTGGTTTCCTTTTTTATAAATACCCCGATCGACGTCCAGGATTCCATCACTGAATTTCAGCTTGATACCCTCGTCCTGGCGCATCTCACGCCCTTCCAAACGGGCTCGCATCGATTCCATCTGCTGCAGCAGCGCCTTTGGGCGATAAGGCTTCCGCAGATACAAATCCGCACCACCTGCCAGAAGGTCATATTCTGGATAATCTTCGAAGTATCCTGAAAGGATGAGAATGAATACTTCGGACCCATAGGTCTTCCTCAGGATCGGCACAATTTCTGCAGAATTCCCATCTTCCAGATTCAGGTCCAGGATCAGCCAGCCTGCATTTGTTTCTGCAAGCATACTCACCACTTCCGCTTTCCATTTAGTTGTCCACACCTGGTAACCGCCAATGGTTCCAAGAATCCGCATCATCTCTTGTGCGCGATCAAACTCATCTTCAGCGATCACCACGCGGTCATAATCACGATTCGGCACGTTCCCCCGCCTCCTTCCCTACTTCTCTGCTATCTTCCTCCTCTTTCAATAGTATGACCTCGAAGACGCCGCCCTGAGTCTCCTTATTGCTGTGACACAACAGCTCTCCCCCGTATGCTCTCGCAATCGCCCTGGAAATCGTCAGTCCAACGCCCATGCCATAGTCAACCCGCTCACCTGTCCTTCTCCCCTCTTTCATGCTCTCAAGGGGCGCGAAAATCATATCGACGTCGGATGGGTCAACACCAGGTCCCTCATCCTTCACAAGGAGGCGAATGTTTTCCTGGTCTTCCGTAATCGTTAGCTTTACCGATCCATCTTCGGGGGTATAGGAAGCCGCATTGTGCAGCAGGTTTCGTATTATTGAACGAATATGCTGATCCCCCGTAATGAGGATCTCTTCGTCGCCTTCTGGCCGATCTACGATGAACATAACATCCGGCCAGGCTTGCCTCACCTCTTCCAGTGTTTCTCGTAAGTTGTCCGTCAAGGAAACGACTTTTCTCTCGAACGGCAGCACTTTATCGACCAGGAATGGTGCCTCGCGCATTAAATGGCTCCAATGCGCAGAACGGCTCAGCAAGGATCGCAGGTGCAGGACATCATCCTCCGTCATTTTTCCGCCTCGCTCACTGACCGCCCCCATTGCGTTCAAGGAGCCCTGCAGGTCATTATTGATCTCGTGAGCCAGGATGCGCATCACCAGGCCCAGGTTTTCAATTCCCATACCCTCTCGCCGCTCGATCACCTCCATAAGAATGCTGCCGATCCGCTGCACGAACATATCCATTCCGGTGGACATAGCCTGCAGCGTGACCGCGTCACTCTTCCATTTTCCTTTTCCCTGGGCAACAGCCATTCCAGTGGTGATGTTCCCGGCACGGTTTTGCGAGATCCAGCAGGTCAGCGGCTGCTCCTGTCCATCATCATCCAGCACACTGGTAATTAACTGCCTGCGGCCGCCCTCCCCCTCCATCAAATCTTTCATGTAGTTCTCTGTCCAGCTGACGTTCCAGCTGCCGGCAACCTCTTCAGACACCACGGGTAAGTACCTTCGCCTTTTTACTTCACCGCGAATAAGCAAACCTGGCGCCCTCACCAGGACGATCCAACCGCTGTTCTGAGGGAAGATGCTCGATAACTTCTCACAGACTGGATAGAGGCTCTCTACTTTCAGCGGTGGCGTCAAACCGGAGAGTATATTGTCGAGCTCCGTAAGCCAATCAAACAGATACATGATCTGGTCTTCACGCCTGGCCGCATAGATGAGAAGAATGGTCACCAGCAGACCGAAGAAGCCCAGCGCAAAATTCGGTGCGACCCGGATCCATTGATCCGGTCCCAGCGCGATCAAGCCTTGAACCCCTGACGCTGCAATAGCCCCGCTTACAAACAGGATCCCGATTCCGACAAGATAAAGGAGCGGCCTCCTGCGTGTTGGTCGTTCGCCCCCCCTCAGCCAGCGTCTCACGCTTGCTCCGCCTCCAGATTATCGAGCATCCACAATGCCCCTTCCGCTGTTAATCCCGGCGATGTCGTCATAAACTCAAGGAACGATTTCAAAAGCTCACTGCTCGACTTTACTGATTTCTTACCATCCACAAAGCCCTTAACTTTACGGGTGAGCGCTTGTGCTGCATCAATTTGTGCCATCAGCGGGGGATTGAAGAGTTCCATCACCCCTCGTTCAGCGTAGCAAAGCATTCGGTACTCACAGTCCCCACAGGCTTGCCAGCCACAAACCATCCTGGGAACGTAGGCTCCACCCCGAATACCTGTGATGACCGCTCGTGCCAGGCTTTCCAGGAGCTCGGCTCCATCGCCGAGCTGCGGTCTGAACTGCTGCTGTTCACCGCTGTGCATGTGCAGCACGTTGATGCCGGTGACCTTTGTTTCGGCCTTCTCTTCTGCCAGCTGCGCCTGGCCCAGCGCAAGAACCCGAAGATCCCGAGCCAGACTGTATGGTGCAGGCAACATCTCGTCAAACAGCATCAACGTCACTTCTACTTTGTGAATGTCCCCCTCCCCGCTTTCGCCCTTTGATGGCCTTCCCGGTCTCCTGCCCTTCCCGATTGTGCGCACCAGATCCGCCTGAAGGTGCAGCTGGGTGGATGGCAGATCGACAATCATCGACACACCCACACCGAAAACACCCTTTGGATCTGGCAGCTTCAGCCGATTGCCGATATCCATCGAATCGGCAAAAGCATCAGCCAAACCTATCGGCGCCTGGTATTGCTTTTCGTCCGATAGCTCAAGACAGGCCATGCCGATCTTGTGCTGATGCCCGTCGATCACCTTCCTGCGGGTTGATAGTCCGCTTGTATCGCTCATCTCGCGCCAGTATCTTGTCCAGCGCGGGCGCTTGTATCTTTTTCCTTCCCGGTCTGTTATCGATCCATCTTCAAATCTTCGCAGCAGCGCCCTGCGAAGCTGGTGATAATCGACCAGTGCCCGGGTTATGTCCTCCCCTAGCTTCCATGTATCCAGCCAGTGTTTCCACACCATCCCCAGGCTTTCGCCGAAGGACATGGCTTTTTCGTTAGTAGAGGATTTGTAATACAGACGTATGGCTGATCGAAGCGACTCGCGGATGAGCTTCTCGCCTGTACGGTGGCCCTTTAGTTCAGCCACATCAGGCGCTAACCCTGTCCTCCTCCACCAGACTCGTACCGGGCAGTAAGCCCAATCCCATACTTCATCCAGCGGTAGACGGAGTTTGCTTTGCGCCCCCTCTTTCATCAAGTGTGCCAATCCCCTTTATGCTAAGCTGCCAATTCCCAATTCACTTTCACCCCAACGCCCAGGTCACTGATTAATTGCGGATGTACTTCAAGCACATACCAGGCTGGCTTGGGTGAGCCGTAGTACAGTCCCCACGGTTTTGCTACTGTCGAATGCACAACCTTTCCTTGATCATCAAACCATGCGGCGCAGATCGGAAAGCGCATGCCCAGCATATGGATCGAAGTGACGAGGCCCTTCTTTCCACGTCGAGACTCGGGCATCTCCATTAAGATGCCTTCCTCACGCTCGAGGCGATCCAGGCTTAGCAAGCCCTCTCGCCTTGATGAGCTCGAGCTGCAGTATATAACCCTGTCGGCGATGACGTTTCCGTCCACCTTTAATGTCAAATGCGCCCCATCATTGAGTTTCATAATGTTTCTCGTAAAGAATAGTCCCCGCTTTTGTGGTGAGAGGCTTCACATTCTGCTCCGGGGCGTCTCGACCCCTCCCCGATAAATGTTTCTTCGCTTGCGCTCTTAAAAAGAATACGCTAGGAAGGCCAGTATGGCGGCGGCAATGATCGATCCAATCAGGATAATATTGCCCAGCGATGGATTCGTCTCCTTCAT
>DAOUEQ010000057.1:0-6458 GCA_034430395.1 Anaerolineales bacterium | reverse complement strand
TGCGTGGAAGGCGCTCAACGGAGAGTGGATAATCTAGTAAGACCTCAAGCACTTCTCCTTTCCCCATCTTCTTCAATGTAGCTATCGTGTTCACAGCAGGATATGGGCAGATCTCTCCACAGACATCAAGGGTTTTCGTCGGTTGAACTTCGTCGCTCACAATAATCTTTCCTTGATCTGGTTAAAGGTTCAGATCTCAATCCGCCCCTGCAGCTGCTGGCTCACCAACAGTTTGTTCCTGTCCAGCCTTTTCCTTAACCGCCTGCAAATAGATGGCTAAGGGTCGATAGGCGAGGTGCGCCCATTTACCAAAGGGCACTTCCAAAACAAGCATTGGTGTGAGGATCGCGAGGTGCACAACGTAGGTGTAATAGGTTGTCAGCGGCAGCCCCAAATAGCGGAAGACATGGACGAGAATACCCGTCACCGTGGTTAGGAGCAGCAGTATTGGGAATATCCAATCGCTGAGGTGAGAGAAGCGGTGGTGCTCAGTCTCTTTCTTTATTCGCCCCCAAAGAGCTGCACCTGCGCCGTAGAGCAGGACTGCTGTGGCGTAATATCCTAACCAGCGCTGTGGGTGGTAAAGGGGGTAGATTTCGTCCGTTTGGAACCAGGGTAGGAAAAGTACGATGATGCCAAACATCAACGCATAGCCGCTCACCAGGAGAATGTGGTTGATCCAGGGTCTTCTATTCTCACATTTTAAGAAGCGTTCTTGAGTTGCTGCATGGTAAACGAGTTTCCAGCCCTCACGTATATATGTCAATAGAGAAGGCCAGCCATTTTCACCGGGGTGAATGATGAACTGGTGCATGCGGAAGGCATTCGAAAGTAGGAAAAACGAAAGAAGTCCTGCCATGATCCAATCGCCGGTATGTATGATATGAACAGGGGCGAATGTGTTAAGCTCAACCTGGTCCGTCACGAGAGGTCCATGAAGCAGGAAGACCATCAGCACAACGAATGCGGCCACGGCTAGGAGCGATCCGATCTCCCATAATTTGGAGGTGTAAAACTTCTTCGCCAAACCCGTCCAGTCATATTGTCCCGTCAGCCAGCGCCGTAGCGCCATCTGAGCCTCAGCTGGTTCTGCTCCTCTTGGGCAAGTCGTGGAACATTCGCCGCAGTAGTAACAGAGCCATGGATCCGTACTCTCAAGAATTTGGTCTCTCAGTCCTAACTGCATACGTCGAATATTGTTTCGAGGGAACGGCGTCTCGTCAGTTGATAGCGGACAAATCGCCGTGCAGTTTCCGCAGTTGAAGCACGCCTCGATATTGACGTCACCATAATCCTTCAGTTCCGATAGTAACTTGGTGTCAACTCGGTAGCTCATTTTTCAACTTCCTTAGTAAGCTGGTACTGGAAATATTCAGCGTCCATACCCACTTCCCGGACCAGGTCATACTTCTTCATGGATGTTACATGCCAGAGGACCTGGCTGGATGGCAATTGGGCTGCAGCGGCGATTTCAGGAATGGTTTTCGGCCCGCCCTCCATCGCCTGGCGAAGTTGCTTGCGGATCGCCTGCTGCTCTTTCAAGTATGCCTGGGTCCTCGCGACCGACTCTTTACGTTCTTCGCGCAGGCGCTTGAGAATTTCCATGCGTTCTTTGGCTTTTTCCTTATCGCTCATGCTACTACCTCTAGTTCTGGTAGGTCGGCCACGATGGCTTCGATCATCGCCTCGAATTGTCCCAGTGTCCAACCCTGGACATCGATGGCCTGATTCGGGCAGGCGCTGACGCATGCGCCACAACCCACGCAGTTGGCAGGTGTGACAATTGCTTTCGTTACTTGTTTCCCGTTTTCTGACGAAGTCTCGAGGGTGATGGCATCCTTGTAGGCGCATACCTCTACACATTCTCCGCTGCCGGTACAAAGATCCGGATTCACCCAAGCAACGAAGGGCTCTAATTCAACCATACCCTGGCCGAGCAAGATGACAACCTTCGATGCGGCGGCGGCGGCTGAGGCGCAGCTTTCCTGTATATTCATTGGCCCTTGCGCACTACCCGCAAGAACGACGCCGGACACTGCGGTTTCAACAGGACGCAATTTCGGATGTACTTCAAGCAAGAAGCGGTCCGTTCCTGGCGATATTTTCAGCATCCTAATCAGGTCATCGATCTGCCTGGGCATGAATCCACCCGCCAGGATGACCAGGTCCACGGGGATTTCAAGTTCCTCACCGTGGGTAAGGTAATCCATGGCATTTACCAATACAGGGTGTGTATCATCCTGAGGGGCAGAGGTGACTTCTGGGAGACTAGTGCCGCGGACGCGTATGAAACGAACCATATTCTCTAAGGCTTCAGAATAATATTCTTCATGACCTCGGCCATATGTGCGAATGTCTTGGTAGATGTCAAATAAGTTGATTTTGGGGAAGCGCTCATGCAATGTGTTCAGCATATGCAGGGAAGCAGTACAGCAAACGCGTGAGCAATAAGGATTAATCTGACCGTCATCCTGAGGTTCATTTACTCCATCGATTTGCCTGCTACCCACACAATGAATGAGGGCGACATCGCGGATGGGATGCCCGTTCCATTCCAGTTCCTGGCCTTCCTCAACAAGGGCCATGAGGCGGATAAATTGAGCCAGGGTGATCACCTCGGGAATTTCTCCGTAGCCATATTCCCCATCATGCGGTGTATACGGATTGAAGCCAGTGGCCATAACAAATGCCCCAACCTTAAGCTCGAAGGTTTTAGGTTCATTCTCCAGAGTTATATTTTGGCCATTGACTTTCAGCTCCAGTTTTCCATCAGGGCAGTTGGCCCAATCCACTGCCGGAGTTGATGGATAACATCCGGGGTAGGCGCGATAGATCAGCTTCCGCTTGGTGAGGCCATAGTTATACTCATCCGCAACTTCCTGATCACAAGCGGCGATTGCGGCATCAGCGTTCTCGTCGGTTACACCGCGCGAATCCTGTTGAATCCTGATTCGGAAATCTCCCACGTATCCACTGACATCGACGAGTTGTGCTAAAGTGTGTACCGTGATTTTGGGATGGGCTGTAACTTGTTCAATTAAGGTGTGGAGCGTTTCACGGGCTTGCTCTTCGGTTGGAAATACCGTCTCCAGTTGAGCCATTCGTCCGCCAAGGAAAGGGGATTTCTCGATAAGCGTAACATCAATGCCGCTGCGTGCGATATCCAGTGCACTTCGCAAACCCGCCACGCCGCCCCCGATCACCAGGGCGTGTTTCTCAGCTACCAATTGGATAGATTCCAGCGGTTTAAGTAGGCGTGCCTTTGCTAGACCAGTGGTCATAAGCCGGAGCGCTTTTTTAGTTGCCCCCTCAGGATCGTCACCGTGAACCCAGCTATCCTGCTCGCGCAGCCCAACGTGGTGGTAAAGATATGGATTAAGGCCAGCTCGCTCGACGGTAGCCCGAAAAGTTTTTTCGTGAAGAGAGGGGGCACAAGCACCGATGACGACACGATTTACATGATTATTCTTAATGTCATCTTCGATCAACGCCTGGCCTGCATCTGAACACATTGACATATTGGTCCGTGAGGCAACTACGTTCGGCAGTCCGCTTAACGCTTTGGCGACCCTTTCACATTCCACCACATCGCTGATGTTGCCGCCACAGTAGCAGGTATAAGCACCGATGCGGACTTCATCACTTTGACTGGAGGGTAGTGTTTCTTTGTTTTTTTCAACCTTGTCTTTTTCAGGCATGAGCCCTCTCCATCTCTGCATTAGCTGTCGCTGTTGCACCTGAATCAAGAGCCTGCAGGTAGGCTGAAGCCTCGGCTGCAGCTGCACTCGACATCACGATGCTGTCTACGATGTCCATGGGTCCTGATGCTGTCCCTGCAACGAAGATGCCTGGTCGTTCAGTTGTGCAAGGAGAGAGGTTGGGTGAGGGGATGTTTACAAATCCATCCTCCGCGATCGGCACTCCGACCAAGGCCTCTGAATTCTCCCTGGGCAGCATGCCCGTAGAGAGAACGACCATGTCATGGGTGCGTTCAAAAATACGCGGCGTCAAATCGACGTACTCTACTCGTACGACAGGATTCTGGTTCTCGTCCTCCGTAATACTGGCGACTTTGCCCTTTACAAATTCGATTCCCATCGCCTCAGCATTTTGGTAGAACTGCTCGTAGCCCTTTCCAAAGGTACGGATATCCATGTAGTAAATGGTTATATCGACCAAGGGGAGTGCACCAGATAGCAACTGGGCTTGTTTGATCGCGTACATGCAACATACCCGTGAGCAATATTCAATCCCTAGAGTCTTATCTCGCGAACCTGCGCACTGAACGTAGGCGATTGAATCGGGTTCTTTGCCGTCACTGGGGCGTATTACGTGACCGTATGGTCCCGTGGGTGCCAGGAGTCTCTCCACGAAGAGAGCCTCAACGACGTTCTCAAGCTTCCCAGCACCATATTCCTTCTTGGCGTCCCTGGGTGTTGATTCGAAACCTGTCGCAAGGATGATCACGCTAGCCTCGATCTCGATTTCTTCTGGTTGTTGGGTGAAATCAATACAGCCTTCAACCGGACAGACTGTCTGACACTTTCCGCATAAAATGCAATTATCGATGTCTAAAACGGATACTTGGGGTATCGCTGTCGAGAATGGCACGCGGATAGCAGCGTGGGAGCCATAGCCAAGATCGAACGATGCCGGAAGGATGACAGGACAAGCATACTCGCATTGCCGGCAGCCGGTGCAAGTCTCAGCGTTAACATAACGTGGCTTTTGCTGGATAAGGGCGGTATGGTTGCTGCCATTTTGGCTGACGGACTGAAGCTCGCAATACGTGAGCATGTGGATGTTTTTGTGGTGAGCTACCGCTGACATCTTCGGTGTCGTGATGCAGCTGCAGCAATCAAGGGTGGGGAAGACCTTGCTGAGAGCGATCATCTTGCCCCCGATGCTGGGATCTTGTTCAACCAACGCTACTTGATAGCCTTGGTCGGCAAGGTCCAACGCCGACTGCATGCCGGCGATTCCTCCACCGATGACGAGCGCGTCAACATTAAGAATTTTGCGTTCCATAACTCAATCCCTGGACTAATGCGGTGATGAAGAAGCCGGAGCGTTCTGGAGCTCATCAAGAACCGGACCGATGCCTTCCAATAATTCGTTCATTCCCTTAACTTCCTTGAGGAATGGTTTGGTGCATACGGTACAGATCGCGACCAGGCGTAATCTTCGGACGTCGATGCCGCGCTCCTTCATCATCGTGTAGGTTTTATTGATAATCTCAGCTGTGCGCTCTGAGCCGCCCTTAAAGGGGCAGTCGGTGCCGCTGAACATCACCAGAATTGCGTCGATGCCGCGCTCGAAGGTCCGTAGATAGAAATCCTCCGAGAACATAGCCGGACAGACAACGGGAAGCACATATGTGTTCGTCTCGTAGTCGGTGTGAAGCTGCCCGACGGAATCGGCACCGGCATAACCGCCGGAGAGCGTAGCTAGGATGAGAATCTTTGATTCCCGTGTTTGTGTAGCCGTTGCCATCGTCCTGCCCTTATTTCAAGCGTTTGAGGAAAATGCGATCGTACCCACCTTCAGCAACTAGGGCACCCAGATACTCTTGCCCTACCTTGGTTGCCCAGCGAGGGATGTCCTCTTTCGTCCTCTCGTCACCGGACCAAATCTCGAGGGTCTCGCCGATTTGGATTGAGCCAATTCCTTTCTTCGCCTCCAGTAGAGGGCCGGGGCAGGCGCTGCCGCGGGCGTCAACGACTTTTGCGGCTTGTAGGTCTTCCAGATTCATCTCAGACATGATTTTCTCCTCATCTACTTATGAGATCGGGTTACGAAAAAGCACGATGGATCCAATTCCCACTGCGTAGTCTCGTAGCCTGGTCCCGCGAATTCTAGACCGACCGTGATGGGAAAGCTCGCCGGTCCTGCATAAATATAGGGGTAGAGGCATCAGCGGGTTAGTGAATTGTGTCACAAACTGTATGGGGCTTATCTATCGGTAACGATAGAAGATCTTGATTGATCTTCCCCCGTTGCATTTGATGGTGAGGGGATAGAAAGGTCTGATTGAAAGGCTTTTCGAGGAAGAAGAGGAGTGCTATCAGACCCCTCACAGTGGACCGGAAGATAGGCGGAGCAATTTCCCTATGAGAAAGAATGAGATTGCTTCACATCCCTCACAATGATGCAGGATGGAAAGGGGAGATTCATTGCCGGAGTGTCCTTGGTGCACATCGATGGTGTGCGCATTCATATATTGAGAATAAATAGGTACGAAAAGGGCTGTCCAGATATGGCTTTTAGGACAGCCCCCATTCAGAATCCCCTGGGTTCGTGATCCCCCCAAAGATATCTGGAGGAAGGCGTAATCGAGCTTACTCAGCTCTTCAGGGTTTCCAGACCTCCCAGACTTTCCCGACCATGCTTGGGCTTGGCTTTAGGGTCGGTTCGCCTGGCGTCCAGCCCGATGGCGTTGCTTCTTTTCCACCAGATTC
>DAOUEQ010000056.1:0-31341 GCA_034430395.1 Anaerolineales bacterium | reverse complement strand
TGCGTCCAACCTTATCGCTGATAGAACCGCCAACAATCGCCCCCACAACGCCGGCTGCCTCCAACGCAGTCAAAGCCGCGCCAGACAGCCAAAGGCTCGCTCCTTCGTCGATGAGAAACATAGGCAGATAGGTCGTGATTGATACGCTCATGAAAGCGCGCGCGGCAAGTACTCCCGAGAGAGGCAGCATCATCGATCTCATGGAATGAAGCGCGGCTCGCCAGGGAAGAGCCTTTACTGCTCCCGGATCATGCCCCGGGATTGCCCTGAGCCGGAGATAAAGAATTCCAGATACCGCCCAACCGCCGACCATCAACCATGCTAACCCGCCCAGAGATATATACCCGATGGCGGTAACCAACAGGATGGGACCTGCTGTCCGCCCTAACTCACCACCCACCATCCAGAAACCCATCCCCCGACCTAAACTCGATCCGGAGACTCTGCCCGCCATGACAGGCCCAACAGCGTGCAAACCTGCTGAACTGAGACCAGCGATCAACAGAAAAATTGCTAGAACAAGATAACTTGGTGCGATCCCCAGTAGGCTCATCATCGTGCCTGTTATTCCCGGCGCCACGATCACAAAGTAACGCATGCTGATGCTATCAGCCAGATGGCCGATAACCGGTTGCAGGACGGAAGGGCTCTGAAAAAAGACCGAGAGCAAGCCAGCTTCGGTTTTTAATAAAGAGAATTTTTCAATCAAGACCGGTAGAAGGGGAGCCAAGAACGCGCTGTAGGTGTCGTGGACGGCGTGGCCACCCGAGAGCGTGACGACCTCGGCGGCTTGGAAAGGCTCTGACGCTAACCGATCAACTACAAGGTCGGCATCATCTGCCCTATCACGAATTTGGTTGATTTTGGACACGGGTTCTCCTAGGCACAGAAGGGGATTTTACCACTGACCCAAGAAAGACATCGGAATTTATTGAGGCCAGGATTTGAGAGCCTATCCAAGCGACAACGAAGAGAAGGATTAAATGCCGACCCGGGAGAGGTCCGTATTGGACAACTACCGCGATGCGTTCTGGAGAGTCAGTGCCGCGGCTGTACCTATGTTTTTCCAACACTGAAGCGATGCAGCAGGATGCGAAGCGGAGAGAGTTCGTTTTTAGGGAGTGGGAGTTGGATGCGGAGGCCAGGCAATTGCAACCCACTCGGAGTAGCCGTGCTTCTCCGCAGTATAGATCCTCGCGCTGGATGGCTCCATACACCCCGGTTCGTCCGTTAGGATGGCGGGGGGGGCCCAGAACTGAAGCGGGGTGAAGCGCAACTGGCCATCCTTGCATAGCCAGCCCTCGATCAGGTAACCACGGTTATCATCTAAACTCATCGGGATCAAATCCCAATTGACCATGACCTCGTCGCCGAGACGACTGGCTCGGACATTTCGAGGTGCCCAGTAGAACTCTGTGTAAGGAAGCAACGTGCGGATCTGGACCACACTTGACACATCGTACGTGAGTTCCAAGAACTCAGTCTTCACCCAGCAATAGTCCATATAGGTCCAGGGATCCACGTAGACCCAGGTGCCATCCTGGTTTCGGCCCAGGACTGTGACACGGTTGCCCGGGAAGAGCCCCCATTCATATAGGTAGGCGGAGCCGGGACCATAGCGGCAGTTTGCCTGAGTGCTGACTCTACCGCGAAGTTCCGGCGTGGCGGTGGGTGTTGGCGTGATACTTGGGGTGTATGTGACTGTAGGTGTAAGTGTGATTGTAGACGTATAAGTGGGTGTAGCAGTATATGTCGGCGAGGGTGTGTCCGTCGCCGTGGGTGTTGTGGTAGGGGATGGGGTTATGGTAGATGTTTGTGAAGGGGTGAACGTTGGTGAAATTCTCGCCGTCAGTGCCAGCTTGGACCTTCGCTCCCATAGGAAACCACAACCAAAACCCACGGCTAACAGGAGTAACCCTAAAGGGATAAGGAGAATCAACCAGCGACGCATGATTTCAATTCCTGGTGTGGATGAATTTCCACGCAAATAGCCTCATTCCAAGATGCGGCGCTATCACTGTAATAGTATAAATTTGCGGCAACACTCCGATATTAGATCATATCCTGGATATCCCGCTTCGCAAAACACTCAACATGAAGGAGAAGTTGGATGTGTCTACAGATCCATCCAACAGGGAAGCCGTCGACACTACCTAGCGTACCTCTGCATTCTGAACCGCGTAATCCTACGAAAGTACTTGTGTGTCCCGCGGAATGTGATAACTGTCTTCTTGCGGAGCGGAGGGGGCTTCCTTCATTTCCATAGATGGAGTTATCAGGAGATGCATCATTGGGATTACTCAGTCGCCGTTTCACGGCTCGCGCGAAATGACAATTGATAGGAAAGCACTATTCCCATCTTTGCTGCGAGGTGCCCGGAAGGGGCGCCTGTCCTGCGAAGTCCGACCGAAGGGAGCGGGGCAACGGAGAATCTCACCCCTGACAAGGTTATTAGGGAATGCACTTCAGAACCCACTCTATGTGCACTGTCCAATAAAAAAAGGGCTGCCCTTTTGGGACAGCCCTTTTCAGTGATCAGCTCAGAGAGCTTATACGATCGTTACGCTCGCAGCCTGGGGTCCCTTGGGGCCCTGTTCAACTGTGAACTCTACGCGCTGGCCTTCATCTAGATTGCGAAAGCCATCACCAAGGATTGCTGAATAGTGAACAAATACATCGTCACCATCTTCGCGCTCAATAAAGCCGTAGCCTTTGCTACCATTGAACCACTTAACCGTTCCAAGAACTCGTTCCGACATTAGATATTGCCTCCTTATGGCAAATAACATATTAGGTGCTATGTCTCGTTCTCGGTGGTCGGGTTTTCAAACAAACCGGCCCGAGCATTCAGCTCAGGCCTTGATCTTACGACTTCCAGACAGAACTTACATGCAACCTTCGAACTCAAATGCTAACATATTTTCAAGGATATGTACAGGGCAATTTAAACATCAATTTTTAGATAAAATCACGGCTTTTACGTTGGGATGATCGGTAGAGCTCAGGTCAAACCTACGAGCCGCCGCTTCCTAGCCGGTGTTCACATCATGTCATGGGCAGAGGAGATGAGCTATCTGTCTATTCTCAGTTGGATATAATTGAATGGCAGTGATGTAACCAGAGTCATTCTAACTGGAGGGAACATGCCCGATGCGAACTTTTATTTAACGCTTGGCAAAGTAATCATCGCCGCGGCTTGGGCTGACGGCGAGGTGGCACATGATGAAGTGAACTGCTTGAAAGACCTGCTCTTTCGTCTCCCCGGTTTGACGGGCCGGGAGTGGGCAATGTTGGAGATGTACATTGAAGCCCCGGTCGGAGCCGCTGAAAGAGAACGATTGGTCAAACAGCTTCAGAATGAATTGAGGTCTTCGAGTGATAAGTCACTCGCTCTTCAAAGCCTCGACGACTTGGCGCGAGCGGACGGTGTTGTAACCAAGGGTGAGGAAACCATCATCAATGAGATTAAAACCCAAATCGAATCAGCAAATGCTGGTGTAATCGGCCAGCTCGGGCGAGTAGTGAAGAATTCTATTCAACGTCGTGAAGCCGCGCTGTCCGCTGCACCAAACCGCGAGGAGCACTTCGAAGATTTCATTAAGAATAAAGTCTTCTATGAGGTCCAACGGAGACTTAAACTTAATAAAACGAGTTTGGATATCGACGAGGATCGCTTAAGAAAATTGAGTCTGGCAGGCGGGTTAATGGCCCGAGTTGCCCATGTCGATCTAGAGATCACAGACGACGAATATAAAGCCATCGCGAATTCACTTATGGCTGAATGGGGCATAAGCACAGAAGAGGCTGCATTTGTTACGGAAGTCGCGGTATCCGAAATTGGCCCCGACATGGATTACTACCGCCTGGCGCGGCAGTTTTTCTCATCTACAGACCGCGAGGAGCAGGCTAAATTCCTAAATATCTTGTTCTCCATCGCCAACGCGGATGGATTCGTATCAAACGAGGAAATTGAAGAGATTCGGGCGATAGCCAACAGTCTTCGACTCACACATAGGCAGTTCATCGACGCCAAGAAAACAATCCCGCAGGATCAGCGAGCCAGTTAAAACCAGTGGCTTGTTCGCTTCCTCCGGAAAGTTAACCATCAGATATGGCACGATAGAGTCGGCATCCACGAAAATTGACAGGATCTATACTCAACCTGTTGGACGTTTGCTACGTTGGTTTTCGCCGATAAAATCTCTTCTCGAGCCGTATAGGTTAGAGATTGCGGTTGGAACCGTGCCTAAGTCAATATTTATCAATTGGATGTTGATAAATAGGCGAATAAACCCGCCATTTCCTCAAACAGATCACGATAGGTCTCGAACTGCAGCTCCCTAACCGAGAAATCCAGATGATAGCGGCTGATCTGACCTACATAGATATATTCGATATGGTGTGTGGTTTCAATCTTTCCCAGTACCGGACGGTTGAAGATGTATTCAACAACGCCAACAGTGCGATCCCCTATGGTTGTCGTCCTAACCCGTGCTTCCCGGTATTGAGGCTGTAAACTCAAGCTTGAGCGCCGCTAGCGACTGGCTGATATCACATATAAAAATGACCAGCGATCTGATCAATCTCCCCTGCAAGTACTTCAAGATTTCCGAATAAGAGAGATCAGCCCCCCCTATCTGGGGAAATAACATCACCCAATTTCAATCGCCTTCCCAGGATCCCTCCCAGCTTTCAGAAGAGAAATATCCCAATAACAAAAGGTAGCAAGACGAGCAGAGCCATAATCGGGTGTCCACGTCGACCCTCGTTGCGGCTGTCCCAGGAGAACATATAGATTGCCAACCCGAAGGAGAGTATTCCACTGAAAATTAAAGCGACAACCGATCCCCAAGGATTAAAATCCGCAACTTTACCCATAGCTAAGGCATTGAAGGCGTTCATGGCTTGGGTTGCAGGCAGGAGCTGGGATATTTTCAAAACCATGTCAGGTAATAAACTTGAAGGAATCATCAGCCCTCCCACCAACATGGAGGGGAGATAGATGAGCTGCGACCACATCACCGTCATGCGTGTACTGGATGAGAGCACGCCAATCAACACACTCAAGCCAGCAGAGGCAAAAGCCATCACAGCGAATGCAATCAGATAATTGAGCCAATTTTCTGGCACCGGAGCATCAAAGAGCAGTGGTGCGGTGACGGTGATGATCACCGTCACAATAACCAGATGCAGCATAGTGGTTAATGCTGGAATGGTTACGATCGAAATGGATGGAACACCGTTAATCTTGTAGGAGCGATAAATACCGTCCTCCCGAGCTTTGACGAGTGGATCGGGAATGCCGAGAAGCGTGGCCGATAGAATGCCGAAAGTGACCATGGTCGGGATGAGGGACTCGAGAAATCCTGGGTTGATCCCGGGCATTATTAACGCCAGCATAGCGTAAAAGCCCAACGGTAAAAGGTAATTCACCAAGAGCAGCTGCTTGTCTCGTATTCCAGCCTGGAATTCAAAAGAGAAGTGATTGATAAATGCGGTCACCGGTCACCTCCAGGGGATGTGATTTCAAGAAAACGATCTTCAAGCGACGGCCGCTCAACACGCAAATCGATCAGTGCATCCTCCTGGGTTTCGATGTGAGAAATTATGGCCGCGAGAGTGGGTCCGATGTCCGTGCTGAAATAGATGCTGTATTCATCCTTAGCTGTTTGCTGGCTTACGGCCGGGAAAGAAATCCCGGGTTCGGACAGGCTTGATTTTTGTGTGCGAACCGAAACCTTGGTTAATCCCGCCCCTTCCGCGGTGATCTCGATGGGAGTTCCGGTGGTTGCGATCTGGCCCCTCAGCAGTATTGCGATCCGATCAGCCATTTCCTCCGCCTCAGCCATATCATGTGTGGCGAGGATGATGGTCGTGCCACCTTCTTGCTGCTCACGCATGATATCGTGTAGCTCGACGCGCGTCGCAACATCCAGCCCAGCAGTTGGCTCATCAAGGAAAAGCACAGACGGGTCATGCGCAAGCGCCAGGGCAAGTGAAAGCCGCCGTTGCTGGCCGGTAGAGAGTTGGTGATATTGTGCTTCCCTCTTCTCCGCCAGGCCCAGGCGATCTAAAAGGTCATAACGGGCAGCTACTCCATGATAGGCGCAGAAAAACATCATCGCCTCCTCGGCCGTGATGCTATCCGGTAGACACGAGGTTTGCAGTTGCACACCAATTACATTTCGAAGTTTTCGCTGCTCGCGGGTTGGATCAATTCCAGCCACGCGTAATGAACCACTACTCGGTGAGCGTAAACCCTCCAGGCTTTCCAAAGTGCTCGTTTTTCCAGCGCCATTGGGGCCAAGAAGACCGAAGATCTCGCCTTGATTTACCTCAAAACTGATGTCATCGACTGCGATGAAATCGCCATAGGTTTTGCGGAAATCCCTCACATCAATAACTGGATTTTCCATATTGGAATAACTCCTCCTTTATTACCGAAACCATTCTTGGAAAAGATCGATCACCCAATCTAGATAGGCGATTACCAAGTTTCTCACACTAGATACTTGTGGCCAAGAGTAAATAACCCAAAGCTCTGCGAATCTAGTAACGTATTCTCAGCTTATTTTCAATGCGATAATCTACTTTGTGCCGCCTATTTCGGTAGACACGTCGTTTATCCAATGAATCGCTTACATACGAGTTGCGGTTGATCCGCCGAAGCTTGTGCCTGGATACAAATTTAGGTGGGAACTGGTTCGATTTTACATAGTTCCCTGAAGTTGCAGTACTCACAGATACGTCGATTGCTGGTTTTGGGAAAAACCGATTTTTCTTTGGGAAAATTCTTTTCCACGTCCTGGCAATAGGCGAACATCTCTTGTGTTTCAACCCTCACCCTCTGTGCAAATTCCCCGACATCTTTCTGCTCAAGGCTCAGTTCCAGCTCTAAATAATCGGGAGAGAGGTAGGCGATGATAGGGTGGATCGCCTGCGGGTCCGTTTCGAAATGGAAGGATGCCCACGCTGCATAGCCGATTAACTGCGCTCCGTGCTTATCTTCGTCCTGCTTGCCCGTCTTCCAATCGATGACAAAGAGTTCCTGCTGCACGGGAAGCAGAAAATCCACCTTGCAGTATGCCTTCATACCGTCAATACGTGTCTCTCCAAAACCGGGCGGTTCGATAAGCCAACGATCGTAGCGCTGAAGCTCTGGATCGAGGAACCATTGGAAACGCTCACTTCCAAGCAGGTTCTCGAGCGATCTATTCACCTTTGGGAAGATATCATCGAGGTTGATCTCCTCCCTTTCAGCATAATAAACCTCTGCAAACCTCTTCGCTTTGCAGCGACCTTGCGCGATATCCTGCGCATACGCAAAAAGACGATCCGTATCCACCACATCCTGTGTGCGTGCGAGACGCCGGAGTAGAACGCGGATGATGTCGTGAGCGATTGCGCCGATTTCGAGCGGGATGGTTGTCAGCTCTTTCAGCGCCTCGATTCTGACCCTCGGAAACTCGGGATCGTATTTGGCATAGTACTGGTAGTAGTACCTGCGCTTACAAATCGAGAACACGTCGTAGCGGGTCATAGACCATCCAAGGATCGGTGTGTAATTAAAACGCTTCAATTCCATCATCTTCACTCTCTTGATACGTTCCAGTCGTTTGCCGCTGTACTCCTACCAAGTCAGAAGTTCACATCAGCTAAGATATCTCCCCTTATAGAAGCATCTGCTATTGCTTGGTGACACCTACAACGACTTTTAGGGAGATTTGTTTTTTGATCATGTCAGATATCTCGAATAGTTATATCCTATGCCCTTCAAGGATATTTGATTTTATGATTCTGGAAAACCCCGATGCAATCTAATCCATGCTTGTTCCCCCCATGATTTCCTTCTTTTTTGCTGTTTGAGTACTCCACTCAGATTCTTTTACCGTTTAGGATCGGATCGTCCGAAGCATCACACCATCTTTTATCGGCAACGCGACCGATTTCCATTTGCGTGGAAAAGGATATACTGGAGCGCAGTGAGAAGTCACCTTATTAGGAATTGAGAGCCGGATGGAAAAATGAAGACTGGAGAAAAGGCAAAGACAGGCAATCTTCTATGGCTTACGCGAATCATTGTCGGCGCGGTATTCCTGATGAATATATCCTGCGCCCTTGCATTTATCCTACAACCCGATAAATATGCCCCGGGGTTTGAAGTTGCTGGTGTTCCGGGGAGGGTCTACGTCCAGGGCTTGGGAATCCTCTTCCTCATGTGGAATGCCACCTACCCTCTGGTGCTGTTTCACCCGACCCGCTATCGAGCCTTGTTCGTCGTCGTACTGATACAACAAGCGATAGGCTTTGTTGGTGAGACCTGGCTTTGGTTGACACTGCCCTCCGGGCATTCGCCCTTGCGTGCCACCGGGCTCAGATTCATGCTTTTCGACGGGATCGGCCTAATCACCATGGCGGGGGCATACTGGGTTCTGATGCGCCAAAAAAACACCGCCAGGGGATCACGGGGAACCACCTCTTTCATTCCGTAGATGCGGTTGTATGATGATGGCGAGTCTAATAGTGCCTCAGTTTCTTTCCATTAAAGTAAAAGCCCCCGCAATGCGAGGGCTTTTATCTTAGTTTTAATTTAACCTAGACGACCACAACGTTGGCGGCTTGTAAACCCTTCTCGCCTGTCTCAACATCGAATTCCACGCGCTGGCCTTCTTCTAAATTCCGAAAGCCCTCGCCCTGGATCGCCGAGAAATGGACAAAGACGTCCTCTCCCTCTTCGCGCTCGATAAATCCGTAACCCTTGCTGCCATTGAACCATTTGACCGTACCAAGAACTCGTTCCGACATGTTACATTTCCTCCTTACGGTAAACTATGTTGAGTTGCTTGTCTCGTTCCCGGCGGTCGTTGGTCTGAATAAAATCGGCCTGAGTCGATGAAGCTCAGGCCTTGATCTTTCGACTTCCAGACAGAACTTACATGCAACTTTCTAACTGAAATCATATCAGTTTTAATATCGTTTGACCAGAGCCTTTCTTGACATCGATGACTATGCGTCTGGTTAGAGATCCTCAAGCGGCTGCGTGCCAAGCAGATCATCGGCGACGTCGTACGCTTCACGGATATGCGAGAGGTAGCGCTCATTCGAATGGCGCAGGCGGCCGCTGAGTGACTGAGCAAGGCGGTGCCAGACATTCGCGGCCAACTCGGGATAACCCGCCATGAGGGCGGCAAGGGACTTGCGCGTGAAGGTGATAACCTCCGTCGGTTCCAACGCCGTGACAGTCGCCGAATGGGGTGCATCGATGAGCAGGGAGACTTCTCCTAGCGTCTCCCCCACTCCCAAGTCGATCAACTCCATGGACTCCTCGGAATCGTTGCCCAGTGTGATACGAACCTTCCCCTTTGTGACAACGAAGAGCGAGTGCTCCTTCGAGCCCTCTGTGATGACAACCTCATCTTTGGCAAAGAATTCGCGTTTGCATATGGAAAGCAGCGCCTTGATCTGATCCGGGTCGAGACCTTTGAACAACGGAATATCTTTAATCAGAAGATGAAGCGCTTTATCATCCAATTGCTCGAATTCGGCACGCATGACTTCTGTCGTTCGCGCCACCTCCTCAAGACGGATGTTCCCACTCTTAATGATGGAGGAGAACGCAACGCCAAGATCACGGCTCGTAAGCTTTCGAAGCGTGAGCCAGCGTCGTTGGAAGTTTAAGTAGACCTCAAACGGATTATCGATGGGGACTGCTTTGGTCTTCGCCAGCCAGATGTTGCGAATGGTTTCTTTAGCGTCAGCTACGCGGTCATCTGAAAGATAGTCAAGCGCGAGGATCAGATTGGTTTTAAGGATCTTATCATCGAGCGTATCTCGCAGGAATTCACCAGGATAGGGATCTAAATCCTCCGCCTCGACGAGTGTCATATTCACTTCTTCGGTCTGACCGTCGATCTTCGCCTTGGAGTACAGGAGCCGGAATATATCTTCCCGGAAGCTTTGCCACGTCGGAGCTGTCTTCGGGGGTGGTCGGTGCTGTATATTGAGTTCGTTATCGAGGAAGAAATTAAATCCAAACATACGTGCATTCAAAACGTAATCTGTGTCCTCCCCACGCGTGATGCGAGGATCGAAGGGGACAGTCCTGAAGAGTGAACGATGTACAACCATACAACCACCGAAAGCAAAAGGGGTACGCTTTAGTCGTGGTTCACCCGGGATGATTTTATCGAAAGCCTCACGCTTGCTGCCAAAGCGATCCCAATACGTCATCCAATGGATTTCTTCCGGTACGTCGTCGTAATAGGACCCTTTTGCGTTCAAGTAATATCCAGCGACGCCGTCGATTGTTTGCCCCATGAAGCGGCTGCCGATAAACTCACGTGCCTTATATATAAACTTGGGGTTGTCGATGAACTCGTCATCGTCAATAAGGACGGCCACCTCGGCGCCGAGGACATACGGCATAAAAAGGCACATGTTGCGGATATTTGAGTAACCTCGTAGAGAGAGGATATCCAGAAGATCATCTCTCTCCGCCTTCTTTAGCACTTCATGCATTTCGCGCAGATGGGAATAGGAAATGACGAAGGTTTCAACCGGAGGGTCAACCTCCTCAACCAGCTCGAGCACACGCTGCTCGACCTCTTTTTCAATGTCCGCTGCGGTGGCGCACGCCAACACGACGAGCGAGAAATCCCTGTCTTCCAGCACCTTGATAGATTCGAGTGCCACTCTCAAGGTGCCTTCCTGATCGATGGGTGTGGGGTGGTCGTATACAATGTCGCCCGGCTGCCAACCCACAGCTTCTTCGCGAGACCAATATGTTGGGATGACCATCACTGTCTTCATATTCGTATACGACGCCCGATCACAATCAAACTAATGCGATGTGCGCCCACCTTCTCCTTTCGATAGATCAATGGGATACATGATGTGGTGCGCAACCCACGTCAATAACGGGTGCGAACCTTTCGCCACCTTTCTACACGAAGGACCTCCAATGTGCAAGGGGAGAGACGTCCTCTATTGCAGAGCAGGTGTCTCTGTTCAAGAGGCGAGAGGGAGATGTTGATCATTCTCACGTGGAGCGATTTCCGGCGCAAGCGTAGCGAGTAATGCCTTCCACCCATACATCAATCGTTGGTATCGATCGATCGCTCGCGGGAGCGCCGCGTATGAATCCTCAAACGCGAGGGGGAGCTCCGCAAAGCGTGGATCGTCGAAGAACTGCGCCGCTCTTTCTCCACCTACGCTCAAGCCCAGCTTCTGCAGATTGATCTCCGCTTTTGAGCTCGTCACCAATCGACCGAGCCTATCCAGGTACCACGTCATGAAAGGATTACGCCCGATCCACCCCAGACAAGCTCGATAGAATCGGTCGCGCACGGATTTTCTGCGGGTATCCGGGGCACGCGGGAAATCATTATAGGTATCATGAAAGACAAGCAAGTCCACATCGATCATCCGACCATCGAAATCGGAGAGCGCCTGCCCCAGCAAAGTATCCTCGCCGCGCCCCAGGATGCATGTCCCAAGCGTTGTGTAGATCGTCGAGAAGAATGGAGCCAGGCGTCGCGGCTTATCCAGGCTGAGTCCTAAATTACCTCCAAGGGGCTTGATTGTCGGGGCTGGCGGCCCGGGCGAGGCAGGACCCAAATTCAGACATCCGTGCTTATGGCAATCCTCCATATACTCGAGCGCCATACCCTTCCCGAGACCAAATAGCAGGTCACCGAGACCATCGAAGGACATCGGCGGGATGATGTAGTAGCCCGAATATTCACTCGTCGTAACCGCGACATGCGCCTTGCTGAGTGAAGCCAAATGAGTCCCCACGAAGTCGATTTCCTGCCAAGCGGGCGTTTCTCCACTTAAGGCTGTCAACACGGATGGTTGGATATCCGAATCGAAGAAGAGCAAATAATCCAATCCACGAAGGAGCGCCTCAATGAGGACCGCGTTGCGGTATGTGCCGTAGGGGACCTCCTGGTGAAGCGGCCAACTGGGGACATCCAGCAATCCATCCACTTCATCCACGCTCAACCCTGTGGAGAGCAACCGGCTGCGCAAGTTAGCGTCGCCACTTGCCTTAACAACGGTCATTTTTATCGACTTTTCAACGGACGCCACGGTGTCAGGATTGACTCCGTGAGAATAGGCGACGATGACGCGGTCTATGGAATGACCGAATTTCTTAGCATTGTCAACAAATCTGAGGATAGGTGCTGGGTCGTTGAGGTAACGTGTGATGAGACCCAGGCCTATTTTGCTGTTCTCAATCGTGCTCATACCTTTCTCCGCTTGCTTCGTCGCCCCGTTGTTCGGTTCTCAATCTGTCTGGAGTCCTTCTGTGTATATATCGATCATCTTATCCACCTGTCCGGACCAAGAGAAATCCTTTAGCGCATATACCGCTGCAAAGGGTCCTTTCACTTCCTTCGAGTCGGATCGAATTTCAGAGATGATTGCCTTGGCCAACTCCGCAGCATCACCAACATCCACCAGCGCGCCCACACGCTCGTCGACGAAATCGGGCAGGCCACCTTCGTTCGTGGCAACGACGGGAGTACCGCACGCCAGCGCTTCCACAGCGACGAGGCCAAAAGGTTCCACCCGCGAGGGGACGGTGGAGATGTCGGCGGCGTTCAAGATCTCCGCAACAGCAGGTTGCGGTTGGTGACCGAGGAAGTGAATACCATCCAACCCCAACCGCTTAGCCTGTTCCTCCAGTTGGAGACGCAGCGCGCCATCGCCGATGATGAGCGTGGTGACATCGCCCAATTCTTGTTCGTAGATGCGCGCCGCATCAAGCAACACATCGACCCCCTTGAATTCCGTCAGCTTCCCGACGAACGTGATCAGATGTGCGGGTTCTTTCAGTATGCCATATCTCGCCACCACCTTCGACCGATCAACGGACATGACATGGAAGATGTGTTCATCAAAACCATTCATCACGATCTGCACTCGCTCCTCGGGGATCCCATAGAGATCGATCGCGTCACGGGCAACCTGTTTGGATATGGCGATAACAGTGCGTGCATGCTGGGCTCCCTCCAGTGCCACTTGCTTCCATGCTTCATATTTTCGAAAACCCATCAAATCCGTCCCATGCGCTGTGACGACGTAGGGTATCTCCGCCTTGTACGCCGCGTAACCCGTAACCCACAGATGCTGAGCATGGACCAGATCAGGGCTCCAATCGAGCACCGCTGAATCTATGGCTGCTTGGAATGCCTGTACATATGCCTGGCGTTGGTCGTCGTCCAAATCTGCAAAAGTTGTCGTGCTGAGGGGGTGAGTGGTGAAACAAGGGAAGTTGAAAGGAAGACGTCCTTCGCCACTGTCCTCAGCATCATCCGCGGTGAACAGGATGGTGCGCACTTCGAATGGAAAACCTTCCTGCTCGTCATGAGCAGGTGTTATCGCGAGTGCTGAGTGACCTTTTCTCGTGATCTCGCGGGCGATGTTTTGCGTGTAGATTCCGCTTCCAGACCCTTCAAGCGGGAAGTGATTTGGGATTAGAATCCTCATAGGATACTCGCTTTTAGCACCGGTGCTCCTTGCGCGTAGTTTCGATGAGAGGTGGATGCTGGCTGCTTACTTAGGGGTTAAGTATCACCTTCAGGTGGAAACAACACACCTTAGCATTGGGTACTTTTTTCGTTTGAGCACACTCCCATCATACAACATGGGCGACCATTCATACCAATGAATCACCGAGGACGTCGGATTTAGACGGAAACAAGCTCCCTGCACGTGAAGCATTAAACCTGCCGCAGCTTGAAATGACGACTCAGGAATCGAGCTTAGATGGTGATTGCCTTCAAATGATAAGTGAAACAAGGGGGAAAAATCCAAATTAACTCAAGAGCTTAGCGCTTCCTCTCGGGCGCTTTCGAAAACAACAATGTGTAACCCACCGACAAGAGATCGATGCGGCAGCTTTATAACCCAGTCCCTTGGAACCCACCCTTCAACACGGCAGTGAAACCCGCCAGGGCACTTGCTCCGGATGTGTGACCCTGATCGATGATCGTAAGTGCGGCACAACGCAGGCTTTCTTCATTCGCCACGAGTATCGCCTGAAGCAGGTCATGCCAACGCACAGAGCATTCACCCCGGCTCGCAGCCTGCAGCCACGCTGCCGCGATCGGCGTTGTCCGCGGAACAGCCTCCAGCGAAACCCAACTCGCGGCTTCCTCAACACCCTCACCTGCCCAACGTGCCCATAGCGCCAGGATGCATCCCATCATGAAGTCATCACCGTCCGGCGTTAATCCTACGCCGAGCCCAGCCAATTTCCTCGCGCTCACGCGGCAGCGTTCCTCATCCATACAGAGGAGACTTTCCAATAAGGTACCCGCCGGTTCTTGCGCAGATAGGAGAATCTGCGCCTCGATTTCACGCAAAGGGCCCTCTCTGGGACAAAACAATCTAACGAAGCTCTCAACTGGCGCTATTTCAAAGAGAACGTCCTCCAGCATCCCGGCGGAAATGGACAAGGAGTCCTGCCTGCCCCGGAAAGACTCCCAATCAAAACGCGGCTCCCAGATCTTAGCAGGAGTTAGAACGATTTCGAGCTCTCCGATTTGGATTCGCTGATGCTCAATCATCACCGTAGTGTCATCCGCTGCATGATCGCAGAAATTGATAGGGTCGAGCACAATATTGAAGGGACCATCCCCCACCCCAGGCGTGACAAGTGAAAATACTTCACCATCTTCAGCCAGCAGGTTGCAAGCATTCTCGAAGACATGCAGCACTCGGGCTGGCTTCGGATCCTGAAGCCAGCCCGATATTGTGGAGGCAATAGAGAGAGCTTGCACCGTTTCGATTACGATTTTCCACCCTGGTCTTGAATAGCGAGAAATACTTTCTCAGCCGTAAGCGGCAATTCAAAGATGCGAATCCCGGCCGCATCGAAAACCGCGTTTGCGATCGCCGGTGCAGTCGGAACCATGGGATGTTCGCCAACTCCACGAGCGCCCCAAGGGCCGTCGTCTTGAGGGACTTCAACGATGATTGGGATAATCTCGTCCGGCATGTCCACAGACGTCGCAATACGGTAGTCTGTGAAATTTGAGGCTTGCGGGACCCCATCCTTATACTGCAAACTCTCAAACAGCGCCGTGCTAATGCCCTGGACGATGCCGCCCTCCATCTGTACGCGCACCTGATCGGGGTTAATCGCTTTTCCAACGTCAAATGCCGAAGCCACCCGCAGTATGGTGATCTGTCCCGTCTGTGTATCGACCTCGAGGTCAACCGCCTGGCATCCTGTTGTGTAGTGAACCACTGCCCTCTTACCCTGACCGGTTTCATTGCTCAGTGAGGTAACGTAAGAGGGCATGAAATTCCCATGCCCGATGATAGGTCCGCCGCGCCAGCCCTGGTCGTCAGGCAAAGGCAAGCCATAGACAACCATGTTCTTCAAGGACATAACCTCTTCTGTGCGGTATGAGATCACCTCACCATCGCGGATATCGAGGTGCTCGGGGTCCTCATCCCAGTGTGCAGCCGCGATCTCAAGGATCTGCCGGCGTGCGTCTTTTGCAGCAGCGACGATGGCATTTCCCATCGACCATGTCAGCCGGCTGGCGACGGTCTGCCATTCATACGGGCTGTACTTCGTGTCCACAGGGGTACTTATCCGAATCCACTCAAATGGAACTCCGAGTGCAGCAGCTGCCATCTGCGCTGCAACAGTGAACGTTCCCTGACCGATCTCCTGACCTCCAACCCCTAAGGACACTGTAGCATCTTCGTTCAAATGCACCCATGCAGATGATCCCGCGTTGGGGGGCATGGCAGGCGCTTTCCATGCGATCGCTATGCCTTTTCCACGGAGCTTATGAGCTGCGCTGGGGGGTTCCTGAACCCCCCAACCGATGGCATCCTTAACCTCTTCGATGCACTGGGTCAGACCAATTGGATGCATGATCATACCGGTGACGTTCTCGTCGCCACCACGAAGGCAATTCCTCAAACGAAACTCGGCTTTATCCATGCCCAGCTCATCGGCCACGATGTCCATGATTTGCTCAATCCCCCAATGAATCTCGGGCATTCCGAAGCCGCGCATCGGACCGCCAACCGGGTGATTGGTGTAGACACAATACGAATCAGTCTCCACATTAGGAATCCGATAGGGGCCCGTAGATGAATAACCGCTGGCACGGGTGATATTAACTCCGTACTCAGTGTAGGCGCCGGCATCCCAGTAATATTCAGTCTTCATGGCCAGGATTTCGCCATCTGCTTTCGCTCCGACTTTCGTCTTGGCAATCAATCCCTGGCGGACGAAAGCGCAGAAGAACTCCTCTTCCCGCGTTAGACGGACCTTGACCGGATGGCCAGGCACAAGCCTCGCCATCACGACGGCGGTTCCTTCCACAGAGACACCGGCTTTCGACCCAAATCCACCGCCGACATACGGCGCGATGACGCGGATATCGCCCTGCGATATACCCAGGGCTTCAGCAATGAGATTGCGTTGGGCGAACGGTGATTGACTGCTGCTCCAGAGCGTGATTTTTCCGGCCTGATTGAACTCTGCGATAGCTACATGAGTTTCAATTGGCACATGCTGCACATGCGGCACTTGAAACTCGCGCTCCACAATGACCGCACATTCCTTCCATGCGCTTTCGACATCACCTTTCCTGACCTTGAAATGATTGGCGATGTTCGTGCCGGGTTTGGGGTCGATGAAATCGGCGACACCATACGTTCCAAGATCGGGGTGCAAAAGCGGAGCGCCGGGATCCATGCCGCGCAGAGGATTCACGACCGGTTCCAAGACCTCATAGTCGACTTCAACCAACTGGCAGGCTTCTTCGGCGATAGCATCGGTTATTGCGACGACACCCACAACAGGATCACCAACAAATCGGACGCGATCGCGGCAAAAGATGTATCGATCTTTGAGATATAGCCCGATGTGCTCTTCGCATTCCTCACCTGTGACTACGGCTCGCACGCCGGACAATGCCAGCGCTTTACTTACATCCACACGCTTAATCAGCGCATGTGGATGAGGGCTTCGCACAACACGCCCGTGCAGAAGACCAGGACCAAACTGGATGTCATCTGTGAAGACCGCATCCCCGGTGACTTTCTCAAGCGCGTCAACGCGACGCACGCTTTCTCCAATCGGCGAGGGAATTGTTTTCATGTCCCCTGTATCAGCCATGTTAACCTCCCTCCTGTGCTACCGCTTGGATCGCATCGATGATTCGTGTGTATCCGGTACAGCGGCATAGATTTCCCCTGAGCGCGTTTTTAATTTCGTCCACTGTCGGATCCGGATTGCGATCCAAGAGAGCTCGCGCTTGAATGAGAATCCCCGGTGTGCAGAATCCACACTGCGTTCCTGTTAATTCGATGAATGCTTCCTGAAGCGGATCGAGCTTTCCGTCGCTTGCCAATCCTTCGATCGTGCGAATGTTGACACCATCCGCTTCCGCTGCCAGAACCAAGCAGGCGTTAACAGGCTCTCCATCCATCAAGACGGTGCAGGCACCGCATTCACCAGCGTCACAGCCGCTCTTCACTCCAGTGAGATTTAGCTGTTCGCGCAAGAACGTGAGTAAGGTCATGTTGGATGGAACCTCGCGGGTTTCATCAACGCCATTAATGGTGAAGGAGATCATATGCTTATCCATCTAGGCCTCCTTCTTCAGCTGCGACCAGACTTCTATCAAGCCTCGCCGGGTGAGTTCTTTCACCATTGCTTTACGGTAGCGGGCTGAGGCGCGCACATCATCGATCGGAGTCGATGCTCCTTGGGCTGCCTCGGCTGCATTCTCAATCACCGTTTCTGATATTGGGCTCTGAGCGAGGATCTCCTCCGCCTCATGAACTCGAATTGGCGTGGGCGCGACTGAGGCGAGTGCGATCCTGAAGCGGAAATCGGATGGCGCATCCTTATCGGGGTAACCCATCACCGCAACGCCGACGATTGCCAGATCGCCCCCGGCGTTGCGCCCGATCTTCAAATAGCGCCCTTTCCACCCTTTCGGCTGTTTGGGGAGGTTTATTCTGGCAAGGAACTCGCCCGCTTCCAGCGCGTTGACGCCCGGGCCCATGAAAAAATCCGAAGCAGGGATCGTGCGTTCTCCTTTTGGACCGATGACTGTTAGATCGGCTTCCAAAACAAGCGCGGCCGGGGCCGTGTCAGCCGCGGGCGAGGCGTTGCACAAATTCCCGCCAACCGTTGCTCGGTTCCGAAGCTGATAGGAGGCAACCGATTCCGCAGCCTCAACCAACAGCGGATAGTGCTTAAGCACATCTGGATTTCGAGCGAGAGCGTTCATCGTCACCGCAGCACCCACAGTAAGACCGGCCGTCTTGCTGTATGCGATTGCGTCCATACCTGGTAGTTTTTTTAAATCTACGAGGATGTCGGGGGCCAAATTGCCATTTCGCATTTGAACGAAAAGATCCGTACCGCCCATGAGAATGCGCGCCACTGCCCCTTTTTCCCGGAGCAAATCGATCGCCCGCTCAGCGGTTTCGGCTCGTATATAGTCAAATTGTGGAAGTTCCGGCAGCGGCAATTTCATATTTTCCTCCCACCTTATACTTTAATGCAATCAACAACGTAAATGTCTCCAACCATCCTATTGTGGTCATGAATGATCGTTTGTCGTATCGAGATGAGTGATCCCTTTAAAGCACCTTCCTTGAAAATTAAAGATGTAAAGGAATCCTTCTCATCGAGTTGTTCCGTGGCATCCCACCTAATCCAATTCTCTTCACAGCCAGAAAAATCTTGGGGGTTGGAAGAGATGTGCCTTCTACAGACAGTGGCTTATTTCTTGAAATAGAAATAGTTGAACGCTACCCCAAAAACACTCATCACCACAAAGTACATCCAGCCTATCGATGGCAGGTCCCAGAAGAGCAAAGCCAAGACGAGCATAATCGGGAACAGAGCAGTAATTATACAATTCATCTGGACAACAATCTTGACCTTTTCCCAGGCGGTCTCCCGGTACGACAAGAATGAACTTATCGCGTAGCCAAGGATGGCTGTACCAAAGAGCCTGAACACTTGCGGAACCTGGTTGGATAGGCAACCCGTTAAATTGCCCCACCACACTGGGGTGAATATGTAATTAAGGGCAAATATAGCCATCATGATGCTGTGGGTTAGGAACGTATTTTTCAAACCTGGGGTAATTTGCTTTTCCATTGCCTTCCTCCTTGATCCTGGGTTACCTAAACATCGTTCAATCCAGCTTCACTAACACGTTGCTCACTTCTGTGGTTTCTGGCAGACACAGTCGCCAAACTTCGTTAATTCATAAGAAGCTTTCTTTTCCATAAGCTTGTCGTAACGGTCATCGTCAACAAAGGCGACGATGCGGGCGATGCTCGACTCTCCGTCGACGAAACGCCAGGGGAAGCACCCGATCTCGACTCGCTCATTAAGCAGCAGATCGATATCCCCACCGAGACATTCGGCATGGATGATCCCCTCAGGGAACATCTCGATATGCATGAGCTGGTACTTGTCATCCGTGAACACTTCCTCGATCGATTTCTTGTACTTCGCCTGGAAATGCGCCTGCGCTTCCTTTGTCTGGCGCGGCATCCACGTCCGGATGATGGTATTCATTGGATGATCGGCGCTGCCGCAATCAACCCCGAGCCATTTCAGTTTTTTATCTTTGCACCACTCTGCGAACTCGCGGTCCGGACCGGGATGCTTCACCATATACCGGATTTCATCGGCGATCGGTTGGTCCCAACCATAGCGGTGATAGCCGGTGTGGATGAGCAGGATGTCACCTTCTCGGACCTCGACACGTTCCTCGACCATCTTGGAAGTGTAGATGTCGTAATCGCCGGCGGCATCTGAGAGGTCAACAATGGCGCCCGGGCCGTGCAGGAAATCGAAGTCAAGTTCGGCGATGTCCTTTCCCGGCGTGTAGAAATGGATCTCCCCATCCAGGTGCGTGCCCAGGTGATTGGAATGTGTGACAATCTGGCCGTTCGCTCCATTCGGAGCGAGCCGCTTAAAGTATTTGATCTGAAGCGGCTCATAAGTTGGCCAGGGAGGCGTGCCAATTCCAAGCGGTATTGTCAAGTCTACAATCTTCATCGATCGCTCCTTTCCTCCCCCGCTGCAATTGGTTCGGGGAGTATAGACTCATCAGATCTGTCGTTAATCATCGCTTCATGTAACATTCAAAACACTGCTCCAATGTTCCTTAGACCACCGACACCCTCAATTTCCATCCCGGTTTCATGAAAAGTGCAGTCGGTATTCAAGCCACAGTTTTTGATAAGTGGGATTGTAAAAGGCTAATGCTCGTCTAAGGAAATAGCATACCTTTCGAGGGAGAAATGAAGGACACCATTCCCTCTCATATTAACAATACTAACGATAGAAGCTGATGCTGATATGGTGCAACATCTGAACACCGTGGTTAACTTTCACAGTGCTCTCGCTGGGATTAGAGTAAGCGCTTTATGGGAAGCGCTTGTGCAAAAGTAACCCGTCCGCAGCGCCAAAAGGTTCCACCAGTCATGTCCAACGTTAACTGCGTCCTGCTAGTGGATGTCCTTTTCGCAGAGTATCCCCTCAGCATAGAAAACCCAAAGCTTCTATCTGAAGAGATCACTTCGTTTTTTCAAAGGTGAGGCCATAGATCTTCTCACCCCCCATTTCGCGCACGGGCTCCCAACCTACCTTCAACTTCATGCCGATGCGCGGCGCCTCTTCCTTGATTAAGCCGAGCGCCTTCACCCCGTTGTCGAATTCAACCACACCAAGAACACGCCCGCGTTCATCCATGCCCCAGGGAAGCTGCTCGATTACCGTGTAGGTCAGAAGCTTGCCCTTTGAAGTGGGTGCGATCTCTTTGAAATCGCGCCCTTTGCAGTTCAGACAGCGATCGTGGTAGGGGTACATCACCAATCCGCAGTTGTTGCATTTGTATGCTGTGATGGTTTTCATGATTTTCTCCTCAACACGAACGCGAGGACGTTATTCCCGAAACCCCCAAAGTTGAGTGAGAAACCGTTGGCTGCGTCTTTAACTTGCCGCTCCCCGGCTTCTCCGCGCAACTGCCAAACGAGCTCAACTGCCTGAGCCACGCCAGTCGCCCCGACGGGATGACCGCGCGCCTTAAGCCCTCCCGATGGGTTGATCGGCAGTTTACCGCCAATCTGCGTCTCACCCCGCTCCAGCGCCTTGGCACCCTCTCCTTTAGGGAAGAAGCCGGCGTGTTCGCTCTCGGCAATCTCCAAGATCGTGAAAGCGTCATGCAACTCAGCGACATCAATGTCCTTAGGCTTGATCCCCGCCATCTTGAAAGCCTGCTCCGAGGCAAGCGTAACCGCCTTGAGGTCGGTGGGATCGCTCCGTTCCTGAAGCGTATGGGTGTCCGTCGCCTGTCCAACACCGTCGATTGTGACCAATGGTTTCTTGAGCTTCTTCGCGATCTCCTCAGTTGTAAGCAACACCGCTGCTGCGCCGTCACTGACTGGACAGCAATCGTAGAGATGGATTGGATCAGCCACTACAGGGCTGTTAACATGCGATTGTGGGTGCGTGAGGATGCCCTCCATTGTGATCTTCATCTGGATGTGAGCATAGGGATTAAGCAGCCCATTCGTCTGATTCTTAATGGCAACCATCGAAAGATGCTCGCGTGTGATCCCGTATTTCTCCATATATAGGCGGGCAAACATCCCCGCCATGGAAGGCAGCGTCAGACCATAAATGTACTCCGCCTCAGGATGGGTCATACAGGCGACGATATCCGTGGCCTTCGGACCGATCACATCACGCATCTTCTCACCGCCAACGACGAGCACGATATCATTGAATCCTGAAGCCACAGCCAGAAAGCCATTTTTAATCGCCGAACCGCCAGACGCGGGGCCATTTTCGACCCGATCGGCAGCGGCAGGAAGCAAGCTCAACCGATCGACAAGAGCGCTTGCAACGGAAACCTGGTGGTTGAACAAACCTGAGGCCATATTGCCAACGTACACGGAGTTGACGGGTAGGTTGCCTAAACCGGCGTCATCCATGGCGTTCAACCCTGCGGCAGCGAGCATATCCATCAGACTGTCATCATCCCGCCGTTCAAACGGTATCATTCCTGCTCCAGCAACGACAACGGGTCTCATCGGACCTTCCTCCTTGCTCCAAGGATTTTCTCCAGGATATCATCCTCGCTTGCGACGATGATTTCTTTTTCTGCGACCGCAAGCAGTTCCTCTGGCACAGGTCGTTCGCCAGCCACCAAGCGGTCTTTGTGCTTGTAATACAGCTCTTTTGTCAGGCCATAAGGGGCGGCACCTCCGAGCTCATGCTGACCCTCACGTAGGATTAGTTCGTACTCGATCATCCAGCGCCTGAAGCCGATGGGGCTTTCGGCAGTGATAAGCACTTCCTCCTGCCCGATATACTCAAACGAGTATTCCATCTTAGCGGCAAAGAGGTGGGCACCGATGCGCAGCCCTCTTTCGGTAGCAAGGGTATGAAGGCTGATTCCCAGTTCGCGCGAATAGAGACGCGTGTTCACGACTCCAACAAGTAAACCATCGATCTGCCCCATCAGGCAGAACTCATCGCGCACTCGGTAACGGTACCAGCCCAGCAATTCTGCATACACGCGCGCGCCGACGATGTCGTAGAAGTCGCGCTCGACTTTCAACGTCGGTCTTACTGCTTCTAGGATGATAGGCACATCATCCCGACTCGCTTGCCGGATGACCAATTTGCCCCCCGTCGCTAGCGTAACTACCTTTGGTGGGTAAGGCGGCAAATCCATCTCTGGCGGCCTAAGGTATTCTTCAACTTCCATATCCATGTTCTATTCTCCTATTTGGTGCAAGGGCTTTGTGAACAAAGTATAGATTGTTAACTCCCTGTACAGAAATTTTTAATATAAATAAGGGACACCATCGATCCATACATTCATTTTCTCAGTCAAGTTGAAGCATGAAGATGGGCTATCGCAGAACTGAGAGTCGAGGCCGCGGCATTACTCTCGGCGTCCTCGATACCCGAGGTGTCCTGCAGATCACACGCAATATTCATCAGCGTGACAGATCAAAATAGCGACTTGTCAATATTAGACAGTGTTTGGTCAATCGATTCTCCATTTGCTGGAGATTTCAAACCGTCACAACCGCTCACCGTTATGCAATTGGAAAAGTAACGATGACGTGAAATTAACAAATCGTGAAAATCGGTCCAACAAACCGTATAGTACAACTTGAACTCTATCACAAATTCGAGACAGACAATATGAGTTTAATATGCAAACATTGCGTCAACTGTCCATAAGGAGACGAACGACTGTTATCCAATTTAGATCTTCGTTGCCCCAGGACCAACATTCACCCTTGGAAACGCAAAATTCGAGATCAGTTGATGAATGTTCGCCGAAAGAGACGCAAAGATCAAGATTGCCGTCAGCCTTGTTGTTCCATACACGATCAGCGCAGGAGCGCAGCACTATGGGTTGAAAACTTTGGTGATGACCCTCTGCAATGTTCAAGCGCCAACAAACTGCTTTCAAACTACATTTGGCTGAATCTACCTGACCAATTCAAGCCAAACTCCCCCGTACTTATCATCACCTGGCGTGTTGAAGAGTATTGACGATTTACCTGCTCACATCAATTCTTCCGCCCGGGTTCGCCCTGCCCTGGCTGCCGACTCCTGAGGGATGACCCATTGCAAAGCAATGCGCTTACAAATGTTTGGAGGAGTTTCTTGACATTCTAGCGCATCAGCTCCCCCTTTCAAAAGCTCTATTTATGGTCGAACCTGAGCTCTTGAGACATTCCTTGGGTAGCGATCGATTGACTCACAGCGCTTGCAATCTGCCTGGCCTGCTCTTTATATTGCCGCGCTGAGTAAAAACGGAGGGGTTTCTTTTGATCGCGTAAATAAAATCGGATTTCACCGCTGAATGAGAGTTTGGGTTCTTTGAACTCCACCCTATCGATTTCTGCAAAGGGGATTGATTCAACAAATTTAGGTTTATTCCATATCGAAAGTTTGACAAGCATCACCCCGGTGTCGATGACACCGAGGTAAAACCAACCAGTTGCCGACGACGACCGAGGGTTATCAGTTACCATCATGACCTGACCGACTTGTTGACCGGGTGCCAGCTGTGCCTTAATCGTTTCTCGCACTTTGTAAATGAGCCTCTCTTGGCGGGAGAGTCCATCTGGAGCGGGATTGAGGATTACTTCCTTTGCCTCAATGACTTCCCTCTTTGCCAGCCGGTCGGATTCCTTCGCTTCTCTATACGCCCAAGCTATTTGATAGAACCACACAAGGAAAATGGCAAAGAAGGCTATCTCAGCCAGCCATTCATAAGGGGAGAATAAGAAGATGAAAAAGGAGACTGCCAATCCTGTCCAAACGTAGATTGCCTTCGTGAATTTTCCTAGGAACAAGTAACCTAGCCCTGGCACGATTGAAAGAAAGCCGATGAGAACAGGGTGTTTCATTTTTTTTCCTCCCTTACAAATAATATACTGGTAGCAGGCCGGGTAAACTTTGATGAGATTTACGGTGAACGACCAGCCCACCAACATGGGGGACCTCATCCAGGGTCGGATTTTTTCAGCATAGCACTTGTGCCAAGAAAGGCAAATCAACGTGGAGTTTCACCCATATAAAACGATCGGCGCCTAGCCTCTCCCTCCCTCATCCAAACTGAGGTGGGCTGTTGGTTGATTCTACTAAGTTTAATCTATCGAACTGTATAATCGTTGCGTTGGCGCTTTGATCGTCACAGCCTTCCCACAATAAGTGAAGTGAGCACGGCCAACCCTACCGAGCAAAGCGTACCAACAAGGAAGTATTCCGCGAATTCGCGCTTTTTGAACTGCGGATAGCGAGCTGCCGCTTTCGCGGCGACGACGAAACCGACAGCAGCGAAGCCTCCAACCAAGATGAGCACAAAGGTGACGTAGCGCTCGAGGATGCCGATGACCTCTCCGGCGCCTATCATGGGGCGGATTTCCTCCTCAATCTGCTCCGGCCTTACAAGCCCCAACACGCTAACCGTGAAAAGCGTCGCCCAATTCCATAGTAGGACGAGCACAACGGCGATGCTCAGGATTTGCAAAAAAGCGTAGCCCCCAAACATATCTGACAATGGCTCGATGCCCTTCGGTATAAAGCGAAGGACCAGTGGCAGAATCCCTGAAAGTAGGAATGGGAGCAGATGAACCCACGGCCGGGCATAGGCAAAGCCTCTCTCAATATCCTCTCTAATAAGTCGGCGCAGGATGTACACCCACAGCTCGCCAACCAGGAATGCTGTTCCAATGAGAATGAGCGCTTGCCGCGATCCCATCTTACGAAGGAGCAAGAAAACGCTGCTCCAAACGACGGCGCGCAACAATATTCGGCGCCAGTTCCATTTTTCTCCAAATGCGGTTAAGGCTTGCTTACGTGTCTGGAAGCCGTATTCACTTAGGACCAGCACAAACAAAGCAAGTAAATAAAGGTTAACCACTTTTCACCTCACCGCTAACTGTACCCTTGGCTTCAATGAATGCAAGCAGCTCATGCCATGACGCTGTGGCTTTACGGACATACGTCACCCCAGCCGCGCTCAGATGTTGACTCACCGCTGGCGGGCTAATCTCAAGCAGGCGAGCAATATCAACACCCTCCATGCCTGACATTGAGAGGTCGATGATCTGCCGCTGCCTTTCGGTCCAACTGCGACGCATACCGCTGTACAGCTGGCTATAAATCTCGAACCCGGGATGAGCCTCACCGCATTCCACTTCGATCTGTGTGGATCGCTCCTTTGCCCTCTCGATCGCCGCCCGTGCACGCTGAAAGCAGGGACCATCCATGCCGATAGCCTGCTCCTGTAGCGGGGTGACCAATCCCCCCACCCCGATCCCGAAACGCAGATCGACCGGATGCACAGCTACACGGAGTGAAGCGAGAATTCGGTCGATGTTTTCGGACGTCCGGAGCAATCCCTGGAATTCATCACCGATCGTTAGCAAGTATTTCGATGCGATCTGGTTCGCGTACCGCCGGTTGACATCAGCGAGCCCAGCACCGAGCTGTCGCTGAAGACCCGCCCGGTCATCGACATTCCTTGAACCAATAATGTCTCCAATTACTGCGAAGTACTGTTTTTCACCCATCTGATATTAAGCTCCTAGCATTTATCATACCACAATTAATGTTTATCACTTAATATTCTCTTTATTAAGTATAATAGCTTAATTGTTGGAGGTGTTCCTACAACGGCAAATACAATATCGGGATAACGGTAAGATCGCCCCCTCGTCATACACTGAGCAGGTGCTTAGTCGTTGCGCCCCTTCATGTAGAAATAGACTGTGAAACGGTTGCTTATGCTTAAGCAGTTGGATTATTGCGAAATATCGAAGGTATTAATCTCACTTTGTATGATTAAAATCATGTCCAGCCAAGATGTTCCTTCGAAGAATAACTGTTAAAATGTAGTGCAACAGATCACGTGAACGGATTTTGTTATATGGAGGCGCCGATGAGAGCGAAAGTCACCCTTGCTGAAATGGAAGCAGCCCACAATTTGCTCGCGGACTATTCCTACGAGAAACGACCCGTAGAACGCGGCTATGCTAATCGCACCTTATATGTCAATCTCTCTGAGAACACGATCTCAGAGAAGCCTGTCACCAATGAAATGAAGCAGCTCTTCACAGGCGGACGCGGTTTCGCCTTATGGAGACTGTGGAACGCGGTCGATGGGGACACGCGATGGGACGACCCGCAGAATGAGTTAGTGATCGCCGGGGGACCGATCGGCGGAACGACCTCCTACCCCGGTCTGGGGAAATCTACGGTTGTGACCATCTCGCCGCTAACCCACTCCGTCATCGACAGTAACGCTGGTGGTTATTTTGGACCCTACCTGAAATTCGCCGGATGGGACGCGCTTGAGATTCAGGGTAAAGCCAAACGAGATGTCATCATCATAATCAATGGCGATGACGGCCGGGTGACGATCGAGGAAGCCCCCCTAGAGGATCTCGATACCCACAAGTTAGCCGAGCAGTTGACGGAGATATACGCCGAGGATGAGCGTGATAAGCGCAGCATCTCCGTGGTTTCGGCTGGACAGGCAGCAGACCATGTCCTGTATTCCAGCTTGAATTTCAGCTGGTATGACACTCGGCGCGGCGCCGTTAGGATCAAACAGGCTGGGCGCGGCGGAACCGGACGTGTCTTTCGTGACAAGCGTCTGAAGGCAATCGTGGTTCGTTTCAGCAACCTGAAGGGTGATAGCAACAACCCGGCCAATTACGCCACGGTTCAGAAGGCGGGTCGGCGGATCAATAAGGAAATCTCCGAACTCGATGACTCCCAAAACCAAATGCGCAAGATCGGTACGCCGTTTCTTGTGGAAATCATGGACCACTTTGACCTACTCCCCGTACACAATTACCGATTTGGAGCGCACTCTGAAACCAACAAGATTGATTCAACAGTCTGGAAGAACGCCTTCACCCAGGGTCTACCCGATGGCTGTTGGGTTGGATGCACGCTCTCCTGCTCCCATGCTGTCGACCATTTCCATCTTCGCACGGGCCCGTACTCGGGAGACTCCGTCAATGTGGACGGACCCGAGTATGAAACCGTCGCCGGACTGGGGTCCAATATCGGGGTCTTCGATCCATTGGCAATCATAGAAATGAATTTCTACTGCGACACGTATGGAATCGACACGATCAGCCTGGCAAATTCCATCGCCTTCACCATGGAGTGTTATCAGGAGGGGATCCTGACCAGCGAGCGCACGGGAGGGCTTGAACTTACCTGGGGCAATGCCGAAGCTGCGCTTGAGATCATCCATCAGATGGCGCGCGGTGAAGGCTTTGGTGCTACTGTTGGGCAAGGCGTGCGCTTCATGAAGCAGCATTTCGTCGATGACTTCGGCGCTGACCCTGAATTCTTACAGGACATCGCAATGGAGAACAAAGGTCTTGAGTTCTCCGAGTACGTCACGAAGGAATCCCTCGCCCAACAGGGCGGCTACTCAATGGCTCTCAAGGGCGCACAGCATGATGAAGCCTGGCTCATCTTCATGGACCAGGTGAATAATCAGCTCCCGACCTTCAAAGACAAAGCGGAAGCTCTGCACTACTTCCCCATGTGGCGCACATGGTTCAGCCTGCATGGCTTATGCAAACTCCCGTGGAACGACATCCTTCCTGCGGACAATGATAAAACCGACGAGCCCGCGAAGGTCCCTGAGCACGTGGAGAACTACACCTGGCTTTACGAGGGGATCACAGGTGAACCCATAACCGCGCAGGGTCTGGTTTTACAGTCCGAAAAGGTATACAACTTCCAGCGGGTCTTTAATTTGAAGATGGGCTTCGGAACACGCGACCACGATTACCCTCCCTACCGCGCCGTAGGTCCTGTGACTGTTGACGAATATGAATCACGCATGGACCGCTACGACAAGCAATTGCAGGAGCAGGTCGGTATTGATCCAAAGGACCTGACGACGACGGAGAAGATGGCGCACATTCGTAAATACCGAGAAGAACAATACGAGGAATTAGTCGACACGGTATACAAACGTCGAGGGTGGAATGAGCGCGGAATCCCCACTTTGGAGAACCTACGCCGTTTGGGGATCGACCTTCCTGAGGTTGTGGCAATCATCGAGCACAATCAATAGCGCCTTACCAACATCAATCCGGAGGTCAAATCTCTCCTCATCGAGAAGAAACGCCTGGCAGCAACCAGGCGTTTCTCTGAATACCTCTAAATAAAATTGCGATCTCGAACTTAACGATAGCCGGTCTAGGGCTGAACTCCACCTGATCCCACCCGATCAAAGGGGTGAACATCGGGTTGCTCTTTAGTTCTTGATGATAACCAGCTTTTGGCTTCTGAATCAATCGACATCATAACCGCACGCGCCACCACTCGCCAGCGATAGGAATCAGACGTCTCGTCATATCCCGCACAGGTGACGAGTGTCAACCAGGGAAATTCCTCATGGCGCAGAACCGATGGATCGTGCGGAGATACAATATCGGTTTCCCTGATTTCGTAGACATACTGCTCCCCCCAACCATGGACGATGACGGCATCTCCATATTCCAATTCCTTCAACCTAGCAAAGGGCCCATTCAAACCATTGGCCAGAACCACATGTCCCGTGATGACGCTGTTCCCGGACCAGGTCGGGAAAGCCGTTCCTGCCAGATAACCCGCTTTGTCCCATAGCCAGGTCACATCCCAACCATTCTCGACAAGAGGGACGCCAACAATACTCGTCTCGACACCCAATGTCGGAATCTCCAGCCAAAGCTGACCATGATTTTGATAAGAAAGATGAGCCGGTTGGGAGGGAAGGATTGTGCGTCGGTTTGGCGCGAAGCCGGTAGCCGGCAAATCCTGATCGTCAGGGGAGACGATGTTGATATAGACCGAATCGATATTATTGTCGGTATCAGCGTCGTCCGATGTCGTCGTCAGCGTCACTTCATTTAAACCACCAGGCGGATTTCCCGTATCGTTGACAACGGTCGTGATGGTGACTATGAAGGACTCGGACAGATCCACCGTAAAGAAGTCAATGGTGATCGTATTGCCTGTGATATCCACATCCGGACTCGTTGGAATAACTGAAACGCTTAAAATATCGAGGAAGCTCGGGATCACATCCTTGATCTCAACATCCTCAGCGGGGGCATCTCCGGTGGTGGATACAGACAATGTAAAGGTAACCATATCACCGATCTGTGCCGTCAACGGGTTCCCGGACTTCGTCACACCGGGGTCGATCACGATTGGGGCGCTAACTGTCAGATCATCGCTTGCCGTGCCGCTGTTCGGTGCCTCGTTGCTCGTCACAACACCCGTTGTGTTTGTAACCGTTCCTAGAGTCGAGCTCGTGACATCCACTGTCACCGCGCAGCTGCCATTCGCCGGAACAGTCCCCCCGCTAAGACTGATACTGGTCCCTCCCCCCGCTGCCGCTAGTGCCCCTCCGCATGTGTTCGTCGTGGAGAGCGATGTATCGTTCACCAAACCTGCGGGATATGTGTCACTAACCCCCACCCCAGTTAGTACAACCCCATTCGGATTCGCGATTGTCAGGGTTAACGTGCTCATCCCGCTCACCGGGATCGTGGTCGGCGAAAACGCCTTCGTCAGTGTCGGCGCCTGAATCGTCACCGTTAGGTCATCACTAGCAGGTGAGACGTTGTTCCCTAAATCCGTCTGAAGATCCCCGACCGCTAACGAATTCGTGTGCGTCCCCGCCGTCGAAGATGTCACATCCACCTGGATCGTGCAGCCTCCCGAAGGTATCGTCGACCCATTCACATAGGTGATCACCGAACCGCCCGGTATTGCTGTGACTGTCCCTGAGCATGATCCGCCGATATTCGCTGGATTCTCCACAAGCACGTTCGCCGGTAGGGTATCGACAAGAGCGGATGTTAATGTCGCCGCCCCCGCATTCGTGTTCCCCAGTGCAATTGTTAGCCGGCTTGTCCCGCCTGCCAGGATCGAGTCCGGTAAGAAATTCTTCGAGACGCTAACCGCAGTGTCATTGTCGAGAATTGTGCCAACGCCTGTAGGGTCTGCAATTATGCTGTTGGTTGTGTCGCTGAGATTAACGAAAAAGGTCTCAGCAGGCTCGTCGATGAGATCCTCCAGGATCGGTACATCAAGGGTCTTCGATGTCTCGCCAGGGGCGAAGGTCAGCACATTTGAGGTTGTAGTGTAGTCCGCACCAGCAATGGCGGTGTTGTCTGAGGTTCCATAATCCACCGTAATGGTCGAACTGCTCGGATTGGAGAGTGAAATGGTGAACGTCGCCACACCATCCGACTCGTTCACGGTCACGTCATTGATGCTGATACTGGGTTGAGCTAACTGCGTGTTCGTGTATGTGCATGTCACTGTCTCCCCCGCATCCACGTCGATCGTTGCTGTGCGCGTCCCCACGTTCTCACTCGAACCTCCATCCGGATCCACACACACCAGACCTGTCAAACTCCAGCTCGCCACCAACCCCTCCGTCAGGCTGTAGCTCCCCGACGTCAAATTCGAGAACGTCTGGCTGTTCGGTAGCGTCCCATCCGCATCATCGTCCAGATCAAATCCACCACCAAAGTCGTAGCCGCTCGGCCCCGTCCCCGTAAAACCAAAGTCCTGCGCCGCATCTGGTACAGAATCTTTAATAATCGTGATCGTGCCCTGCTGTGTGATCGGGATATCCAGACTGTCCGTCGCATCCGGCGCCTCATTCGAAGAAGCCGTCACGTTGTTGGTCAAGAAGCCGCTGCCCGCCGTCGGCGATCCGTCGGCGTCCAGCTCCGCCTGCGTGAAGGTGTGCGTCGCCG
>DAOUEQ010000055.1:0-16236 GCA_034430395.1 Anaerolineales bacterium | reverse complement strand
GACGAGCTCCACGAATTCGGGTTTAAGGCTCGCACCGCCGACCAAAGCCCCATCGATCTCCGGCATAGACATGTACTCCGAGATGTTCCCCGCGTTGACACTACCCCCATACTGCACTCGCACTTGCTGGGCTGCGCTTTCCCCGAAGGTCTCGGCGATCGCGCCGCGAATAGTCAGACCGATGATGCGATTTGCATCTACCGCCGTCGCCGCTTGCCCCGTCCCGATGGCCCAGATCGGCTCGTAGGCAAGTACACAGGTCGAGATCTGATCCCCATCAAGCCCCGTGAGCGCTGTTCTTACCTGCCCGCCCACGAATGCCTGCGTCTCACCCGCCTCTTTCTGGGTCAGGTTCTCACCGACACAGATGATCGGCGTTAATCCATAGCTGAGTGCAGCTCGGACCTTCTTATGAATTGCATCATCGCTCTCCCCCTTCCCGCCAATCTCCCGCCGTTCGGAGTGCCCGATGATCACATATTGGCACAATCCGGCGATCATCGGTCCGGAGATATCCCCCGTATGCGCGCCCGCTTCCTCCCAGTGGATATTTTGCGCTCCAAGGCCGATCTTGTTGGCCTGGATCACCTCCGCCAGTGCGGCGAGGACGGTGAAGGGAGGACAGATGACGCGGTCCACATTTTCGATCTCATAGAGGGGGGAGCGAATTTGACGCACGAATTCTAACGCCTCCTCCACCTGGCCCAAATTCATCTTCCAGTTTCCTGCAATAATCGGTTTTCGCATGATAAATCCTCAAGAAGTGGTTATTGGTCGATATTTTTTCCTGGCACGCCGTCTACCAGAACCTGTAGACCTCGATGGAAGGTCTGTTTACATTCATCATCCATCAAAATTGGTTGATGCAACAGCAGCGTGCGTCTGTTACCGAGGCGTTCAAGATAATATTCCGCTGCAACCTCGGCATGTCATCCTTCGCCGCTCCGCTCATTATTATAATCATTCCGAGGGAGGCTTGAGTCGATACACATTCGATATGATAACCCGAGTGCCCATTCTAATCCAGCCACGGCATGATGAAATATCTCAATGCTTGGAGCAATTGGAAAATGATCCTCTTTTCACTTTAACCTTCAAAAGGAGAATTCCCTCTTGACTATTACACAACAAGATGCTACATTATGCATATTACCCGATAATGCGGGTTATCGTTATAGCTGTTTTTATGCATAACGGAGAAGGAAATGCCTACTCTTGAGAGCGAACTCATCCTAACCCCAGCGAAGACAGGAATCCAGGTAGAGATCGAACCGGCGGTGAACGCGCTTGGCAGCCTATTTTTCCTCAGCCGCGTTGAGCACTACTCCGGACTCGATCCCTGGATTGTGAAGAAGGCGGAATCCCTGGATAAGGCATTACTCCAAGCAAACCAGGTTGTCATGCAAGGACTCTTCTACGCCTGGACCCCGGAGAGGAGCTGGCCCTCTTTTATCTCCTATGTTGACCACCTTGAGGCCACAGACCCTTGGGCCCTTCGCGATCGCATCCTCGATACGTATCTCGAACTTCCGTGCAGGAAGGAGATGGAGGTTGAAGTCGACCCACCCTCCAGGGATGAGCTTCTCTCAGACTTCGATACGTTCATTGCCTACCTTAGGTCGAAATTCGGGGAAGACCATGTTGATGAAGATGTCGAGAAAGAAGCCTATCATCTTCTTCTAAAACCCGAGAAAATGCGAGCTTACATCGCCTCTCACTTCCGCACGATGTGGACGGAGATTCTTGAGGCTGAATGGGCGAGAGTGTACCCGCTCATTGAGGAGTCTGCTCTTGCCTTTCAAAAGGTAGATATTAGCCGGATGACTGAACAGGAAGCCGTGCGCTACATCACCGGTCAAACCGACGATAGGCTGGGCTGGTTGATCGAGCAGAGCAAACGGTTGATCTTCATCCCCACCACCCACAGCGGCCCTTATTCCTACCCATTCATATCCACGGACACCGTGTGGATCTTGTTCAGCGCGCGCCTTCCAGAGGGATTGCCGCGGAGCGCATCCATCCTCAGCCGCTCCGAATTACTTGTCCGTCTCACTGCGCTTGCGGACGAAACTCGCCTGAGCATCCTCGCCCTCACCAATGAGCGCGAGCAGATTTGCTCACAGGAGCTGATCGACATCCTGCAGATAAGTCAATCATCCGTCTCCCGGCATCTCCGGCAGTTATCAGCTTCTGGCTTTCTGCGCGAGCGCAGAACTGAAGCGGGAAAGTGCTACACACTAAACCCAGAAAGAATTAAGGACACCTTGAACGCCCTAGAAGTATTGTTCAACGAAAGATCATGAAATATTAAAAACAGCAATATTCTCAAGGGAGGATATGACAGTGCATCCAACAAGACGTGATTTTATAACTGTGGAATACCGAAGAAAATGCATGATGAAACAGGCGGACAAGGAACTCCTAATCCGGAACGCGTATAACAGTGCATCTGATCAAGCACCGATCCATCAGCGACTGCTTGTAAGTTTTGGAACCTGGCTGGAACAACTTGGCTGCCGTTTGAAGTCCCGCTATGCGGAAGCCGTAGATCTTGAGATTCAGAGCGCTGCGCTCTCGTGAACAACGCCAAGAAGATGGAAAGCCTGAGACTTCGCACCTGTGAAAGGCGGGATAGAAAACCTTGATTCTCAAAAGACAAATCTGGCGCATGCGCTCCATCCTCAACGAGTATCCCCGCCATTTCTGGACTCTGCTCATCGCAACCTTCATCGATCGCGTAGGCGGCGCAATCCTATTCCCCTTCTTCACCCTTTACATCACACAGAAATTCGGCGTGGGGATGACTACGGTTGGTATGATCTTCGGGACCTTCGCGGTGACGGGCATGTTCGGCAGCACGATAGGCGGCGCATTGGCGGATCGATTGGGACGCAAGCCCTTGATCCTTTTCGGACTTGTAATAAGTGCTGTTTCCAGCTTATGGCTGGGATTGGTTAACGAAATCGAACTGTTCTTCGCCGGCGCAATAATTGTTGGCTTATTCCAAAATATCGGGGGGCCTGCACGACAAGCAATGATCGCGGACATTCTGCCGGAGGAGCAGCGCTCACAGGGATTCGGGATCTTCCGTGTTGTCGTGAATCTTGCAGTGGCGATTGGCCCCGCAATTGGTGGCTTTCTCGCCTCCCGGTCCTACTTATCGTTATTCTTGACAGACGCAACAATCAGCATTTTCGTCGCAATTCTGCTCTTCATGATCCTGCCGGAAACACGGATCACCCGCAAATCCCAAGAAAAGGAGAGTATGCGCCAGACCTTCGGGGGGTATGGGACCGTACTCCGCGATAGTTTCTTCATGTTATTCTGGCTCGCATCCGCCCTTTCTGCACTTATCTACATCCAGATGAACGGCACTCTCGCGGTCTACCTTAGAGATATCCACAGTATCAGCGAGCAAGGTTTCGGCGCGATCATTAGCTTAAATGCGGCCATGGTCGTGTTATTCCAGTTTTACATCACCCGCCGTTACGCAAAATATCCCGAACTATCCGTAATTACATTGGGGGCACTCCTTAACGCTGTCGGATTTGCACTCTATGGCTTCGTCGCTACATATGGACTTTTCCTGCTGGCGATGGCCATCATTACCATCGGGGAGATGCTCTGGGCCCCGGTTTCACAATCGATCGTAGCCCGCCTTGCACCAGAGGATATGCGCGGTCGCTATATGGCCCTCTATGGATTCAGTTGGGCGATCCCCTTCGCAATTGGTCCTCTGTTGGCCGGTCTGGTGATGGATTATTCTGATCCCAACTGGGTGTGGTATGCGGGGGGTATTTTCGGCCTTATCTCAGCAGCGATATTCGGCTTGATGTCCATTCGATCGTCACAGAAAGAGGCGTTGGGGGCAACAGCCGATTAGACCTAAATTAATCAATATCGTGCCTTGAGAAAAATCTTCTCTCCTTCTGGTTTTTCAGCGGCAAGAATAGCGGCGTCAATAAATGACGCCGCTACGCGCGAATTGGGATTTCCCTTAGGACCAGCGTATCACCTGTGAGAATCAAAGCAGATCCCTCCAGAAAATTGAGCCCAAAGGACGTTTCTCCCCTATCTATATGAGCCTTTTCACTATCTTTTGCACCCCGGGTAAAATATCTTACAATTCATGCCCACATTGCGGTATTTCATTTTTCCTAAAATTGCTCAAACGGCAAGATTAACCCGGAGGTGAGAATGAGGCAGCTCCGACATACCTTCGTCGTCCTGGCTTTGATCACATTATTCCTCGTCATCGCCGTCGTCCTGGGGACACCACGAGCGCAGGCGAGTGAGCCTGTGGATCATAGCCAAGATCCACCATCGTCTCTTATACGGCTCGCATCTGTCCACTTCACAGAAACCGCCCCCCCAGAGCCCCCCGAACAAGACACCTGTATGCATTGTCACCTGAGCGGTTCGATCGACAATATCTGGACCCCATTGGCTCGTTGGATCGTGGCTGGCTTCGGCGGTCTTGTGTTTCTCGTCGGGGCCTACCGGACGGGCAGCGGATGGGTTACTCGGAAGCCATGGAAACCTCTTTGGGCGCGCGCCGTCGATTGGCTTGACGACAGATTCCAGATTGTCGAACCAATGCAGAAAATTCTCAAAAAGCCTGTTGCCATGTTTTCCACACGCTGGATGTACTGCTTGGGCGGGATAACCTTCACCCTCTTCATCATCCAGGCTGTGACCGGCACCATGCTCGCGTTCTATTACAAGCCAACGCCTGAAGCCGCCTATGCCAGCGTTCTGTTCATCGAGACCGAAGTTCGCTTCGGAGCAGCAATAAGAGCGATCCACCATTGGTCGGCTAACGGCATGGTCGTAATGGTCGTCGCCCATATGGTTCGTGTGTTCATCCATGGCGCCTACAAGGCGCCGCGCGAACTCAACTGGGTGTCAGGCGTGATCCTGCTCATCCTCACCTTCGGGTTTGGGTTAACAGGTTACCTGCTACCATGGGATCAACGAGCCTATTGGGCAACGACTGTTGCCAGCGAGATAGCCGGAGGTATCCCCCAGATCGGCGACCTCATACTTGTGTTCCTACGCGGTGGTTGGGATGTATCCGCAGTCACTTTGAGCCGTTTCTATGGGTTGCACGTTCTCGTGATACCGGTCGGCGCCCTGGGACTGCTGGGTATGCACTTCCTGATGATTCGCCGACAGGGCATTCATCGACCACTTTAATATCCTTACTTTATGGAGGGAGCATGACTGAGGAAGAATCCAGTCCAGAAGAGAAAACGATCCCCTTCTTTCCTGATCATATATGGACCGAGGCGAAAGTCGTCATCATAATCCTGATTCTAATGATCCTCGTGGGGATCGTAGGATTGATATCGCCTATCGGGCTTGAGCCCCCAGCCGACCCGATGGTCACGCCAGACCACGTAAAATCCGATTGGTACTTTCTCTTCCTCTATGAAATGTTGAAGTACGTACCGAAAACCATCGGCGTGTTAATCCCCATTATCGGGCTTATCCTGATCATGATCTGGCCATTTCTCGATCGAAGGAGGGATACGCACCGAGCACGAAACGTCCGATGGCTCATTGTAATTGTTGGCTCAATAATCGTGATCGGCCTTACGATCATGGGAGCCCTGAGTTAATAGAACCGACGAGATATCATACCCGTTAACCGGAATACGGAGAGCCCCATGACAGACCACAAAGCGAAGGTACAGCGCAGAGGCTTCTTGAAAATCCTAAACAGCTTATTCGCTGCCGTGGGATTGGGCGCAATCGTTGGACCCGCAATCGCCTATTTCTGGCCCTCTAAGCTCGAAGAAATGCCCACTGAGCCGGTTTCCGCAGGGAGTGAAGATTCGATCCCTGTGGGCGAGGGCAAGACCATTAGATTCGGTCGCTACCCAGCATTAGTGATCAATACTCCGGAGCGAGGGATAGTCGCCTACTCCTCCGTCTGCACACACTTCGCCTGCCTCGTGAGTTGGAATCCCGAGTCAAAGATGATCGAGTGTCCTTGTCATGAAGGGTACTTCAGCGCCGTTGATGGCTCGGTCATCAGCGGTCCTCCCCCCACCCCGCTTGAAGAATTTATCGTCAGGATAGTCGATGGAAACATTCTCGTAGGCGGTGAAGCGTGACCACAGACACAGCAACGACTTCAGCAAAGCCCAAAATCACACAAGGATCTTCACGCTGGACGCGAGCGATTCGGGAGACCTTGCTTCATGCCATCATCCAGGACCGGGTGCTAAAGCGCGCATATCCCGGTATTATGCATTTCCTGATTTTCTGGGGAATGATGATCCAATTCCTTGGAACCGTGATCAACCTGCTGCAATATCCTCTTTTCCTGCCCATTGAACTCCCCTGGCCGCGTGGCACGGCGTTATTTTGGTTCGAGCTTGTGATGGACATTGGCGGCGGGATGATCCTCATCGGGCTTTTGCTCGCTTTCGCCCGGCGAGTATTTTTCAAACCGGATTATCTCAAGAACCGACTGGAAGATGGGTACATTCTGCTCTTACTCTTCACGATAACGCTCATTGGTTTCTTTTCAGAAGCGGTTCGCTTCCTTGCGACTCAGCCAGCATGGCAAAATTGGAGCCCGATCGGGAACTTACTCGCACAAGCACTCTCCAGCGCCGGTGTAACCATCGGCCCGAATGCCCCCATTCACGCCGTCCTTTTTTGGACACACTCAGCCGTGGGCCTTCTCTTTGTTGTTAGCCTTCCTTTTACAAAGCTCAGGCATATTGTCACGGGCCCTCTAAATATCATCCTCAGACCTTTTCGCGCTTTAGGGGAACTGGACACGATCGAAGATTTGGAGACGGCTGAAGTCCTTGGCGCGGGCGAGATCGCCCAATATCCGTCGGTCTCCCTGTTGTCATTTGACGCCTGCACGCAATGCGGTCGGTGTGAAGACGTATGCCCGGCCACAATCAGTGGTATGCCGTATTCACCGAGAGAGTTGATCTACTCGCTTCAAGCGTCGATGCACAGCACTTTGATGGGGGGGAATGGAAATTCGTCCGATCCTCTGCTAGGCGGGTTTATTGCTAAAGATAACCCCTGGCTGTGCACTACATGCGGCGCCTGCCTGTACGCATGCCCGATGTTCATCGATCCTGTCTCTGCGGCGATTGAAATGAGGCGCTATCTGACGCTTACTACCGGGGAGATCCCCGGATCGATCGGTGAAACCTTGATGCAAATAGAGCGCCGGGGCAACCCCTGGGGACTGCCTCGTGAGGAACATGCGCCCTGGGCACGCGAGACGGGAATACGTGTGCTCCAACCCGGTGATGAAACGGACATCCTGCTCTTCATCGGATGCGCCTACGGCTACGACAGCAGAAATCAAGCCGCCGGTCGCGCCCTGAGCGAACTGCTTCAAGAGGCTGGCGTTGATTTTGCCATCCTGGGATCTGCTGAGGGGTGCTGCGGTGAGACTGCACGCAGGATGGGACATGAGTATGTCTTCCAGGTGATGGTTGAAGAGAATATGGCCGCTTTCAAGGATGTGCGCTTTAACCGTTTGGTTACAGCTTGCGCACACTGCTTCAACACACTCAAGAACGAATACCCGCATTTCGGCGCCGACTTTGAGGTCATACACCATACAGAATTGCTCGCTGAGCTCGTAGCCAACGGGCGCTTGCAGGCAAAGGCGCAAGCCGATGGCAGCACTTTCACCTATCATGACTCCTGCTATATCGGGCGTTACAACGAGATCTACAATGAGCCCCGACAGGTGTTGGATAGCATTGATGGATTGCAGCGAGTGGAGATGCCGCGCAACCGCGAAAACGCGTTCTGCTGCGGCGGCGGCGGTGGGCATATGTGGATGGAGACCGACCCAAATACCCGCATCAACCAAGGCCGCCTTTCAGAAGCCGTGGACCAGGCCAAGGCAGATGTGGTAGTCACCGCGTGTCCCTATTGTCTGATCATGTTCGAAGATGCAATCAGCAGCAAAGGCATGGGCGAGAGGGTAACTGCGATAGACATCGCCGAAGCGCTCTCCGCGAAAAAAACACCTTAACCACGCGCTCACCGCAATCTGAGAGCAGATCAGGGTCAAGCTCATCGTCATCCTGCGCGATGGCTTCTTATGAGCACATTAATCCCAGTCCACTATGGTTATGTCTAACCTTTCCCTGAAGGAATCCGTAAAATCCTTGTCTGAGCCTTCGAAAACCCAACCCGTGGGGGGCTGGTCTGAGGGGGGATCGCCACGCTTTACAACGGACTTCTAATACTTAGGGTCCCAATAGTGGCTTATGGTTACCGCTCATCTAGCGATATTTTCATGGGAGAGAAACCTTGCACCGACGCAGCTTGAGTTCACACGAGGGCAATGAAGCGCGGTTGGTATTCGGAGCTTCAATTGCCTACGAACGAGTAGCGATCATCGAGGATGTTGCCTGGCCCAACTGGGTAGGTCGTATCGGCGCCTGGCTTTCGAGAACCGAGGCGCCTAAGAATAATGCCGTCACGCTCGGGAATAGACTCTATTTCCCCAAACATCTGCTCACGGATAGTCCGGCCGATCCCACTGGTTCTTTAAACGACATGGCTTGGTTGATCCACGAGCTCACACATACCTGGCAGTACCAGCATTTCGGGTTAACCTACTTACCCCAGGTACTATGGGCACATCTTCGGAATGGATCAGAAACCTACAACTACGGTTTTGAGCAAGGTTTAAAAAAGGCGCTTGTAAGCGGTGATCAACTCGAGAATTTCAACCGCGAACAACAAGGGGAGATCGCAAGGCATTATTACTACCGCTTGAAACAAGGACATGATATCTCCGCCTGGCTGCCGTTTATCTCCGAATTTCAAGCCAGAACATCGTCCACTTCATAGTGAAGTAGATGGACGCAGATTATGCACATCAAGATAATGGTCCCAATGAGTTAAATGGGGAATTCTAGAATCCGCGGTGAGACGAGCTCAGTTAAAAAGATACCGCGTGAGGAGGTATTGACTCCTGGTTTCAAACCGCGGAACCAACAGCAGCGTATATTACTCGTTGAAAAGCTCCCCTACAGAGCGCCCCTCATGCGCCCTGATGATCACCTCACCAAGTAAAGGAGCGACAGATAGTACGGTCATATTGGGAAGAATTTTCTCTTCTGGGATAGGCAAAGTATTCGTCGTAACTATCTCTTTGATCGGCTTCTCTTTGAGTTCCTCGACGGCGGAGCCAACGAGCAGGGCATGGGTGAAGCTCATATAAATATCTTTTGCGCCATTTTCTTTCAGGATATCGACCGCTTCGCAGACTGAACCTCCTGTAAGAACTTCATCATCAACCAGGATAACATCCCGATCTTTAACGTCACCGATGATCGTTGTCGAACGCGGGCGCGCTCGGTCTCCTTGGCGGCGCTTCTCGACAAAAGCCAGTGGAAGTCCTAATTTCTCGGCAAAGTTGCGACCTTTTTTCGCAAAGCCCAGATCGACAGTGGCAACAACTCCATTCTGGATATCTTTCTTCAGGAAGTAGTCGCTGAGAATATGGAAGGCGGTCAGGACATCACCTGGAATGGAGAAGAAACCCTGAATTTGCCCTGCGTGGAGGTCGATCGTCATATATCGATCGGTGCCCGCGACCTCAACCATATCTGCGATCAATCGTGCGGTGATAGGCACCCGCGGTTGATCTTTTTTATCGGACCGTGCATACGCCATATAAGGGAAAACTGCCGTGATGCGACCTGCGGAATCTCGCTTCAGGCAGTCGATCATGATCAACATCTCCAGGATATTGCGATGCACGGGAGGTCCCATCGATTGGATCAAGTACACATCCTGACCGCGAATGCTGCCTCTCAGCTTTATAAAGAGGTTCTCATTTGGAAATTGGACGAGATCGTACTCCTCCAACGGAACCCCGAGATAGTTGCTGATCTCTTGGGCCAGGGCGGCTGATCCCGATCCTGAGAAGAGTTTAATTTCACCATAACCGAATCGATCTCCCATCCTAGCCCTCGCCTTTCTCTATGCTTTTCCAGTCCGCGCACAGAATGCCCATGATCACAACATCGACATACTGACCATCTATGAAATGATCCTGGCGCAGTCGACCCTCTTCAATGAAGCCTATCTTCTTATAAACTTGGATGGCGCGCAAATTGGTCTCAAACACTCGCAGAACAACTCGATTGAGGTTTAGCGTTTCGAACGCGTGGCGGAGAAGCGTGCGCACGACGTCTGTTCCAAATCCCTGATCCCAAGCAGAACTTTCACCGATGATGATGCCCAATTCCATTCGTCGGGACTGCGGCTCGAAGTCAAATAAACCGCAGCCGCCAACATGGATCCATTCCTTCCCTTTTTTCACTTCGATCGAGAGGGAGTGTTCGACGGGATCCAGTTTGAGCATCCCCTCGTACCATTGTTCTTCCTCAACAAGGCTCAGCGGCATAAAGAGCGAGATCCCGGCTCTCACTTCAGGATCGTGAAACCACTCCACGAAGCGGGGAAGATCCTCGCGCTCAACCGCCCGCAAACGAATTCGCTCGCCGGCAATCACAATTTCTCGCCTTTCAATAGCTCCTCAACGGCTTGTCTGGGGGATCTTTCCCTATCGACCACCATCTGAACTATGTCTTCAAATCGGCCATCCGGTCGCTCTTTGAGAAAGCGTCTAACAAGTTCTTCACGCAATAGTGATTCCATCTGCGACCGGACACGTTTACCTTCTCGAAGCCCCCACCCCCCGCTGGTCGATAGATATTCCTTATGAGCGTATATCTTATCAACCAGATCTGGTATCCCCTCCCCCTTGATCGCAATTGTCTCCAGCACTGGTATCTCCCAAGAAATATCTCCCCCGCCTCCGGCACGATCTTCAACAGCGAAAGATGCATTTGTTGAGCTAGCCATTTCCAGGGTCAAACGGAGTGTAGCTATGGTATTATCCGCGCCTGGAATATCCGCTTTATTGACGACGAGGATGTCGGCGATCTCTAAAATCCCCGCCTTATTCGCCTGAATAGCATCTCCCATGCTTGGCGCCTCGATCACCACAGTGGTGTGAGCGTTAGATGCTATATCTACTTCGGCCTGACCCGCACCAACGGTTTCGATTAGGATGATCTGGAAACCAGCGGCGTCAAGGGCCAACCCAATCGCAGCTGTTGCGCGCGCCAGCCCTCCCAGCGCACCGCGGCTCGCCATGCTACGGATAAACACCCCCGGATCGCCGGCAAGGTCCCTCATGCGGATACGGTCGCCGAGTATCGCTCCCCCTGAGAATGGACTGCTGGGATCAACGGCGACAACCCCCACGAGCGGAGGTGTATCTTTGCCGGGCATCGGTTGTTTTCGTAAGTGGAGTGCGAGTTGATTAACGAGAGTGGACTTCCCGGTACCTGGAGCCCCTGTAATCCCTACTAGATGTGCTTGACCTGTGTGAGGATATAACGCCCCAAGGGTTTCAAGCCCTTCCGGCGATTCATTTTCAATCTGAGTGAGGAGTCGTGCTAGGGCGAGCCGGTCGCCTTGAAGTATGGGGTCAGTCGATGTCATTCGCCTCTACACCGGCAAGTTCGAAAACGGTGCGGATGATATCCTGTGTGTTCGTTCCTGGTCCGAACACCTCGGCTACACCCAGATCTTTGAGTTTTGAAACATCCTCGTCGGGGATAATCCCCCCGAGGACGATGCTAACATCTTTCTGCCCTTGACCACGAATAAGCTCGACGATCCTAGGGACCAATGCCATATGCGCCCCTGAGAGAATGGAGAGTCCAACGACATCCACATCTTCTTGTAACGTCGATTCGGCGATCATCTCTGGTGTTTGCCGCAAACCTGTGTAGATCACTTCCATGCCTGCATCACGCAGCGCACGCGCAACAACCATCGCCCCGCGATCATGACCATCAAGGCCAGGCTTACCGACTAAGACACGAATTTTCTTCTTATCCATGGATTGAACCCATAAAAGATAGAATCGTCAACAATGTTGCGATTATACACCAGGCTTCATTGATGCGCTCCAGGTAGAGCCAGCCTCAATTGCCTTTCTTGTGCAGCCCCTCGGGGAGCACTTTTGAATGTTGTTATGATCAATTCTGAGTAAGCTACATAGGTCGATACATCCCCATCGCATCATGCACAAGCGCCATCGTCTCTTCGGCTTCCTTACGCATCCGTTTCGTCCCCTCTACTAAAAACTCTTCCACCAGCTTCATATTTTTTTCAAACGTCGCTCGGCGCTCTCGGATGGGGTCGAGGAAATCGTTTATCGCTTTGGTGAGCTTTTGCTTCACCTCGACGTCTCCGACTTTCCCTTTTGTATAGCGTGCTTTTAGATATTGCACTTCCTCCAGATCCGGGTTGAATGCATCGTGGTAGATAAAGACCGGGTTGCCCTCAACGCGGCCGGGGATATCGGCGCTTACTCGATTGGGATCAGTGAACATCCCTCTAACTTTCTTTTCCACGGTTTCCTTGTCATCCGCGAGAAAGATGCTGTTGTTCAACGACTTGCTCATCTTGGCTTGCCCATCCGTACCGACCAACGTCGGGACGTTCCCAATCATCACATCCGGGATAGGAAATACCTCTCCATAGAGATTGTTGAAGCGTCGGGCGATCTCCCGTGAGACCTCGACATGCGCTTCGTTATCCTTGCCCACCGGCACGAGATTGGCGCGTGGAAGGAGGATGTCTGCTGCCTGTAGGATTGGGTAACCCAGTAAGCCAAAGGGCATGCGCTCGAGATTCGCGGCTTGCGCCATCTCCTTTAAGCTTGGGACACGCTCCAACCTCGGCACACTCACGAGCATCTCGAAGATTAGATTCAATTCGCTGGTTTCACGTAAGGCCGACTGAAGGAAGATTGTGCTTTTTTCCGGATCGATACCCACAGCCAGATAGTCCAGAATCATCTGCATGGTGTTCTCCTCGATCTGCGCAATCGATCCCTTATCGGGCCGCGTTGTAAGTGTATGCAGATCGGCGACGATGAAAAAGCACTCATACTCATCCTGCAGCCTAATCCTATTCTCGAGCGTGCCAACATAGTGCCCAAGGTGCATTTGACCTGTTGGGCGGTCCCCTGTTAGGATCCTCTTCCTCTTCATATTCTCACCTTCTTCCTTCGCCGGATAATTATTGCCGGCAGTTACATTAAGCATTCAATTTAAATTAAGAAACTCGTCCCGATTGGGGACGAGCGCTGAAAAGCCCGCGGTGCCACCCCGCTTAGAGCAAATGAACTGTGAAGACCAGGCCCGGCCAATTGCTCCCGCTTAAGGCAACCTCCTAAAAACACACCTAAGGCTGCCGGTCTTGATAACGGAGACCAACCCGGTGCGGACTACTGGGATCTAGCCTGATTCGTGACTGCGACTGTTCGCCCTACAGCTCCAAGGCCCATTCATCCATCGTCGCCCGCGCGGGTTTCTCAGCTTCCCCGCTCTCTGTTGCGCCGTTACGACGGTTACTCGTCCTCTTCTCTGCTTTTTCAATATTTAATTGAAATCCAGTATATGTCGCGCTCCACCGCTCGTCAATACCTTCAAAATCAGTTTGTCAGCGGATATGAGGGCTAAATTTATCAAGAATTCGCTTCTTTGGTACATAACCCGTCAACCGCTCAACCGGTACGCCGTCCTTAAACAAGATCAGCGTCGGAACACCCATGACCCCATATCTCATCGCGCTGTCAACGTTCGCGTCAATATCGACTTTTCTGACTGTAACACTCTCCTGCCACTCCTCAGCCAATTCCTCAACGATTGGATCTAACTGCTTGCAGGGATGGCACCACTCCGCGCCAAAGTCCACCAGGACAATCCCGCTCGTGTTCACAACTTCCGTTTCGAATGTCGCATCGCTTAGTTCTACAATTTCAGCCATTTTTTTAATTTACACCCTTGAGGAAATATGGTGCCGATACTATCGAGATGAACTTAAAAAGTCAACCCTTTAGGAAGAATCATTGGCTCGCTCCTAGGACAACATTAACTGCCAAGCTCTTACCCCCGACGCACAGGATCCGGGCGAGAAACGCTCTTCTAGCTACAATTCGCTATACAGGGTTTGAATAAAGGTACTTCTATGCTACACCGGTTTTCTTGACGGCTTGGTTGCGGCTATGGTATCATCAAAAAATGCTTGGTTAGCACTCTCGGTCCGAGAGTGCTAACATTATGAGGAAAGCAGTGTCTACAATCACGAATCGCCAAGAGACTATCCTCGCCCTCATCGTGCGAGAATACATCGAAACCTCCCGACCGGTGGGCTCAAAACGCCTTCTTGACCGCTATAGCTTGGGCGTGAGTTCGGCAACCGTTCGGAATGAGATGGCCGCGCTGACCAACTCAGGCTATCTGCGTCAGCCTTACACTTCTGCCGGCCGGATCCCAACGGAAGCTGGCTATCGTTATTTCGTCCGCCGATTGCTCGGTGAGACGGAGCTTCCCATTGCTGAGAAACGTATGATCAGCCATCAATTCCACCAGGCGCCGACAGATATGGACGAATGGTTGCGTCTGTCTGCCTCCATCCTGGCTCAGCATTCGCGCGTCGCATCACTCGTCACTACACCCAGACCTGAGCAAGCGTTATTCAAACACCTCGAGTTGATCTCCATCAAGGATCGCCAGGTGCTTCTGGTGCTTGTTCTGCAGGGGGGCGATGTGCGCCAGCAGATGCTCACACTATCTGATGTTTGGGATCAGGCTAAACTCGCCATGACGGCCGCTGAAATCACCACTCTTTGCGCAGGGATGAACGCTCAAGACATTCAACTGCAGTCGGAACACATGTCCGACCTTCTAAGAGATATCTCCCTCCTGGTCGCAGAAATGATGGCCCGTGCCGATGAGGTTTGGACCGGAGAGATCTATCGTGATGGTCTCGCCAACGTCCTCGCTCAACCGGAGTTCACGGGTTCTGAAGCTGCCCGTCCCGCGTTGCGCCTGCTCGAAGAACGCGGCTTTCTTGACGAAGTCCTCGCTCATGTGCTTAGCCCCAACATCAATGGCGTACAAGTTATGATCGGCGGCGAAGGTGGATGGGAGGAGTTGAGAGATTGTTCAATGGTGCTGACGCGCTACGGCGCGCCCGGCTTCGCAATCGGCGCCCTCGGCGTATTAGGACCCACACGGATGGCATATGGTCGAACCATCTCAACAGTTCGCTATGTCGCCGGATTGTTGAGCGAGTTGGTAATTGAGACTTTCGCCGAGTAAATCACCCAGCTGTAATTCTATTCCTACATGGAGTAAGGTTGAATCGTGAGGAGAAAATCTAAAAGCATGAAAGAAAACGAAAAAAACAATGAAGCGCAGGCTGCGGAAGAAATTGAGAACTCAGAACTCAACGATGCGCTGCAGCCGGATGAGGTCATCGAAGCAGAGGTACGCGAGCTGGATGAATCCATTGATGCCTCTGAGACTTCAGGGGAAGAGTCCTTAGAAGAACAAGTTAACCGCCTGCAGACCGAAGCCGAGGAATACCTGGATGGCTGGCAGCGAGCCCGCGCGGAATTTGCAAACTTCAAGAAACGCACCCAGCACGAGAACGAACATGCCCGGGAGCGGATCGCCGGTGAAATCATCACACATTTTCTCGGAGTGAAAGATGATATCGAACGCGCTCTGGCGAAGCCCCCTGAAGCGGATGACTTCCAAGAATGGATTTTAGGACTTGAGTTAATACACCAGAAACTTCAAGCATTATTGGATGCGGAAGGCGTCGAACTCATCGAGGCTGAAGGTGAGCGCTTTGATCCGAACCTGCACGAGGCTGTTTCGTTTGAGGAAAGCGACGATCACGAAGAAGGAATAATTATCGATATTACACAACGAGGCTACAAGCTCGGCGAGCGTGTGCTTCGTCCAGCGATGGTACGAGTCGCAAAATAGGAGGCGTCCGTAATGGGAAGGATAATTGGAATTGACCTCGGAACAACCAACTCTGTCGTGGCAATCATCGAGGGCGGAGACCCTACAGTCATCCCCTCCTCCGAGGGAAGCCGGCTGGTCCCATCGGTTGTATCTCAGAATCAGACTACCGGGGAACGCATGGTCGGGCAGGTAGCTCGGCGACAGGCAATTGTAAATCCAGAAAATACAATCTTTTCAATCAAGCGCTTCATGGGGCGCAAATTCTCCGATGGAGAAGTTGAGCACGGTCTGCAATTCATTCCTTACCAGGTTTCTGAAGCACCCAATGGTGATGTGCGCGTCATGATTGGGGGAAAGGAATACTCCCCCCCTGAAATCT
>DAOUEQ010000054.1:0-3887 GCA_034430395.1 Anaerolineales bacterium | reverse complement strand
TATCCGCTGGGCTGCGCTGTTTGTAAGCCTGATCCCGTTCGGACTTGCGTTGTGGTTGTGGTTCACTTATCAACCCGGCGTAGAAGGCTACCAATTCGTGGAGCAGGCGATCTGGTATGAGGCGATTAGTTCAAGTTATCACCTTGGCGTAGATGGCATTTCCGTGCCGATGGTGATGCTAACTACACTACTAACTCCACTGGCGATCTTGATCTCATGGAGTATTGAAGATAACGTTCGCTCCTACATGACGCTCTTCCTGCTTTTGGAAACAGGGATGCTTGGCGTTTTCATGTCGCTGGATTTGCTGATTTTCTTTGTATTCTGGGAAATTGGATTGATCCCCATGTATTTCCTGATAAACCAGTGGGGGAGTGGGAATCGTGAGTACGCCTCTTTTAAGTTCCTGATCTACACCATGGCCGGGTCACTTGGTTTACTGTTGGCGATTCAGATGATTGGCGTCGCCTCGGGGACGTTTGACCTGATCGCGATCACCGAGAAATGGTCTGCGCTGAACCAGTCTCTGACCTTATTCGGGCTACCGATTACGCTTGCGATCGGCACGGTGAAGAAGATAGCTTTCTGGGCGTTCGTGGTCGCTTTTGCGATCAAAGTCCCTATATGGCCGTTCCATACCTGGCTCCCGGACGCTCACACGGAGGCGCCCACTGCAGGGTCGATGATCCTGGCTGGTGTACTGCTCAAGCTGGGTGCTTATGGTTTCCTGCGTCTGGTGTTGCCGCTCTATCCTGTCGAGGCGAAGTACTTCGCCGGTGTACTGGGATTTCTTGCCGTACTGGCCATCGTTCTGGGAGCTTTTGCTTCCTGGGGGCAGGACGATTTCAAACGCCTGGTGGCTTATTCCTCTGTAAATCACATGGGATTCGTGGTGCTCGGTATCGCCGCCGCGGCTTTCGCCCAAGGAACGATGCAGGCGGACGATGCCGTAATCGCAATCAACGGCGCGGTGCTGCAGATGTTCAACCACGGCTTGTCTGCGGCGGGGATGTTCCTGCTTGTGGGTGTGATATACGATCGCGCGCATACTCGTAATCTGAATGAGCTTGGTGGTCTATTCCCCTTGGCGCCAATCTATGGAGGCATCCTGATCTTCACAGCCATGGCTTCGCTCGGGCTCCCGGGTTTGAACGGATTTGTATCGGAGTTCCTTGTCGTTCGAGGCTCATGGCCGATCTTCACACTCTACACTGCAGCCTCAATGTTAGGTCTCCTGATTACAGGTGCTTACATCTTGAAGGGTATCGCCAAAGTGCTGCAAGGTCCGTTGAACGAGAAGTGGCTCGGTCATAGGATGGAGATTAATCGCCGCGAGATCATCGCCATCGCCCCGCTTATGTTTCTAATGCTCCTGATCGGCGTATGGCCAGCCTGGATATTAAATATCATCAACCAAACTGTGAAATTGCTGTTCGGTTGATCGAGATCTTGAGAGTTATTTATGGAAGTACCAATTCTTAGCATCGTCGTCTTCACACCGATCTTGTTCGGTGTCGTGCTGTTCTTCTTTCCAGCAGAACGGCACCGCGAGATTCGCATCTTCGCGCTGGCCGGTGCGACGATTGCACTTATCTTGTCACTTTGGGCTTATTTTACTTACGATCAGGCCATCGGCGGATATCAGCTAGTTGAACGGTATTCCTGGGTTCTGAGGCTCGGGATCTCCTATCACGTCGGTGTAGATGGGATGAACGCCCCGCTGGTATTGCTGACGGGAGTGGTCATGTTCACGGGCGTTTTAATCTCCTGGGGGATCGACGATCGCCCGCGTGAGTTCTTCGGGTTCTTGTTCATCCTTGCCACGGGTGTTTTCGGCGTTTTCGTCTCACTGGATCTATTTCAGCTTTTCTTCTTTTACGAGATCGCGGTCTTCCCGATGTATCTGCTCATCGCTATCTGGGGATGGAAGGTCACACGCGAATACGCGGCGATGAAGCTCACGCTTTATCTCTTCGTGGGATCTGTCATCGCTATTGTCGGTGGTTTGGCGATGTATTTCGCCAGCGGGGCTCACTCTTTCAGCCTCTTCGCCCTCGAGGGGGCGGGATTCTCGGTGGACTTTCAGCGCTTCTGGTTCCCGTTTGTATTCTTCGGTTTCGCCGTTCTCGGCGGGATTTTCCCGGTACACAACTGGTCGCCAGACGGTCATGTGGCTGCACCAACCGCGGTATCGATGTTCCACGCTGGAGTTCTGATGAAGGTCGGCGCCTTCGCAGCGCTACGGGTTGGGATCATGCTCCTTCCTGAGGGGGCGCGGTTCTGGGCACCGCTGGTCCTGGGACTGGCAACGGTTAACGTTGTATACGGCGCGTTCATCGCCTCAATCCAGACTGATTTCAAGTACGTCATAGGTTTCTCGTCGGTCTCACATATGGGTCTTGTGATTCTGGGTTTCGCTACCTTGAACTTGAATGGAATAACAGGTGCGGGAATTCAGATGTTCTCGCACGGCGTGATGACGGCGCTATTCTTCGCTGTCGTTGGCATGGTTTATGACCGGGCTCATACCCGCGAAATCCCCAAACTGGGAGGCTTTATTAAAGTAATGCCCTTAGTCGGGATAGCTTTCATTATCGGCGGCCTTGTGTCGATGGGCATGCCTGGTTTCTCCGGCTTCGTCGCTGAATTCCCGATTTTCATGGGGTTATGGCAGAGCCAACCGATCGTTGCCATCATCGCTGCGTTCTCAATTGTGATCACCGCAGGCTATATCATGCGTGTCATCGGGCGGGTCTTCTTCGGTGAAATGCCTGAAGAATTGAAAGGACATATCACACCGATCAACACTTTCGATAAAATCGCACTTGTCATTTTGTCTGGTATTTTATTGCTCGTAGGTGTCTATCCCACAATCATTGCCCCGCTTGTCGAATCGGGCGCACAGGTTGTCCTGGCATTGGTCGGAGGTGCCTAAGTGAGTATCGCCAGCTTTGAACCCACAACCTTGCTTACGGTGCTTCCTGAAATCCTGCTTCTGGCACTTGCGGGGATCATCTTGGTTGTTGATCTCGCCTCGCAGCGCAGCCGCGGTCTGTTGTTGGCATGGTTAACCGCCCTCGGTCTCACCGGGATTCTCATTATTGCACTTCTTTACGGCCAGCCCGGTGAGAATGATGTGTTGATCTTCGGTGGAATGCTGCGTCATGACTGGACGGCATTCGCCTTCAGAGTGCTGTTTCTCTTCGCCGCGGCGATGACCGCGCTGCTATCGATCGATGTGGAAGGTGTCGCGGATCGTGGCGAGTACTATGCCCTTCTGATTGTCGCAACGCTGGGCATGAGCCTGATGGCTTCCTCAGCCGACATGATCATGCTGTTCTTGGCGATCGAGACGACTTCGATCCCACTTTACATCCTTGCAGGTTTCATGAAGGGTGACGACAAATCGACCGAGTCGGGTTTGAAATACTTCCTCTTTGGAGCGCTGACGTCAGCCGTGATGTTATATGGTTTCAGCCTGCTATACGGATTCTCCGGCGACACGAATATCTATCGCTTATCAGAAGCGATGCGCGCCGGCGCTGTTTCCCCCTGGTTGATCGGCGGGATGGCAGTTTTGGTCCTGGTGGGTTTCAGCTTTAAGATCTCCGCAGCCCCGTTTCAATTTTGGGCGCCCGATGTCTATGAGGGTGCACCAACACCGATTACTACATTCATTTCTACAGCATCAAAGGCTGCCGGGTTTGCGGTTCTCCTACGCTTCATGCTCGCGGTCTTTCCGGCAATTGAAGCAGAGTGGGTCACGCTTCTAGCCATTATTGCGACGGTGACAATGACCGTTGGCAACCTGCTAGCTATTCCGCAGACCAATATCAAGAGACTGCTTGCGTATTCATCCATCGCACATGCGGGATATGCCATGATCG
>DAOUEQ010000053.1:0-2344 GCA_034430395.1 Anaerolineales bacterium | reverse complement strand
TCGCGGCTTTAGTCTTCTATTTCACATCAAGTTCCCGCCTCGAATCCGACGTAAAAGCGGCTGATCTAGCCCTCGCACGCGCCATTGCCCATGAAACGGATGCTACGCTTGCAGACGCCATCTACACAGTCCAACAGTTGTCACAACAACCCTCTGTTCGCCAAGTTGAAGTCGCCAAAATGGAAGTGTTATTTGAAGACACCGCTAACGCCCGTCCTGATGTCAACCTTATCTATAGGCTCGGGGCTGATGGCGTGATGGTTTTCCATTATCCTGTGGGACCAGGTTCTACACTCGGGGTTGATTTTTCCTTTCGTGAGTATTTCCAGGATGCCCTCCTTACGAACCAAGCAGTTATATCTAAGGGGCGAATTTCTCCTACAACCGAACAAGCTGTCGCTACCACCGTCATGCCGATCAGAAATACAACGGGGGAATTTCTCGGCGTAGTCGCGACCAATATTCGTCTTGAAAGTCTATCGGAAGCTCTCTTGGCCATCTCACGTGAGTACCAACCTGAAGAGAGATTTCAAGTAAGCATCATCGATGCGACAGGTCAAGTTATCGCCGATCCCGATCCAAACCGGCTGCTGATACCGCTGAAAGACAACGTACCTGATATTGTCGAGAACGTACTCCAAGGCCGAGAGGGGAACCTTGTATTGAGGGATGATGAGGATACCGAGTGGCTCAACACTTACGTCCCTATTCCTGCCGGGGATTGGGGGGTTATCGTACGCCGCCCAACCGCTGTCGCCTTCGCTTCAATTAATAGTTTCCACATGAGCTTAATAGCCGCAATGGGCATATTCATCCTTGGAGGTGCACTATTCTGGATATTGCTCTCTCACCAAGTTATCCGTCCCCTTGAAAACTTGGCAGCATTCAGCCAAGCCATAAGGCGTTCGCCTGAACATTTAGCTTCAGAACGGACAAAGGTTGCGCTATTTTCGAAGCGTCCTGACCAGATGGGATCGCTTGTACGCAGTTTGATGAGCATGGAAGAATCCATCGAGGAGCGTTTATTCGAACTCTCAACCCTGCTGGAGACGAGTAAAGCCGTCGTTTCCACGCTCGATTTCCGTGCAGTTCTGGATCGAATCCTAGACCAGACAAGCCGTTTAATGGGTATCGATACTTGCGCCATCGTCGCGCTGGACGTTGCCTCGGAGAAATTCCGCATACAGGCCAGTAGAGGTCTATCTGCGTCCTATATTCAAAGACTCCGGATCGACCCCTCCGAACCCAATTCCCCCTCAATGCGTGCTATCAGAAGTGGTCAGCCCGTTCAGATCAGCAACACTGAGACGGATTCTTCATACGCCATGTTTCGATCGAGAGCTCTCAATGAAGGCCTCAGATCGCTTCTGACTGTCCCACTTGTTACCAAGCATGCTCCACCCGCTGCTTTGATCGTATACTGCCCCGAACCACGCGTCTTCAGCGACCGTGAGATCAACCTGGTTTGGAATTTCGCGAACCATGCAGCAATGGCAATCGAAAACGCGGTTCTATACGCCCGAAGTGATGAACGTTTACAGGAGCAGACTCGCCGTCTGGAAGCTCTCACGCAGAGCCTTGCTGACGGATTAATTTTGGAGGATCTTAAAGGGAGGGTATTGTATTGCAATCGCAGTGTATGTAACCTCGCCGACATAACGATCGAAGAGAGTGAGCGATTATCTGCGCAGGAGATCCGCGAACGACTGATCGCGGCATCTCCTGACTCGGACGCTGTGCGGACCGCTCTAAATCAAGCACTCGGTGAACGAGGTACTCGAACGGTGGAGTGGTCGATTGATCGGGATGATCGTCCGATGACGCTTCGCCTAAATACATTTGCGGTCACAGATGCTCATGGCGAAATTGTCGGTCGCGGTCAGATTATCCAGAATATCACGCGTGACCGCGAGCTTGATCGCATGAAAACAAGCCTAATCACAACAGCATCCCATGAATTACGGACACCTTTAGCGGCGATCAAAGGCTTTGCGACAACACTTCTTGCTGAAGATGTAGAGTGGGATCGGAAGGCACAGCGGGAGTTCTTGACCGTAATTAGCCAGGAGACAGACCGACTAAGCGCTTTGGCGACCGACCTGCTTGACCTCTCAAAGATCGAAGGCGGAAGCCTGATTGTACAATGCAGTGATTGTATTCTGTCTAACCTCATCACAAACTCCTTCGCGCAAGTACGACCTCCGCTCAGTCATCGCCTCATCCTCGATATCGAACCCGAGATACCCCTCATTTGTGTCGATCCACGCCGTATTGAGGTTGTCATAAGAAACTTAATTGAGAACGCTGTCAAGTACGGCGACCCCGATACACCAATTGGCATAGC
>DAOUEQ010000052.1:0-89338 GCA_034430395.1 Anaerolineales bacterium | reverse complement strand
CATGATGGCTGGCTCACTATAGAGACCGAAGCCGGGGAGAAGCGGATCCGCATCCGCCGTGTCCACCTTGAAGAGGACACTGGGAAGCTTTCCCACCGCCAAGGGTATTCGCTTGTCGATTTCAACCGCTCTGGTGTTCCGCTGCTTGAGATCGTTAGCGAACCTGATCTGAGTTCCATCGAGGAAGCCAAAACTTATACGACCGCCCTCCGGTCCATTCTCCGTTATTTGGAGGTGACCACTGGAGACATGGAGAAGGGTGTCATCCGCTTTGAGGCGAATGTCTCCGTCCGCCAAGCAGGGTCAACTGAGCTGGGTACGCGCACTGAAATCAAGAATCTAAACTCATTCCGGGCGATGACTCACGCTCTCGCTTATGAGGTCGAGCGCCAGAGCAACGTCCTTAAGCAGGGCGGCGAAATCGCCCAGGAGACTCTTGGCTGGGATGAGACCAGTTCAAGCACAGTCTCTCAGCGCAGCAAGGAAGAGGCGCACGACTATCGGTACTTCCCCGAACCTGATTTACCTCCGCTTTACGTTGAACCGACGTGGGTGGCGCAAATTCAATCCGGTTTGCCAGAACTACCAATGGAAAAAAGGCGGAGGTTCGTTGCGGATTATGGACTCACATCCTACGCGGCCGGCGTCCTTACTTCCGAGCGTTCGATCGGCGATTATTTTGAAGCCGCCGTGCAGTCCTCCCCTGAGGTTCCTCCGGTAAAGATCGCCAACTGGCTCTCTGGCGATCTCTTCGGTTTGTTAAATCAAGCTGACATCGCATTCCAGGACAATGCCGTCTCACCCGCAGATCTCACCCGCCTGGTTGAGCTGGTCGAAACTAGCAAGGTCAACACCACGAGCGCGAAAACTGTTCTTTCTGAGATGTTCTCTTCAGGGAGACATCCTGATGACATCGTCCACACTCTCGGGCTGAACATGATCCAGGATCCCGAGCTGATTGAGCGCATCGTTCTCCAAGTTCTCGATGAGAACCCCCTTCAGGTGGAAGATTATCTAGGCGGCAATACGGGCATTCTACAGTGGCTCTTCGGTCAGGTGATGAGGCAGATGGAGGGTAGAGCGGATCCCTCGGCCGTACACACCGCCTTAAGCGCTGCCTTACACGCTCTGGAGTAGAGTTTCTAGCGCGCGGAGGGTGAGAATTGTCACTTGACCCCATGTGTGCAGTGGCGATAAGGTTCTTCTGAGAACAAGTCGATGATTCGATTTCTCGAAATACAACTTCATGGAAACTGCATTGATTGGAGTTAATATGAACGAGCGGGTGCCTGAGGCAGGTACCCGCATATCATTTTAGGAGAATGATTCTACTGCTGCCAGCAGAGATCTCAACCTGAAGTCTGTGAAATAACTCTGCATAGTAGCGAGAAGTTAATTTCCGCGTGCGGCACTGCACAGCAGTTTTATGCCGCAATTTTGATCTCCTCACGGATCAAAAAATCACAAATAAAGGTGATAACGTGAACGCATTTGAACTGGCTCAATATGAATTCGATAAAGTCGCCAAAAATATCAATTTAGATAAGGGAATCTCATCCATTCTGCGTTGGCCTCTTCGGGAGTACGGCTTCCAAATTCCGATTCGCATGGACGATGGCAATATCCAGGTTTTCTTCGGCAACCGCGTGCAACACAATGATGCCCGCGGCCCTTGCAAGGGAGGTATCCGTTTCCACCCAAAAGAGACCCTTGATGTCACCCGAGCTTTGGCAATGCGGATGACCTGGAAATGTGCTGTCGCTGATATACCCCTCGGCGGAGGAAAGGGAGGAATCGCTGTCGATCCTTCCATGCTAACTACCAGTGAGAAAGAACGCCTATGCCGAGCATGGATTAACCAGATATGGAAGAACATCGGTCCGCGGACTGATGTCCCTGCTCCTGACGTAGGCACCACTCCTCAGATGATGGGTTGGATGATGGACGAGTACACCAGGCTGACCGGCTTATACCAGCCAGGTGTTATCACCGGTAAACCTGTCGGTGCAGGTGGCTCTGCTGGTCGCACTGAAGCGACAGGTTTCGGTGTGGTGTATACGATTCGTGAAGCCATGAAACATCTGGACATGGACGCTAGCCAATCAACCGCATCCATCCAAGGATTCGGTAACGTCTCACAATATGCAGCCATAGGCTTCAGCGATACTCTTGGAGGCAAGATTATTTCCGTCTCCTGTTGGGATCACAAAGCCAAAGAAGCCTTCACATTTAGCAAACCTGACGGCATTGATCCTCATTATCTCCAGGAAATCACGGATATCTACGGCACGATTGATCGTCAGAAAGCATCTGATGCAGGCTATCAGATTGAACCTGGAGATTCCTGGTTGAGCAAGGATGTGGATGTACTTATCCCTGCTGCTTTGGAAGCTCAACTCACGAAGGATAATGCAGGACAGGTGAGTGAGAAGGTGCGCATAATTGCTGAAGGCGCAAACGGTCCCACTACACCAGATGCTGAAGACATCCTTCTCAAGAAGAATGTCTTTTTTATCCCTGACTGCCTATGCAACGCCGGCGGTGTTACGGTCTCATACTTCGAAGGCGTGCAGAACGACATGAACTACTATTGGGAACGGGATGAAGTCATCAATCGTCTCGATGAGAAGTTAACGAATGCTTTCAATTCAGTGTTGCAAACATCTCTCGATAGGGGAGTACCAACTCGTGAAGCGTCCTATATCGTTGCTATCGATCGTGTGGTGCGAGCCATGCAATTCCGTGGCTGGGTTTGAGTAGATAAATTTTTAGACCAATGGAGATCCGGTGAGAAACTTGTTCACCGGATCTCTATGCTTAAGATGGGTAGGTACATAACTTCCCCAGTTTGATGAATTTACCCGGCAACATAAGTAGTCCATCTATGATAAAAAGAACGTTGATCAAGAGATACGATAGGAAGGCGAATGGTTCTACTTCTCCCTTGTTTTATTTACCCCAATTAAATCAACACTTTATGTATGATTAATTAATATTAGTAGTTGTAGTAGAGAGTGCGAGGATGTGGATGAAGAGACTTAAGGATGTAGTAGTACCCATATAGGAGGGTGTAATTTACTAGGGGCAGCATATATTGGGGGAAAGGTAAGGTTCAATATCAACAGGTAATATGGGGATAACACGTGGAGTAGAGAAAGGTGGATCGGATGGGTATCGAGATAGCAACTGAATTCAACTTATTCTGCTTTATTAACGGGAGGCAGAGAGGGAAAAGGTAAAGTTATCCAAGATTTCTCCCCTTTGGTGGGCAGATATCCACAGCTTTATTGGAGTTATCCACAGGCAGGAAGGGGTGAGATAATAGTGCTGGAAATGGGAAGATACGTTTAAGGCATGAGAAATGGATAAAGAGAAAATTCAATTTGGAGAGTTCATAGGTCGTTGGAGCGGGGAGATTCAAAAGATTTGGGACTCTCTTCCGCAGGATGAGAGAGAGGAGCTATCGAAAGTAGTGGGCCAGCTGCCTCTGGAGCCGAAGGGGTGGAGAGCCCTGATTGACGATGCACTTGATCAGATCCAAATTGCTGTGGGTGATAAGAGTTCAATAGCGATTGTAGGCCCTGCGAATGCAGGAAAATCTACGCTTTATAACCAGTTGATTCGAACGCAAAAGGACCGCGCAAAGGTGAGCGCTGTTCCTGGAACAACGCGTGATCCACAGGAGGCAGATATCGGTCTTTTTCTCATCGTTGACACACCAGGGGCGGATGCAGCCGGTAGCGTCGGAATAGTTGAGAAAGAAAAGGCCATTGCCGTTGCCACGGAAGCTGATGTTATTGTAGCAATGTTCGATGCTGCTCACGGCATTCGGGAACCGGAGAAAGCGTTGTTCCAGGATCTTCGTGATCTCAACAAGCCCATCATCGTCGCCTTGAATAAGATGGACTTGATTGGCAGGGAAAAACCGGTTGTCCTGGGAAGAGCTGCAGCCGGCCTAGGAATTGGGATTGAACAGATTGTCCCCCTGAGTGCGAAGAAAGGAGAGGGTTTAGTCTCCATTCTTCTGTTGATTGCGAAGAGCGAACCCAGGATCGTCGCTGCCTTGGGCAAGGCGCTTCCAGCATATCGTTGGGATTTGGCACAAGCAGCGATCGGGCGGGCGGCGTCAACGGCAGCAGCAATTGCGATTACTCCACTGCCATTCGTTGATTTCATCCCGCTTTTAGGGGTGCAATCGGCGCTCGTGCTGGGCATCGCCCGAATCTACGGCAAGAAGATTACATTGCAGCGTGCCCGCGAATTAATCCTGACATTCGGCGCAGGGCTTCTTGGGAGAACCCTGTTCTATGAATTGAGCAAGTTCGGTGGTCCACCGGGATGGATCTTGTCTGCCGCCATCGCCGCGGGGACGACCGTGGCAGTTGGTTACGGAGCGATGGTCTGGTTCGAGAGAGGGGTGAAGATATCCGGCGACACGCTAAAAAGAATCTCCGGAGCAGTTGGACAGACACTCGTCGAGAGACTGAAAACGATGGGCCGCCGCAGGCCTCATAAAATTACCCTGCAGGAGAGAGTCAGTGAAGCGCTGGAAGATATTGGCTCCCCTGGCGAAATAGAAGAAATGGTCGATTGAAGGATCCCCATGACGCGTTAGGAAGAAAGGGCTTTGGGAAAGAAGGGATCAAGGTCCTAGGACACAAACCACCGGCTTTCTCCTTGTTAATTCCCCCTGAGCAACCGCTAATCAATGGCTCTTGTATTCCATTGTCCGATTTTTTCTTCGTCTAAGTTCGCTTGTATAGCTTCTCCCAAGTAACACGGCGTGTTCTCTCGCCCACTGGGTCAGTTTTGTTTTTCCAATTGGAGGGGAATCAACATACAGCAAATCAGCCATAAGCCCCTCAATCTCCTCGTGAGTAATCAAGACATCGCCTACAAGATTTCCGATCAACTTGCCGGCAAGGTATCCTAGGCTTGGATGAATAGAGACGATTGGCTTTTTCTTCCCAATAATCTCCCCCACGGTCTCGACAAGAGATTTGTAAGTGAAGGTTTCAGGACCAATGGCGTTGACGATGACATTTTCTATGTTCTCTCCTTCATTAACAGCCATCCTCGCAAGGTCGTCAACATATATCGGTTGGAGTCGATACGCTCCGTCACCAAACACGGCAAAAAAGGGGAGCTTTCGCAGCAACCAGGCAATATTGTTGGTGAGAATGTCCTCTGCTCCGAACAGGACCGCTGGCCGGAGTATAGAGTAGGAAAGCCCCGAATCTGTCAACGCCTTCTCGAGTCTTGCTTTCCCGCGAAAGTATTCAAGAGGAGAATTCTCCGCTGGATTGGTTATGCTGATGTGAACAAGCCGTTTGACCCCAGCCTCCTTGGCGGTTTCAAACAAGGTTAGCGTGTTCTTAACGGCATCTTTATGGTGGAACAGCTTGTGATTAAAACGAACCCAGTAGGTGTTGTAAAGGACAGAAACCCCCTTCAATGAATCAATCAGCTTCGAGGGGTTTGTAAAGTTGAAAGGGTAAGATCGTATCTTCTTTCCGAAGGGGTTTGAACGATGAGGGGAGTTAGTCAGCGTGATTACAGTATGACCCTTTTCTAATAATCTCCGCGCAATGTATTTTCCTGAGTATCCGTAGGCTCCTGTAACTGCGTGGGTTTGTGATTCACTCATGGTTGCTCCGGGGAATTAGTGCTAAGTCAAAGAAGAGCCGGATAAACACCAACACGGATTCCAATCAATCAATTCTTCTTTTATCAAGCAGAAGATTGGCGAGGTCTAGGGTTCGTTCTAGAATGACATTCGCTCCGGCTTCGGCAAGTTCTCGCCTTTCCCCAAAACCGCTGAGAACACCAACCGTCTGTGCACCAGCGGCACACCCTGCGCGGATGTCGACGGTTGTGTCTCCAACCATGAGCAGGGATTGAGGATGAACTCCTAGTTGATCAGCAGTCCAAATAATCGGCTGAGGGTGTGGTTTCGCTCGGAGCGTCGTTCGGGCAGTCGCCATGCTCTGGAAGAAGAGATTAAGGTGCTCTGCCTCCAGGATAGCGGTTGCGCTCCATCGGTCGCGGGATGTAGCGACGCTAAGAGGGAAATGTGGGGCAAGGCGCTCCAGCGCGGCGAGAGTGCCAGGGATCAGGCGTATTTCATCTACGGCAGCGAGCCCGCGAGAACGGTGGAGCTTGTCAAGCAGCGGTCCAAAAACCTCATCCAAATTAAACCGATCAAATAATCTAAGCGCTGCATTGAAGGGGGTCTCAACGAACATGACAACGCGGCGGGCAAGAGTCTCGGGATTGCTATTGGGCAGAAAAAGGGAGATAGGGCGTAACCACCGGGCAGCACGGGTGACGTACTTGTCGTCTGTGTCAACGAGTGTGCCATCAAGATCAAAGCAGATCGCCTGGATGCGAGAGATGTCCAGGGTTCCCGTCACGAGCTCGTCCGCAGCGGAAGTGGAATAGCCTTCTGCAGGACCTCCAACGTCTGCTCATCAGGAGCCATGATCCAGATCGTCTGGTTGGAGACCCGTTTGAAGAATGAGACGCTATCTTCAGAGAGCCATTGCGCTGAAGTGGTGGAAGAATTCTCGGGATCTCCAAAACGGATCCGGCCGTAATCAAGGAAGGCGGCTGAGAACTCATGCGCATCCCGCATGGTGTCCCATTGCGTTATCAAGGCCAATGCCTCGACGCCATCTTCTTGATAGAAAAACAAGAGCAGGTCACCACCCCAGCCCTCGGCCGCCAATGAGGCCTGGTCTATCGGTAGATATTCATTGAGGACCATGAGTGTAGACCACTCACCGAGCACATCGTGTACAGTCTGTACCCAGGTGGTGTTGAGCGCATCTAATGTGTTGGGTGAAACGAGATCTACTGGAGAATCCTTTGGATAACGCTCTGGGTGTAGGATCTGTTCGCTGGAAACAGGGGGGTTTTGATATGCAGTATCAACAGCGGCCCATCCCCCTTCGAGATAAAGAGAGCGGACAAAATGAAGCCCCCAGAAATAAGGGAAGGTGAGATCAGCTTGTATATAAGCCGGCGCACTATCTAACACCGGCATTTCGTAATCAACGAAGAATTCGAGCAGATCCGAGCGATCTTCGTCGCCCGCAAACGTTCGCAGCCATTGCTCTTGGAGCAACGTTGCATCACCTTCAATCAGGGCCTGGATGGCAACACAGCGTTCGCTATCGGTGTCACAGGCGTCTTCGTTGTATTGAAGGCCATCCCTGATGTCATAGACCTGGTCTTGAAGTGCGTGCGTGTATTCGTGTGCGTAGGTGAAACGCTCAACACCCCCAAATCCCGAGCCACATATCACGATCATGTCACCATTGTCGGCGTCGTAGAAGCCGGCGATCTGCTCGGTGAGCAGGTCAGCGTAGAGCTGCCAAAGGTCGATCCCCGGTTCGATTAAACCCAATAGAGAAAGAAGGCGGACATCTTGTAGCGCATCTTCTTCGGTGTAATCACCGAGGAAGTCTTGAATCACACGTTCGCGGAGTTGGTCCGATGTGAGTAAGTTGCTGATGACAGGTCTGGATGGTTGGAGGCCACGCAGCTGGACCACATGGGATTCGATTTCGGCCATCTGGCTGCGCAGCTCTGCGTTCAGAGGGGGACAGATTGAAGGATCTGTCGCCTCTGGTGTTGGGTTTGGAGTCGGAGCTGCGGTGGTCTCGGTAGGTGTAGTTAAAACAGTTGTGGGAGAAGCCGCCACAGTGGTTGAGGGTGCGCTGCCCTGACAACCGTTTAGCGTCAGAGCAACAAAAAAAGCGATCCACAGCAGGTGATGGTTGATTCTCATTTATTAATTCCCTTGATGATCGAGATTGTATCACCGCTCTCCTGGACATCCCAGGAATACAATGATCAAGGAGCGTAAAAGTTTGAATTTCTATGCGCTCTTAAGGATGCGAAATGGATCTATTGCGCCGCTAGAGCTATGCGAGGGGAGGACGGTGGCCTGTAGCTATCATTCCAGAGTTTTGCGTAAGCATCTTGTTCAATGGACCAGCGATTGTTGTCCCAGCCCAGTTCAGACTGCGCAATGGAGCGCACGTGATCAATATACGGCCAGCCGCCCTTGGGCAGGGTCAATCCCAGGCGGATACGCCGCATGATCAAATCTTCGAGGTGGACGATTCCCTCGGCGCGAGCGGCCCAGCGCAGCTCAGCCCAGAGGTAAGGCGATTCGCCGACAGTCTCAAGCTCGCCCTCTTCCGCACAGGCTACGATCTCGGGGGCATCATCGCCGTATCTGCCGAGCAGCCGCAGGCATATAGCGGGATCAAAATCGCAGCCCAACGCGTATTCACGCGGAGGTTGGTTGAATACGCGCTGCGTGCGATCAGGGAGGGGTGCCCCGGAGAAGTATCTATGGATGGAGCGCAGAGCATCGATGGCCATGACCCGGAAAGTCGTCAATTTTCCTCCCGTGACCGTCACCAAACCACGATCATCCCAGATAACGTGCTCGCGCGATTCGCGAGACGGATCAACTTTCCCCGTATCTACAACAGCGCGCACGCCGGCGAAAGTAGCAAGTAGGTCTTCAGAACTGAGATCTACATCGAAAACTCGCTGGAGACCTTCCATAAGATAATCAATCTCCTCGATGTCCATCATTGGTTCCATGTTCAGCGTCTGGCAGTGTTCGATATCCGTCGTTCCGTAAATCGTGACTCCTTCCCAGGGTAAGGCAAAAACGGGACGGCTGTCGGCAGGATGCAGGAAACTTACTGCTCGAGTGAGAGGAAGCGCATGTTGAGGGAATATCAGATGGCTCCCGCGCAGTTTTCGCAGCCGCTGTTTCTTGCCGATCATGGAGCGGACTGTGTCAGCCCAGGCGCCGGTGGCGTTTATAACTACCTTGGCCTGGATCTCCGCCATGCGATTGTGGCCGTTGGGTGATATGTCCCGTAGTGAAATTCCGCGTACGGATCCATTCCGCGTGCGCAGCACATTCTCAACCCGCGCATAATTAAGGGTTACAGCCCCATCAGCGACGGCTTCGCGTATAATGCGTAATACCAATCGAGCATCGTCCGTCTGTGCGTCAAAATAGCGATAACCGCCTTGCAGTCCCGCTAATGTAAGCTGTGGGCAGAGCGACCGAAGACCCTCTGGACCGTAATGGCGGTGCCCCCACTGCAGGCCCACGATGTCATAGAAGATCAATCCAGCCCCGAAGACCCATCCCGGGATGCGGTCATTAGCATAATTGGCAAGTAGGAAGCCTAATGGATTGACCAGCCCCCTTCCTTGCTTGAGTAACGCTTCCCGCTCACGCACGGAATGGTAGGTCAGGCGAAACTTGGCTTCGCGCAGGTAGCGAAAGCCGCCGTGCACGAGTTTGGATGAGCGGCTTGATGTCCCGGAGGCGAAATCACGGCCTTCGACAAGTAGCGTACGCAAACCTATGCGGGCTGCCTCGCGCAGGATCCCCGCCCCGGTGATTCCTCCGCCGATTACAATGAGATCCCACGGCCCGTCAATGCGAGACCAAACATCATCGCGCCATCCTCGATCCCACATATGGATTTAGTCTTCCTTTCTCTGGAGGGAGAGCTTGCGGATAAGAGAGCCTAAGAACATGGCCAACCCTTCCCCGGGTTAAGGATTCCCTGGGGGTCAAGAGCCTTTCTTGCCCCTTCGAGAAGGCTCAGCCCTGTCGCCCCCTTCTCGTCCTTCATATAGTTGAGATGGTCTAGGCCGACGCCGTGCTGGTGGCTGATGGTCCCTCCATTGGCCATGATTTTAACGGATGCGGCATGCTTGGCCATGCGCCAGATATGCAGAGTTTGTTCAAGGTTCACATTGATAGGGAAGACGTAGGTGATGTACAAACTTGCGCCATCGGTGTAAATATGCGAGAGGTGGGAAAAAACGAGTGTGCGCGATCCTTCAGCTTGGAAAGCCTGTTCAATTGATTGGATCACGTCAGCGCGCGCAGCACCAACCCCCCGCCAGGGGAGAGCGGTTTCAAGCGTGTCAAGGGCATAACCCAGATCCCAGAGTGTATTGCGCAGGTAAGGGGTAAAAAATCGCGATTTCTCCCACTGGCGACCAATCATCGGTCCGACGGGAAGACCGCTGAAGCGCCGCAAGATGGTATTAACCTCCTGCCGGTCGCTGGAAACTGAGTTGTGATCGCCAGTGATGCCATAAATCAACAGCGAGCGGCCAACCCCGTGCCCAAGGAGACGAAGGCCGTAATCCGCGAAGGTGATGAGTCTCTCCCGCCCGGCAAGAGCCAACGTGGTCTCCGTCTCGAGCGGGTCGCTCAGTCGAGCCATGGAGATCGGGGCATTTGCCTGGGCGAGGGAGCGCATAGCTGACACCCCGCTTTCCCAATCGCGGAAAAACGCACCGAAGAACATTTCATCCTCAGGGAGAGATCTCACCCGGACTTCGGCTTGCGTAATCACGCCCAGGCGTCCCTCCGACCCGAGAACAAGTTGGCGCAGGTCAGGACCAGCCGCACTGGCGGGCAGTGAACGTAGTTGGATTTTGCCCACAGGAGTCATCATGGTTCCGCCGGCGAACAAATCCTCGATTCGACCGTAGCGGTAAGACTGTTGACCGCTGGAGCGCGTGGCAATCCAGCCCCCGAGTGTCGATAACTCCCAGGATTGCGGAAAGTGTCCCAGTGTATAGCCATGTGGCTTGAGCTGGGCCTCGATTTCAGGACCGGTTACACCAGCAGAGAACATAGCCAGGCGGCTTTCCTCATCCAAGTTTAGCAACTGGTTCATGCGCCTCATGTTAACGGTGAGGGATGGGCGATCTCCAGGCAAGGGGTTAATGTGCCCGACGACGCTGGTGCCGCCGCCATAGGGAATCAGTGCGCATCCAATTTCCTGAGCGAACCCAATGAGTTGCCCAACCTCATCGTCGGTCTCAGGTACGGCGACTCCGTCTGGATAAGTTGCGATCTCTCCAGATCGCAAGGCAATCCAATCGGGCAGGCTCTGTCCTCGAGCGTGAAGCAGACGGGCTTCGCTGCCGGTGGATATTAGAGGGTGATCTGGAAGGCGGGATGGAGGAACAGCATCGAGCGATGCCTGAAAATCTGCGTCTTGGATGTGTACGCCAGCGCCGAGGAGTCCTTCAAGGTAGGTGCGGGCCGCGAGCGGTAGATGGTAGCTTCGATTCGTTTCTCCCCAGCCGTTCCAACGTTGCATGGTTTCATCTCATGGGGCAGGTAATTACAGTGAGGCGAATACACCTCGGCGGTGAAAGAAATACGCTTTCACGCGGCGTTGTGGATGTATTATGCACCAGTCTGAGAAAGTTATCTACCCAGTAGTTTTCTTATCAGCATTCACGGCGAATGCGAAGATTGAGGCAACAAGGGACATGACAGCGCAGATGCGAAAAATCGTTGCCAGTGGAAGAGTGACCAGGAGCAAGAAAGCAAGAGGGGGGCCGAGAGCGCTGCCCAGGTCGCCAAAAGTGAAGATCACGCTGAGCGTCCGCCCCGATAGACTTGGCGGGGTACTGTCACCCACATATGCGGTTGTCAGCGCTTGAACAGCGCTAGCCGCCAGGGCAGAAAGCAGCAATCCGAAGAGAGCCAGTGGTAAACCAGGGAATCCCATGAGCCACAACCCGGCGGACCCGATCATAAGAGCAGCCCCGAGGATGATCCAGCGCCGGCCATGGATGCGGTCAGAGAGGAATCCGGCGATGGGAGCTCCCAATATACTGAAAGCCGTGCGCAGAGCGACGAGCATCCCGGTGAGTGTAGCGATGGGGAGAAAGAGACCGAGGGCGTGTAGACCTTCACCGGCGAACCCGGAGAGCCACAGGATGGATGTCGCCGCGATTACGCCAGCGAAGATGAAGCGCACTGTGAAGATGGGAACGGCGGTGACAAGAGCGACACGCCAGCGAAAATGTTTAACCTCACCCCGATCGGAGCGACGCTTTTTGGATTGTTTCGGCGCGGTCTCCGGAAGGAGAAATAGCCATATGAATGCTGCAACCGCGGTGAGGGACGCACTGAGCAAAAGTCCGCCGCGGTAACCGAACATATCGGTGAAGAGACCGCCCAGGAAGGCAGAGAGGCCGATACCGAGGAAGAACCACGTTTGATAGCGTCCGCTAAGGCGCCCGCGGTTCTCGTTGTCGGCCAGATCGAGCACGATCGCCTGCCCACCGATCCACAGGCCGGACCAAGCGGCGCCCCATAGTATCCGCCCCGCGAGCATCACCCAGAATCCGTGTCCGATGGCGTACGTCAGTGTGGAGAGGGCGCCAATGGCGAGCGATCCAACCATCAAGGCTCTGCGTGGAAAACGGTCGATAAGACCGCCTGCAGGTGCGTTGAAGAGGATGCGAATGAGCCGATTCGCCCCCAGCAAGATTCCTACCTGAGCAACGGGAACTGCCGCCTGGAGAGCGAATTTTGGGTCGGGGAGCACAGTATAGAGCGTGCTGTCGCCCAACAACGAGATCGCCGTGCCAATGCCGAGAATTGCCAGCACCCGGTGCGATGATGGACTAGACGTTGATTTTCTGCTTAGAGTGCCGTTTCGCATTGTGGTTTTCATTGAACGTGGGGGAATGCTACCGACGGGCGGATGCGCTGTCAAGTGAGAATGTTGTGGGTGTGGGTTTAGCGCGTCAGCGATGTCCCCAGGTCGCATAGAAAGTAGGAGCTCACAACGGCTGTGCTCTCTTGTGGGTATTCTCAATGATCTTGAACGTATGCCAAAACGGAGGGTGGAGTCCGTAAGAACAGCGCCATCCGTTCCATCTAAAGGAAGAACCCTGGGTTGACTCTGGCCGCGAGGCATGCTCGCATCCAGGAGACGTTAAGGGGTGGAATACGAATGTTAAATAATGGAAAGTTGATACCTTTGCTCTTCATTGGTTTTCTGTCAATGGTCACCGCCGCATGTGCATCAGTAACTGTACAGAACCCAGTTGGGAGTCCAACGCCGGAGATTCCTGCCGATGATGTGTCCGAAGCCACGGTTTCCTCCACGCGTTCAAAGGATGTCGAGGGCTGCGGTTATCCATTTGAGGGCATCGAAATATCCTTCCGGCAGACGTTCTGGCTTGAGCGGACGAATTTTTGTAAACACAGCGTCGACTTGAGCGAAATTTTCACCGGTAATCCTGTCCTCGACGCGATTCCAGCTATCGACAAACCTGTTTTCGAAAGTGTCAAAGACGCAGGTGAGTGGTTGGGCGAGGATTGGTCGGTGATGTTATTTGAGATCGACGGCGACGTGCGGGCTTATCCGCAGGCGATCTTGATCTGGCATGAGATCGTCAACGACATGGTCGCTGGCGAGCCGGTGGCCGTAACCTTTTGTCCTCTATGCAATACGATGATCGCCTTCCGGCGCACGCTCGACGACGGGCAGGTGCTGGACTTTGGGACGAGCGGAAACCTGCGCAATTCGGATTTGGTCATGTACGATCGCCAGACATTCTCCTGGTGGCAGCAGTTCATAGGAGAGGCCATCGTCGGTGATCTGACGGGCACAATGCTCGATTTTCTCCCCTCACAGATCATCGCCTGGTCTGATTTCAAGGCTTCCCATCCAGACGGCAAGGTTCTCGCCCGTGACACAGGCGCTGTTCGTGACTATGGTGTGAATCCTTACGCCGGGTACGACAGCATTAACAGCAGCCCGTTTTTTCCCGTGGAAGGTGAGGATGAACGGCTCCTGCCGATGGAGCGAGTGGTTGCGATTGACATCGAGGATGTCACGATCGCTTATCCATTTAGCCGGCTCACGGATGAAAAAGTTGTGAACGACGAGGTTGCGGGAAGATCAATCGTCATTTTCTGGGAGTCAGGCACGGTTTCTGCTTTTGGCAACAATGGGCCAGATACCGGATCGACGGGTGTTTTCAGCCGCGAGGTTGAGGGGCAGACTCTAACCTTCGTTGCAAAGGCGGACGGTTTTGAAGATCAGGAAACGGGCACGCGCTGGAACCTGCTCGGTCACGCCGTCACTGGACCACTGGAGGGCACCCAGCTCGAGCGAGTGATCTCGGGGGAGCATTTCTGGTTTTCCTGGGCGGCATTAAAGCCAGGTACTGAGGTGAGATTGTCACTATAAATTCTGTGTTTCCCAGTCAGGCAACACAGATAGCACGGCCTTAATTAAAACCTGCGGGAGGTCAATTCAACCTCCCGCAGGCTGTCTTCTTGAACAGTTTTTGGTAATCCGCGCTCGTTAGACAGGATGACATAAAGCCAGGTCTATCGGAACATATGAAAGCTTCTTGATAGTGGGTAGGATTATGAATGCCTATACTTCCTGCTGACAAAAAGTTGTGTTCGTCCCGGACAATCGTAACTTAATCCTCTGACTCCGACCGGGCGGTCTGCTTCTTCTTCCCCAGGCGACGTTCTTCTAGGGCTCTCTGAGCAGCTTTGCCATAGGCCGAACCCGGAAAACCCTCCGCGGCTTCACGAAGGTACTGTACGGATTTCGCATCCTGACCTAACTCGCGCAAGGCGATCCCCAGGTTATAGTTGCAGGCTGCTTCGTAGCGAATTCCCAAGCCGCCATCTTTGGCCTCGTCAAAAACCGATCTCAGGATGTCTTCGGCACTGGCAGGGTTTTTTCTTAGAAGTTGTACAACTCCCATGTTGGTTAGCACAATCAGACGGGTTTGTTTATCGGGGAATAAACTCAGCGCCACTTGCAGGATTGCTATGGCGTCCCTTTGGCGGCCTCTTCCCGATAACATGTTGGCAAGATCCGTAAGTAGCCGGGAGCGCATGGTGACTAAATAAACGAACACAAGAAAGAGGAATGGATTGACGTCCAAAGTGCCGAAGTAGCCCACCCCTGCAACCAGCAGCGTGATCAAACTAGCTTCCAATGTGAATTGAAGGGAGATCCCCTCACGCTTGAGGCGCGATAAAAAGCCGAACAACAAGGCGTAGGAAAAACCTAAGATGAGAATCATTATATAGAGATTCATAGGAAGTCCTCGCCGGCCGTGCTTTGCATAGGATAGCCGGCTGGCGTTATATTAATACCATAAAGCACGATCATTAAAACAAATATTTGGCGGTCCGCTGCAGCATCTCAACACCACGGACTTCAGTCTCGAAGAGAGGGACGATCGCCCGGACAGATCCATTGAATTTTTTCTCGATCTCGTCCATATATTCCGCCTGCATGGCCACACGGTTTTTGACGAAATCCGGTGAATCCTCCTTCACGCTTTCCTTGTCAATCAACATGTTGACGATCACGCCGCCGACGGGGATGCCGAAGTCCTTGAACCAATGGATGAAGCGTGTGATGACCGCGATTGGCAAAGCTTCCGGCAAGGTTATGAAGAAGAAGGCGGTGAGTTCAGGGTCGGTGAGTAATTCTTTTGCGTGCAGCATCCGTTGCCGAAAACTTAAGAGATAGTCCATGAGCGGATCTTTTTGCTGCTTTTTGCGACTATAAGAGAGCAACTCGCGCAGCGATGTGGCTTCCTCTCGGCTTTTCATCATCTTGTTGACCCAGAGCGAATAGACAGAGGACATCCCCAGTAGGCGCCGTGCGTTGGCAGTCGGGGCTGTATCAAATACATAGGCGTCATATTCGTCCTCGAACATCAGGTCGATCATGTTCTCGAACATAGCAGATTCTTCAAAGGCTGGGTTCATAGTTGCTGATTCCACAAATTCGTCGGCTTTGGTTTTGATGTCGGCATACTTGAGAAACCAGCTGATCTTCTCTCGAATTTCCTGCTTGGACCGCTCAATCGTGTCGCGTGTGTCGATCTCATAGGCGGTCAGGTTCGGCGCATCATTGACCGGGGTGCGGACTCCGAAAACGTCCTGATCAAGCAAGCTGGATAGGCTATGAACCGGGTTGGTCGAAGCCAGGAGTGTGCGCTTACCTTGCTCCGCAAGCCACAAAGCAGTTGCACCCGCGAGCACGGTCTTTCCAACCCCGCCCTTGCCACCGAAGAAGGCATACTTTAGCCTTGATTTCTCATTCAGGAAGTCCAAAGTAGATTTAGTGATCATGACAGTATTCCTCCGCTCGGCATACCCTGTTGGGTGGATCCTTCTGGACCAGAGCCGAACATCGCCTCAGCCATCTTCTTGATCATAGGCAGCCCGGTGACATCTCGTTCGAACTCAGGGATGTGTGCCAGGACCTGATCGCCAAACTGCTCGTGAATGTGTTTCAGGTGAGTCTCTTGCATCTCGAGACGATTGCGCAGATAAGCAGGTATATTCTGATCGGCCAGTTCGGGCGGAATGACGCGGTTGACAATGTAACCGCAGAGCGGAACATCATACTTAGCGAATAGGCCAGCCGCCTTGGCCGTATCCAGCAGAATCATCTCCTCTGGGATGATGACGAAATAGAACGCCGTCTTCTCTTTGTCGGTTAGGATGCCGGAAGAGGTATTGATGCGGTGTTTTATATCCATCAATTCGGTCAAGATCATATCCTCTTCGCTGGTCTCCTCGCGTTTGATCACCGAGGCGACTTGCGAATATTCCTCCATCTCCTGGCGAAGGCGGGTTATCTTGTCAATCCACTCGTCATAGACACTCGCCATGCTGAGGTAGTAGAGAGCATGCCCCAGCGGCACAAGGTCGTAGATGTAGTAGTCATATTCCTCGGCCATGACGATGTCCACGACCTGGTCGAAAATGGCGCTCTCTTCCATGGCAGGTTCAGCCGCGGCGGCCTGGATGTAGTTCTCGATCTCCTCCGGGATCTGTTCCATGCCATACATATCCAGGATCTTCTGGCGGATTTCCTGCTGGTATGCCCGGATGTGCTGATCCGCATCGATTTCTTGGGCGTAGAGATTGGGCATGATCTCAACCGCTCCCTTGCCGAAAATGTCCCGTTCGAAAATGTCCGATAGAGAAGCTTGCGGATCGACTGAGAACACCAGCACGCGGTGGCCGGATTGGGCCAGATGGTAGGCTGTTGCTGCGGAGAAAGTGGTCTTTCCAAGGCCGCCTTTGCCTCCGAACATGATGTAGCGACGATTAGGATTTTCCTTTAGCATCTTTGCCAATGACATGCGGTTAGCCCTCCTAAGCCAACGCGTCGGTGAGATCTCTCTCGCGCAACATACGGCGTTTCCAAGTTGAAATCTGGGGGACGACATAGGGCAGCAAACGAAGTGAATAGTAGGGCGGCAGGATTGGGACTCCCAATAAATCACCCATTGTTATCAGGATGAAGAGATGCTCCATGCTGCCGCGGGTCTTCAAGGCAAAGCGGGTCATATCGTGGCCTGCCATGCCATAGATGAATTGAATAACAGACTGCCCAATTTTCTTTAACCAATTTTTTTCTTCTTCAGACATCTCCCGTCCTCCTGTTTAATCTATGCTCTCAACCTAATCCTTCACAATAAGTGCTTAACAATATCCGCTTTAAACCCGGGGTTTCCTTGGATCCACGAACACGGTCCGGAGCAGGAAGGAGCCCGTTCATCCAATTTCTTGGTCGAAGAGGTCGGTGAAATCCCGCTCGCGCAACATACTCCTTCGCCAGTTTTCATAACCTGGAATAAGGTATGGCAGCAGTCGCAACGTATAGTACGGTGGAAGGACCGGGATCCCGAGCAGATCCCCATAGACGAGCAGTGTGAAAAGACGATCCCTCTCATTGCGGGCCTTCTGCAGCTCGTGGACCCAGTCGTAGATCGTCATCCCGTAAAAAACCTCACGGATTGTCTTTACGACTTTTCTGACAAGCTGCGGGAACGGTTCAGCCATGGGAGATCATCTCATCGTTCCTCGATGTGTGCAATCGTCCCTATCAGCAGCATTTTATAACCTCTAACATTGCACTTCCGAAGTCGGTGTGGAACCTGGAAGACCAACCCCGGTCACCGGCTCTTAACTTTCATGCAGTTTTGCTCAGCTCCACTTGCCCCAATAAACACTCCTGAATGATATGATCCAAGGCTTTCCGATCCCAGCCGACGTACGCTTCGCGACCCTGCATTACGAACGCCGGGTAGAGTCGCCCCCAACGCCTTAGTGAAAGCACGAAGCCCCAATAGATTTATGCTGGCATCGCTGGCAAACCTCATACAATCTCTGGGGGTGAGTCTGGATCGTATTGTGCACCAGCCCACCCCCAGTTCTTTCGACCGACTATCTTGTTAGTCCAGGGATGCCGTTCGAGATTTTGCCTCCATGATCGGCATATGGATGTTCGAGATGGCTCCGCATCCGGCTAGGAACCCGCCGCTTTTGGAAGATCAGACTTCGGCTGGTTTTGCCTGCCTGGCTTGCTGGAGCGCTTGGATCCCATCCCAAACCAGGATAAGCGCGGCTACCACCAGTACGACGCAGATAATCCCGATCAGAGATGCAGCCACCGTCGCCTGCGTGGTCTCAGCCGCCGGCAGCTTCTTGAACAGGTTGACATAGGCGACATAGAGCAGGGCGGCGATGTCGGTGACGATCATGAAGATCGCCGGGTAGAGAGCCCAGTTGTACTTTCTTCCTTCCGATAGTAGCCACAAGGACACTAGCAGCAAGGCCAGACCAGCCATGAGCTGGTTAGCAGCGCCGAAGGCAACCCAGATCGTCAGCCATGGGATGATCCATACGAACAGGGCTGTCAGGGCCAAAGCAACCAGGCTGCCTACATGCACATTCTTCATCACCGGGATCTTATCGCCCACCATCTCGGAGCTTGCCACGCGCATGAAGCGCACCACCAATTGCATAATGGTAATCGCCATGATGGTCAGGAAGACCGAGCCATAGGCCACGCCAAAGCCCAGTGGAATTCCGATGCGGCTTAAGAAGGCAGCCAAACCGCCCGCAAAGACTGCCAACGCTGCGCCTGCGCCGCCGGCATCCAGGAATCCCTGCCAACCGCCGAAAGCCACGGTTGCTGTCAGGAAGGCCATGATGGCGAAGGCGGCTTCCAGGAACATTGCGCCTCCGCCCACAGGCAGGGCGTCAGTCTCTTTCTCCAATTGGCGTGCAGTACCCGATGTGGATACCAGGCTATGCCAGCCGGAGATGGCCCCACAGGCAATCGTGACAAAGAGCATGGGCCACAGCGGGCCGGCTGCGGCGTTAAAGCCGGTAAAGGCCGGGAAGTCGCCCATGCCCGGGTGCCAGATCAGAAGCCCGACCAAACCGCCGGCCATACCCAGTGTGACGATCCAGAAGGAAACATAGTTAACCGGTTGAGCGAAGGACCAGATCGGGAGAACCGAACCGAGATAGCAGAACAACAACATGAGCAGCGTACCAACAACTGCCGCCTGGGTGTTGCCCAAGAAGATGACCGGTGAATCCGCCCCTCCATACAGGCCGGTGAAGAAATTCGAAACAGCCGGTAGCGTCCCGACCCAGATTCCCACGAATGTGAGCACTACTGTAACAATGCTGGTTAGGATGATATCTTGCTTCCATTTATAGGTCATCTGTCCGGCGATAACACCCATCAGAACCAGGGCAATCATGCCGAATGGTACCTCCGGTTTGATCATCAGCGCCTTCCCCACGGCGTTTCCAAACGCGCCCATGATCAGCAGCAGATAGAAGTAGATAAAGATTAAAAGGATCGTGCGCGCACGGGGCGAGATGAGCTTGTAGCTTAAAGCGCTCATTGTCTCACCATCACGTCGCACGCCCATAATCAAGGAACCATAGTCTTGGACCCAGCCGATGAAAAAGACGCCCAGGATAATCCACAACAGGGCCGGTAGCCAACCCCACTGGACAGCTACAATGGGACCTGTCAATGGGGCTAAAGCAGCGACGGACTTGAATTGGTAGCCGAAAAGAACGTTACGGCTGGCTGGCGTGAAATCCACTCCGTCCATGTACATCCTTGCCGGAGTGGCTTTCGCGTCGTTGGGCTGTACAATCTCCTTGTCGATTCTACGGGCGTATACCCCGTACCCTATACCAATGCCGAGTGCAGCTAGAATTATTATAATTAACGAATTCATCTCTGTTCACTCCTTTATGAGGGCAAAAAATTCGCTGTCTGAAGACTCGGTGTTTTTATAAAGCGCTGTTGCTTGAATCAGCCATAAATTCCCTTTCGCTAGGTTGGCTCCGCAAGCTCGATAATTGCCACGGACGTCACCAATTGCCAGAGCTCAAAAAGCGCAAACCGGATCTCCGAATCATTACAACACATTAGGCAGTTTAAGGTTGCTCCCAATGTGATGACTCTTCTGGCGACTCAATCGTGCTGAAAGGAAGTAATTGGACTTTACAAAACGCGAGATGACTTCACAGGCGAGGACCGACGCATAAGGGATGATATGTGAGATGCGTGGAATATTCTCCACGGGAGATCGGGGAACGGAGAACTTATAAATCGGTCGTCTGATAATGACAGGTTCCCCCCGGTTATGCTAAACCTTGCTTATGTTCAGATTCTATTAAAATGTAAAATAACCCTACATTATCTTAGGATTCTATAGCATCTATCCGAAAGTGGTATACATCACATGAGAAGGTGATGAATAGCACCCCAGTACTAAGTGGCAGATGAGTGTTTATTTATAAAGACGGGAGTGAATAGGTAGCAAAAGCATAGCTTTTTGAAAGTGTTGTCGTCATCATAAGTTCCAAGATTCGAGACCGCGGAGCAATTAAATAAAAAACAGCGGGAGGTTGTTAATTAAACCTCCCGCTGGTTGCTTTTCACTACAGAGTGGAATTACTTATCTTTTTTGTCCACCCGTGTCATCTCACGCAGTTCGGCACGAACGCAGTTCCAATTTTTACCACAGATTCCATTGTATTTTAACCAGATGGTGTCCATATCTACGCCATATTGGTCAAATAGGCGTTCGGCGGTGCGTTGGTCCTTATCACTTCCGCCTTCTACTTGTTGGGTCTGATCCATCTCCTTCAATTTCTTCCTTACACAGCTCCAACTTCCTTCGCACTCAGCAAACAGGGCAGTCATATCTCCCTTGAACTCATATTGTTTGGATAATCGGGTTGCTGTCTTTTCGTCCAACTCTTCTTTACGAGCGGAGCGCTCCTCATCGCGAAGTTGCTTGCGGTATTCCTGAACGCCGAAGGCAAGGATGTCTTCAACCGACATAACATCATCGGCCATTCCGTAAGCCTTGGAGATTTCTCCCCAAGAATGATCGAGGGATTTTGCACCCAGGATGGCATCGAGTGTGCCGCCAGTGCGCTCGGCCATCTTAGCGGAGTGGCGAAGCTCTGAAAGGCTGAGGCCATCATCCAGGTACTTATCCAATGCGGCGGGCTCCATCTCCAGGTCCTGAGCCAGCTTGTAGAATTGACCGAGTTCGCCGGCTTTGGCACCTTCGCTCAGGCGTATTAGCGCATCGCTGAAATCGGCTTCGTAGCGAACGGCAGCACGAGCTGCGGTGCGGATTTCACCCACAGTATTGTCGCCGTTCACGACGAGGTCAAAGAGATCGCGAATGCCGTATTCATCCAACGTGTCCGCGAAGCGATTAAGCTGGGTTATGGCACCCCAACTGGAGCCGTCCAGATGCCAATCGCGGATCTCCTCCCAGGTGAGATCAGGGATCGTCTGAGTCAGTTGATACGCATGCCACAAACGGCCGAAACCAACATGGTTACCTAACAACGCACCCTCGAAGATGTTGAAAATATCCTCGCAAGTATAGGTATCCTCGGCTCGATCATCGAGAAAAATGATACTGACGGCTTCGGCGATCTTTTGCGCAGTGGGATGGCATGCGTCCTGGGGGTCGGCCTCTGGGTCTACCACAACGACGGTGAGGGTGTCCGTGTGGGAGAGACCGCAGCTATTGCTGTCGGTTACGGTTACAGCGGCTTTGTAATTGCCTCCTGCTGTGTACTTGTATGGGGCAGTGCTGCCATTCAAACCCGCATCCGGTAAACCGTCCTCATCGAGGTCCCAGGAGTAGAAATAGGGCCCTATCCCACCATCGACCGAAGTTATGAATTCGATTGAAACCTCTCCCCCGTCGATGGTCAAGAGCGGTGGGGAGGGGATGCTATCCAGGGTCACGACGGGCCCATCTATGGTAACTACACCTTCAGCTTGCCTTAATTCAACGAGGCCTTCATTGTCGGAGACAATGAGCGTCCACTTGAAATCGCCTCCGTGGGGATAGGCATGAGGCTCAGGCAGTTCATACAGCCCGGCGGGCAACTCATTAGCTTCGAACTTCTCTGTGTCACCGAATTCGAGGCTGATCTTGTAGGGCGCAAAGCCGTCCGGGAGGTCGATGTCGAAATCCACGCTGTCACAGTCCACGGTCGTTGTCACGTTGATAAATAACTCATCATCCGCGAAGGTGGCAACAGGCGCACCCAGCAGGAGTAATAGAACGATTGCTGCTTGTAAGAATTTTTTACCGGTCATTTCTACAACCTCCTTGCGCGATCAGAGCGGATCGCTATTAATAGGAGCATAAATAGCCGCTGGCTTTTAACCAGAGATTGTTCCTATTATGGATAACGGATAATCGGGTTCGATGTTACAGCGCTGCGGTGGTACTCAGGTATATGTATATACAGGTGTTGCGGGGACTTTGGCGCGGGAAGGTGCGATGAAACTGCGCCTCATTTCTTTTACTTTTAATGAGCGCCCCAGAGCTATCGCTAAGCAAGATGATGTAAAGACGCACAGGTGGACCAGCTTATGGCAGATCGGAAAATTTAGAACGCCTCACCCAACAAACAATATTCCCAGTAATCCAACCAGGATGGGGACTAACAGGCCGAATCCGAGTCGGATTCTGGTGAAGCGCCAGCCTAAAAAAGGGAGTTCGAAGGATACGCTAAGCAAGGCGATAGCCGCCCAGGAGGTGATCATCGCCAACGTCGGACCCAGCCCGGCACCGGATTGGAAAAGGATGGCGATGAGCGGAAAGACGACGTAAGGTCCGCCGGGAAGGAGCATGCCGGCGGCTGTCCCGATTAGTACGCCTTGCAGTCCTGTTCCGGGTCCTATCCAATTTTGAACCAGGGATTGGGGTTCGAGGGCATTTACGTAGCCGACGATGATGAAGGCGATGACCAGCAGCGGTAGGGTGCGCCTAAGGGTCTGCAAACCGACTCGGGCGCCCTTAACGTGGCTGCCGTCATGGCGGCGCCAGGCGATTAGTAGAAGGAAAAGTGCGATCAAGATTAGGGTGATGGTGGACTCGATCACTGGATAGCCTCGCGTATGCGCTCGATGGTGTTCCCAAACAGCGTTTCAGTGAGGTAGCCGAGCAACGGTGGGAAGATCAGCGTTAGACCGTAACGCACGAGCGTCAGGTGTGGCCCTAAGAGAGCGAACTCGTAAGGAAGCCGTGAGATCGACCAAAGATTCTTGGCCATGACGAAAGCCACGAGCACGCCCAAGCCCGCGCCGGATTGCAGCAGGCTGCCGGCAATCGGGTAGTAAACGTAGGGCCCCCCGGGTATCAGTGCACCCCCGATGCAGCCAAGCAGGATGCCCCTCCAGCCCGCACTTGTCGTGAGCCAGCGCTCCACCAGCTCCTTGGAGATAAGAACGTTCGTTAAGCCAGCTGTCAGAAAAGCCGCGAGTAGCATCGGCGTGACCGACACAAGAGTTTGAAAGCCCTGGCGAAGCCCCTCCAGAGCGAGGTCCTGACCGCCCTTCCACCAGGCAACGCCCGCCAGGGCGAGCGCCACGGCGGAAAGGGCAACCATTGTCCAATCGATCTTGAGCTTTTTCATAGGATGGTGATTTTGGGATTGTCCATTGAGATGGCAAGAAGGGCAAATGGAAGGGCGACTGGTTTGCGCAGGAGTATTCCGACGGTCATTGTCCACGCCTCCGTCTTTCAATTTAATGCTCCCGCAGTGCACGCGATTAAGAGTAAAGAGTCTGAACCGCATTAATCAGCGCATTGGCATCCTCACGGTTGTTGTAACCTTGAAAAGAAAAACGCATGTAGGAGCGACCAGACCATTTTTGGACGGCGATCTCGATATTATGCTCCTCAAGCAGTTTGTGTTGGATATCGTGATTGGGTTCTGGCAGTTCAACCGCAGCCATCTGCAACGTCCACTCCTGTGATCCAGTCAACCTGGCGGTCCCAATAATTTCAAGCAGACGATCCCTCGTCTCTGCAGCAAGTTCAATGCAGTGGCGGCGCACATCATCCCACCGATATTTGCGTTGAAATTCGATAGCGGCAGGGACGGACAGAAAAGCCGCTATATCGCGCGTGCCCTGCCATTCGTGATAATCAATAAAACGTGATGCTCCAGGTTGCTCCGCCTCCCAGCCCCAGCTCACTACCAGAGGCTCGAGAATATCCCTCACTTCCGGGCGCGCGTACAGGAAAGAGGCACCTTTTGGAGCGCAGAGCCATTTATGACAGGCGCCGGTGTAAACATCGGCGCCGAGTTCTTTAAGATTGAGAGGAATTTGACCCGGGGCATGAGCGCCGTCGACAATGGTTAAGAGTCCAGCCTCGCGCGCCCGAGCACAAATCTCCTTCACGGGAAATTTAAGTGCCGTCGGACTGGTGATGTGGCTGATAAAGATTACGCGGGTGTGTTTGTTTACGCCGGACCAAAAATGTTCAATAAAGGCCTCGTCTTCACAAAGAGGAAGCGGGACCGCACGCCTGATGTAGCGTGCGCCACTCTGATTGCAGATAAAGCGCCAGGTCCGGTTCACAGCGCCGTATTCGTGATCCGTTGTCAGGATTTCGTCTCCGGCTCCAAGTTTCAGGCTGCGCGCAACCATGTTGATCGCCGTTGTGGGGTTAGGGAAGTACACCAGGTCATCCGCCCCACAGCCGACGTACTCAGCTAGAGCGCCACGTGCCTCAGCCATTAATCCTGGCGCCTTTCGGTTGAGGAAATCCACCGGCTGGCGCTCGAGTTCGAGTTGCCATCCCTGATATGCCTGGAATACAGGCTTTGGGCAAGCGCCGAAGGATCCGTGATTCAAGTACGTTACAGCGGGGTCGAGGAGGAAGAGTTGACGCAAATCCATGCAAGAACACCTTTCTTTGACTACAAACACTGTACTACTTTCAACCCTCTTTTGCACCCCAAGTTGTTGATGTATTGCCCTGCGATTCGACAACCTCGCACCATGTTATTTTTCACGCTGACAGTTATGCATCCCGTCATTGCACCGGGCTGTTGAAATCACGCAACCATCTCCGCCACCTGTTCGTGTGTGCCGGGGTTTTTAAGGTTGCAGTGGAACCGAAGGGCTTCAACGATTGAAGATCAATTGAACGTATTTATAGCCAATGACGAGATGCAGTTCATCGTCGTGTCCATTGACTGAATAAGTAATGGGGCGCAAATAGAGGCGCCCCAAGATGTTATTCTATTCTGCATAGAGCTCAGCCGCTCAGGGCAGGAAATTATGCGGGTTTACTCGCCCCCAAAGCTCGCTGCGCATTTCGAAATGCAGGTGAGGGCCGGACGAGTTTCCGGTGACCCCCATTGTGCCGATTGTGCCGCCCTTGAAGACAGCTTGGCCGCAGCCGACATTAATCGTGTCGAGGTGGGCATAGAGTGTCTGCCAGCCGTTTCCGTGGTCGATCACAACAACATAGCCATAGCCATAATTATTCCAACCCGAATAAACTACGACACCGTTATCGGAGGCGAAAATGCCATGTCCGATGGCGCCTCCAATGTCAATCGCTTCATGGACGCCAGGAATGTAGTTGTACCCCGAGATCCACCGTGAGGAAGTCGGCCAGTCGAACACGCCCGTCCCAATTGGACCGCTGGACACAGAGCCGCAGAATCCCGGCCCTAAGATGCTGGCCGCGGCCGGGTTGGAGCGCGTGATGGTGACCATCTGCCAGGTCGGCGCATCGCGTCGTCCACCTGGTATGAGGATGAGCGAGCCCTCCTCGATTTCCGGATTGGCGTAGTCCACATCGAAGGCGATGTGGTTCCCGGGCCATTCGATGAGTGCCTCCGGCTCAGCGTGAAAAGAATCGGCTACCTTAGAGATATTATCGCCTTCCGACCAGGAGTATAGGACGCCATCGATGGGTGGGACATTGAGTTCTTGGCCCGGCTTAAGTGTATGTGGATCTTGCTCGAGTGTGTACCAATTTCCCCATAGAATAGACTCTGCTTTAAGACCATATTTTTCTGCGATGCCAAACAGGGTGTCCCCTTCTTGAACCAGATACTTAAGGATATCGAGTCGCGGTCGGTCGGGGATGATCGTATGTAGATCGGCTTTAATGTAAATGCCGCCGGTCCCTCCGGGGGTGTTGAAGGAAGGCAGCATTTCGGGGTTTAGTGTGCTTACGGGACCTGGCGCTGCCGTCTCGATGGACGTGGTCCCATCACCTGTAGCGGTGCCAGGGGAAAGAGTCTCCGGGTCTGAACCCGTTGTGCAGCTCGCCGCAAGAATTAGAAACACACTTGCCAGGACGATGTTGATGCGGCCGGCAATCGGAGTTAAGCGATCTTGGTTAGGGCGAATGTAACCCGTGCGCATTTTCTGAGGGTCTCCGGCTCGTGATCATATCAGCGAGGAAGTTCACGGTCAAGAAGGGGAGCAAATTATGGGCTCATCGCATGATCGTTGATGGGAAACTGAGGGCCAGGTTTTCGCTAACGTGATTTCTTAAACGCTCGATCCGGTTTGTGCACAGGAGACGTTCAAACATGCTCTCTTGGGTGGCATTGTTCTTGCATGATCCTCGCATGAATCGATAGTGATAGACTGTGCCAAGCGTCGAGAATCAAACCGAGATCACTATGCCAGGATTCCTATTTGGATAATCTCGCCAGTAGCGCAAGATGTAGTGGCGGTATAACAGCTCAGGTATGTTACGCTGAGCGTCCGTAGGGGACGAAGAACCTCGGTTGTTAGGGTAAGTATCGGAATGAAGCATAGAATGATATGCCGTGATGTAATCATCAACCTTTTTGTCGGGTTGTTGTTGGGCGCTTGTATGTCTACTGGAGTATCGCCTGTGGTGGAAAAGCCCGTGATGAGCGCTACGCCGACCGCAACACTTGCGGTTGAGCCGCGGGTGACACCGCTGAGCGCAGAAGGAGCCCGCCGGGAAGCCCCCATGCCCGCAGCGCCGCGACCCCTGGTCTTCCCGACGACAGTTCCAGAGCCAGAGAGGGCATGGCGCCCCCCGCCCTATCCCGCGCCATGGGCAATACAACCGGAGGACCATTTTTTCTTCGGTCGCCCCATCCCCTCGGGGGAGGTCAATTGGCCTAACGCGCAATACCGATACGGCAGCACGTTATTTGGCGCGGAGACGATGCATACAGGGGTTGATATGGGCGCAGAGCGGGGCACACAGGTTTTGGCAGCCGGTCCCGGTGAGGTGGTCTGGGCCGGGTATGGCTTGTACCGCGGAATTGAAGATCCGACAGACCCTTACGGCCTTGCGATAGCGGTTCGTCACGATTTCGGTTATCAGGGCCAGCCACTCTACACTGTATACGCACATTTAGGATCGATCTCAGTCTGGAGTGGCCAACGGGTGATGATGGGAGATTTGCTGGGAACCGTAGGTGAGACAGGGCACGCTACTGGCCCTCACCTTCATTTTGAAGTTCGACTGGGAGAAAATCGCTACTTCAGCACTCGCAACCCCGAATTGTGGATGGTTCCCCCGGAGGGTTGGGGGACCTTGGCGGGCAGCGTAAAGAACTCCTATGGCAGGGATCTTCACGAGCAATTGATCCAGATTCGATCTCTTGAAACAGACCAGCGTTGGGACGTATGGACCTATGCCGAAGGCACGGTTCATCCGGATGATTTCTATAACGAGAATTTTGTAATCGGCGACCTCCCTGCAGGTCCTTATGAAATCAGAATTGATTTTGTAGGACGGCCATTTACGGCGCAATTCCTGCTTCTCCCCGGCAGGGTAAATTTCCTGACCTTCCACGGCCGGAACGGGTTCGTGATCGAGCCGACTCCCACACCGGTAGACCTGACTCATCCCCCAAGCCCATAGCTGGCAGAAAGAACACTCCCCCCTTCCTGTATCTTTCCGAGTGAACAGCGGAGAGAGATGAACCTGCATTCGATATTCATCGATTGATCTCAAGAAAACACCCCAAAGACGCTTGTGCGGAATTCATCCGTGGATGGACGTCGCTGTTGGCATATGACACCCGTCATATTGTCAGGGCGGCCTTTTGAGTTAATATAAGGGTATCCTAATTATTAGATTCCCTTTATGGGGGATGCGGAGTTACTTGCTCAGGGGAAGTAGCATGAAAGAGTTGCACGAGTTCGCTGAAAGCGAAGAGATGTATTTGAAAACAATCGCCGAGATTTCCCGTCATGGGAATCTCGTTCCAGTTCCAAATATCGCTGAGCGGCTTCGGATCTCAACGGTTTCCGCAAGCGAGATGGTGCACCGACTTCAGGATCGCGGTTTGTTGGAGCATACGCCATACAAGGGGGTGCGGCTGACTGCTGATGGCTGGGACCGGGCGGGGGGCATTCTGCGGCGGCACCGCTTATGGGAATGTTTTTTGGTGGAGCACCTCGGGCTTCCCTGGAAGCTTGTCCATGATTATGCCTGTCAGTTAGAGCATGTTAGCGAAGATGTGCTGACGGATGCGCTAGATAAGTATCTTGGCTTCCCCTCTTTTTGCCCACATGGCAATCCTATCCCGCCTTCCCAGGGCGTATTTGAAGTTAGGACTGCGACGCTACTTTCTGATCTCGACGTCGGACAGGATGGAGTAGTTCTGTGTATTCGCGAGGAGGATGGTGAGATATTGGAGTATCTTGATGCTCGTACAGTTCGACCCGGTGTCCGGGTTTGCATCGAGGAGATCGCGCCATATGACGGGCCTCGCTCGGTCTTAGTGGATGGAGAGGAACAGGTTATAGGTCGTGAGGTGGCAGAGCATATTCTCATCGAGCTGGTGGAAGACAACGAAATGGAGTGAGTTTTGAGCCCAGAGACAGAACGCGAATACAAAACTAGGCTTCTCAGCGATGTGCCGTCGGGTGGCCGCGTGCGCATGGTTGGATTTACGCACCATGGTCGCAGGTCTCGGCGCTTGGCAGAAATGGGAATAAACCCTGGCACTGAGATCACAGTTGTTCAGGCGGATCCCGGGCAACCGCTGTTGCTGCGGGTGCGAGGATCACAGTTGGCGATTGATCGCAGGGTAGCCCATCATTTATTCGTCACCCCTCTGGAACCGATGCCTGAGTTATTACATTGGCGGAAGGGCTGGCGCCGTTGGGGTCATGGGGGCGGACCAAGAGATCGGGGAAGAAGAAGTCGTCGACCTAGAAGGCGAAGAAGAAATTTGTCCCATGGTGTAGATCCGATGCGATCCGATAGAGATGAAGATGAGGCGTAATACAGATCTGACAATTGCTTTGACGGGAAACCCAAATTCCGGGAAGACTACAGTATTTAATCATCTCACCGGCTCGCGGCAGCATACCGGAAACTGGCCCGGTAAAACGATCGAGCGAAAAAGCGGTCGGTATACACACGCTGGCATGTGGATAGAGGTCATGGACCTGCCGGGGACGTACAGCCTGGCGGCGTATTCCGAAGAGGAGATTGTAGCGCGCGACTATTTACTTGAGGGGCAAGCAGACATCGTCGTGGTCGTGGTCGATGCCTCAAATCTGGAGCGGAACTTATATCTTGTAGTGCAGATCCTTGAACTGCAACTTCCAGTGCTGGTAGCTTTGAATATGACGGATATGGCAGAAACGATTGGTTTCGAGATTGATATCGACAACTTGTCAGAGGAGCTGGGCGGTGTCCCGGTGATCGGGATGGTAGCCGCTCGAGGCAAGGGCATTGAAGAATTGAAAGAGGCGATACTACTTTATACGAAACAAAAATCCAAAGAACGAACACCGGATCCAATTGTATGACCAAGCCCAAATCCAACCCTTTTTTTCAAATCGATTATGGACCTGTGATCGAGCCTGAAATCGAGAACTTGAGAGCGCTCATTGAAGAGCGCTTTGTGCTCCCGGAGCAAATTAAACCGCGCTGGCTCGCCGTAAAGGTGCTCGAAGGGGAGATAGACCTTCTTGAACACATTCTCGGCGTCGAAGATGCCAGTGTTGTCCTGGAACGGGTTCGTTCGATCCGCAAGAGGCTGGAGGAGCAGGTCCCCGAAGGGCTGGATATTGCCATGGCCGACAGACGCTATGAGCTTGTGGGCAGGGTCGTGGAACAGTCACTCAAGCGCCCAAAGGTACTTGCCAACTCGCGCATGGAGCGGGCAGATCGCGTCGTCACCCATCCATGGCTGGGGATTCCGATATTTATGATGGTGATGTACCTGGTCTTCAGTCTGGTTGTGAATGTCTCGGAGCCGTACCTGGAGTGGATCGATGCGGTTATTTCGGGACCGATTTCTAGCTGGGCAGGAGCTTTGCTATCTTCAATTGGAGCCTCCATCTGGTTGCGTGGGTTAATCCTGGATGGTGCCATTGCAGGTGTTGGTGGTGTTCTGATTTTTGTTCCGGGTCTCGTTGTTTTATTTGCTTTCATTAGCTTACTTGAAGATAGCGGGTACCTGGCTCGCGTCGCGTTTGTGATGAATCGCTTCCTTTCATTCTTGGGGCTAACGGGAAAGAGCTTCGTGCCATTAATCCTTGGCTTTGGTTGTGCGGTCCCTGGGATTTATGCCACGCGGACACTGAATGGTCGCCGTGACCGCTTACTCACTGCGTTGCTGGTGCCTTTAATGTCGTGCTCAGCGCGGCTTCCAGTATATGTTGTGTTCGGAATGGCATTCTTCGGGCAAAGTGCGGATCGGGTCATATGGGGTTTGTATGCACTCGGAATTGCCACGGCGGTCTTGTTGGGTTTCTTCTACTCGCGCACGCTGCTTCGATCATCTGAAGAGATGGCCTTCCTGATGGAGCTACCCTCTTATCGCCTACCAAGATTGAGTAATTTGTGGATCCATGTTTCATTGAGGACGGGTGAATTTTTGCGCAATGCAGGGACGCTGATTTTGGCTGCATCTCTGGTTGTGTGGTTGCTTCTGAACGTCCCACCTAAAAGTTCTAGTTTGGAGCAGAGTGCATTCGGGAAAGTTAGTAGCTTTGTTTCCCCTGTGTTAAAGCCCGCAGGTTTTGGAACCTGGGAGGCTTCAGGATCGCTCATAACGGGCATGGTCGCAAAAGAACTGGTGATCGCGACGATGACCCAGATCTATCTGGACGAGCCCGGAGAGACCGATGCGAAAAGTGAAATCAAACCGCTTCAGGATTTGGTAGACATTGGCAGAGGTTTTATTGTGGCCACTATTCGCGCAGGGGAGCGGTTATTGGACACCTTCACTCCCGGGGTTCCGTTATTCGCAGGCGAAGGCGAGAGAGAAGAAGAGGGTACCGCTCTCAGTTCTGTGTTACAAGATTCCTTCACACCACTTTCCGCTTTGGCGTTCATCGTATTCGTTTCGTTATACACCCCCTGCATGGCCACACTGGGGGCGATCCGCACGGAATTCGGAGGTTGGTGGGCATTATTTTCCGCGGTGAGCCAGACCGGGATGGCTTGGCTCGTTGCGACCCTTGTCTTTCAGTTGGGGCATTTGTTAGGTTTTGCATAAGCGGAGCACAGTGAACTTCTATGCTGGCGAAAATCCTGGCGGAATTTGACCGCGAACAACGCCCTCTGTCGAGCCGTGAACTGGCAAGTACGTTTGGCAAGGACCTCGAGGTAATTGAGGGAATGCTTGAAACGCTGGTGAGTTCTGGACGGTTGGTGGAACTGGGGCGTGATGGACCCTGTGATCAATGCCCAGCACAAGGTCTTTGTATTGTTCTCCCGCTTGGAGGACGTCAATTTTGCCTTGTACCGCACGAAGGGTGGGAGCTCCCGGCAGAAAATGGAACTTGCTGGGAAGCAGGAGATCGAGATAGTTCATAATGGACTTGTTTTCTTGGAACGTCAATGGCATACGTGCGGCGCAGAGGAAGGGGTTCTTGGAGTGGGTGACCACGACTCGCCCGGATGTGATTTGCGTCCAGGAGACAAAAGCCCAACCTGAGCAACTGGATCATGCACTGCTCGAGCCGGAGGGATATCGTTCTTATTGGGCATCGGCGGAGCGCAAGGGGTATAGCGGGGTTGCTCTCTACACACGAATTGAACCGCTGAGCGTCCAGGTGGGTCTTGGGATCGAGGAATTCGACTGCGAGGGTCGAACCATCCTGGCGGATTACGATGATTTTATCTTGCTGACAACGTATGTCCCGAACGGATCCCGCGACCATAGTCGGGTCGCTTTCAAAATGGAGTATAAAAAAGCGCTGCTCGATACCTGCAATACACTGCGAGAAGAAGGGCGCAGCGTAATATTCTGTGGGGATATAAACACGGCTCATCGTGAGATAGACCTGGCCCGCCCCAAACAGAATCTGAAATCAACTGGCTTCCTCCCCATCGAGAGGGAGTGGATCGATGCAGTCGTTGAACAAGGCTACATCGACACCTTCCGCGAGCAGCACCCCGAGCGTGCCGAGTATAGCTGGTGGGCTTATTGGGGAGGAGCGCGCGAGCGCAATGTGGGTTGGCGGCTGGACTACTTCTTCATCAGCGCGGATCTCTCAGACAAGGTTGTCTCCGCCGAGATACATCCAGATGTCTTCGGCTCGGACCATTGCCCGGTCAGCCTGTCACTGCGTTGATGGACGATCTTCATTGACTATTAGCCCCTTCGATCGAGATGCTCCTTGTCAGCCAAAGCAGATTGACTTCCACTCTATAATACAAGGTAGTAGTTTGTCGTCGAACCGCAATTTTGGCTGAGACGATTATGGATCTTATTGCTGAGCTTAACAACATTGTCTCCTAAGACTCTGAGACGAAGGTGTACTTTGTTTTGCTGCGCATCTACGTCCTCCTTGATAAGAATTCAATCGGCGAATAAAATCAAGAGGAATAATGGCTATTGAATGGATTTCCACTAGTGGTATGAAAACAGGTGGACTGAAATGGAGACATCCCTATTAAATGCATTCTGGGCGGCAGTGGTTACAGCTTTAGCGACAGGTCTCGGCGGTCTACCCTTCGTCTTTGTGCGCCGCTTTCCTGCACGGCTTGCTCACCTGGCATGGGCCGCCGCCGGAGGGATGATGCTTGCCGCGTCTGTTTTTAACCTGATCTACCCCGGGATCGAGTATGGCGGATTCAACATCGTGGCTGCCGGCATGCTCATTGGAGCGCTGATCTTCGGTCTGGCCTCGCGGCGGATAGCGCACCACGACTTCACAATCAGCGGGGTGAGCGGCGCGGGAGGGAACCGCATCGCGCTGGTTCTTGGGACGATGTTCTTCCACAGCTTCCCTGAAGGCCTGGCGGTAGGGGTAGCTTTCGGATCCGGACAAACCCGCCTCGGTGTAATCATTGCCATCGCCATCGCAATACACAATATCCCCGAGGGGATTGCCGTATCACTGCCATTGAGTGCTGAGGGGGTCAGCGGATTGAAGTGCGTCGGTTGGTCGATATTCTCGAGCTTACCTCAGCCGATAGCAGTGATTCCGGCCTACCTGGCCGTGGTTGCATTTCGGCCCATTCTTCCCTTCGCCTTTGGCTTCGCGGCAGGGGCGATGTTCTTCCTCATCTTCAGCGAGATGATCCCCGAGAGCTTAGCCAGCGATGTGCAGCGGCAAACGAGCGCGCTGGCAGCAATGGGTGGATTCATCGCGATGATGCTCTTTCAGAACGTGTTCGTTATGTAATCCCATTTCCCTCTTGAAATTTAGTCTAAACTAATATTATAATAAGGCCATACTTAATTTCCGCATTGGTAGATCCGCTTCGCCATGTAGAGAATCTCCGCAGGGTCACCATGGCGTTAAGCAACACTGAGGAGTTCTTACAGGAGTCGATCATGAAGCAGAGCATGTATTCCGAAAGGGGACGAGAACGGCATGAGTGATTCGTTAATAACATTGATAATTGGCGTTGGTTTGTTGTTTATAGCGCTGTGGGTTTTTTGGCCGGCGAACGGACTTTATGCGCGTTGGCAGCAGGGACGTTGGATGACCGCCCACATCCGCCGCGAGGATGCGTTGAAACACATCCACAATTGTGAGATGGGCGGGTCAGTGGCATCGATTCAAAGCATTGCCGGCGCGCTAGGAGTCAACCTCAACAAGGCGTCAGCGACGTTATCTGAGCTTGAGGAGCATAATCTGGCTCAAATAAGCAACGGTGGTATCCGCTTGACACCTGCGGGTCGTGAGTCGGCGCTGCATACTTTACGTGCACATCGCATGTGGGAACGATACCTGGCAGACAAGACAGGATACAGCGAACAAGAATGGCATGATCTCGCCGAGCGGTATGAACACGAACTAACACCCTCTGAGGTTGAAACGCTCTCGGCGAAACTAGGATACCCCACACATGATCCACATGGGGATCCCATACCCGCAGCGGATGGAGAAATTGTCCATCATGGTGGTGCGCCGCTCACTGCAGCCGAGGTTGACATCCCCCTGCGCATCGTCCATCTTGAGGACGAGCCGGACGTAGTCTACGCACAGCTCGTCGCGGAAGGTTTGCATCCAGGTATGCTTCTGCGGCTCGTCGAGCGGACGCCCGAACGGTTGCGCTTCTGGGCCGGAGGCGACGAGCATACCCTGGCTCCTGTGGTGGCCGCAAATATCTCTGTCTTGCCTCTTCCTGATGTGGAGGCGGAGGAACCCATCGGAAAGCCGTTGAGCCATATACAGTCCGGCGAAACAGCCGTAGTGCTATCGATTTCACCAGCATGTCGCGGCCTGGATCGTCAGCGTTTGCTCGATTTGGGTCTGCTGCCGGGAACCAAAGTGGGCGTCGAGTTGATTGGTCCAGGTGGAGATCCGAAAGCCTATCGGATACGAGGTGCACTGATCGCGCTGCGGGAAGACCAGGCTAAGCGTATCTTGGTTGAGTGAGGAGTGAGTGAGATGGTAGATAAAGGAACGAAGGCTCCAATGAGTGAATGTGCAACCTGCCCCGTGCATAACGCCGCGAACCTATTAAAGCTGGGCGTCGACATGCAGGATTGGGATTATGTCGTCGCACTTGCGGGTAATCCCAATACCGGGAAAAGCACCGTGTTTAACGCCCTCACGGGCCTGCACCAGCACACAGGCAATTGGCCCGGGAAGACCGTCACACGGGCCGAGGGTGGCTTTGAGTTCGCCGATCAGCGCTTCAAATTAGTGGATCTTCCCGGCACATATTCGCTTTTATCGACATCGCTCGATGAGGAGATCGCCCGAGATTTCATCCTCTTTGGTCAACCGGATGTCACCGTAGTAGTTGTAGACGCAACTCGATTAGAGCGGAATCTGAATCTGGTGATCCAGGTATTGGAAATCACCGATCGGGCTGTCATCTGTTTAAATTTGATAGATGAGGCTCACCGCCACGGGTTGGAAGTGGATGAACGTCGACTTGCGCGCGATCTGGGTGTTCCTGTTGTGCCCACATCGGCGCGTTATGGCAAGGGAATGGACGAATTGGTCGCAACAATCAGTGAAGTCGCCTCTGGTAGGTTCGCCTACCACCCGCACAGAATCCAGGCGCTCTCGCGCGCCATGGAGAATTCTATCAAAACTTTAACCAAAGAAGTGAGAGCGGTCTATCCAGATCTGCCAAACCCCCGTTGGGTGGCGATGCGTCTCCTCGATGGAGATGAACGAATTATTGAGGCTATTAACAAAGGCGAATTGGGCAGCTTAAGACAAACGGATAATGAGATCTCGAGCGCGGAGATGGGGCGGAAACAGGGGGCACTATCGTGAGAGACGAGAGATCGAGATCCTCCGAGAAACTTTTAAAGTCTGCCCGGGCGCTCCGCTGGGAGGTGGGCAGCAACGTGCACGAAGCTCTCACCGAGGCCATTTACACCGACGCGGCGAGCATTGCCGATCGGGCGGTGAGCCGCTCCGACGAGACTCCGAAGTTTGATCTTGACCGGACGATCGACAAGATTGTGACTCACAGGTTCTGGGGTTTCCCGGTCATGATCCTGCTTTTCGCCCTCGTCTTCTGGATCACCATCACCGGGGCGAATGTTCCCTCTGGTTGGCTTGCCTCTCTGTTACTTGGAAAAGGGCACCCATGGTTGTCTGAACTCGCCCTCTCATTAGGCTTCCCGCTCTGGTTGAAGGGGCTGTTGATTGACGGGATGTATCTAGCAACAGCTTGGGTTATCAGCGTAATGTTACCGCCGATGGCGATCTTCTTCCCGCTTTTCACACTATTAGAGGACTTCGGGTACTTACCGCGTGTTGCCTTCAACTTGGACAACGCCTTTAAGAAATCAGGCGCACATGGCAAACAGGCGCTCAGTATGATGATGGGCTTCGGGTGTAACGCCGCCGGCGTGATCGCCACGCGTATTATCGATAGTCCGCGTGAACGACTTATCGCCATCATCACCAATAACTTCGCACTGTGCAACGGCCGTTGGCCGACCCAGATTCTCTTAGCGACAATCTTTATCGGAGCGTTGGTTCCTGCTCATCTCGCCGGGATTATCTCCTCCCTCGCAGTTGTGGGGATAGCTGTTTTGGGGGTCTTGTTGACCTTCCTTGTAAACTTCATTCTCTCGCGCACGATGCTCCGCGGGGAGCCGTCCAGCTTCAGCATGGAGCTTCCGCCTTACCGACCACCGCGTATCATGCAGACGATTTATACATCGCTTATAGATCGCACCATCTATGTGTTATGGCGCGCAATCGTCTTTGCGTTGCCGGCGGGGGCTGTTATCTGGTTGAGCGCGAATATCACCATTAGCGGAGTGACCATTGCCGAGCATCTCGTTCACTTCCTTGACCCGGTAGGCATCCTCCTTGGATTGAATGGGGTGATTTTACTGGCTTATGTTGTAGCTATCCCAGCGAATGAAATCGTCATTCCAACGATCTTGATGTTGACTGTTTTGATGACCGGCGCCGAGGGTTTTGATGCTGGTACAGGGGTTATGTTTGAGCTTGATTCTAATGCCAGCACATTGGCTTTGCTTCATACTGGAGGCTGGACGTTGCTTACGGCGGTTAATGTGATGTTGTTCAGCCTGGTGCACAATCCGTGCAGTACGGCGATCTACACGATCTACAAGGAAACCGGAAGCTTAAAATGGACAACCGTGGCGACGATTATGCCAGTTGTATTGGGTGTGTTAATGACATTCTTTGTGGCTCAGATATGGCGGGTTGCAGCTGGTTTTCTGTGAGCTTGATTCTGGCGTGGCTGACTGTGTCGCGTATAAGTTGATTCCAGGCGCGACACTGACAATTGGAGCTAACCAATGCGCGAGCAGCTAACGCACGCGATCGAGGACTATCTTAAAGCCATCTATAAGTTAACAGCCACGGGTGGGCGGGCTACGACGACGGACCTAGCCATTCTTTTGGGCGTCACTCCAGCCTCCGTCACCGGGATGGTGCAGAGACTGGCGAGCGCCGATCCCTCCTGGGTTGATTATCAGAAACACCATGGTGTCTCTCTGACCCCGGAGGGAAAACGCGTAGCGCTGGAGATCGTCCGCCACCATCGCTTGATAGAGATGTTCTTGCACGAGGTACTTGATTATCCATGGGAAGAAGTGCATGATGAGGCGGAACGACTGGAGCATGTAATCTCTGAAAACTTTGAGGAGCGGATCGCCAGGGTGTTGGGTGATCCCACTCATGACCCGCACGGGGATCCCATCCCCTCACGCGATCTCAAAATCCCTCCAGCATGTGACACGCGCTTGAGTGATTTGCGCCCGGATCAACACGCGATGGTTATGAGAGTGCATGATTCCGACCCTGATCTTTTACGACACCTTGGAGGATTGGGTTTAAAGCCGGAGATAAAGGTCTCAATCCTTGAGTACTCTCCTTTCGACGAGAATCTGAAGATTCAGGTCAACGGTCAGCCTGCGCCGGTAGTATTGGGGAGGAAGATCACACAGCAGGTTTTCGTAGATATCCTCTAGCCGCCTTGAACCCAACGCTACGTAACTAAACCGTGCGCCGGAAGCTTCCGCGGGAAAACAGCGGGAGTCAAATTCTGTGGGGTATCCCCTTTGTCAATGCTCTACCCCGAGGAATAGTTTATGTATAATCCCAGGCGATGCCCATAGAAGAAGCCTTAGAACGGCTCCGTCTTGATCCTATATTTATGAAAAATGTGTCGGCATGGGAGCGGATCCCGGCGAGACCGGCGCGCTATGGAGAATTTCCTGCGCAGCTATTCCCGCGATTGATTGATGCGTTGCGGCGAAAGGATATGGCGCCACTTTATTCGCATCAGGCTGTAGCCGTTGAAGCTGCCTTGAGGGGGGAGAATGTTGTCGTTGTGACCGGGACAGCATCCGGTAAGACGCTTTGCTACAACTTGCCGGTGCTGCAGACGCTGCTTGCTGACCCAGAAGCACGCGCGATGTATCTCTTTCCCACGAAAGCCCTCTCTCAGGATCAATCGGCTAGCTTAAATATTTTCCTCGATGTGTTGAACGCTGCCGAGCAGATCCCTGTACGGACCTATGATGGCGACACACCGCGCGCGCGCCGCCGCGCTATTCGCGATGATGTTCGGGTTTTAATCACGAACCCCGACATGCTCCACGCAGGCATCTTGCCTCACCATCCGCGCTGGGCTGCATTGTTCGAGAATCTGCGCTGGGTCGTGATCGATGAGCTGCATGTTTACAGGGGCATCTTCGGATCGAACGTCGCTAATCTTCTGCGGCGCTTGCGTCGTGTGTGTCAGTTCTATGGGTCTGACCCTGTATTCATACTCACCTCTGCCACCATCGCCAACCCGAAAGAACTTGCTGAACGCCTTATTGAAGTGCCGGTGACTTTGGTATCGCAGGATCGGGATGGATCGCCGAGATCCGAGAAGCACATCGTGATTTATAACCCGCCCGTCATCGATCCCACGCTTGGGATTCGTCGGGCATATACGCTTGAATCAACGCGTGTCGCCGAGTCGTTTCTCAAGGAAAAAGTGCAGACAGCTGTGTTCGCTCGGGCGCGTATGACCACTGAATTGCTACTTGGGTATTTACGAGATTCATATGAGCAGTTGGGCGGCGACCCAATTGAGATACGCGGCTATAGGGGCGGGTATCTGCCTCTCGAGCGCAGGGAAATTGAACGAGGGCTGCGGAACGGCAAGGTGCTTGGAGTAGTGGCGACGAATGCACTGGAGTTGGGTGTCGATATAGGTCAGTTGGGAGCTGCCGTCGTCGCCGGTTACCCGGGTACCATCGCAAGCCTTTGGCAGCAGATGGGGCGCGCCGGACGGCGTAGCGAGGTATCGGCTGCAGTGCTGGTAGCTTCCGCCGCCCCGCTCGATCAATTCGTCGCCACCCACCCGTTCTACTTATTTGAGCGTTCGCCTGAAATGGGGTTGATCAATCCCGATAACCTGGCGATCCTGCTGCGCCATCTGCGCTGTGCCGCCTTCGAGCTACCTTTCGAAACCGACGAGGGGTTCGGTTCTGTAAAGGATGTATCGGCGCTTCTTGTTTTTCTAGCCGAAGAAGGTGACTTGCATCGGTCGAATGGGCGCTATCACTGGGTGGCTGATACCTATCCAGCGGAAGGGGTTTCGCTGCGCGCAAGCAGCGATGAAACAGTGGTGATCCAGGATGTGGGCAGCGGACGACCGATCGTCATCGGCGAGGTAGATTCTGCGACAGCCCCGATTCTTATCCACGAGGGAGCGGTTTACATTCATGAGGGGCGCACGTACCTCGTTCGGAATCTTCAGTGGGAAAAAGCCATCGCGGAGGTTGAGCCAGCCTCGGTTGACTACTATACGGATTCCGCAGAGACGGTCGACCTGGACGTGCTAGAAATTTATGAGGCCGATGAAAACAAAGCTGCTCGCCGTGCCCACGGCTGGGTACGCGTCACAGCCCAGGCCATCTCCTATCGAAAAGTCAAACGCTACACTCATGAGACTCTAGGGTATGGCGTAATCGATTTACCGCCGCGTGAGTTTGAGACGAGTGCTTACTGGGTGTGGATTGCACCGGAGACAGTCGATCAGATGGAGGCGGAAGGCGTACTTCTCCCGCCGCAGGATTACGGCCCTAGTTGGGCGAGCGCCCGGAAAGCAGCTCGGATGCGGGACGGCTATCAGTGTCGGCAGTGTAACGCACCAGAACGTGCAGGGAGGAAACATGACGTCCACCACATCCGACCCTTCCGCGAGTTTAATTTCATCCCCGGCGAAAACAGGAATGACCGCCTGGCGAATCAAATCGACAATCTGATCACACTCTGTTCGACCTGTCATCAACGAGTAGAATCTGCGCGCGGTAAGCACAGCGCATTGGGCGGGTTGGCCCACACCCTGCGCAATATTGCGCCACTCTATTTAATGAGTGATCCGCGCGACCTGGGGGTGCTTACCGCTGTGCGCGATAAACAGACCAAGGCACCGACCATCACGCTCTACGATCGGATTCCGGAAGGTCTTGGTTTGGCGGAGAGGCTTTATGAAATGCATGATGAATTGCTGGACGGAGCACTCGATCTTGTACGCAGCTGCCGTTGTCAAGATGGATGCCCAGCCTGTGTTGGACCGGTCGCTCCGGGTGGAGGAGAGGTGAAGGTCCTGACCGTGAGATTGCTGGAGGCACTCGTGCCGGGGGGATAAAATTCGGGGCAGATAGAAGAACCTCTTCGTCTCAGCAGAGTGTTCTTTTGCCCGATTTCGCGTAGCGAAGCAGTTAAATAAATCGTTGGGTTTAGAAACCTTTGAGGTAGTTGCCTGCAGCGAGCAAGACGTAGCCAACCACGATGAACCAGTAGGCATAGTCCGCGAGGAAGGGGATGCTGGCGAATTTACCGATGAGACCTAGGGCGATGAGTATAAAAGACGTCCAGAAAACCCATTTCTTTGGTGGTGTAAGGCGCTTGATTTCCTCCTGATAAACGATGGATCATGAGATTCGCAAAACACGAATTCGGGCCAGTCTGGAGAAAGTGAACGATAGGCGTATTGACTTTCTCCATGGCTTATGAGCGGCGATCGAAATCATTGGGCTAAATTCCAATTTAAGTATCGCTCAACAAGCGTTCGAATGACAGCAGTATTCAACATACCGCGATGGATTAAGGCGCGCCGTCTTCAGTTATCCACCACCAGGCAGGTAAGAGTGTCTAACACACCCGGAATGGGTTGGATGCGTCCAGTTATGATTTTGCCCAGAGCGTTGATATCCTCCGCTTCCACAACAGCGACAGCGTCGTAGGGGCCAAATGCCATATTTCCTTCAAGGACACCATCCACGCGTTGGAGATGCTCAACGACTTGTTCAACCTTCCCAGTGGTAATGGTGATCAAAATATACGCTTTCATTGAATGTCCTTTCGTTTTAACGCTCAGTATTGCGCAAGAATATTGACCAGTACACAGCGGCGACGAAGATCGAACCGCCGATGATATTGCCGATGGTCACAGGGAGCAGGTTGTTCACCAAGAAATTCCCCCAGGTGAGTTTTGTGAGTTCTAGGCCTGTTGTGGCGATAAAGGCTGGGTCGAAAGCCTTGATCATCAATCCGACAGGGACAAAATACATATTAGCTACGCTATGTTCAAAGCCGGCGGCAACGAAGGCAGTGATCGGAAAAATGATCGTAGCGATTTTATCGATCGTGCTGCGGGCGCTGAATGTGAGCCACACCGCCAGACAAACAAGGATGTTGCATAAGACGCCGAGCATCAAAGCCTGAAACCAATCCAAACTGACCTTGCCATTGGCAATTGCCAACGCGCTGGCTCCGACCATACCTCCGCCGAAGGTATACTGCCGGCTTAAGAAGATTAGGATTGCGGTTCCGACCGATCCCACGAAGTTACCGGCGTAGACGATCCCCCAGTTACTCAGCAATGCTTTGGTGCTCACCTTGCGACTTGCCCAGGCCATGACGATGAGGTTGTTGCCCGTGAAAAGCTCCGCTCCGCCAATTACAACAAGGACCAGGCCGAGGCAAAAAACGAAACCAACGAGGAGTTTCGTTACGCCGAAGGGTAGCTCGCTGGAGGTTCCGGCGGAGATTGTGGTGGCGAAGATCGCGCCTAGGGCGATAAAAGCCCCCGCCAGGATAGCCAAGACGAAGGTGCGCAGCATCGGCGCTTCCGCCTTGCTGACTCCGATATATTCGGCTCGGCGCGCCATCTCCGGGGGGAGCAGGGCGTCGATACTTAGTTCTCTATTCATGGCTGATTACCTTTCCGTTAAAGCAAGATTGTCAGACAACTGAAAGATAGCCTCGATTTTGGTGTTTGGCAAGGTACAAAGATCACTTGTGAAAAACGCAACTAATCGGGTTAGGTAGGGTGTCCTCGCGAGGTGCTGAGCAGCACAGCGGCCGCGAGGACGAGCCCCCCACCTACAGTTTGTAGTATTGTTAGAAATTCACCTAGAAGAACCATGGCAAGGAGAACGGTGAAGACCGGTTCAAGCGTGCTGAGCAGCGATGCGGCTGTAGGGCCGACGCGCTGCATCCCGGCCAAGAAAGTTCCCAGAGCCAGGATCGTGCTGAGAGTCACCATCCCGAAAAGGATGAGGATGCCCTCCGGCCCCAGTTTATAATCCAGAGTATGGGAGAAGGCGCCCGCGATGGTAAAGCTGATCGCTGCGCCAAGCGAAATCCAGACCAGACTCACCCAGGGACCTGCCCGGCGGGTGAAGCGATCGCTGCTGATGATGTAGGCGGCATACCAGATAGCGGATCCTATAACAAAAGCTACACCGAGCAAGTCAATTGACCCGTTGCTGGTGCTTTGCAGAATTCGAACTGGGTTGAGTGTGAGGATCACTCCGCAAGACGCTAGTGCGAGAGCGACCCACTCTCGAGCGCTCAGCGCTTGGCGGTTCAGGAGCCAGTTAAACAGAGCTACGAAGGCAGGGTACACATATAATAGCATTGAGCTAATCGAGGCAGGGTTTCGTTCAAGGGCAGCAAAGTAGAGTGCAGATTGCCCTGTGTAGCCAACTGCGCCGAGCAGGATGAGAATAACCACCTGACGGGCATCGAAAATCAACTTACGCCGGCGGAAGAAAAACAGATAGATCGCCAATAGAACGGCAGCCCCTGTAAAGCGAAGGCTCAAGATCGTCACAATGTTGAGATCTGCGTTGAAGGCAAGCTTCCCTAGAATCGAGAGGCTGGCGAATCCCGCAGCGGATGTGGCGCACAGCCCCGCGCCGGCGAAGCGTGACCGATCCTCATCGCCGCCATTTCGTTGTGTTGACGTAAATAAATGAGGAGACTGCGCCGACCCGTTGGTGGAGTCAGATTGGTCCATAGCAATGAGTATACATGTGCTTTTTCGATTACCAAGCGCGTGTAAGAGACTGGCCGAGGTTTCGCGGTAAAATGGATTTAATGAAGAGCGCAAATAAAGATGATGAAATGAAAGTTGATATCCAATCAACGCGCCACGAGGATCGACCCCCCAGGCGGCGACCGGAATGGATTAAGGTGCGCGCGCCATCGGGTGAGACTTACGAGTGGTTGCGACGCATGATGCGTTCCAAGTCGTTACACACTGTTTGTGAAGAGGCCCGCTGTCCAAATATGGGGGAATGCTGGGGATCCGGGACGGCGACATTTTTGCTCATGGGCGATGTATGTACGCGCTCCTGCGGCTTTTGCGACATCGCAACGGGGCGCCCTGCACCACTGGATTGGCTCGAGCCCGAGCGAGTGGCGCGTGCCGTACAGGCGATGGACCTGCGCCACGCAGTTATTACCAGCGTAAATCGCGATGAGCGTCCCGACGGTGGGGCTCCGATTTTCGCGATGGTTATCAAGAGAATCCGGGAACTGCAACCAGGGTGTTCCATCGAGGTGCTCATCCCGGACTTCAAAGGTTCCATCGAATCACTGAAGATCGTTACGGATGCCCGGCCCGAGATTCTCAACCACAACGTTGAGACAGTACCGCGACTCTTTAAGAAAGTTCAACCGCAGGATCAATATGAGTGGGCGCAGGCGACGCTCACCAACGCGAAGAACATAGACCCAGAAGGGCTTACTAAATCAGGCATCATGGTTGGATTGGGGGAGACCATGAAAGAGATCAAGGAGGTCATGGAAGACCTTCGCTCTTGGGATGTCGACATTCTCACCATCGGTCAGTATCTACAACCCACGAAAGAGCACCTCCCGATCGAGCGTTACTATACCCCGGAGGAATTCGAAGAGTTCGAACGTTTCGGTGGAGACATCGGTTTCAAATGGGTTGAAAGCGGACCGTTGGTACGTTCTTCGTACCACGCGGAGCAGCAGGTCCGAGCCTTGAGTGTGGTCCATCGTAAATTATATGGGTTCGAAACGATAAACGAGTGAAAAGCGCTCGTCGCAAATAGAATGCTGAATGCCCGGGGAATCTCCAGGTTTTTATTTTTCAACAAAAGGAATCAAGAGGGGGCTCACTTAGCGTGAGATCTCGCCAATCTGATTGCGCGAACTGCTTACAGCCAAGATCGCTCAAAGCAGGTCCCAGATGCTATTTGATTGTAAAAACCCCAGCCGCACGGGTAGGCGAAAGATACGCCTCAAGTGAGCCTCACGGAGGCCGACGATGATTGAACTGAGGGTTATGCCCGTTGGAGAATATCAGACGAATTGCTATCTACTCGTCGAGACTGAATTGGGCGAGGGGATACTTGTTGACCCTGGAGATGAGGCACAGAAGATTCTGGATTGGATAGGAAACATAAGCATCAGCAGACTCTTGCTTACCCACGGGCACCCAGATCACGTTGGAGCGCTTCAAACGGTAAGGGAGTCATTGAGGGTAAAAGTGGGGATCCACCCCGCCGATGCTGAAGCATTTTCCATTCAGGCTGATTTCGAATTATTGCATGGTGATAGTTTCGGGATGGGAGACGCTTCTATCGAGGTTATTCATGTCCCCGGTCATACACCAGGGAGCGTTGCTTTCAAACTCATCGAAGTTGATGGGTTCCATTATGCCCTATCTGGGGATGCGATCTTCCCCGGAGGGCCAGGGCATACGGAGACACCAGAGGCGCTGGTGATGGCGCTCGAATCATTGGCCTTCACGGTCTTCACCTGGTCTGATTCGGTCCGATTACACCCCGGACACGGGGCGTCGACGACTGTTGGCACGGAGCGCGCAGACTTCGAAACTTTCAAGGATAAGCCACTTCCGCCCGGTCTCTGTGGAGATGTGACCTGGGGTTGATGAATATCAAGGATTAAAGCAATCGGACGGATAACGTATGAAAAAGTCTAGAATGATTGGGGTAGGATTTATTCGACGTTCTGATGGAGAATAGAGTCTAAGGTTAGGAGCGGATTGCCCAACAGCCATCCTAAGGTAGCGCCCCCTGCTCCAGGGCTTGCAAGATCCAACACCACCTACTTAAGGACCACAGCTCGAATAGCTGCCATGTGAGGTGTAATGGGCGATTATCGCTTTTTCCAAGCCATTGAGATCCGTTATAGTGATATTGATGCCCAACGCCACGTGAACAATGCCCGATACTTCACCTACATGGAGCAGGCGCGAACGAAGTACATCAAGGCGCTTGGCATATGGGAAGGATCAAACTTCGACGTCATCGGGATCATCCTCGCGGAGCAAAGCTGCCGTTACTTAAGCCCGATCCAATTAGAAAGCGACATTAAAGTAGGTGTTCGAACCACACGTCTCGGGGAGAAAAGTATCGAGACTCAATACTCGATACAGGATGCTCAATCAGGAGCTGAACTTGCTATTGGGCAGGCAACACTGGTTGCCTATGATTACCAGCTGGAGAAATCCATCCTTATTCCAGATGAGTGGCGTGCCGTGATCACAGCGTTTGAAGATTTGTAAAACTGCGCTCTGAAAAATCATGCAAAGAATCGCCGATTTTTTCAAGCTGGTTTTGTTTTTCCACACCCCATTCTCTTGTTACCATCTCGTCCGATGCGAGATCATGAGAGGAACAAATAAATGCGCTTAGATGTGTTGCTTCCCCCAGCATCCCTTAAGGATGTGCCGACGATTGCTAGAGCGGTAGAGGGAATGCGCTTTGACGGGCTCTGGGCACCAGAGACCCAGCATGACCCATTCCTCTCCCTGGCTCTGGTTGCAGAGCACACCGGTGAGATTCGTTTTGGTACCGCAGTGGCGATCGCGTTCGCTCGCAGCCCGGCAAATGTTGCCCATACGGCCTGGGATTTAGCGGCGGCATCACAAGGACGATTTATCCTGGGTTTAGGGACGCAGGTCAAACCGCATATTGAGCGGCGCTTTGGGATGACCTGGCCCGATTCACCCGTAGGTAAACTGCGCGAGTTCGTTCTGGCCGTGCGCTCATTTTGGTCTGCATGGCAGGGGGATGAACGCCTGAACTATAGCGGTGAATATTTCAAGCTCAACTTGATGACGCCCTTCTTTGACCCTGGACCGATTGAACATCCTGATATACCGATCTATTTGGCAGGGGTGAATCCAGGCATGTGTCGATTGACCGGCGAAGTGGCCGATGGATTCCATGTCCACCCTCTGCACACGGAGCGTTATTTACGCGAAGTTGTCCGCCCCGCGATTGCGGAAGGCGCCGGGCGGGTGGGACGTGATAAAGGCAATATCCAGCTTTCAACTTCCACCTTTATCGTGACGAATCCTCAACAGGATGCGTTTGTGCGTTCGCAAATCGCATTTTACGCATCCACACCTTCCTACCGTCGTGTGCTGTCGCTCCATGGGTGGGATGACGCTGCCGAAAAACTTACGTCTCTGGCTCGGAAGGGGGAGTGGGATGCGATGCCAGATTTGGTGGATGATGAAATGCTGGCGACCTTCGCTGTTGTTGAGAAACCCGATGCGCTGGCAAGCGCGATTAAACAACGCTATGAGGGACTTGTAGACAGGATCACGCCATATCAGGCCTTTCGTCCCGGCGATGATGATGCGTTCTGGCGTGTCATTGTTGATGAGTGGAAGCGCACATGATCATCGTAGATGCACACGAAGATTTGGCCTGGAACGCGCTCACTTTCGATCGAGATTACACGCGTTCCGCGATTGAGACGAGGGCGAAGGAGGAGGGGACATCGATCCCAGAGTGGAATGGGGAAACGTTGCTCGGCTGGCAGGAGTGGGTCCAGGGCGGTGTGGCGGTGGTCTTCGCAACGCTCTTCTCTGCGCCGCTTAGATGGAAGAAAGGACCCTGGGATGTCAGATGTTACGCTGATGCCGAGGAGGCGCACACGCTCTATCGCTCAGATCTGGCGTATTACCATCGACTGTTAGATGAACATGCCGAGAAGTTCCATCTAATCCTCGATAAAAACGAGCTTGGAGTCACAGAGTCGGCCTGGCTGAAGTCTGAGGAGAAAGAGCGAAGTGTAGGAATGGTATTGCTCATGGAGGGGGCAGATGGCGTACGGTTGCCAGCAGAGCTACAAGAGTGGTTCGATGGAGGTGTTAGAATTCTGGGCCCTGCCTGGGCTGCCACTCGATACGCTGGAGGGACAGGAGAACCGGGTCCTTTAACGGATCTCGGCCGCGAACTCCTGGACGCCATGGCAGATATTGGTATGATCTTGGATCTAGCGCATCTGGATGAGGAGGGGGCTATAGAAGCGCTGGACCTTTTCCCGGGATCGATACTTGTCTCACACACAAGCCCGCTTACCCTGGTGCCCAACGCGGAGAAACCCGAACGGCACATCACAGACAACGTGATCCGACTAACCGCTGAACGGGAAGGGGTGATTGGGTTGTTGCTTGGGAATCGTTTCTTGAAAGATGGATGGGACCCTTCGCAGGGCAGAGATGCTGTATCACTATCAGACGTTGCGACAGGGATCGATTATATTTGCCAGATGACGGGAGACGCGGCGCACGTTGGCTTAGGAAGCGATTTTGATGGAGGTTTTGGCCTGGACAATGTTCCTCAGGGGCTTGACAGCGTGGCTGACTTGCGGTTAATTGGCGAGTCGCTTGACGCACGCGGCTACAATCAACAAGATATCGAAGGGATCCTCGGGGAAAACTGGCTGCAATTCCTGCAAAAAGCACTTCCGGAGAACTAATTCTTATGCCCGCACTCACTCGACTGCAAGCACGCCTTGCCCGCCTCTGGATGACCGTAATGTTGATCGGTCTTCTGATCTTTATGATCGGCATACAACCCGATCTAATCGGTATGAACCGCAGCATTACGGTTGGGTTTGTCCAGATCGGTGTCTGGCTTACGGGATTGGCGATTCTGCTCGTGACGGCTTATTCGACTGTGCGGGTAATTCGCAATGGCAAACCCAACTCTTTACGAGCTGACATAGGCATAAGGCTAATAGCGACAGGCTATGTCGTCGCTGCGGTGGGATCGTTGGCTGACTTCATCGGTGTGGGCGCCCACCGAATGCCCGCGATCTACTTTGGACATATTCAGATCATTGGTCTGGTATCAGGTGTGGTGCTCAGTATGCTCGGTGTGATTCTTTATATGCCGTGGACAAAGAGATTGGAGACCGAAGAAAGTGCACCTGACCCAGCGGAAGAGGACTTAAATCCAGGGGATGATCCGCTCGATTGATTCCCCCATCCGTGGATGAGTAGTCAACATTGGATACGAATCGGCCTCGCGTCAAGGCCGGTTTCGGTTTAAGGCCCCAAAGAGAGCTCTCGCCGCGGGAGCATAGGGGGAAAAGCAGGGGAATTAATTGTTGGCACACGCGCAAAGCAAAGAGTTTGTACTACTCAGCCAGCCTCTCGCTGGAATGACCGGGGAACACTTTTTCTCCAGGTTTGATCGCAGCGTAGGCATAGTTAACCGCCAACGTGACCTGACCAAAACCGACAACGATCAAGTTGAGCGGGTCGAGTTCCTCTTGTAGGGCGACATCGCCAGCAGCGTAAACTCCTGGGAGATTGGTTTCCATTTTGCTATTGACTTTAATGTAGCGGCGACCGATTGTCTCCAGTCCCCACTCGCGAATGGGTCCGAGGTCGGCTTTGAATCCGAGAGCCAGGATACCGGCATCGACATCAATTGTAGTTTCATCGCCTGTCCGATTGTCGAAAATCACAGCGCGCTCAAGGTTCTCATCGCCCTGAAACTCGCGCAGCTCATAGAAGATGCGCGTATCAACGGACGATTCATTTAAGGCGTTCACAGAAGTATCATGTGCACGAAAACCCTCGCGTCGATGAATCAAGGTAACATGCTTGGCGATCGGCTCAAGTGCTAAAGACCAGTCCACGGCGCTGTCGCCGCCCCCAACGATGAGTACGCGCATCCCTGCGTAGTCGTTGAGATCCTTGACCATATATTCCACCCCATTATCTTCGAAGCGCGCAATACTCTCGTTCTTAAGTTTGTTCGGAAGGAAGGCGCCAATACCTGCCGCGATCACAACAGTGCGAGTGTAGTGGATGTCCTTGTCCGTCTTGAGGAGCCAGCACTCCTGCCCCTCATCACCTCCAGGGAGAGGCGCACGCGTGAGGTTTAGAGCTCGTTCTCCAAGCGCCATGAACGGCTCCCACCGTGACGCTTGTTCGGTCAGGCAGGAGGCAAGCTCTTTCGCCAGAATCGCCGGAAAACCGGGAGCGTCGTATATCATCTTTTCGGGGTAGAGCGTGATCAACTGACCGCCGGGTTTGGGTAGAGTATCGATGATTTTGACCTTCATCTCGCGCAAACCAGCGTAGAAAGCCCCAAAGAGGCCCGTTGGACCGGCTCCGACGAATGTAATATCAAATACCTCAACGCTATGCTTAGGGCTCATCATTTTTGGAGAATCCTCCGTGCTGCGTAGATCGACTCGAGTAGATTATAACGGCACTCAGAGATGAGTCTGAAGTGGAGAGGGGACCAAGTTCTTGGGGAGTCACTCTCGTTCAGATTGATTATTCAAGGAGAATGCGCTTACGCTCCGGCCAGGAAAAACAACACGACTAAAGCAATTGCGGAGAGCAACCCCGAGGCAGCGAGAAAAAGGACCCGTACAGCACCCCATGGTTGCCGATCCACCAATCGGCCATCGTCTACCGATGCCCAGACAACCTCATAGCGCGGCCCAAGGAACAATGTGAGAGCAATACCAGCCAGCAAGCCGCCCAGGTGACCCCAATTGTCAATTCCATTCACACTAAGACCGAAACCCAAGTTCAAAAGAGCCACAAAAACGATTTGTCGTAATTGTTGACGGCCAAAACGACCGAACAGATCGCGGTGAAGATATAAGAAAGCTCCCAAAGACCCCAGGAGACCGAAAATTGCCCCGGAAGCGCCGGCGGAGCGGTAGGGGCTGAAAGCCAGGCTTAGAATTACCCCCGCGATTCCGCAAAGCAAGTAGATAGCAACAAAACGAGCTGCGCCGAAGAAGCGTTCCACGGCGGGGCCGATTGCATAGAGCGAGTACATATTGACGAAGACGTGGGGAATTGAGAGGTGAAGGAACATTGGGGTCACGAAACGCCAGATTTCCCCCGACAGGATTTCGGGACGGGATTTTGCCCCCAACTCTATCAACCAATCGAATTGAAAAAGCTCGATAGACAGGAATTGCCCCAGAAAAACGAACATTGTAATGGCGATTAAACTGTAAGAGCCCGGGAATTGTTTGAATCCAGGGCGCGATTTTGTGGGTTGTGCACCAGGTCTGGCGGGAGCGGAAGACATTGTGGGGTCCCGCTGCGGAATTTCTTGTGTCACAGACGCACCTGTCTCGGTTTCGAGCGACGATGTTCGGACTCAATGATTGCTACGATTGCAGCAATTGTTGCGTCGAGCATTCCGTCGGCGTTAACAACGTAGTAGTCGAAGAGTTCTACCTTGTGTAATTCCTCGCGTGCGGTATCGATCCGCAGCTGGAGCTTCTCCTCGGATTCCGTTCGGCGTTCCTTCAAGCGAGCGATGAGCTCCTCCTCCGTCTGCGTCGAAAGAAAAATCAATAACGCCTCGGGATAGAGTTGGCGGATCGTTTCAGCGCCCTGCACGTCGATTCGCATGACGACATCTCGGCCGCTGGCGAATGCATCCTGCACTTGCTGCCGGGGGATTCCTTTGTACTCATTGTAGACAAGCGCGTGTTCAAGCAGCTCATCCCTCTCGACCATCCCGAGGAACTCATCCGGGCTGACGAAGAAGTAATCGACCCCCTCAACTTCCCCTTCCCGCTTAGGCCGTGATGTTGCTGTGACCACAAAGTGAAAAGGTAGTTGGAGTTGTTTCATACGCTGAAGAACAGTGTCCTTGCCTACGCCAGAGGGCCCGGATATTACGATGAGCAAGGGCTGCTTTTGTTTTTTGATGAACTCACGGTACATGTATTGATGCCTCCCAACGCGGTCAGTATAATCTATTTACTGGAGGGTAAAATGCCGACGTATGATTATAGGTGCTGTGACTGCGGGAAGCACAACTCGATTTATCAGGCTTATGAGGATTACGGGGTAACCTCCGTTGTCTGCCAGTATTGCGCTAGCGTTAAATTGGAGCGCGTTATTAGCAGAATTCGAGTCGCGCGTTCGGACGAATCCAGAATAGAATCACTGGCGGATCCGAGCGCCTGGGGAGACATCGATGAGTCCGATCCCCGTTCGATGGCTAAGATGATGCGCAAGATGGGCACCGAACTGGGCGAGGAAATGCCGCCTGAATTTAATGAGGTCATCGACCGGCTCGAGTCTGGAGAAAGTCCGGACGCGATTGAGAAGAGCATGCCCGATCCGGGGATGAATGATAGTTTTTAGGCGGTAGTATCGACCGCTGCAGAATATCCCATCTCGCCCCCCATTTATGTTTTCATTCAGCTCCAGCGAATATCACCCGCACTCGTTCTGCGATAGCTAATCCGAGTTTCGTATGTTCAGAAGCATCAAGGTGAAAACCGTCAATTTCGCTGGAGCGGACAATTTCACCGGCATTTAGGAATGCACAATCGAAATCTGCAGCGAGTGACGCATATCGCTCGGCAAATAGATGCGATTGGACTGCCGCACTCTTGAGAGCCTCTGTTTCACCGGCCAAGGCACCGATGGGCGGTGGAGCAAGGAGAAGAACGGCGGGAGCACTCCCTCCCGGACCTGCTCCGCTTTGGCAGATGATGTCCAATAAGATATCGATCCCTTTGCCGATGTCATCAGGGGAAGCGGATGATCTCATGATTAGATCATTAGTACCCAACATCAGGATGACAAGATTCAAAGGGCAGTGGATTGTGAGAGCGGTGGCGAGATCGGTTTCGCTGTTGCTGAAACCATCGAGCGAGTTGTTCACGACAGCTGTTCTTCCGTTTAATCCCTCTTCGATTATCTTATAGCCCTCACCCAGTTCGTTTCGCAGAACACCAGGCCAGCGAATCCCCTGCGGATAACGTTCCCAGGTAGCTGGGTCAAATCCCCAGGTGTTTGAATCGCCGAAACATAGCAATGTGATCAATCTCATTTTCCTTCTGTGAAGCTGCTTCTTTTGCTGTAAGGGAGCTGCGCCGCAGGAGAATCCTGCCCGCTCATGATCTAAAGTGTGGGCACGAGCACTTGAGGAGGGCTTCTTGGCTATTCGTCCTTATCTATCGGTTCTGTTTCAATCGTGCCATCACTACACTCTGGATTTCCAATTGTAGGGCTTCAAAGGATTGCTCGGCGCTGAGGATAACCCAGCGGTCCGGAGCTTCGGCTGCCAATTTGAGATAACCGTGTCGTACGCGGCGGTGGAAGTCGAGATCATAAGCATCAAGGCGGTTCCAGTTTCCGTCGGCCTCACGCCGGCGCAACCCTTCTTCGACGGGAAGATCGAGCAATAACGTTAGATCGGGAGCGAGACCACCAGTCGCGAAGTTGGTGATCGCCTTAAGCGTTTCCAGCGGTAAGCGCTGTCCATATCCCTGATAAGCCAGCGAAGAGTCAAAGAATCGGTCAGAGATGACAGTCACACCGTCTTCAAGGCTGGGGTGAATAACCTCAGCGATATGCTGAGCGCGTGAAGCGGAGAAGAGCAGGAACTCAGTGTGTGCATCCATAGCGGTATTTTCGAGCTGCATAATAACCCGCCGGATCTGATCCCCGATTGGAGAACCACCTGGCTCACGGGTGAGCAGAACCTCGAATTTCTCGGAGCGTAGGTGCTCCGCAAGGCGTTGTGCCTGCGAAGTTTTCCCTCCTCCTTCCGGTCCTTCCAAAGTGATAAATAGATTCAATTTCGAAAAATCCTCACGCGTCGATGTGGTTCCTTCCCATAAGAATGTGAAACCAGGTTTGCCTGGCGAGCCATCTGATGCTGCAGCCGGCGGATATAGGAGGTGGTGGGCGATAGATCGATCGAGCGAGTTCCATCGAGCACCTTTTGTATTGCGCCATTCGCCTCTTCAAGCGCCTCGTCCATGGATGGGTCATTGAAACTCGATGAGCGCAAATTATAGAGGTCAATCAGGAAGCCCTCCATCTGATTGACGGTATTAGAGCGTAGAACGTAAATTGGCATTCGCCGGTTTTCTGCGTCTTTGATCATACGTGGGCGCTTACGAAAATTTGATCTCAGGGTAACAAGCACCTCCGCATCACTAAGAGAATCTGCCAGAACCGAGGGTACGCCCAGGCGTTTGGATGCCTGGCGTAAGCGATTCCGTGCGACACCAAAGGGGAAGATGCGGATTGGAGTTAGGGGCTTACCGGGCATGTGGGGCGACGTAGGTGAGTAGGGCGGTCCGTTAGCGTCGTTCTGCGGAGCGGTGGGAAGAGCTGTCTGCCGCCGATAACCGGATTGTGGGGCGGGGTGGGCGGACGTTGCCGCCTTGGGTATTTCGATTTTAATTTCCCCGTCCTTGTCGCGATAGCGTAATTCGGGATGTAATGGTCGGCCTCGCAGCATGGCATCGACGGCTGCAGAGACGTCGTGATGGACCGCCAATCGTTCGCGATCAAGGATCTCGACGAGCACGGTAAAGGTCGGTGCTGCACGGCGCTCGAGCACTGTCTTTTGTGTGCCGCGGCGACGGGCCTCTTCGTCCGAAAGAGTCACTGACTCTATACCGCCGATTAGATCTGAGAGGGTTGGATTGAGCAACAAGTTCTCGAGCGTGTTTCCGTGGGCGGTTCCGATAAGCTGGACGCCGCGCTCAGCGATCGTGCGCGCCGCAATTGCCTCAAGCTCGCGTCCGATCTCGTCGATCACAATCACCTCTGGATTGTGATTCTCCACGGCCTCGATCATGACCTCATGCTGAAGCGTGGGTTCTCGCACCTGCATGCGGCGGGCGCGACCAATAGCCGGGTGTGGTACATCACCGTCTCCGGCGATTTCGTTGGATGTATCTACAATGACGACCCGTTTTTCCTCCGCCAGGATTCGCGCCGCCTCGCGCAGCATGGTTGTTTTGCCAACAGCGGGGCGACCGAGGAGAAGAACGCTGGTGCCGCTCATGATGAAATCCTGGATAATATCGATTGTTCCGTAAACTGCCCTGCCTACACGGCATGTAAGACCGACGATATCCCGGTGCCGGTTGCGTATGGCCGAGATACGGTGCAGGGTGCGTTCGATGCCGGCGCGGTTGTCGGCATCGTAGTCGCCGATTCGGGAAACGACATAATCAATCTCCGTTGAAGTGGCCTCAAGTTCGCTGAGTTTGACCTCGCCGTCTGTGAACCTCGCAGTGGGCGTACGACCCAGATCGATGATGATCTCCAGCAGGTCATCGGGACGATTGATCTTCTCCAGCGCATCGGTGATTTCGGGCGGTAGAACATTGAGGAGGTCGGTTAAGTTATCGGTAATACGTTTCTGGGTCATAGGCTGTGTGTGTGTTTTGATGATCGCGTGCGATGAACGAAGGTGGTAAATGGCGCCGATGGCTCAGGCTGCGTCCCATCGAGCGCCGGAATATCTAAGCGGACTTGATGGCGGATTGGGGCAGTGAGGCGCTTAACCATTACTGCCTGGCTGCTGCAAGGCTCGAATCCGAGCTGGTTGAGGGATTGACTGAGTCCTCCCTGATACGAACGGACGCAGATATAAAGTGGGCGTCTCTGTCTGGGTGACAAGCCGAGCACGATTCCCGATAAAAGACCTTCACCTATTTCCGCTGCAGGGTGAAAATAGGGCTGCACCCAAATACCATGTGGTCCTTGCTCGATATCCAAAAAACCGAGCAGCTCACCTTGAGACCAGTATACAAGACCTCGTCCATCGCGGGAGGGAGGGGGTTCCACTTGTTGGACCAGGGCTGGGACGAGGTTGGTGTACAGGCTCTGAATTGCTATGTAGTCGCGGTCTATTGCAGGACGCCACATCTTCTCATAAGAGGCTGATTTGCCCTCGATTGCGCTCTCACGTCGTAAGATCCGTTGGCGGGAATAGATAGCGAAACCCGCCGCGTGTAAACCATCGAAAGCGGGATCGCGCTCATCGATCTCGGCGATTAATGCGGTTGCGCCCCGTTCCCCCGCCAAATGAGTCATCGCTTCGAGCAGCTTGACCCCCTCAGTTCGAGTAAGAATCTCGCGAGGGCTTATAAAGACCAGGCGCGCAAGGAGTTGATTGTTGCGAATTAGAAACTGGCCTGCTGCCGATAATTCACCGGAATTATCGGCTCGGAACACCAGGGTGGAAACGTTGCGACCGAGGAGAAGCGTGCCCAAGGGCGTGTGTCTTAGGGCAGATGCGCCACGCGTAAACGTGAGCTTGGAGTCAAGGCACATCCCGCGATTGCGGATTCGGTTTAAGAGTATTAAGTCGCGCCAATCATAGATGCGAATCGTCATAAATCACGTTTAATGAGGGATAGGAAGTAGCGGTGAAAGCGATCATCCCCGGTTAATTCCGGGTGAAAGCTTGTGGCCAAGAAATGTCCCTGCTTCGCAGCAACGATAATGCCATTATCGTCGTGATTGGGCAAGCGGGCGAGGATATCGACTTCGGGTCCAACACGGGCAATCAGGGGAGCGCGAATGAATATCACCGGGAACGGCGTCCCTGGATTCTCCAGGACAGGCACGAAGATTTCAGTCTCGAAGCTATCAGCTTGGCGGCCGAAGGCGTTGCGCTCAACCGTGGTGTCCATCAACCCTAAGAGATGCTGGCGTTCCTGAGCGTCTTTCGAGAGGAAAATTGCGCCGGCGCATGTGCCCCAGATCGGGTGTGTATGGCCGAAGGTTCGTAGAGGATCGAGTAGATCGAACGCGTAGGCCAGTTTCCCGATCGTCGTCGATTCGCCCCCTGGAATGATCAAAGCTTCAATGTCATCCAGGTGGGAAGGCAGGCGAACCTCAACACCTTCAGCGCCCAGGCTGTGCAAAAGGGCAAGGTGCTCGGCGAAATCTCCCTGCAGCGCCAAGACGCCAACCCTCATGATTCTGCCACCTTCTGTTTCCCGCTCCAGGCTTCAATCTCAATTGCAAAAACGGAAGTTCGCTGCAATTGCGGATCGGTGATGGGACTGTAATCCTCGCCCGGCTTTAACTGAGGGAAATATTTATCGAGCAAGCCCTGCAGACCGTGCCGTTGTTCTGATGTGTCGTCTGCAATGCGCGCGTTGCCGAACACCGTCACGCTAGCATACTCGGTACTGAATTCAATCGCCGTATCGGCGGGAAGGAGTCGACCCATTGTTGCTACACAGAAGCATATCTTGGGATTGGTTTCGATATTGCTGCGCGCGCGACCCTCGAGGGCTGTGTGAAAATAGATGCGCTGATTCTTTTCGTCGTACCAGAAGAGGTTTGGGTGTATGAAAGGTTGATCCTCAAAAGTGGTGGCGATAAAACCGAACCGAGAATCGCGCAGAATCGCCTTTATCTCTGCCTGGTCTTTAATTTCCCGGTCGTGCCTTCGCATCCGGGTTCTGTTGTCTGAGGAGTGAAGAATTGCCGCCATCCCAAAGAGATCTACCAACCCCTCTTGGCCAGTCGTTCTGTCTCGGGAAGTTCGGACACTTCAATGCCGACCATCGGCTCACCGAGACCTTTGCTGATCTCGGCCAGGATTTTCGGATCGTCGTAATGAGCAACAGCCTCCACGATTGCTTTGGCCCGCAGGGCAGGATCGCCGGACTTAAAGATACCCGAGCCGACAAAGACGCCTTCCACACCGAGCTGCATCATAAGCGCGGCGTCGGCTGGAGTCGCAATACCTCCGGCGGCGAAATTGACGACAGGCAGATGTCCCAACTCCTTGGTTTCCTTGACCACTCCGAAGGGGGCGCCGATCTCTTTTGAGAAGGTCATCAACTCATCATCAGGCATGTTCTTGAGGCGACGGATCGCGCCCAAAACAGATCGCGCGTGTCGGACCGCCTCGACGACATCACCCGTTCCAGCTTCGCCTTTCGTGCGGATCATCGCTGCCCCCTCTCCAATGCGGCGTAAGGCTTCGCCGAGATTGCGGCAACCGCACACGAAGGGGATTTTGAATACGTGTTTATCGATGTGGTGAGCTTCATCGGCCGGGGTTAGAACCTCTGACTCATCGATGAAGTCAACCCCAAGAGCTTCGATGATCTGAGCCTCGACGAAATGGCCAATCCGGCACTTTGCCATCACGGGGATTGTGACAGCATCCATGATCTCCTGAATTAGTGCTGGGTCGCTCATGCGAGCCACGCCTCCGAAGGCGCGTATGTCAGCGGGGACGCGCTCAAGCGCCATAACTGCAACAGCGCCTGCCTGTTCGGCGATGATGGCATGCTCTGCAGTGACCACATCCATGATCACGCCGCCCTTAAGCATCTGGGCTAAGCCTTTCTTTACTGTGAAAGTACCCACTTCCTTTTCCATAGCTATCTCCGCGCGATGGTCAAATAATCTTGATTAGATTCTACCACGATCGACAATTTCTTAAGCAGCACCCAGGTATTTGACGATTGACACACGCATGCAAAAGGTATACAATTAGTACAATAATACAAAGAGACAATGAGACAATTGGATCAATAATCAGATGTTCACCGAACTGGATTTCCGCAGCCATGTCCCGATCTACACTCAACTGGTAGATCGCATCAAACAACTTATTGCTTCCGGCGTACTGGAACCAGGAGATCAATTGCCAACCGTGCGGCAGATGGCGGCGGAATTGAGGGTTAATTTCAACACGATCGCTCGAGCCTACCGCATACTTGATGAGGAGGGCGTGATTTCGACACAACAAGGACGAGGGACCTATGTATTAGAGCCTATGCCGCCGGAAAAAGCTTCGCGACTCCGCAGCGCGGCACTGGAGGGGATGACTAAAAATTTTCTGGAGCACGCACACCAAGTGGGATTTACACCAGAGGAAGTACATTTGTTGATAGAGGCGTTAATAGACACCTGGCGAGAAGAAGGCGAGCCGCCTAAAGCCGAGGACTAAACGGATTCAAGGAATAAACTATAAAAGGATGAAAGACCATGGGTAAAAGACGTTCTCTCACAGAGCTCGAAGCCATTCGCATATCAGACAAGGAGACACGCGCGCGCATACCTGGCGTGGCGGTCATAGTCTACCTGACCGTGATCCTGCTCGCAGCGCTAGGGTTATATGCCTTGGTGAAATACGCCGCACCAGATATATGGATTTGGGTGACGGCAGCATCGAGCGCTTTGATCTCCACTTACATTCTCTTTGCTATTAAGGTTGCAGACCAGTGGGAAAAGGCCGTGGTGCTGCGTTTTGGCCGCTTTACAGGCCTGCGCGGTCCGGGCATATTCTGGATCGTTCCGGTTGTAAATCGGATACCGGTATGGATCGATCATCGCGTGATGGTTACTTCATTTAGCGCGGAGAAGACACTTACGAAAGATACTGTTCCCGTGGACGTTGACGCGGTTCTCTTTTGGTTGGTCTGGGATGCCGAAAAGGCTGCTTTAGAGGTGGAGAACTATCGTGTGGCAATCGCCTGGGCTGCGCAGACCGCGCTGCGGGAGGTGATCGGGCAGATGGACTTGGCGGACATCCTGATTGGTCGAGCGCTCATGGATCGCGATCTGCAAAAGACCATCGATGAGCGGACAACGCCCTGGGGGGTGACGGTGCAGTCCGTCGAGATCCGCGACGTTATGATCCCGCAAGAATTAGAAGACGCAATGAGCCGGCAGGCGCAGGCAGAGCGCGAGCGTCAGGCGCGGGTGATTTTGGGAGAATCAGAAAAGCAAATCGCGCAATCCTTCGCTGACGCCTCTCAGGCATATCTCCACAATCCGACTGCGCTGCACTTGCGGGCGATGAATATGCTCTTTGAGGGTCTGAAAGAGAAGGGTGCGCTCGTGATCGTGCCTTCCAGCGCCGTCGACACCATGAACCTGGGGGCAGTGGCCGGTATGACCTCGTTAGCGGCAATAACCGGCAATGCGGATGAACAAAGCGAACAGGGGGGTGAGTAAGTGTCACCGAACTGGGAATATAGAGTAGAGGTAATCGGGGGAACGATGGTAAGCGCAAAACCCGAAGATCTGGAGGCAATACTCAATAAAGCGGCGGAAGATGGCTGGGTGTTTTGGGCTATCGCACCCCAAAATAATACGGCACGGCTATGGGTGATACTCCGTAGGGATATTCGAGAATCGCGCGATGAAACACGGCGCAGCGGGAATTGGTTTTCTAATTGGGGATAAGCGAAAGGCATGACGTTTCACGTGAAACATAGCCACAATGTTTCACGTGAAACACTGCGCTGGGCACGGTTGTTGGATTGAAAGCCGGAATTGTCTCTCAGGCAATTTAAAGTTGCTGATCAGATGGGTTTCCTCACCTCATAATATAATTAGATAGAATAACGACGCTGTCGTGGAAATGTGAGGAGTCTCCTCGGCGGCGGCATTAAGTATGGGGTCTGGGCAGCGCCCGATAAATTGCGTCGTGTTATCCAATCAAGACTTGGCTGCATGACTGGCCCAAGGGAGTGATCAACAATGCTCGCGGCGGCACATTTACTAAATGGTTTGCTGATGATCGCCATCCCTCTAGCTCTGGGTGTCGTCGTAGCGAGGCGATGCCGACTCGATTGGAGTTTGTTTGGCGCGGGGGCGGCGACCTTCGTCGCTTCGCAGCTTTTGCATATCCCCTTCAATTCTCTGGTTCTGACGCCCTACGAGACGGAGCGGGGATTGTTCGCGGCCGGCGGGTTTATGCTAGTAGCGGCTGCGCTTTTATATGGTCTATCTGCAGGAGTATTTGAAGAGCTGGCGCGCTTCGTTGTCATGCGTCGTTGGGCACGCGAGGCTCGGAGATTCCCCAATGCGCTTATGTTTGGGGCTGGTCATGGCGGCGGTGAGGCGATTATCCTGGGTGTCCTGGTTTTGTATGGCTTCTTTCAAGCTGTAACCCTGCGTGGGGTGGATCTCGCGGGAACTCTGCCCCCGGAGCAGGTGGAGGCAACCGCAGCCCAGATCGCGCTCTATTGGAGCATACCCTGGTATAAAGCCCTGTTGGGCGCTGTTGAACGAGTAGGCGCGATATGTTTTCACTTGAGCGCAAGTGTGTTGGTGCTGCAAAGTGTTCGGCGCGGCGGATGGGGCTGGTTGATGGGAGCCGTGGCGTGGCATACGCTGTTCAACGCAGCAACGCTAGTCGTGCTGGCCTGGTGGGGTGACTACGCAGCCGAGGGAACCGTCCTCGTTGGAGCAGGGATTAGCTTGCTGATTCTTTGGCTGATGAAGAGGAGAGATGCGCCAGCGGAAGAGAACGAAGTGCTAACAAAGGATTCGGAGCTCCCTTACTCGGAAATGCAGCGGATTAAAGAGGAGGAAGTATCCGAGGGTAATTTGGAGCAGAGCCGCTACACTTGATTTGGGGGGAGCGGTTGTAAGCCGGGCAGCGGGCCAGTTTGAGGAGAATAGGAATGATTGTTGCGAAGGGGTTAACCAAGCGCTTCGGGGATGTGCTGGCGGTTGACGGCCTGGATATGGAAGTCAAGCCGGGTGAGATTTTTGGTTTCCTGGGGCCAAATGGCGCGGGGAAGACAACAACGATCCGTATGCTGGGAGCGCTGATCGCGCCGACTTCGGGGAAGGCCTATGTCGCCGGGTATGAAGTGGGACGAGAGGATAACAAGATCAGACGCAGCGTGGGGATTTTAACCGAGTCACCCGGATTGTACGATCGTTTGAGCGCGGAGAGGAACTTAAATTTCTTCGCGGAATTACATGGTGTGGAGGATGTGCCCGGACAGGTAGAGCGCTATCTGCGCTTGTTGGGATTATGGGATCGGCGAGGCGATGAGGCGGCTACATTCTCAAAGGGAATGCGGCAGAAACTGGCCATTGCCCGGGCGTTGTTGCATGAACCCAAAGTGCTCTTCCTCGATGAGCCGACAGCGGGACTCGACCCGGAGATGGCGCGTTTGGTACGGGAATTCATCGGCGAGTTAAAAGGTAAGGGACGAACGATCTTCCTGTGTACTCATAACCTCAATGAGGCGGACAGATTATGTGATCGCATCGCCGTGATTAATACCCGCTTGCTTGCGCTAGATACGCCTGCAGCGCTGCGGGAGAAGCTTTATGATCGTGTGGTCGTATTTCACTTGAGAGCGGCCGCTCCTGCATATGAAAAAGCGGTAAACGAACAGCCCTTCGTGCGCTCCGTTGAGGCAAGGGATAACAAGCTGGTCGTTGCGTTAGATGACCCGGAGATGAATAACCCGGAACTGATCCGGTCGTTGGTGGACGCTGGTGCGGATATTCAATTTGTCGGCGAGCTGCGCCACTCCTTGGAGGAGATCTACTTAAGATTGGTGAGTTAAGCCATCCCCTTGTCCAGCGTTTAAGGTTGAGGATATCGTCTATGGGCCACTTTACATAACTACACTTTATAAGAAGGTTACAGAGGAGTGAGGGGGCGTAATGCCCATACAACATATTGTTATCCGCTTTCAAATTGACTGTTTTCTTTGAGCTATAGACACCAAAAAAAAAGGGAAGGCTTATCCTATGACAGCGGTTGAAGTAAATCACTTGTACAAATCCTACGCCGACGTGACCGCGGTGAATGATTTGACCTTTTCCATTGATCCGGGAGAGATATTAGGGCTTATTGGACCCAATGGTGCAGGTAAAAGCAGCACCATAAAAATAATCTTGGATTTCATGAAACCCGATTCGGGTGAAGTGAAGATTTTCGGTCAGCAGATGAATGAAGCCTTTAAGGATCAAATCGGCTACCTTCCTGAAGAGAGAGGATTGTATAAGAGATTGACAGCTATTGATCTAATCCTTTATCTTGCTTCCTTGAAAGGTATGGATAAAGCCACGGCCGAAAAGAAAGCGAATATTTTACTCGAACAAACTGGGATGCTCGAAAGCAAAAAGAAGAAAAACAAGGAAATGAGTATGGGTATGGGGCAGCTTATCCAGTTTATTGTCACCGTCATTCACGATCCTGAGTTGATCATTCTGGATGAGCCCTTCTCCGGCCTGGATCCCGTAAGAACAGAGACTATTCAGAACATAATCGCTAATTTAAGGGATGAAGGGAAAGCCATTATTTTGAGCACCCATCAAATGAATAAAGTCGAGGAACTCTGCGACCGGGTGCTGATGATAAACAAAGGCCACACAGTCCTTTACGGTGACTTAACGGAAACAAAGGCTAAATTCAGAAGAAATTCGGTCCAGGTGGCTGCCGATGGAGAACTGGGTGACCTTCCTGGGGTGATTGATAGAAAGCTCAATAAGGGTTCCGTAGAATTGGTCTTAGCAGCAGATACAACACCACAGACCATTCTCGATCGATTACGCGATCGCAAAATTACCATTAACCGATTTGAAGTCACAACCCCCTCCCTCAATGAAATATTCCTAAATCTGGTGGGGGTGGATCATGAATAAAACCTATTTAGTATTCAAGCACGAGTTTCTGCACGCAATCAAGCGGGTCGGTTTTGTCGTTATGACCCTCATCGTACCGGTGTTAGCCCTATTGGCAATTGGAGTCTATGAACTGGTAACGACCTTGACCGAACCTTCGGTAAATGCGGTCACGATCGTCGGATATGTGGACGAAGCAGGAATCTTTAGTGATCAAACTGACCAGGGATTAATCAAGCTGATTCCATTTGTATCGAGGGAGGATGCAACCCAGGCTCTGGTTAGAAGGAATGTTTCGGAATATATCGTCATACCAGCGGAGTACACCTCCTCGGGGACCATTCAACGATATACGTTGGCGAAAGAGCTCGTTACCCCTCCGATCACAGCGTACTTCATCGAAAGTTTCCTCACTTGGAACCTCTTGAAAGATGATGTGTCACCGGAGATCATCACCTCGATTGTCTCTCCTCTGAACCTAGAAGTCACCCGCCTTGACGAAAATGGAGATATTGCGCAAGAACAAGGGAATATTGGCAATATCATTATCCCCGCCATTTTCTCCTTATTGCTGAGTATGGCTTTCATGTTCGGCGCTACTTCTCTAATCAGCGGATTAGGAGAGGAAAAGGAAAGCCGCCTCATCGAGGTATTGTTTTCCTCGGTTTCTGTTCGCCAATTACTCATCGCCAAAGTATTGGCCCTGGGTACTGCCGGGCTGCTGCAAGTACTCGTATGGTTAATCTCAGCACCGCTACTATTGAGCTTGGCCTCGTCCTCCTTCGGCGGATTTCTGAGTGACATTCAGATACCCGCCAACTTCCTTGTTCTAGGAGTTGTTTATTTTATATTGGGCTATCTGCTATTCGCCATACTCTCCGTCAGTCTCGGCGGCATCAGCTCTAGTACCACGGAAGCACACAACCTATCCATGTTCTACATCCTTGCGCAGTTTGTACCACTCTGGTTTTCCGCAGGGTTGATCAACTTCCCGAACAGTCCCGTCTGGATGGTGTTGTCAATATTCCCCGTCACCGCCCCTGTTCAGACTATGCTGAGGTTGGGAGTGTCGGACATCCCGGCGTGGCAGATCGCGACAAGTATTGTCCTGTTAGGGCTTTCAGTAATCGTTGGAATGTTCCTCTCAATAAAGATCTTCAGGATGTTTATGCTAATGTACGGGAAAAGACCGAGTTTAGGAGAAATTATCCAAGGTTTGAAAACTGCATGAGGCCTGTGTCTCATATCAACAATCAGAGTTCCGTCAAAGACTCAAGGTATAGAGAGATTGTGCCGTGCTTTTTTGCCCATCGATTGTATGTGATTTGAAGGCAATAGTCCTAAACCCCCGCAGCTTGAACTCAGCCATGATCGGGTCATTGACATCGTGGACCAAACCGGGACTTAGGCAACAGAAAATTCACACAACATAGGTAACACTTTTACTGTGAGGCGATGCGGAGTAGGGCCCAAAATCACGGACTGATGGAGCCTACCCCGGCCGCTCAGGTCGCAGCCAGTCTTCGTTTGAGAGGTAAATTATGCGGAAAATTTGGGTGATCGCACGCAAGGAGTGGGCGGAAGTATTCAAGAATCGCTTTGTGCTCTTTACGGTGGCTTTCATGCCGCTCATCATGACCGCCCTGCCGTTGATTATCCTTTACACGATGGGTTCTTCTGCAGAGATGGCTGGGTTTTCAGCGGCAGATATGCCCGCCAGCTTTGCGGACTTGTGTGAGGGGCTGAATGGTGAAACGTGCGGGCAGTACTTCCTCGTGAGTCAATTTATGTTGTTGTTTATGTTGATGCCGCTCGTTATACCGGCGACCTTCGCCTCCTACAGTATTGTGGGCGAGAAAACAACGAGAACGCTGGAACCGGTGCTGGCGACGCCGGTGACGACTCTCGAACTTCTCGCCGGAAAGGCAGTAGCTGCAGCGCTGCCCGCGATCGGGGCGACTTGGCTAGGGTTCTCAATTTTCTCGGTTGGTGTGGCCATCCTCACGGAGGGGGCTGCGTTATTCCGGCAGGTTACGGCCCCACTCTGGCTGTTTGCGATCGTTGTAGTTGGACCATTGTTGGCTGTTGCAGCTGTGAGTATTGCCATCATGGTATCCTCTCGAGCAAATGATCCCCGCGTAGCCGAGCAGATCTCTATGCTGGTTATCCTGCCACTTCTGGGTCTTTTCTTCGCCCAGATCACCGGATTGATCTTTATCAACGAAACCATGATTCTCTGGATGGCAATTGGGGTCACCGTACTTGATATCGGTTTGCTGGCTTTCGCGACTCAGCTCTTTCAGCGCGAGGCCATCCTAACACGTTGGAAATGAGGAGAGGGAATGGGGAAGGCGAAACTACTCATATTCGTCTTATTGGCTTCTGTGTTTACGATTCCCGCATTTGCCCAGGATGGTGACGATCTGTTGAGGGTGCGTTTACGGCGCGATTTTGGATACAGTGCTGGTGGACAAATTCAGGGACGGTTCACGATCTCTACCGATGGACCGCAGGATCTGGAGCGGGTTTTATACCTGCTCGATGGAGATTTCTTTGCGGAAGTCTCAGAATCTCCTTTCAGATTTACCTTCAGCACCAGCGATTATGCACTGGGTGCGCACACATTTTCAGCCGTGGGCACAACTGCCAGCGGCGCAGAGGTATTTGCGGAAGAGATAATATTGGAGTTTGTCAGCGCGGAGGAGAGCTGGCAACAGGCAGCCGACATCGCTGTCCCACTAATCGTTGGGGTCGTTGTTCTCGTGGGGCTTGGAGCACTCCTTCCGGCGCTCATGGGCCGCCGCTCTGGTAGTTTCAAGCTTGGAAATTACGGCCTTGCCGGGGGTGCGGTCTGTAAGCGCTGCGGTTTTCCTTATCCCAGACATTTTCTCTCCCCAAATCTATTGGTTGGGAAACTGGAGCGGTGTCCGCATTGCGGCAAATGGGCGATCGTCCCCCGGGCGAGTCATGCTGCGCTGGAAGAGGCAGAGACGCGGTTCCGCGCCGATGCAGAGATGGGATTGCTGGAGCAAGAGCCTGAAGGCGGTGAGGCGCAGGAACGACGCAAGCTGGATGAAACGCGCTTTTTTGATTCTTGAACTTGAAAGGGCGGCTGACACTACGAGTTTGAGAGAGTACAATTAAGATGATCTTACGCCGGGCACACAGGTGACCGGCGTTTCTATGGTGAGATATGAGCGAAAGCCGACCTCCGATTTGTGATTATGAAGGCTCAGATTACCAGGAGAAATTCTGGGAGCATGGGAGTCGGGAGTATGAGGATCAAGTGGAGGCGATTGCCCTCAAGCGACTACTTCCCGGGAAAGGAGCACGATTGCTGGAAGTGGGCGCAGGGGCCGGGAGAAATACATCTCGATATCAGGGTTTTCAACAGATTGTGCTGCTTGATTATTCGCGAACGCAGATTGAATTGGCACAGCAGCGACTAGGTGAGAGCGAGCGCTATGTTTATGTCGTCGGTGACGTCTATCGTCTACCCTTTGCGCCAGAAGTATTCGATGCTGCCACGATGATCCGAACACTTCATCACCTGGTGGAACCACAAAACGCGCTGAGCCAGATTAGACCTACACTTGTACCAGGGTCTACCTTCATCCTCGAATACGCCAACAAACGCAACCTCAAGGCCATTGCACGCTGGGTCTTGCGTCGGCAAGACTGGAATCCATTCGCTCCTGGAGCGGTCGAGTTCACAGAATTGAATTTCAACTTCCATCCCCGTGTCGTTTACCAATGGTTGACACAGGCGGGGTTTTCGCCCGGGCGGAAGCTAACGGTTTCTCACTTTCGCATAAATCTCCTTAAGCGCTGGGTGCCTCTTAACGTGTTGGTGGCGCTTGACTCAATGATGCAGCGTACGGGGGATTGGATTCAACTGACCCCCAGTGTTTTTCAATTTTCCTCGATTGATGGTGAGACCGGAAACGTGCGTGCTGGCTCGATCTGGCGCTGTCCCGAATGTGGGTCGCTTGAACTGCACAAGACAGCAGCGGGCTTGAGCTGCAAGGGATGTAGACGTATTTGGCCTGTGCAGAACGGAATCCACGATTTTAAAAACCCGGTGTAATCCTAGGCTGAAACACAAACGGGAAGATCGTTGAATACTCTATAAATTCACGGATCCCCCAGTCCGACAGACCCCGGAAACGGATTGACCGTAAATCACGGATCAAACACGGGTCTAAGATCCTCGACCAGGCATTAATTAACGGAAGATGAGGTAGGATATAGGTTGAAAAGCCCGCGCGACTTATTCGTATCATCTGCGTAAATGTAAGTGGGAGGGTGTAATGGAGCACGGACAGCGATCAAACATAGTGGTCGGGTTGTTCATCATTCTTGTCGGTACCGGACTCCTGGTAGCTCAGATATTTCCTGACAGCCTCGCGTTCATAAATCTGAAGGAGCATTGGCCCCTGCTTGTGATTGGAGCGGGCGTTTTTCTCTTGTTGATGGGGTTGCTGACCAGCACGCCGGATCTGGCGATTCCAGCCTTGAACGTAGGTGGGATCGGCGGGATTCTTTATTGGCAGAATATAACGGGCAACTGGGAGAGTTGGGCGTACATCTGGACGCTCATTCCGGGTTTCGTGGGTTTGGGCGTGATTATCTCCGGCTTGCTCGCCGGTCAGACTCGTAAGGCGCTGCACGACGGCAGTCGAGCCATCCTGGTAAGCATGATCTTGTTCGCAATTTTCGGTTCTTTGTTGGGCGGAGGTCAGTTTTCCGGATTGTTGTGGCCGGCCATCTTGATTGGCGCCGGCTTGATGATCCTCTTGGGTCCTTTGTTCCGTCCGCGCTGAAGCGAGCCGAGGGCTGCATATGGATGATTTGGGTAAGTAAAGTTGATTGCACGCATTCTCTGATCACGTAAATTGGCGGCATAGGCGATACCGAGTTTCTGCCCATATGACGAGTGAGGAGTGATTGAAATGAATAATCGCTATCGTAGGCCCAGCATTACAGGGCCAGTTATCCTGATTACCCTTGGGGTGATTTTTCTATTGAACAACTTGGGTATGATCGAACTGAACGCCTGGGACGTCATCATGCGTTTTTGGCCCATACTGCTCATCGCAGTCGGGCTCGATATACTTATCGGTCACCGCTCAGCCTGGGGAGCGGCAATTGCATTAGTAGTAGTTCTCGCCATCTTGGCGGGCGGCATCGTCTTCTTCGATAACCAACCTCGATGGACATACGCATCCGAGAGCGTCGAGATACCTCTGGGAAATGTGAAGAATGCAACCGTTACCCTCGATCCCGCGCTTGGTTACCTGTACGTTGACGCCTTACCAAAGGAATCGAAAGTGCTGGCACAAGGCGAGGTTCGACCGTTCAGCGGTGAGGAGATTAGTGAAACGGTAGACATCACCAGTATGCGAGCGACGATCGATCTGCGAAGTAAGGATTTCATCATGATGCCATTTTTCAGTGGGTGGAGCGACCAACCATCGTGGGATCTCGCGCTGCATCCTGGGGTGGTAACCGATTTGATCGTTGACTTCGGTGTGGGGAAGGCAGAGCTTGATCTCCGGGATCTCCAGATCGGTGAAATTCAAGTAGAGCATGGAATCGGGCAAACGATCCTGTTGCTGCCATCCGCGGACAATATAGAGGTTTATCTCGATGGGGGTATAGGTGAGATCCGGGTTGTGATTCCCAAAGGTGTGGGTGTTCGCTTGCGTGCCAACGTAGGTATTGGGAATGTGCAGGTTCCAAGCGACTATACGCGCGATGGGGATTTCTATCTCTCACCTGGCTATGCCGCGGCTGGAAAACAGATCGAGATGGAGATTGATCTGGGCATTGGCAGCGTGCAGGTGCGCTAAGCGAATTCCAACCAGTTTCATAACGATTCTCGGTGTAGAAAAAAAGCAGGTGTGCATTTCTATGCACTCCTGCTGGCTATGTGTAGTCCCTTGGTGCAGACGTGGAAGTGGCATTGTGGTGAACCGGCCGCAAGAGCGAGAGAGAAGCGTGAACATTCAAAGGATGGCCATGAAGCGAAGAAACGTTTCTTTTTCGGGCAGAATCTCCTGTTCGATAGGGCACGCGTGATTTCATAACGATTTATCCTGCTTCAGAGCTTCCTGTGCAAATGTTGAAGTTGATATAATGGATTAAATTTGGAGGGCGAAGTAATGTCTGATGGTCAAAGAGCGAGACGAGGGTTAGAGGGGAGAATTTCACAAGAGGGGAGGCTCCCTCCTGGACAATCTTTGACGGTTAAATTCCCGGTTTTACATTATGGACCGGTCCCCGAGTTTGACCCCTCCACCTGGTCCTTACGCATTTGGGGTGAGGTGGAACAAGAAGTGACCTGGACCTGGGAGGAGTTTTTAAAATTGCCGCGCGCCAAGGTCAATATGGATATCCACTGTGTAACCCGGTGGAGCAAATTCGACACGGAATGGGAAGGTGTTTCATTACAGACGCTCGTGAAGCAAGAGATCATCAAAGTCAAGCCAGCGGCGAAATTCTTGTTGCAGCATTGTGAGTATGGCTATTCGACAAACATGCCCATATCTGTAGCTATGTCGGAAAATTTCTTGTTGGCAACACACTTTAACGGGCAACCACTCACCCCCGATCATGGTTATCCGCTCCGGGGAGTCGTTGGAGCAATCCCCGGAAGGGAAGATCTGAAAGATATCTACCTTTGGAAAGGCGGGAAGTGGTTGACCGGCCTGGAGTTTATGCCAGAGGATCGATTAGGATTCTGGGAGCAAGCCGGGTACCATAATATCGCGGATGTATGGGATGAGCAGCGCTTTGCCTCTGAGGGCTGATAATGTTCCTATAAGAAGTATATTCGATGTTTGCCCGGGTATTTTACCGGGCAAACTGTGTTTTCACGGGCATCAGCACCGGCGTATAATCGGATAGAGTGAGCAAGTCTGAGATGGAAGCATTTTCAAGCAAGCGGAAGCGCATGGTTGATCAGCAAATGGTCAGTCGAGGGATCCGTGATGAACGTGTGCTTGAGGCGATGCTTGCTATTCCGCGTCATGAATTTGTACCTCCAGATCAAGCGCACCTGGCATATATCGATGCGCCGCTCCCCATTGGAAACAATCAAACAATTTCACAGCCATACATCGTTGCGCTGATGACCGAACTCCTTTGCCTGAAAGGAGAGGAGACCGTACTCGAAATCGGTACAGGATCGGGATACCAGGCAGCCATACTGGCGCATCTAGCCAAGAAAGTGTACAGCATTGAGAGGATTCCGGAATTGGCCGCGCGTGCGCGGGCTTTACTGCATTTGCTGCAACTGGAGAATATCGAAGTTATTGATGGCGACGGGTCTTGCGGATTAGCGGAGCATGCTCCGTATCAAGCCATCATCGTAACGGCGTCGGCGCCCGAGGTGCCAAAGCCGCTCGAGGATCAACTAAGCGATGGCGGAAGATTAGTCGTCCCAGTAGGCAGTAGAGTGGGGCAAGTGCTTGAGTTATGGAGGCGCGAGGGGCCGAAGCTGGTCTGCGAGAAGTTGGCTCCGGTAGCTTTCGTCCCCCTCATCGGCGAATACGCATGGTCGCCTGAAGGAAAATCTCGGCGGCAGTAGGTTTTGAAGGGCAGGCGCGAGGTCAAGATTTAATCGCTGTATTTTTTTAAATAGGCAATCGCCTCTCCTGTATCCCCATTCATGACCAATTCAAGATATTCACCCTCAGTGATAGCTGGAATATCTAAGACTCGAACGTGTTCAGACCATGAAGCATCCTCCGGGAGGATTTCAGCAAGGCTGTTCTTGCTCTCATTAAAAAAGTGCTGATTAAATTCGGCTTGGGGATCGGTTAGAGATATCGCCAGGGGGTAGATATTGGTCTCAATTAAATCCTGGAAAAAATGGGTTCCATAGGAAGGCTCCGGAGATTGTTCTCCGAGTGCTAACTCGACGAGAGCACGAGAGTTGTAGATATCCCCATAAGACACGGGGATTCCAAGCAAGGGATTATTGCTCCCCCATCGGCCAGGACCAATTAATACAAAACGCGCATCATGAAGATGCTTGTTGATCCGCCCAATAAGGCGAGCGATCTCCAACCTGTCCGAGTGCTTTTCAAGCGTGTAGTAAGATTGCGGAGCAACGTACACCACGTATCGGATTTTTTGGACAAATCCATCCGGTACCATGTGAGTTGACATGAAAAGGCGGTTTTCTTGGGGGATGTCGTGTGGCAGCTCAACCTGCCTATCTTTGTAGTGGCTCTGAGGCCGGCACTGGAGTATGTAAATGCGCGGGAGGGGTTGTTGGTCCCCGGAGTCCTCGAGGATGATGGCAAACTCAGTGTCGACCGGGCTTCCATATGCAGCCTCTAGTGATTTGAGCATGCGGTGCATGATGTCCGCAAAGCTTGTCCGTCGCAAGAAACCATTGAAGGTGATGACTAGTTTTTCCTTTTCTTTCCCTTGTGGCGTTCCGATCAGATCTCTAAAGTAATCCTGCTCATAGATTTGCGCTATCCACCTTAGGTAGGGAGTGCTTGAACTGAGGGCTTCCTGCACGGGCAATGTTTTTAGACTGTTCTCATGGAGGTCAATAAGATCGACATAGGACTGCGAGTGTCTGTGGACTTCCCTTGGTGACGACTCCGGTCGCATATCAGGGTGGCTGAGTGCGACGAGTCGAGGGTAGCCTTCAAGTTGCTCAACAGCACGAGTCCCCAAACCCCAAACGAGACGTATGAACCCGGCTTCGCGATCAATACGTGGACTCCACCGGAATTGATTGTGCGAGAAGGCGACTCCAGCTGCATCGGGCATGTAGAAGCGATCAACCCTCCGCCCGATAGTTTCCTGAATAAGAATCGCCATACGCTCATCGTAGTCGGTTAGACCAGCTCGTCGCCGATAGAGTAATGCATTCGGACTGTAAACACTTGCGTACACACTTTTTATTGCAGTAAGGAGCTGACTCAGATTTTGTTTCGGGCTGCCCTGATTGGGGCGGAAATAACTTTCGTATTTTCCAGCGAATGATGTTCCAAAAGAGTCCTCTAACAGGCTGGATGAGCGCACGATCAATGGTGATTCCCCTGCATCAGCAAGAACTGTTTCTAAACTGTTGACGATGTCGTCTGGAAATCTTCCTTGCAGGAGAGCTTCATGGATACCGGGGTAGTCAGAGCGGATTTCGGTTTCTTCTTTATATTTTTGATTGGCGAAATCGAGAAATCCATTGAGTTGAGAGAATTGGTAGAACACGTCGGATCCAAGGAACCATGATCGTGGTCGTTCAATTCGTTCCTTAAGATCGGGGTCCGCAGATTTACATAGGATGCGCTCAGCCAGCAGTACACCGGCGGATTTCCCGCCGATCTTTCCCCGACCAATGCGGTGGTTGCGTATGTTTTTGAGATCAGAGATATCGAACCACTCGCGCGCGATGGCAAGATAGGGAAGATGGTCACTGATCATGGCTTTGATTAAAACAACTTTGATCTCTGCGAGGTGGTGCTCGACGCGGACTCGCTCCTCTGCTGGGAGGCTCTCATAAGCCTCGCCCTGCGCAAAGAGCATTTCCCAAGGAGCGAGCTCGGGATGAATAGTGAGAACAATATCCTGAGCAGGCATGCGCTCAGAGAGTACATCCTTGAGGAGAGCTTCGAAGGTTTCGTGCGGTAGGTTGTAGGCGAAATAGAAATCTGTGAGGTCGTCGCGGACGATGGTTATGCGCCGCTGCCAGGTTTCTGGTTCCTCCAAATTATGTTGATCAAATACCCCTTCACGAATTTGAGACTGAATGGCTTTTTCACGAACCTCAGAATCGAAGGCTTCCGGCGTGATCACCCCGCGGTGGAATAGTTCTTGGCGCATCCGTTCCCTAATTTGTGGAGCGAGGGTCGGGAACTGACCGAGGGCTAGGTATAGCGAGAGGACCTTCGGGAATTCTGAGGAATCAAAGGCCATTTTCAGACTCCGGATTAAATAACCTGATGACTTTGTTTGATTTTAGCGGGAGCTGTTGTTTTTACAAAGGCTCTTACGAATCTCTGTGGACTCAATTAACAATTAGCGCTTTAAAAGCGCGCGTTTGGCTATCGCCCAAGATGCATGGGCATGATGACATGCAGGAAATCGTCGCGACCGACGGGACGTACTACACCGGGCGAGGAGGCTGATGTCGTCTCAATAGCGACGTTGGGTGTGTCGATTACGTTCAGGACGTCCACCAGGAAACGCACATTAAAGGCAATTTCTACCGCTTCACCCTCGATAGTGGCATCGACGATGGTCTCATTTGATCCCGTTTCGGCGGCTGTTGCCGAGACTTCCATTACTCCTGGCTCGAGGTCGCTTCCGGGAGTGATGCGCAAACGAGCAGAGTGAGCCGCCTCTCGGGCGAAGATATCGGCAGCCCTACACGCTTTTAGAAGAGCGTTTGTGGAGAGCACGCTTCGAGTGGCGTAGGTTGTGGGGATAATGCTGTGATAGTCCGGAAAGGTTCCGTCGATAAGCTGTGAGACGAGTTCAAAATCAGTCCCGCGAAAAATCACCTGCCCGCGATTGGGCGGCAGCATCATGCTGATTGTTTCATCGCCGGGGCCTATAGTGCGGGCTAGCTCAGTCAAGGCACGTGCAGGAATGATGGCTCTGACTTTAGTGGAAGTTGCTGATGAGAGCTGTGCCGTGCGGACCGAGAGGCGGAAGCCGTCCGCTGCCGCCATCGTCGTCTGCTCATCTTCGACCTCGAGTAAAACGCCGGTTAAGACCGGGCGGGCGTCATCCATCGATGCAGCGAAGGTCGCCTGTTGGATCATCGAGCGCAGATTTTCAACATTCAATGTCATTCCATCGTCGAGTTCGGAAGGTGGCAGAGGCGGAAAATCTTGGGCGTCGATGCACTTGATATCGTTGTTGAAAGAACCGCAGTGCACATTCAACGTTTGATTGCGGATGGTAAGCTCCATGGATACGGAGTCGTTAGGAAGAGTGTTTACCAGGTCGACAAAAGTGCGCGCTGGTACCGTTGTCGAGCCATCCTCTTCGATTTTCGCGCCAATCCAATAACTGATTCCCAATTCCAGATTAGTTGCTGAGAGGCGCAGCCGACCGTTCTCGGTTGCCACTAAAATATTACTCAGTACTGGAAGGGTGCTCCGGGGCGCCACTGCACGTGATACGATACTTAATCCACGAGCCAGATTCTCTTGAAGACAGGACACCTTCATGGGGAGTATTCCTTATTTTGTGAACGAGAGATTAACGAGCCTATGAAGTATACAACGATCGGTTATGAGCGACAATGGTCTTGTAGACAAGTGTGGTTTGCTGACATAAACTTACAGAGCGATGAATACTCAGATTCAGGATGAATTGACCCGTCTTCGCCAAATGATTGTTCGACTATCCAGATTGGTCGAGATCAGCGTAACGCTTAACTCGACGCTAGACCTCGACCGCTTGCTTCAATTCATCATCCGATCCGCAGCTGATCTTGTCGAGAGCGAAGCCGTCTCAATTCTGCTGGTCAGCGATCAGACTCGTGATCTATACATCGCCGCAGCGACAGATGCAGATCCAGAGGCACTTCAGAAAATCCCAGTACCGAAGGAAGGATCCATCGCGGGAACAATCTTTAGAGAGGATCGGCCACTAATTCTTAACGAGTTGGGTGCCACAACGCAACTTTATCCCGAAGTTGGAGAGAGAGGGCGTTCCTCGGTTCGCTCCATAATCGGCGTACCGCTAAGGATCCGCGACGATGTGACTGGTGTATTGGAGGCGGTGAATAAGCGACAGGGAATTTTTGATGAGGCAGATTTGCAAACCCTGACGAACATTGCCTCGTTAGCAGCGGTGGCAATAAGCAATGCGCGCCAGATCGAGGCGCTCAATCGAGCTTATGATGCACTAGGGAAGGTAGATCAATTAAAAACCGATTTCATTGCCATCGCCTCTCATGAACTGCGCACACCTTTGGGCTTGATCTTGGGCAACGCATCGTTACTTAAAGAATTAGCTGGCGAGGATGTCTCTGAACACGCGGATGCGGTTCTCAATTCCGCCATGCGAATGCGAGTTTTGATTGAAGATATGACCAATTTGAATATGCTGCAGGCGGGATCGGCAGAACTGGTGTTATCGAAGCAGCCGCTTCAGAACATCGTTCAGATGGCGTATGAAGAAGTTCTTGGATTAATAGAGTCCAGAGAGCAGACAATCAAGCTCAATCTTCCCGCCGAAACGCTCGAGGCGATGGTAGATGGACCGAAGATAACGATGGCCCTAACTAATTTACTCAATAACGCAATCCGTTTCACGCCGAAAGAAAGGGAGCTTTGGTTATCTTTGGAGCACCATGGCCACGAAGCCTGGCTCCGCGTGCGCGACGCCGGGATCGGACTGGCGCCCGATGAACTGGAAACTGTCTTTGATCTCTTCTACCAGGTGGAAGATCACCTGACTCGGCAGCATGGCGGTTTGGGTTTGGGGTTGCCTATCGTAAAGGCGATAGCCGAATCTCATGGAGGTCGCGCCTGGGTGGAGAGCGAGGGTCCCGACCAGGGCGCAATATTCACGATTGCGTTGCCATTGGTGACGTAATTCGCTCCATCAATATGGCGATGGGAAATGCCGCTATCTGATCCCCCATATATTTAGGCTTCAATCAAATAGTATATTAAGGCGTTAATGCACGCCTCACTCCGTATGGAGGAAGGCAGTATCCCCGCGTCGAACTCGCTGATCGACTTTCACGGCTACCTCATCGCCAGCCTGCGCATCTTCTACAGTCTCATGCTCGATCTGCATTGAGCGGATCTCCTGCAGAAAATCGGTATGTGCACCAAGGAACTGGACCTTATCTCCAAGCTGCAGGGGTCTATTTAGTTTGATGACGGCCACCGATATTTTGTGGTAGTAGTGGACGATCTCACCGATACGCTCGTCATTGGACATCATATGTCTCCTCCAAGCGCTGATTAGGGCGTCTTAATTGATTGTACAACGAGTGATGTCAATTCCCCAAACGCCTATATAAGGAGAGCTGATGAGAAAACACTTACTGTATCGAAGGTACTTGACTTGGCGATTTATAAAAATGGGGAATCCCGCGCAAGACGATTACAGAGAGCATAAAGAGACCTGCGTAGATGGCGAATATCACGAGATATCCTAGGCCGGGTTGTATCCGGTTGAAGAAATCCGCCATTGGTCCGCCGATACCTGCACCGACGATACCTGCACCCGCACCGGCGAGATTGGAGATGCCCAGGTAGCGTCCAGCCTCTTTAGGCGGAACCAGGTCTGTGCCGAGAGCCCAGCTGGAGGCCATGAACGTACCCGCTCCCACGCCGAGGATGCAGCCGCTTACAATCACCATTGGAATTGTCCGTGAGAAAAGCAAGAGAAGCGTCCCGGCTGCTGAAATCGAACCGGCAAAAGCGATCAACCGTTTCCGACCGATCCTGTCTGCAAGAAATCCGCCGCCAAGAGATGAGGGGATTAAAAACAGAGCCACAATGGCAAGGAGAATCGTGGTCATCGTTGCCGGGTTCTCGACGCGAAGGACATCGCTGATGAAGAACTGGAAGAAACCAAGGATCGATCCCACTGCAGCCAGGAAGAGCAGGCGGTTAATGACCCACCAGATGAAGGGGGAGTTTGACTGAGCCTCCTCGCCAATTCCCACCCGCGCACCAAAGTAAACCGCCACGAGTATTGATCCGGCCATAGCAAATAATCCAGATAATCCCATTAAAGCAATCTGTATTTCGGTAGAAACCCCCCGACTGCTGAGGAATAGTCCTCCGCTGCGAACCAACCAAACCGCACCCTGCGTAACACCGACAAAGAGTGCCGTGAGGGCGAGGATCCGTAAAGAGCGGGTGGCATTGCGCCGTTTGGGCTTCTCTTGTAAGGGCTCTTCACGAACGAAGATCATCGTGAGGAGCATCGTTAGCAAAAGAGCGACGCCGATTATGCCGACTGCAAGCCAAATCCGTCCGGAGTCTATGATGGGACCGATGAAGACCGCCAAGATGCTCGGCAATATCTCGAATAACGATTTAACTCCGGAGGATGTGCCGCGCTGATTTTCGGGGACAAGATCGGGAATCAAGCCTTGCTGCGCCCCCTGTGCTGTGTTGGAGGAAGCTTGCAGGAGAATGAGCCCAAGCAGTAATACGGCAAATGCGGCCGAGAAACCCAGGAGAGGACGTATCGTTTTATTCAGCGGCGATCCGACAAACAGCACAGATGCGCCGATGATCGAGAGGAATACGAGATCAAGAATAGTGCCCCAAAAGATGAACGGACGTCTACGGCCAAAACGGTGCGTGCTTTGGTCACTATACATCCCCGCCAGAGGTTGCACGAGCATGGCAACTGCAAGGCCAGCGACGCGCAGCAATGCAAGATAAGTGTTTTTCTGATCGTGGGAGACGAATACGGTGACGAGATAGGGTAGTAATACGGGGGTGATTACGCCGGCTGAGATACTTAGACCGAGCCAGTAAATGTTAATGAAAATATGGTCGCGCCAGGGGAGGGTCTTCTGCATATGAGTATGCCCTAATCAGAGAAGTTACCACTGATCGGTGTAGTGTCTCACGAGTTTTTGAGCTGGAAACTTTCGCCGGGCTGTAGGACGTGCGGAGTCGCTGATGTCTCTTTCTTTACCTGCTCTGCCCACGCATGAGGATCTTGCTCGATAAGCTCCCAGGTGTTGTAATGCACCGGGATGACGTGTTTGGGCTCAATCAATTTAACAGCCCGCAAGGCATCGGCGGGACCCATAGTGTAATTATCCCCGATAGGCAGAGCCGCCAGGTCGATTCCCTCTTCCCCGATCAAGCGCATATCGCCGAAGAGTCCCGTATCACAGGCGAGATAGAGCTTCTCATCCCCGGGTGTTGTGAGTAGAAAGCCGGTCGGGTTTCCACCATAGGAACCGTCCGGGAGCATGGATCCATGCAGAGCGTGGGTCAGCTTGAGATAACCGAAGGGGTGGTGGAAACCTCCTCCGATATGCTGAGCATGCGCCTTAATGCCCTGGTCCTTGAACCAGGAAGCAATTTCCGCTGAGCTGATTACGAGCGCACTGGTGCGTTCGGCGATTGCCACGGCGTCCCCAACATGATCGCCATGTCCGTGGGAGATGAGGATGAAATCCGCTTCAACAGCATCAGCTTTAACTACCCCAGCGGGATTGTCGTTCAGGAAAGGATCCACGAGAAGCTTTATGCCATCTACGTCAAGCCCAAAGGCGGCGTGTCCGTACCAGGTTAATGTGAGTGACATGTATCTCTCCTTAATATGATCGGTGAATCAAACGCGAGTATAGACCTCAGCGCAGCGACGAGTCAAAGCAAACGAGTGGAACCATTGATCGGGCGTGGTCAATCAGACAGAAAGTCGGAGACCTCGAGGCCCGGGCTGGGCGGCCGCTGCTGACGCGTGGCGCGCCATTCGCCCAACAGGCTCGCGAGTTGGGTACTTAAGCGCATCCAATCATCGACGAGCAGGATGAAGCCGATCTGATCGGTTGCCAGCATGTAACGGCTCAGAAAGAGCCGGAGCAGCCAGGTAGGCAGCGGCAAGCCGCGTAGATCTATGCCCAGGGCGGTGGCGCCGAGGAAAGGCTTCATGGGGTGCCGGTCACGCCGCGGCATGCTCTCGGGAGGGAATAATTTACCGAAGACGATTGGGCGAGTGTTGATGATTCGGCGGTAGGAAATGTTCAGGCGGAATATCGGTGTCTGCAGGCGAAGATGGTCATGATGTGCTTGCACATATGCCAGGCTGGGTCCAAAACGGGCGAACAACCAATACGCAAGGGAGATAAGTCCGCCAGCGAAGAGCCAACGCTGTGCATCGCGCTCAAGCCAGTGAGCGCTGCCTTTTTCTACGAGTATCCACAAACCGAGGAAAAGACAGGCGAGAAGGAGAGCCTTTCGTGCATGACGACCTACAATCTCTCGGTAGAGAAGCAGGTGGTAGCGGTTACTCCTTTGTTTTTTGCTCATAATGTCGTTTATGAAGTGTTTTAATTTACCGCTGGAAGCGTGAACCAGAAAGTGCTGCCCTCACCGGGTTGGCTCTGAACGCCGATTTCGCCACCCATAAGCTTGACGAGCCGGTGGGTTACATGCAGACCGAGGCCCCAGCCAATTTCATTGCGTACGGCCGGCTCCTCGGAGCGGAAAAACTGTGTAAAGAGCATCGACTGATCCTCGTCGCTTAATCCGATGCCAGTGTCGTGTATTTCAGTTCGAACGAAATTGTTGGAGAGCAAAGCAGTGACGGAGATGGAGCCGCCTTCGGGCGTGTATTTATTTGCGTTGCTAAGCAGGTTGGTCAAGATTTGAGCCAATCGGTTTCGATCTACCCGAACCATCGGAAGGCCGTCTTCGATGGAAAATTCAATTGACTGTTCCTTAGCGTCGAATTGGGGTCGGAAACCAGCGGCAATTTCATAGATGTAATCCGCTATCGGGACAGCCGCCAGGTCGATCTTGAGGCGTCCCGTTTCAATTCGTGATATGTCGGATATGTCTGATACTAGATTAGCCATGCGGTCAACATTGGAGCGGATTGTGTCGAGGAATTTCATCTGCTGATCCGTAACAGGACCGACAGTGCCTTGTTTGATCAGATCGGCGTATCCTCGGATTGAGGTCATTGGAATTTTTAGTTCATGAGTTACGATTGAGATAAACTGCGATTTAGCATCATCTGCTGCGCGGGCAGCATCGAAAAGGCGTGAGTTTTCGATTGCGAGGGCGGCGCGTTCGGCGATATGGAAGAGTAAATTCTCCGCCTCCTTGGAGTAGGTTTTTCCCCGGCGTCTAACCCCAATGAGCGCGACTGTGCGCTCCTCGCGTTGGGCGGGCACGATTAAAACTTTGAAATCACCATCCTGTTGAAATGTGACAGCCTGGCCCTGATGCACAGCTGGAGCGAGGCGCGGATTGTTCGCGTCCATTAATTCATCCGCACAATCGCCAGCGAGGATGAACAGCGAACTGGTTTCATCCAGAAGCCCGATACAGCCATCCTCTGATCCCGTGCTACGCAAAGCCCACTCCAGCGTGAGTTCTAAAACACGTTTGAAATCAAGCCCGGTGTTGAGTTCTTTATCGATATGGCGAAGCATTTCTAGCTCGGATACCCGTTTGGCTAATTCAGTATCCACCTGGGAATAAAGGCGTGCATTTTCAATGGCAACTGCCGCTTGAGATGCAAAAATGTCCAGCAGCTCTTGGTCATCTTTGTTGAAGGCACCCGATTTGACTTTGTTGTCAATATAGATGACGCCCATAACCTCGCCGTGCGTTCGGAGGGGTAAGCAGAGAATGGAGCGGAGTGAAAAGCGGGTTATCGAATCTTGTGTGGAGAAGCGATCGTCGATCTGCGCGTTTGTGGTCAAAATTCCCTCGCCGGAACGGATGACGTCCCGGATTATAGAACGGCTGACTTCCATTTCGTTCTTGTTGAGGGTCTCCTGTTGGAAGTTGCGAGCTGCCTGGAATGCGAGTTCGCCGGTTTCCTGGTTGGCGAGCATAAGAAAACCACGCTCAGCACCCGTTAGTTGAATAACCGAATCCATCGTTTCGTCCAGAACTTCGCTGATTTGGAGGGATGATCCCAGCGCACGACAGACTTTAAAGAGCGCAGCCAGACGCGCTTGTTCTCCTGTCCCCTGTTGTTGCTCAGCCTGTTCGAGGTCATTCAGCGCATCGCGAACGATTGCGGCCTGTGACCCTCTGCAATTTGCAGAAAGTGTCTCCAGTGCGAGGTGGACCTTGCGCAAGTTCCCGGCAGGATCGGTTTGTTTTTGCGAATCACGCATTCACGGTTTCCCGGAGGCCCGTTTAAAAAAAGGGCAGAGATCGCTTAATGAGCAGCGATCGCATTGTGGGGAACGGGCATAACAAATCTCGCGCCCATGACGGATAAGGTTGAGATGAACATCATAATACATCGCAGGATTGAAAAGTGCTGCAAGGTGGTCATGCGCTTGCTCGGCAGAAATGTTCTCCGGACGTAAACCCAGACGTCCTGTTAGACGGTATATATGAGTATCTACGGGGAAAGCCGGTTTACCGAGTGAGAAGAGCAGCACAATAGCCGCGGTCTTTGGGCCGACTCCCTTGAAGCGAAGCAGCCATTCATTGGCTTGTTCAAGCGGCAGACTTACTAGGAAGTCCAGATTTAGCTCACCGCGTTCCTCGGTAATCTGTTGCAGGGCGCGTTGGATACGAGGTCCTTTTTGATTGGCAAGACCTGCGGAGCGAATAGCTTCAATCACGCCGGATGGCTCCGCGTCACGCACTTCCTCCCAGGTCGGAAAGCGCATACGCAGGGCTTTGAAAGCGAGATCGCGATTTGTATCATTTGTGTTTTGAGAGAGTATCGTGGAGACCAACTCATCGAGGGGCGGCAATGGATCACGCCAGACCGGCTGGCCGTATATCTCTAGTAGACGGGTGCGCACTTCGGCCGCGCGTTTCTTCGGTGGTTTCACCTTGCGATTATACCCCCGCGATCTGGTGCACAGGTTATGATGCCATCACCGGGCGTCGTATTTAATGTCATTTCTAGAGCGAATCCTATTCCGCTCACTTGCGCGGCTGAGAATCATTTCGTCCGTACCCGCCGAATCAGACCCTATTGCTCAGTGCGTGTCTTGTAACCCTGTGGGTGAACCCGATGCCATTCCCAGGCGCTTGCGATGATCTGCTCAAGCTCGGGGTACTTTGGTGACCAACCGAGTTCGCGCTGGATTTTCTCAGAGCTTGCAACGAGCCGGGGGGCATCACCTGGCCGTCGGGGAGCAACAAGTGCAGAGATCTCTTGTCCTGTAACGTGCTGAGACGCTTCGATGACCTCGCGGACGGAGTAACCAGCCCCATTCCCAAGGTTGTAGATCAGACATTCTTGATCGTCGAGCGCCTCTAAGCAGAGCAAGTGAGCATCGATGAGATCGACGATGTGGATGTAATCTCTGATGCAAGTACCATCTGGTGTGGGGTAGTCATCGCCGAAGATTTTAATCTCGGACCGTTGGCCAAGGGCAACCTGTAGGACAAGTGGAATGAGATGGCTTTCGGGCTGATGCGCTTCGCCACGGCCGGGAAGCGCGCCTGCGGCGTTGAAGTAGCGCAGCGCGGCAAAGCGCAAGCCGTGTATCTGGCGATACCACTCGAGAGTCTGTTCGATCATCAGTTTGGTTTGGCCATACACATTTTTTGGACCAAGGGGTGACTCTTCTGAGAGGGGCTGGTTGCTTGAGGCATATACTGCGGCGCTAGAAGAGAGCACGAAACGCTCCACTTTGGCGCTAACACAGGACTCTATCAAGCCCAACGAGAGAACCAGATTATTTTGGAAATATTTTCCGGGGTTACTCATACTTTCGCCGGCTTCAATAAAGGCGGCGAAATGCATTACGGCATCATATTGCTCCGCGTTTAATGCGCCATCAAGTGTGGTCCGGTCACCGAGGTCGGCTTGGATAAATCGGGCTTCGTGTGGGATGGCCTCACGATGGCCGGTGACTAGGGAGTCATAGACGGTCACCGAATGTCCAGCCTGGATTAGCGTTGCGGCGGCGGTGGACCCAATATAACCCGCGCCACCCGTTAAGAAGATATTCATCTCTTTATCTCCAGTGAGGGTACAAATGGATATGCATGGCAGAAAGAAGACCTGAATAGATTGTTCCCCACATCTTGAAAAAACTCAACCATCAAGTATTTCCAACTGCGCCATCGCGGCGTCAAGGTGCTTCGTTCCAATCTCCTCAAACTCAACTATAACTTCCTCGTCATCGGAGTCGATTCGAGTGGATATAACGACACCCTCACCGAAGATTTTGTGCCGAACACGCATCCCCGGTCGATAGCGAGGCTCAAGCGGGAGTGTTGGGGACAGGTCCCATGTGGTCTGCTTTTTATAGGAATTCTGTTCCCAGCTCTGGGAGCCAAGAAGGTCACCATCCAGAAGTTTTGGTGGAATATTGTGCAAGAAACGTGATGGCTCGCTCAATGTTGAAGGGCCAGCGAAGCGGCGACGAAAGGAGCGCAGGAAATAGAGGCAGTCTTTCGCACGCGTAATACCAACATAAAACAGTCGCCTTTCCTCCGCCATGGCTTCCGAGTCATCAAATGAGCGCTGGTGAGGTAGGACCCCATCATCCAGCCCGATGATGATCACAGTCGGGAATTCCAATCCCTTCGCAGCGTGCAGGGTCAGCAGCGTGGGTGCGTCCAGTTCATCAGATAAGGTGTCCTGGTCGGAGATGAGGGCGATCCTTTCGAGGAACGATGCCAGGTCGACATTTTCGAATTCATAAGCCACTCGCCGCAACTCCTGGATGTTCTCCCAGCGCGCATCACCTTCTTCTGTTCCATCATCGATATGTGCCCGGTAATTGGTCTCTTCCAGGATGAGGTCGATTAGAGCGACCAGACCGATTTTCTCTTTCACCTCGATCCAACGGAGCCAGGGATCAGCAAAGCTGACCAGAGCGCGTCGGGCGCGCTGGTTGAAGATATCCATCGAAGCAGAATCTTCACCGCGGGCAAGATCGAACAGGATCTCCGCCGGATCGACCCCACGCTGCTGGGAGCTTTCGAGCAAGATCTCGACGGTTTTTGTGCCGATGCCGCGCGGCGGTGTGTTTAGCGCCCGCAACAAGCTGACACGATCGACGGGGTTGTGAACTAGGCGCAAGTACGCGACCAAATCTTTGATCTCTCTGCGGCCATAGAACCGCTGCGCTCCGACGATGCGGTACGAGAGACCGGCTCGCAGGAAAGCCTCCTCTAAGGCTCGGGACTGAGCATTGGTGCGGTACATCACGGCGCAGTCACCGGGATCCGCCTCACCGGACAACGTCAGGGTTGAGATGATCTCAACGGCATAATCAGCCTCATCGTTTTCGTTATAGGATTCGTGAAGAACGACGGGTGTCCCGGGACCCCGATCTGTGTATAGAAGCTTCTGCTGACGCCCGGGATTGAGGTCGATCACCGCGGTGGCGACATCTAGAATGGTCTGGGTGGATCGATAGTTCTGCTCAAGAAGAATCGTGCGAGCTTGTGGGTAGTCCTCCTGGAAGCGGCGAACATTGCGGTAATCGGCTCCTCGCCAGCGGTAAATCGATTGGTCCGGATCGCCGACGACGAATAGATCTGGATTTTCCCCAGCCAATAAACGCAGCAACGAATATTGTGCGGTATTGGTATCCTGAAATTCATCAACGAGTAGATGTTGGAAACGGCGCCGGTAGGCGCTCCTCAGATCATCGTGATCCCGTAGCAATCGGTAAACCCAGAAAAGTAGATCATCGAAATCTAAAGCATTATTTGCCAGTAAAGACTGTTGGTAACGCTCATATACCTGGCGCACGATCTCGTGGGCGTATGTTTCGGTGATGTAGTCTTCAAGCTCGATCAGTTCATTTTTCGCTTTGGAGATTGCATTGAGAATCCGCCTTGGCTGGACCTTTTTAGGATCCTGTCGCAGATCCTTGATCACCGTTCGGACCAAGGAAAGTTGATCGGCATCATCAAATATCACATAGTCGCGAGTTAGTGGTAAATGATCGGCTTCCTGGCGGATGATGCGCGCACATAGCGAGTGAAAGGTCCCCAGGTTGGGCTGTCCATCTACGGCTTTCGTGGCATGGCCAAGAAGCTCCTGCACGCGTTTGCTCATCTCTCGGGCGGCCTTGTTTGTGAAGGTGACGGCGATGATCGATCTTGGGACCACTCCAATTGTGGTGATGAGATGGGCTACACGGCTTGTTAGGACGCGCGTCTTCCCGGAACCTGGTCCAGCAAGCACTAAAACCGGCCCCAGTGCGGTTGTAACCGCTTCATTCTGGGATGTATTTAGATTCTCAGCTAGGTCCATTGCGATATGTGACCTTACAGGGCACTTGGTCGGCCCCGTCAGCGCGATTCAATTGGAGCAGGGCACCTGAGTTTAATGAGTGTCCCTTTCGTTTATCCACCTTCTGATATTGCGTTGCTCGTCACGAATATGTCGTTAGAGTCTCCTTCACACGATTATGATGGAAGGCGAATGCGGGTTGTGCATCCTTGGATAGCCAGTAAATTCTGGGAGGCGTAATATTGGCAACATGTCGATTTTAATCGCCCAGGGAATGGTCAGCAAGGATATTGTTCTTCGCCGCCCGGTTACGCTTGCATCGCCAATAGGTTGGGCAGAGGTCATTCGACTTTATGAGGACCGATGTCGAGAATGTCAGGGCTGTCTAGAAGACCGGCGAGAGGCGCATCAGGGAGCGGCATAAGCCGGCAGTCGGCAAAGTAGGGGAAATCAAAATGAATAGCGTCCCCTTGGGTTTTTCCGGGAATGGGCATAAGTCGTGCTGTCAGCGGTTTTGCGTGGCGCAAGGCGATTGCGCCGATGTCGAGTAGAAGCCCGGTTAATGCCCCGATGCTCGCATCTCCAGGAAGAGGGAGCGTATCTAAGCCGGTTCCGCAAAGCGTGGAGTAGAGCAATAAATCAGAGATCGTCAATATCCCCTCACTGGCACGCGAGGCCAAGACGTTATCCTCAAGAACGGGCAGGAAGAGTCCACAAAAGCCCACGCGTTGGAATCGGGCGCTGTCAAGACAGTCGGTTAGGAAGGCCGCCGCTGCTGCGCTGCCGGATTGGCCGAACGCGGAGACCCCGATCGTCTCGAGCGCCGTACCGATTGAACGCGGTGTTTCAGGGTAAGGGGCGAAGGAAAAATCGACGCCAAGGAAGCGAAAGTTATGATCTTGAGCAATGCCATCGGTGACTCGGGCAAGATTCGCCGCATGCGTCTCAATCGCCGCGACCAGTTGTCTCTTCGCTAATAGAGTCGAGGACGCGTCTTTGACAATGCTAACCGCGAGGTCGGCCGATTCGGTCGCGATCGCAAGTGATGGCGGTCCGCCGCGGTGGTATGCTGCGGGGAAGAAAGGGACGCCCGACGGAACATTGGCCAGTGCGGCGAAGCGCAAGTTCCCAAAGCCGTCGTCGCGTATTGTTGAAATCTCGTGAATGGCTCGGGCACACGCCCGCGCCGCTGTGAGCGACAACCCTGCCGTTGGATCCGCGTAGATACCAGAGGAGAAGACCGTGTCCGTTGCATCCAACACTTCGGGAAGCATCTGAAAACCATCCGGCTCATCGGGTAAGGCGGGACCTATCGCGGCAAAGTCAATCCCCTGAGTGAAAATTTCAGCTTCAAGCTGGTGAGCCAGATCTGGTCGATTGGCAGGGGAAACAGGGGTCGACATTTCCGAGGGCGGCGGTGTGGCAATGCGCAGCGTCTGGACCTCAAAGCCCGCGTCCTGAAGTGCCGATTGGCAGTCCTTCAGGCATTGAGCTGTTTTGGCGATAAGCGCAGTTTCGAGGGGCCAGCCCGGATCGATGAAGCCAGTGATCGCACGAATTCTCATTCTTTACCTCGCATTCGGGCTATTTCGAATAGGATGACCGCAGCCGCGACAGAGGCGTTCAGCGACTCGGCTAAATCTTGCATGGGTATGTGCGTGCTGCCCTTGGCAAGGGAACGAAGCTCTTCGCAGGGACCGTGGGTTTCACTCCCGATCACGATCGCAGAAGGCTTGTTCCAATCGACATCATAGTATGGATATCCCCGCCTGGCTTCAGCGACCCACACATCGATTCCGTGAAGATGTTTCCCGATCTCGGAGGTTTGCTCTTGGATAATGGGCAGGTGGAAATGTGTTCCCATGGCACCCCGCACAACTTTTGGGTTGAAGGGGTCGACTGTGCCCGCGTTGAGGAAGATGGCTTGAACGCCCGCTGCATACGCAGTGCGCAAGATTGTTCCGAGATTGCCTGGATCGGAAATACGATCTGCGACGAGTGCCAGGTTCAGGTTGTCAGGGACGGCAGAAGAAGGAATGGGGAGGACCACAAGAAGTCCTTGTGGGGATTTGGTGTCGGAACAGGCTCTCATAACCCGCTCAGAGACTTCCTCGGCATCGGCTCCTCTATTGATTAACTCATCTATTAAATGTTGGTCACCTTGCTTGATGGTGTCCGTATACAAAACGAGTTTAGCAGGTGAGCGGGAGGAAACAGCTTCGTTTGCCAGTCGAGTACCCTCAATGATAAAGAGACTTTCGCTCTCGCGCACGCGCCGCTTATTTTGTAGCGTTCGCACCCATTGCACGCGTGGATTGGATGTTGATGTAATCATTTCGAGTCGCCATTCGTCAGCCAGCGCCGTTTGCATTCCGCGACGAAGATATCAACGCTGGGTTCGTCAAACAAAGTGAGATCTACCGTCTGTAATGAACTGTGGGGATTTCTACTGTAGAAGTCCATGATGGCCTCAACTATGAGTCGGGCGGCACGCTCCTTTGGGAAGCGGAAGATTCCAGTGGAGATAGCTGGAAGAGCAAGGCTGGTGAGGTTGTGATCAGACGCAAGCCTCAGAACTCCGGTAATCGTATTCAGAAGCTTCTGGTCCTCCTCCCCCTGGCCCCAGATGGGTCCGACGGCGTGGATGACGTAACGGCAGGGCAGGTTACCAGCAGATGTGATTGCGGATTGCTCATGAGTTACCGGTCCGTGCTGGCGAACCCATTCATCGCTTTCAATCTGAATTTGCGGCCCGCCGCGCCTGGATATCGCCCCGGCAACGCCACCGCCATGCTTGAGTTGGGCGTTAGCGGCGTTCACTATAGCATCCGCATGCGACTCGGTGATGTCGCCATGGATTACACGCAGTTTTTGCCCCAGGGGTAGCACCCGCTGCAAGACCAGCGTCGTCATATAAAACTCCTGGCAGTTCTCTGCTATTCCCCTCCATTTGATTGTATCACCGCGGCCAGCCACGGCCACTGGGTGCGCAGAGGGCAAGGAAAGTAAGCAAAGATAGGAGCTGCTCAGGGTCATTCTAGGCAATTGTAGGGAACAAAGAACCTTGAGAGTGCCGATAAGACCACTGCGGTTAAGCGAGGATCTTCGTCGCTCCGCCCATCAGGGGGACAATGCCGCGCGGGGCCGGAGCAGTTACTTAATAATAAAAGAGACGCAACAGCGTCCCTTTTTATAGACGAGTTTGGGGTTCGTGGCTACTGTTTGGTTGCGGTCTTCACGACCTCGCTGAAAGCCTTTGGATCACGAACTGCAAGATCGGCGAGGATCTTCCGGTTCAAGCCAATCCCCGATTGCTTCAAGTCGTAGATCAATCGGCTATAGGTGGTTCCGTTGAGACGCGCGGCGGCGTTGATACGGGCAATCCAAAGACGACGCAGATCGCGTTTGCGAGTGCGGCGATCTCGATATGCATACCACAGGCTCTTAAGCATAGCCTCGTTGGCGCGTCGGTATAAGCTGCTGCGAGAGCCATACATTCCCTTGGTAAGTTTTAATACTTTTTTGTGACGACGGCGTGTGATGGTACCGCCTTTAACTCGTGGCACGTTTCACTCTCCTGTGGACCCCTGAGCGCCGATGTCTCTAAGACACCTGTTGTATGCACCCAACAGCCACAACAATGGGTGAGCTACTTGGAAGAGCTCCCCGTACGGGCGTTCGGGTTGGATTTGTACTTCTTCAAGTATGGAGCTAAGCGGTTAACGCGCTTGGCGATGCCCTTCGCTTCTACAGGAAGCATTTTGGTGAATTGCCGCTTGGAACGGGCGGATTTTTTTCTGCGCAAGTGACTCTTGTTTCCCTTGGTGCGCACTAGCGTCCCAGAACCCGTTAAGCGGAAGCGCTTGGCGGTTGCCTTATGCGTCTTGAGCTTATATTTTCCCTTCGTCTTGGCTTTACGGGCCACAATACTACTCCTCTGATAATGACAAACTCGTTCTTATACGACCAGCCTGTGAGGCACAAACCCCGCGAACGGTACCGCTGTCCACGGGGACATCGACACGAACTTGGTTGTCTAAAATGGTTACGGCTTTGGTTTACCCGGCGCTAGCGTCATGAGCATCGTACGTCCTTCCATCGTCGGCGATTGCTCAACGATTCCGACGTCGGAGAGTTCATCCGCTATTCCTTGTAAATCCTCGAGTGCGATCTCGGGAAATGTGATTTCGCGCCCGCGGAAACGGATACGCACTCGGACTTTCTTTCCTTCCGTCAACCAGCGCCTTGCATCTCGAACTTTGAACGACCGATGATGCTCGGAGGTTTTCGGGCGAAGCCTTACTTCCTTGATCTCGACTTTGGTTTGCGCCTTTCTTGCCTCACGGTCCTTCTTCGATTTCTCGTAGAGGAATTTGCCGAAATCGAGCACCCGGCATACGGGCGGGTCGGCGTTTGGGGCAATTTCAACCAGGTCAAGATCTGCAGCCCTGGCGGCTTCAAACGCCTCCTCAATCGGCACCACGCCGATGTTGTTACCATCGGCGCCGATAAGGCGCACGTTTTTAGCTCGAATTTGATTGTTTATTCTAAATTGTGATGCGCTGATCTTGTTCTCCTCAGAGAAAACACATAAGCCGCCCAGCATAGATTAGAGCGATCTCAAGGCCGCCGGATGATACCATGACAGAAGGCGGTTCGTCAACAGACTGTATTCGTTCAGGACATATGAGACGGTTTTGGAATTGGAGCCAAATCTGAGTGATATTCATAAAGATACTCTGCCGGTGTCCTCAAATCAAGTGAATGATGCGGACGAACGGTGTTGTAGAAGACCTCCCAATCCCGC
>DAOUEQ010000051.1:0-3498 GCA_034430395.1 Anaerolineales bacterium | reverse complement strand
ACGTCTTTGCAGCGCGAGCCTTCGCGCCGGTCATGCCCTATGTGCAGGTCCCGGCCGAGAATATTCTCGGACCTTTCAGCCTTCCAATTGGCGAGTTGTACTTGACCAACACGATTATCGCCATGCTCTTTGCGGATCTGATCCTCATCCTGATGGCGCTGAGCGTGCGTCTTGCGACGCGTGGCGGTGATCTGGTCCTGAAGGGTTTTCCCAGCGCGATTGAGGCTTTGATCGAAGGATTATACAGCCTCGTTGAATCAACGGCGGGTAAATGGGCTAGGCGGATATTCCCCTGGATGGCGACAATTGTTCTGCTTGTACTTGTGGTTAACTGGATGGAGTTAATTCCCGGGGTAGATAGCATCGGCATGTTCCATGAGCCGCATCACGGCGCTCCGGCCTATGAAACTCAGGAGCTTTTCTCCATTGCAGGATTGCCTGTCAGCACAATTACGCAAGAAGTGGAGGTGGAGGAGCACGGGGAAGGGGAGCACAGCTCAACCGATGCCGAAGCGGTTGGCTTCACGCCGTTTGTGCGTGTGACGGCGACCGACTTGAATTTCACAGTTGCACTTGCCCTGATATCTGTTGTTATGACACAGGTCATCGGTGTCCAAGCCTTAGGACCCGGTTATTTCTCAAAATTCCTGGCTTTTAAAAATTTTGGTCGAATGTGGATGAAAGAGCGCCTGGGACCTTTTGACGTCCTCATGCCATTCTTGGATATCTTCGTTGGCTTACTGGAGATGGTGGCGGAGTTTGCGAAGATCATCTCGTTTTCCTTCCGATTATTCGGAAATATCTTCGCCGGCGCGGTTCTTTTATTTGTTATCGGTTCGTTGATTCCTGTATTAGTCCAGTCTGTCTTCTTGCTACTTGAGTTTTTGGTTGGCTTGATACAGGCACTGGTATTCGGCATGCTCACGCTGGTCTTTATGTCGATGGCAACTCATTCACATGACGACCACGGCGAGGAGCTCGCCGAAGCGCATTAGTTTGTTTAGATAGACAAAATACGAAATCATCCGATAAGGTGATAATCACGGAGGGTAAACTTGATATGGATGAAGCAGCTGCATTGGCAATCGCGCAAGGACTAAAATTCTTAGGCGCAGGTCTGGCGATGGTAGGAACTCTGGGTGCGGGTCTTGGAATCGGCATCTTGGGCAGTGGAGCAGTACAGGGGATCGCCCGCAACCCAGATGCCGCCGGCGCAATCCAGATCAATATGATCCTGGCAATCGCGTTCGCCGAAGCGGTGGCGATTTATGCCCTCGTCGTGGCGATGCTGATCTTATTCGTCGGCGGGTAATCCGGTCGATCGAGAGGAGGAATTACTTTGGAAGGTCTAGGTATCAACCTCGGCTACCTCTTGGTCCAGGTTTTTAACTTCCTGATTATCTTTGCGATCCTGGCTGCATGGATGTACAAGCCGTTGCTTAATATGATGCAAGAGCGTCGCGAATCAATTGCCAAGGGCTTAGAGGACGCGCGGATAGCATCGGAAGCTCGGGAGAATGCCGAGAAAGAGGCGGAAGAGATCCTTGCCAAGGCACAGCAGGAAGCCAGCAAGATCGTGCGCGAGGCGACGGAACGAGGAGAACAGGTTCGGACGGAGATAAAAGAGGCAGCAGAAACCGAAATTGTACAGCTGCGCGAAGATGCAAACGTTGATGCGCAGCAGGAAAAGGAGAAAGTCCTCGGTGATCTGCGCGGGCAGATCGCTGCGTTATCCATCGCCGCCGCACAGAAAGTGATCGGCGAATCGCTGGACGAGAAACGCCAACGTACACTCATCGATGATTTCTTCAGTGGGATCAAAACCGGAAAGGTTGTCCTGCTTGAGGATAAAAGCATCAGCGGAACAAGCGCCGAAGTTACGAGCGCGTTACCCCTGACGAAGAAAGAGCAGGAAATCGTCAGCAAGGATGTGATTGGCAAACTCGGTAAAAGTGCAACAATTAGCTTTCGCGTCGACCCAAACATCCTCGGGGGATTGGTCATACGTATCGGAGATAAAATCCTCGACGGCTCCGTTGCTGGAAAACTCGAGAGCCTGAGCCGCAGCTTGCAGTAGTTCTGCAATTCTCAAGCAAGGAGAGGAGTTGATCGTCCAGATCCTTTCTGGGCGGACAATTGCCGATGCAACTCTCGAGGCTTATTGATAATCTAACCAATGCAGAGCACGGCGGTCTGCCGGAAATCGATATTACGGCATTGACCGCCGATTCGCGCCAGGTGATCCCTGGCGCGCTTTTTATCGCTGTTCGCGGGGAGAACTACGACGGTCACGACTTTATTGCTGACGCCGTGAAACAGGGGGCAGGTGCGGTCGTGGGTGAGATCGATCCTGAAGAGATCGATATCGGGTTTATCCGTGTGGCGGACTCGCGCTTAGCGTTAGCAGAGCTCGCTGCGGCATGGAACGGTTTTCCATCCCGCTCACTCACGCTGATAGGCGTCACGGGGACGGATGGGAAGTCGACGACCTGCAACTTGCTTTATGAAATCCTGCGCGAAGCGGGGTTGAAGACCGGCTTGATCACAACGGTGAACGCAGTAATCGGGGATCGGGTGCTGGATACCGGCTTACATGTGACGACTCCTGACGCGCTCGAAGTGCAGAGCTACTTGAAGGATATGGTCGAATTAGGTCTGACCCACTGCATTCTGGAGGCGACATCCCATGGGCTTGCACAACATCGAATATCCGCCTGCGAGTTCGATGTTGCTGTCGTGACGAATATCACGCATGAACATCTGGATTACCATGGCTCATACGAGGCATACTTCGATGCCAAAGCTGCCTTGTTCCGTAGTTTAGATCGTGATAATGAGAAGACGAGCGGCATCACGAAGACTGCAATACTTAATAAGGATGATCGCTCGTATGAACTTCTTCAACGTGAAGTAAATGCACGCCAGGTTACCTATGGGCACAACACTGCCGCGGATGTCGTCGCTCATGAGACATCAAGCAGTCAGGAGGGACTGGCATTCAAGATCTCAAGCGCGCAAGGCGAGGTTTCAGTCCGCAGTCCCTTAATCGGTGAATACAATGTGATGAATTGCCTTGCCGCGTTCACGGCTGCCGTAGAAGGGCTCGGCGTGGAACCTCAAATCGCAGCTGAAGGACTTGCACGGCTAAGTGCAATCCCCGGCCGGATGGAGGTCATCGATCTAGGCCAACCCTTTACCGCCATCGTCGACTTCGCCCACACACCCAACGCGCTCGAGAGAGCACTTGAATCCGCACGCAGCTTAACGGCGGGTGAGGTGATTGCCGTTTTTGGTTCTGCTGGTTTGCGCGATCGAGAGAAACGCCGGATGATGGCACAGGTCTCCGTCCGAGGTGCAGATAAGACCATCCTTACTGCCGAGGACCCACGCACAGAGTCTTTGGAGGGGATTCTGGACGAGATGGCTCAGGGCGCTCTTTCCGAAGGGGGAATCGAGTGGGAGACTTTCTGGCGGGTTCCGGACCGCGGCGAGGCGCTC
>DAOUEQ010000050.1:0-9661 GCA_034430395.1 Anaerolineales bacterium | reverse complement strand
TGGGGATCTCGATCGGAATTGCCATCGGTGAGGCTATGTACAAAAAGGAAGTTATGGGAGAGTAAGGGAGTTTGAAATCATGAAAGCAATTGAAGTAAAAGATCTGCATCGATATTATAACGGGGTGAAAGCGGTCCGGGGCATCAGCTTTGATGTGAACGATGGCGAGATCTTCGGTTTTCTGGGACCCAACGGGGCAGGGAAGTCAACCACAATAAAAGTTCTCACGGGCCAGCTTAGGCCGACCTCTGGCTCTGCGGAAGTTGTCGGCTGTGATGTGGTCAAGGAGCGTCAGTTGCTCAAACCACAGATCGGGGTTGTTTTCGAATATCAGAATCTATACGAGCGTTTAACTGCTATGGACAACCTGCGTTTCTCTGCACGGCTTTACGGTGTCGGAAAGGAACGCATCCATGAGGTGCTTGCCCAGGTGGGCCTGCAGGATCGGGCAAAAGAGCGCATTAAGAAGTACTCCAACGGCATGAAGCAGCGGTTGCTCATCGCCAGAGCGCTGCTCCACCAGCCAAGGGTGCTCTTCCTCGATGAACCCACGCGCGGCCTCGATCCCGGCGTTGCCCGTGATATCCGCGCCATCATAGCCGAGCTGGCGAAAGGTGGTGTGACCGTCTTTCTAACCACGCACTACATGGAAGAAGCCGATCGCTTGAGCGACCGGGTGGCAATCATCCATCAAGGCGAAATCGTCGCCATTGATACACCCGAAACACTCAAGGCAACCTATGGCGAGGACGACCGCGCAACCCTGGAGGATGTCTTCATCAAGCTCACCGGGAAAGACCTGTATTAATTCGCTGGTTTGAGCTACTTGATGTCTTCTGATGTGTGAGATGAAGCACAAACTCTTAGAGAGGAATGTGAGATGAAAAGTTCTGGAATAGGTTATCGAACCCGCTTGATCTGGGCTATAGCAGCGAACGATTTCGTGGACGGCTTCAAGAACCGAAAGCTTTTGACAAATACCTTCACAATTATTTTCCTTGTCCTTCTCTATCGTTTCCTCCCGGTTCTTGGAAGCGGGAGCGATCCGACGCGACTTGTTTTATACGATGATGGAGCTTCCTCAATCATTCGAGAGCTGGAGCGAAGCGCGGCAGTTCGGCTGGTTGAGGCGAAGAGCTATGAAGATATGGTGTACAAGGTCGGCATTGAAGATATCCATACCGTCGGAGTGGTACTGCCTGCAGATTTTGACCAGCAAGCAGTTGAAAGTGAAGGTCTCGTGCTGGAGGCGATTATCGACCATTGGGTAAATGATGAGGACGAAGCCAGCATGCGGGCAGACATTGAACCCGAGCTGACCAGGCTGGCGGGAGTACCCGTTCAGGTGAACATGGTGCGCGAGGAGATTACTCAGGCTGAGAGCGCCTATTCGTTTCATATCGGTTTGCTATTGCTCGTCGTGCTAGGCTTAATGGGTATGATGTTCACCACGCAGATCTTTATCCAAGAGAAGGAAAGCCGGACGCTGGACGCGCTGACGGTCTCACCGGCAACGATAACGGACGTGCTGATTGCCAAAGGGCTTGTTGGCGGGGTATATAGCATGTTGATGGGCGTTTTTGTGCTGATTGCCTACTGGCAATTTGTGCTGCACTGGTGGGCGATCCTGGCTGCAATGCTCGCTGGCGTGTTCTTCAACGTGTCCGTTGGGTTGCTGCTCGGCGTCGTATTGAAGGATCCAAAGCAGCTTAATCTGTGGGGTTTTATCATCTTTCAACCGCTGATCGTCACCATGATTGTGGGCACTTTCGAACCAATAGCCGCATCGGTGCGGAGCGCGATGCGCTGGGTCCCAACGGTGGCATTGGGAAACGCAGCAGCGCAATCTATCACCGCAAACGTAGACATGGGGCCGTACGTCATGTCCCTGCTCGTGATGATTGTGTGGGGAGCTGCATTCTCTGTTCCCGCAACCTGGCTTCTACGCCGGGCGGAGGCGTGAGGAGAAAACCGTGAATCAGACTCAAGGTATTGGTTTAGTGGCTTGGATCCCCTCCATGGCGTTGAGCCGTTGGATGCAAGTGGATTTTTTAAGATGGAGGCTTTAATATCAGCTGCAGTTGGGCTTGTAGTATCACTGGAGAGCGGCACCACGCTGGTCGTGGGCTTGCTGGCAGAAATGTCTGGAGAGATTAAAGGAAGCGTATTATGAGTGGTAATGATAAAAAGATCTCAAGATGGGTGAGATTGGTTCTGGCTATAGGAGGTAAAGACATCACTGATGCGATCAAGAACCGCATCACGATTTCGATCATCTTTGGTGTGACGATGATCGTGCTTACTGGCCGGTTGCTGCCGCTGGTGATGAAGCTCCGCCTGGAGAAGCGTGCCTATGTATATGACGCATCAGGCTCGACTTTCGTGGCGGAGTTTGGCCGAGGCGATTCCTACCGGCTGCTCGAGATGCCCTCTGAGGGGGTTATGCTCCGGGAGGTTGGTGGAACCGTCGCCGGAACGATAGGTTTGTCACTTCCGGCCGATCTGGAAGCGATTCTGGAAGGGGAAGAATCCCTGGAAATTGAAGCCTACTACGCTCATGCGTTGACGCGCTCGGAAAAAGATGAATTGGTGGCTCTCTTCACGAATGGGTTAAGTGATGCTTTGAACCGCGAGGTAATCATCAACACGGAGGGAAACGAGTTGTTCCCTACGCCGGATTCGGGAGGGCATCCCTTCATGGTCAGCATCTCGCTTGCGGTTTCAATCCTGACCATCGGCATGGCGCTGGTGCCGCTCTTGATGATCGAGGAAAAGGAAAGGCATACCATCGATGCGCTGTTGGTATCTCCGGCAAGCTACGGCCAGATTGTGCTCGGAAAGGCGCTGGCGGGGATGTTCTACTGCACGGTGGCGGCTCTGGTGGTCTATACGCTGAACTACAGCCTTCTAGCGACTGGCTGGGTGGCATTGCTCGCCGTGCTGGCGGGAGCGCTCTTCACCGTCGGGGTGGGCTTGCTGCTGGGTGTGCTCTTCGAGCAGCAAGCGAATATGAATATGGTTATGGGATTGGTGTTGATTGTGTTGATGGCACCGATGCTCCTATCGCTGGCACCGGCGGCTAACATTCCTGCCTCACTCAAGACCGCATTACCCTACCTGCCTTCAGTAGCCATGGGCAAGCTCTTTAGTATGTCCTTTTCTAATGTTATTGATGCCCCTGCACTGCTCTTCAACCTGAGCGTGCTCTTTGGATTTACGATCGTACTTCTTCTCGTGGTGACCTGGCGTGTAAAGCGTATGGATCGCTAAGGATTGATCAACATGACAACTACTCGCCTTCGTGACAATCTGCGGTTGGTACAGGCGATCGCATCAAAGGACATCGTTGATGCGTTCCGGAATAGGACCATCCTTCTAAACCTGATATTTACCCTTGTGATTATCGTGATCGTAAAGTTGGCGCCCACGCTCTGGAAACCGGGCAGGATCGACATAACCGTCTATGAGCTCGGCAGCTCAAATCGGATCGCCGATCTCGAGAGTGATCCGGATATCCGTGTATCCAGAACCTCTTCCTTCGAGGCTTTTATGGAATTGATGGATGATGGGGACGAGGGTCCGCTAGGGCTAGTCATCTCAGAGAATTTTGATGAGATGCTCGATTCAGGAGAGGTCCCTGAAATCAACGGCTATCTTCTCTGGGGAAATCGGGCTTCAGCAGATGCCTTGGGAGAGAAAGTTGAAGGGCGATTGGCAGAGGCTTTCGGCAGCGAGGTGGAGATCCATATTTTGGGGACGATATACCCCGAACCGGGAGCCATGGGATCAGTGCGTACGTTGTCCTTGATCCTGGTTGTGGGCTTGTTCTATATTGGGATGCTCACCCTGCCTCAATTGATGATCGAGGAGAAGCAGGCCAGAACTGTGGAGACGCTGCTCGTCTCTCCGGCGAGTATCCGTCAGGTAGTAACGGGTAAGGCGTTGGCTGGAATGACTATCGTCTTGTCAGTGGCGATCCTGCTACTTGCCTTCAACTGGGTGTACGTTATTAACTGGTGGTTGGCACTAATGGGGTTACTCAGCGGCGCGCTGCTCTCTGTAGGGTTGGGATTGCTGATGGGACTCCTCTTCGAGAACCGACAGCAGTTAAATACGTGGACGATGATTATCTTTCAGCCGCTGTTGATACCCCTCTTCCTGTCGGTCATCGATCCGCTCTTTCCTGAAGGGGTACGGCAGGCGCTGTACTGGATTCCAACAGCAGCACTCTCCCTCTTGTTCCGGTACTCGTTTACAAACGGCGCAACGATGGTTCAGATTTTGGGATCGCTGGGAGTCGTGGTTGGGAGCGCTTTGCTGGTCTTTGCGCTTGTCGTCTGGAAGATCAAAGGGATGAATCGCTGAAGCTGCGTTCCGTTGACTGAAACCAGTGGCCAATTGACAATTGGTGGCAGAGCAATACGCAGCAATTAGGTTCGTTTTCGGTTTCTCCCTGGAGGTGAGCGTGATGCAGAAGTGGGAATATTATTGGCTGGTCATCCCCGGCAGTCTGAAGAAGATCAAGGTAGAGGGACAGAAGATCGAATCTCATGACTACGTAAATGAGTTGGGAGCGGAGGGTTGGGAGTTGGTCACAGTCGAGCAAAGTTTTCCGGGCTCGGGACTTAGCGACTATATCCTCTTCTTTAAGCGTCCGAAGGCAGGGTGAGGTCAATCTCGATCTTCCTTTGAGATGATTCTTATCTGGGAACAATGTGAGTCTTCGCCTCTGTTGCGCTTTGTCTCAGAAGGACAGCCACGAAAATCATCCATGCCTTAGTATTGGATCCAAATTCCGTATATCACGTTTCCAAGTGGATATGCGGAATTCACTATAGGTAGGTCTTTCCTAGAAGTCAGTCTCATGTCATGAACATTTATCTATTCCCAGCTATTGTAGCCAAAGCCCGAGCAAGATCTCCAAATTATGAAAGGTGATAACGATGTTCTGTTCAAGCTGTAGGTGTGAATTTGAAGGGTGGAGCGGTAGATGTCCGAACTGCCAGGAGCCTCTCGTAGAAGGCATCTTGCGTTTCACCGAGAGTGATCCCCCCCCAGTTTCCTATCAGGTTCTGGTGGACATGGTGAAAGCCAATGGTGGGCAGCTGCAGGTCCCCCTCACGACCACGGCCGTTGGCATGGAGCGAAAGTGGTCGTTTCCTTACTTTGGGTTGGGTTCTGCATGGGCGAAGAGAATGCAGGGTTCGTCCAAGGAATTGTCCATCGATCTACAGGCGGTTGACGTGGGTAGAGATAAAAGATATGGCTTCCCGTATCGGGGTTTTCGATTTGCTTGGGTGAAAGAGATGGGGGGCACTATCGGTGGGAATGAAACAACACTATCTGCTACAAAAGTTCGCCGTGAAAGGAAGTGGAGTTTCCCGTATTTTGGCTTCGGTTATGCGTGGACGGAAGAAATGCAGGGTGCTTGCGGCGACCAGATCGAGATCAATCTTGTGACTACGGAAATTGGTAAAATGATCGTTCGGCGATTCCCGTATCTTGGGTTTGGTCTTTCATGGATCAAAGAGGGTATGCTGACGATGAAAGTATCAGTCGCATAACTTCACCAAATTTTATTTGAATGGAGGAAGCCACAACATGAGTGAGGAGAAAGTTTGGACGGAGGAATTCGAAGTAAGCGGCGACCTCCTCGTCGCTAAAATAAAAGAACTAGTGGATGAGGGGAATGTCCGCAGGATCATCATTAAGAACGAAGAGGGAAAATCCCTCATCGACGTACCTCTGACGTTGGGTGTAGTTGGGGCTCTGATTGCACCGCAACTGGCCGCGATTGGCGCTATTGCCGCACTGGTGACGAAAGGCACGATCATCGTCGTAAAGGAAAACGGGGAACAATAACCTCGTTCGAGTATCAGCGTTTGCATCCGTCCCTTTAAACTTTTGGATGGAGGGTGAGGCAGGGGATGATGACGCTGCTTCATAAATCAAGCGGGGGGCACTCTTATCGGTGTGTAGAGACCATTGAGGCGAATGACTCTCCGGATAACGGGCGCCGGCCATGACCCGGATACAACCACTCGAGATCGAGCGTTTTCAATCGTTTGAGACTTTTATCGATCTCGGACCAGTCATTAGCGTACAGGCGTTGGGTATGGGGCTTCCCAGAGGTGGAGATCAGATCTCCAACGAAGGCCAATCTGCCATCCACAATAAGAGAAGTAGAGCCTGGTGTGTGTCCCGGGGTGTGGATCACCTGTCCGGGCAAGCCGAAATCCCCCAAATCTTGCCCATCTTGAACCACATGGTCAGCCCTGACCGGTTCAACTGGGAGCAGCTGCCTCACAATGGGCATCAGCGCGGCTGTGAGCCGGCCCCGACCACGAACATACCCGAGATGTGTTTCCCCCTTTGATAAAGCTCCAGCATCTTCAGCATGAATCGATAATGGAGCGTTGGTGGCGCGTTGAATCGAAGCCGCTGAGCCGTAATGATCGAGGTGGGCATGTGTGATGTAGATGAGCCGCAGGGGTTTGCTTCCGAAGGTGTCTAGCCGTGAAAGTATCTTCTTCTCGTCACCGGGAGAGCCCGCGTCGACGAGAACCAATGCCGACGGCAACTCGACTATATAGGCGTTGGACATACGGAGTGGGATCAAGTGAACTCGTATATTCATGACCTATCGCGCACGTTGTCGCAGCAATGCATATCGCTCCATTCTTCTTCTGGTTTAACGCACTTGATAGGTGATCTGATAGGTGATATCTGCCGCCTCTCCCTCGAGGGCTTCAAAAACAACTTCGAAGCCGTCGAACTCTCCTAAGGCGACACCTAAGAGTGTGCCCGAGTTTCCGGAAGAGATCTCAATAAAGGTGACCTCACTATCGGGCGACTCCACCGAGATTCGAATCGGACCACTCTCTACTGAGGCCCGGACCTCAACATCAATCGCATCGCCGCTGAAAACGGACTCGTCCTCAATATCTTTCCCGTAGGTCCCTTTTAGCTTGTTGAAGGTGCCCTCACAGATCCCAGAGCCAGCGCTGCTACTGCAACTCTCCCGGGAACCGATCACGCTTCCAGATGTTCCGCCAGCGCACGAACTGAGGAGAGCAGTGAGAAACAGGATAGGAATCCAATAACGTAGACGATTATTCATGGCGTCTCCAGATGCTTGTTTTTGGATAGACGATTATCTTGGTGATGATTATGGTTAATGTTGCAGCCAATGCAAGAGAGCGGAGAACTGGACAGAAGTCGTTCTTAAGCAGTAAAGTAGCAATAGTGAAAAAACGATGGGCACTCTACCATGATAGGTACATCTTCTCGTTTACCCAGATTACAATTCGTTTGCTTTTAGGAGGGCGACATGAAGAAACAAACACAGATACTCTTGGGCAGCGCGCTCATTGGGTTTGGATTTCTCATTATGATGAGCAATCTCTTCAATATTGATTTCGGCGCCATCTGCTGGCCCAGCTTTCTGATCTTGATGGGGGTTCTGATAATCGTCAGACCGCGCATTGCACCGGAAGGTAAGGATGTTCGCATGTTGCTCTTCGGGGATCTGCGTCGCTCAGGTGAGTGGGATGCGAGGGATAAGGAGATTTGGAGTTTTGTAGGTGATGTCGACCTGGATTTCACTCAGGCAAATTTCCCTGACGATGAGGCCACCTTTCAACTCTATCGTTTTGTCGGCGACGTAGACCTCATCGTTCCGAAGGATGTTGGAATCTCCATCTCTTCATTGGGGTTTGTGACGGAAGCTCGCCTGGAAGGAAAGAAGCGCGGTGGCTTTATGACACCGGTCAGGTATACAAGCGAGAATTTTGATAGCGCTGCAAAAAAAATCCATCTCGAGATGATCTCCTTTGTTGCTGAATTGAAAGTAATTCGCGTATAAATCGCTAAGTATTAAATCACTTCAACGTTATGGATGAGGCCGTGATCGCTATCCTGAACCGGATGACAGTACAAGCGATCCAGAGGCAGAAAGTATGTCATTCAACACATTTGTTATTTGGCTTCTCAAGTCCCCCTTCCATGGGTTGATGAGTCGGAATACAGTCCTGATTAGTTTTGAAGGACGCAAGACCGGGAAACGTTATATTGTTCCGGTGAATTTTGTGCGTGTGGTGGGTGAAGATGGCGATCACCTGCTGATAACAAGCGAACGGGTGCGGACCTGGTGGCGAAATCTGCGGGGTGGCTCACCAGTCGACTTGTTACTGCAAGGGAAAAATCTCAAAGCAATGGCTCATTCCCTGGTGGAGATTCAAACAGTCGAGGACGGCTTGATGACCTACTTCGCCCATGCCCCAGGGAGCGCACGTTATTTCAATGTCGGCTTTGATGAGGGTGGAAGACCATTGAGAGAAGATGTCGTCCGTGTCGCCCAAGAGCGTGTAATCATTAAGGTTGATATATCTCATACCTAAAGTCGCTGTTTGGTCGGATGGTGGTCCCAGGTAGAATGGGAAGGTTCTCATGAGAGCCCACTCTATGGAATGAATGCCTTCTACTTTGCCACAGCCTCGTACGATTTAGCGCATCGCTTCATGGATTTCTCGGCACAGCGGGCGCTACGGACCCTCCGCTTCTCAAACTGACATGAATGTATTGGGAGCTTTCCTGGGTTTATTCAGTTGCTTCTTCCTGCGCTATTGTTTTAATCGCCCAGCGGCCACCGTTTAAGAGTAGAGCATCGCCCGTGGATTCAAGATCTTCCAACGCTTGCAGTGTAGTTTTCGTCTCCCAGCGGAAGAGCTTCGCGATCTCACGACTTTCGGAAACCCCCAAAGATCGAAGGTAACACCGTGCGAGTTCCGCTCTGACTTGACGAAGTGAAATTCCACGTGCCTGCTCAGGCACATCCGGGAACCAGCGATCGAAGAGTTCATAGATGAAGGCATATCTCCACGAACCGGCCTCGGCGATACCTATTGGCAGGATCCAGAGCCCTCGTTGCAGATCGGTGAGAGCCCGATTGAAACGTGACTTCGAGCTCTGGGCAGTCATATGCGTAAGCTGGCGGAGACCAACGGAATTTTGAGGGCCGCGTTTGAGGAGAATATCGGCGATTGCCTTGGCTTCGTGTGTGAGATGACCTGCATGGTACGCTTCGCGGTAGTCATCGAGATCAGCGAGGCGTGGAGCTAAGGCATAAAAATATGGAAGGACCCCCAAACTTACGAAGGTCGCTTTCCCGCGCAGCAGCTTGCCGTAATACCAACGGCGTTGATCCAGCATTTGATCCTTCCAGCCCCAGGTGATATGGCCGGGATCATCATGTTCGTTAGCTACCGGCTTATCGCCGGCAACAGCGGCCCAGAGGCTGGGCATCTCAATGCCCTTGATGGGCCAGAGCATGACGAATCCGCGCGCGTCCACATGCTCGCGTGCATCTTCGACACTGGTGAGCCGCAACTCGGGGTTGATGCGGTACGTTATACGTCGGTAGCGCTGGATGTCTTTGTCAGAAATTGTGATTGCCATAACGTAGACCTAAAGCACCCCCACAAACTTATGGGCGAGAAGTGTGCAAATACGCTTACTTTCGGGTAAGTTCAAGGAGTTCAGCTTCGCGCGAGGGCTCAAGCCCGGCTTTCATAGGAACGGAACGATCGCGGCCTCGATCCCAATTGAGCGTGTCGCTGATCGTTGTCGTAAGAGGACGAAAACGCAGCCCTGCCTTTATCGC
>DAOUEQ010000049.1:0-6715 GCA_034430395.1 Anaerolineales bacterium | reverse complement strand
TCACATCAGAAACTTCATTTTCGCTGATTTTTCTCATGATCACATTGATATCACCCTTGTAAAAGAAACGAACAACACCATTTTCTTTTTCCAGGTTCAAGACCCCTTCGAGATTAAATTGCGCCGGATCAAGATCGTTCGCAGCGACTCTTATTTTCTTATAATTGTCTTGTTGAAGCGTTTTAATGTCTTCGATCTTGATAACGCTGCCTTCTTTGATAATGGCAACTCGGGTACACATTTTCTGCACAACGCCAAGGATGTGCGATGAGAGGAAAACTGTCGCGCCGCGTTCGTTCTCCTCTCGAATGAGTTTGTAAAACCTGTTCTGCATAAGAGGATCGAGACCGCTGGTTGGTTCATCCAGGAGAAGAACTTTTGGCTGATGCATAAGCCCCTGCACGATCCCCACTTTCTTTCGATTTCCATAGGACAGATCATCTATCCGTCTCCTCAGTTCAAGTTCCATGAGGTCGGATAACTCATACATCCTTTCCGTGCAGTCTTTTTGGTAAAAACTTGCAGAATATTTCAATAAGTCAATGACCTTCATCCTGTCGTAGTAAAAAACCTCAGACGGCAGATATCCAATATCTTGCCTTATCTCAGATCCATACTTGATGACGTCCTTACCGAAGATTTTCGCTTCCCCTGAGCTGGGATAGATCAAGGAACAAAACAAGCGGATCGTCGTTGATTTCCCAGCGCCATTGGGTCCAACAAAGCCAAAAATCTCCCCTTCATCGACGTTGAAAGATACATCAACGATGCCCCTGGCTTTTCCGTAATATTTCGTCAGATTGTTAACTTCGATGATGCTCACAACCATTCTCCCTTATTATGCGACTCCGAATTCTTTTTCTCAGTAAGGCTATTCTTGAAAAAACCTAGATAATTCAACCGTTTCCTACTTTCTTTTGTCATAGCCTTGTGCAACTTATTCAGGTTAGTACTCTAAAGAACAAGTGTAAATAGAAGCGACTATAGTAGCACATATCGCGGTATCCGTGTTTATCCTTACTTCAGTCCTTGCCCCAATCCGAATTAAGGCTGGCCTGGTCAAATGAATATTCTCCAAAGTCATAGATTGCCACCTCGCATACATTTAACTTATATAAAAAGTACCCCTAAAGTGACACTTGTTGAACGATCTCAAGAAGATGAGGGGCAGTTTCTAGAGATGCTGAGGTCTGTCGGGTATGTCTGATTGAATTGAATACTAAAACACGCATTGCTATAATGATTTTGGGAGGTGCATAGTGGATGTATCTGTTGGATATAAGACCAAAGCCTTCGAAGGCCGGAACCTGGTCTTTTTTTTCTTAGTTGCGTTTGGGTGGACCTGGATATGGTGGTGGGTATTGTTCCTTTCAGGATGGGTGACAGTTCCAGCGGGAATTGGTTCCCCCGAAGCAGAATTTGGAGATGTCGCAAGTCCGATCATCATCTTGTTGGTAGCACTATCGCCCTTTGGGCCCACGATCGGAGGTTTTGTGCTAACGGCGCTGAATGAAGGCAAAGCGGGGGTCAAGGCGCTCTGGAAACGGTTTTGGAACCTGAATATCAATTGGAAATGGCTGCTGGTGATCGTCTTGTGGTGGCCATTTTTACGACTAATCACAAACCTGGTTGGACAGGTGGTTGACGGGCAAAGCTATCCATTGCTGACCAATCCTGACCAATTTTGGGTATTCATTCCATCTTTGATCGTTTCGACCTTTATCAATGGTGGGATGAGCGAGGAGTTTGGATGGCGAGGCTATGCTCTACCGCGCTTGCAAGCTAGATTCAATGGCCTGACTGCCAGCTTGATACTCGGAATAATTGAGGGGATGTGGCATTATCCATTAATTATCATCGGGCAGTGGTGGCAAGATTCAATAATTGAATTGATATTTTGGTTTATTTTAACCGTAATTCTGCGCACCTGGATTTATAACAATACCAACGGCAACTTGCTGGCGATGATGCTGTTTCACGGGATGGGTAACGCACAGTCAGATATTGTGTGGTGCTGTGGCTCAAGGGCACACATCTATTGGGTATATGGCATTGCGACCCTCATAATTGTCATCATTTTTGGCCCCAAAACGCTTATTCGACTACGGAGGGAAACCCTTGAACCAGTCGCATGATTGTCAATTTAAGAGTGCCGTATAAAGAAAATTGCACCTCCACTATATCTAACAATTGCTCTGAAATCGTTCGGAGAACCGTTAGGTTCTCAACTTCGGTCTTGTGGCCAGGTATAAAAAAACAACACGCCAGAAAATAAGGTGTGTTGTTTTTGGTGCCCCTGCGGCGACTCGAACGCCGGCATCTGCCTCCGGAGGCTGGCGCTTTATTCTTGGAAATTGGTGAGAAATTCCAGCATATTCTCAACTACTTGTTTATGTTGTTCACCCATGCTAATTGAGGGGACAACATCACCCTTTTGTTGTCCATAATCCCCAAATTGAGCATGACTTGCGCCTTCTATCGCAATGTATTTTGTGCCTGGTGGCATGAGATATTTTTTATCCTGAAAATTATCCGTGTTTGGGAAACTGTTGGTGGTGCCATATATTGAAATTGCAGAGATGGTGTTGTCCGATAAGTCAGCACTGTCCGGTGGATAAGAATCCCATAAGGCGATAGCATCTATTTTTGCTGGCTTATTCTCTGTAAAAATGGCTGCAGCTGCCCCGCCAAGTGAATGACCAGCTATTACCCAGGTCGAGATCTGGGGATATGCTTCGATCACTCCCTCGGCAGCACCGGTATTAAAAATTGCCAGGTTTAATGGCATTGGCGTGATAATTACCAGCACACCTTCCTCTGCAATTTGATGCAATATCGGTGCATAAGCAGCTGGCTCCACCAAACCTCCTGGATAAAATACCAGGCCGATGTCAGTCTCCTTATTGGGTTCAAAAACTATCCACTTATCTTGAGTAACAGATAACGTTTCGGTTGACTCCAAGACTGATAAAGCGACCTTTTTGGCTGTGTAAGTGCCTGATTTTGCCCAAATCGCGATTCCCAAAATAGCTAGTAAAAATAACCCAACTAATCCAATCGCTATAGATTTTAAAGCTTTTCTAATTTTCATAATTGTCCCCGTCTTTATTTTAGAAAACAAATGAAGCACCCGATGGGTGTTTCATTTAATACCCCTGCGGCGACTCGAACGCCGGCATCTGCCTCCGGAGGGCAGCGCTCTATCCACTGAGCTACAGGGGCTTCACTCCTTTGATTTTATCCCAACATAGGAGTTCACTCAAGATCGCTTGTTTTTTGCTTGACTCCGGGATTACGGGTATGCTACGATAGAACTACCGAACGGTCGGTAGGGCCAGTATCGATGCAACGCTCGGATATCATTCAGGCGGCTGCACAAATCTTTCGTCAGAAAGGGTATCACGGCACGTCGATGCAGGATATCGCCGATGCCGTTCACCTCCAGAAAGCCAGCCTATATCATCACGTTTCCGGAAAGCAAGAGATTCTCGTCGACATCCTCGATCGCGCCCTCGATCTTCTCATCGAGGATATTGAAGCAGTTGCAAAATCTGAGATCAAACCGGAAGAAAAGGTACGTCAAGCGATGCACGCGTACGTCGGACGTCTAACCGAGGACACCGACCTTGCCGCTGTGCTGATGCAGGAGCATCGAAGCCTTGCGGACGATCTTCATGCTGCGCATATCGCCCGCCGTGATCGATTGGAATCCATCTGGCGCGAAATCATCAGGGAAGGCACTAGATCTGGAGATTTCCGTCCAACGGATGAGGTAATTACTACTTTCGCAATACTGGGTGTTTTGAATTGGATGATTTCCTGGTACCAACCAGGCGGCAGATTGTCTGCCGAGGAAATCGCAAACCAATTCGGGGATATCTTCCTTAAAGGCCTCAGGGATGGGAGAGATCAAACCTGATGAAGGAGCGTGGAATCTCTCGATTCGAGACTTCTGGAGGCGATCGCATCTACCGCATCCCGCTGGATATCTTCCCTGGAATGCACGGATACGCACATGTTGTGATCACGAAAGACCTTGTCGTGCTCTTCGATGTGGGATCCGGATTTGGTGATTCAAACGCTCAACTTGAAGCAGGCTTAGATCATATTGGGGGGGAATTCAAAGAGAGGGTGGGGTGGGATCGGATCACTCATATCCTTATCTCTCACGCTCATATTGACCATTACGGTGGATTGCATTATGTCCGCGAGCGGACGAGTGCGCCGATTGGGATCCACGAGCTCGATCGACGCGTGCTGACAAACTATGAGGAGCGATTGCAGGTAATCGAACCTCGCTTCCGAGCTTTCCTGGTTGAATCTGGCGTCCCTGAGTCCAAGGCTGAGGAGTTAGTAACTCTCTATCTCTTACATAAACAATTGTTCTCCTCAATCGAAGTAGATTTTCCCTACGAAGCTATTGGAATGCGCTTGAACGGTTTGGAGTTTGTCCATGTTCCCGGGCATTGCTCGGGGCAGGTCGTTGCTCGCGTGGACGATATCTTGCTCTCGGCAGATCACATATTGGAGCACACCTCACCCCATATGGCGCCTGAGTGCCTCAGCTTGAACACCGGCCTTGAGCATTATCTGGCCTCGCTTCAAAAAGTATCTTCCCTCACTCAACAAGTCCGGCTGGCTTTGGGTGGACATGAAGGTCCCGTCGAGGATCCCGAGGCAAGGATCGAAGCAATTATTGCTGTTCACCGGGAGCGGTTGAATCAGATACTGGATCTCCTGGATACTCCAGCAACGATTAGTGAAGTGTCCCAAGAACTCTTCCCGGAGACAGAGGCGTACCACCAAATCCTGGCCGTTGAGGAGACCGCCGCGCACTTTGAGTATCTCTATTCGCGCGGGTTTATTGAATTGACAAACCGAGACGATTTTGGGGCTGGAGCGAATATGCCGCGGGAATATAGCAGCAGGCAAATCGAAGACAATGTTATGCCTGCTTTGAAGGGAGGGAGTGGTCAGCAGATTGATTAATTGCGAAGCACACAGGTTCTTATAAAGAACAGAGACATGGGAAGGAGGATGCGTCTCCTTTCAAAAGGAGTGATCTATGTATTCATTTGAACCATCTGATGAGCAGCGTATGCTCATCGATGCCGTGGAGCGATATGCGGCAAACGATGTGCGTGAAGCGGCTCGCGAGGCGGAGGAATCGGGCGAGATTCCCCGCGCTCTAATCGAGAAGGGCTGGGAGATGGGCGTCCTCCAGGCTAGCGTGCCGGAGGAATACGGCGGTTTTGGTGAACACTCCGCAGTCACAGGAGTGCTTGCCGCGGAGGCGATGGCCTGGGGCGACCTGGCGATCGCGCTGGCAGTGATGACGCCTTCCGCCTACGTTATGCCAATCCTGTATAGCGGGACTGAGGCGCAGAAGGAAGAATTAATACCACCGGTTATTGAAGCAGAATGGAAGCCATATGTGGCAGCCCTCATCGAATCCCGTTTCGACTTCCATCTTGGTGAAATGGCCACGATTGCCAAGAAGACGAAAGGTGGATATTCACTCACCGGCGAGAAGGCTTATGTTCCCTTCGCCGACCAAGCGGAATCATTTCTGGTGTATGCCGCATTGGATGGGAAGACACAGGCGTTTATCGTATCGCCGGATGCGAAGGGATTGACCGTCGGCGAGAGGGAAAAACTGCTTGGCATTCATGCGCTGCCGACATTCAGCATAACGTTGGAAGACGTAAGTGTTCCTATGGATGCTCGCTTGGGTGGAGACGATGGATTTGATTCATCATCAATCGTCGCCAGCGCACAAACCACTATCGCCGCGATGGCGATAGGCATGAGCAAGGCAGCACTTGATTATGCATTGCCCTATGCGAAGGAGCGTGAAGTCTGGGGTAAACCCATTGCCCAGAGGCAATCGATCGCTTTCATGCTAGCTGAGATGGCGATCGAGGTTGAATCTAACCGCTTGCTGGTATGGGAAGCGGCTTGGATGCTGGATGACGATCAAAATGCGGCCAAAGCTGCCTACCTGGCGTTAACGGGCGCCTCTGACACGGCAATGTCTGTAACAGATAGGGCGGTGCAGGTGCTGGGAGGCCATGGTTACATCCGCGAACATCCTGTGGAACTGTGGATGCGCAACGGGCGTGGCATTTCAACTTTCGCCGGGATGGCGATGGTTTAGAAGATTCGAGAGATGTTTAGGGAGAGAAGCCCATGATTAGCTTCAAAATGCCGGAGAAGATCGAGCAGTCCGTTGTCATTATGGAAACCATTGCCGAAAATATGATGCGGCCTGTTTCACGCTACTTTGATGAACATGAACACGAGATCCCCTGGGATTACATTGAGTTCATGCACAGCTCACAGAAAGCGATGGGTGGGGGAGGGACCCTGACCGATTCTGAGAAGAAGAAAAAGAAAGAAGGACCAAGCATTAGTTTCCAACGCCTAGCTTTCACATCCGAGATACTCTCCTGGGGGGACGTCGGACTGTGGCTCTGTACCCCAGGCGGAGGATTGGGGGGGGCTGCGGTAAACGCAACCGGGACACCCGAGCAGAAGGAACGGTTCCTTTCACGCTACCGCGGTGAAAAGCCTGTTTTCGATGCGATGGCGCTCACGGAGTCGCATGCTGGCTCGGCGATGCCCGCTGAAGTGCGCACGACAGCGGTTCAAGATGGCGAGGAATGGATCTTGAATGGAGAGAAGATCTTTGTCACCGCGGGGAATAAGGCGCTCG
>DAOUEQ010000048.1:0-8737 GCA_034430395.1 Anaerolineales bacterium | reverse complement strand
CCGATAAGTGAGTTCATGCTATTCGTGTGTAAGGCTTGGGCTTATATCGAACCTTCTATACGGGCAAACCCGGTAGATGTCAGCAAGCGTACCATGTGATATTGCGTCACGCAAAGAGGACAAAGGTCGGGCTGAACTTATCTGCGGAATAGGGATAGCCAGAAACTTGCTTATGGAAGAGCATCCAGCAAAACTTGACATCCATTCGTGGATACTCTAGGATGATAAATGTCCGAATTATCCTCTCGCTTAACACTATTCAATCATATCTTGCTTCTTCACCCGGGAGTCACAGTGGCGAGAGGCGTTTTGTCTACACCTGAAATTAAAACTCCCGATAATAGGTAGGAAGGAGGTGGCTTTCCCAACATTCTTCGAGTTAATGCTCGTTAGCACAAAACATCAACGTAATTCCAAATGGAGGAGACTAGATAATGCGTAAATTATTATTGCCCCTTGCAAGCCTGATAATCCTGGCTATGCTTCTATCCGCGTGCGGCACGCCAAGCGGGGGCGAAATCGTAGAGGTTGAGGTCACCCGAATCGTCGAGGTCACCACAGAAGGGGAAACCCAGATCGTGAGTGCTCCTGCTCCTGGCTACGGTGAAATCCTGGCCAGAGTTAAGGAGAGAGGCCGCGTCGTATGCGCTGGTCGAACAGACCTGCTCGGCTTCGGATACCTTGATGACGATGGCCGCAACATCGGCTTCGATATCGATCTTTGTCGGGCGGTGGCTGCAGCAGTCCTTGGTGATCCAGAAGCCATCGAGATTGTCCCTGTGACGGCAGCTGAGCGTGGCCCTGTGATTCAAACAGGCGAAGTTGATATCCTGAGCCGTAATGTTACCTGGACTTCGAGCCGTGACTCCCAGTGGGGAAACTTCACGATCACGATGTTCTATGACGGTCAGGGATATATGGTCCGCAAGGACAGCGGCATCGAATCCCAGGATGACATGAACGGCGCCAGCGTATGCGTCACCAGCGGCACGACGACGGAGAAAAACCTCGCCGCCGACTTCCGTGAGCGAGGGTTGGACTTTGAAGCTGTGATCTTCGAGGATACCTCCTCGGTTTACGGCGCCTTCTTCGAAGGTCGCTGCGATGTCACCACGAGCGACCGTTCCCAACTGGCTGCCATCCGAGCCGGCGCGGATAATCCGGATGATTACGTCATCCTGCCCGTGATCATCTCCAAGGAACCACTCACGCCTGTTGTCCCGCATGGCGATGACCAGTGGTTTGACATCGTCAAGATCGTCATGTACACCCTGATCAACGCCGAGAATCCCGCCTATGGTCCTATCACGCAGGCGACTGTGGATGATATTTTGGCCAGTGACAACATCAAGGGCAAGACTGTCCTTGGCGTCGAAGGTGACTGGGGTTATTCATCACTCGGCCTCGAACCAGATGCCCTAGCTAATGCCCTAAGAGCAGTTGGAAATTACAGTGAGCTTTACGACCGCTACATGGGACCCTTTGGAATAGCGTTTACCCTGCCTCGCGGGGCGAACGAACACTGGACAAATGGCGGATTGATCTACGCTCCACCCATCAAGTAATTCCGTTATACAATACGTGAGCAGTTCAAGCATATCGTTGGGCTGCTCACAGCAATTCTCATAAGCGAACACAAACGCATGGCCTCTTCGACTTCACACCGAAAATCACAGGATCGTAAAAGCATCCCCTTCTGGCGTGATGAGCGGGTGTTGACAGCGGCGGCTCAGGTCATTTCAGCGATCATCGTCATCGGCGGGTTGATTTGGATCGGTGTGAACCTACTGGAGGCTGCGGAACAACGTGGGTTAAGCCTTGGTTTTGACTTCATCAACGATCCAGCGGGGTTCCCCATCAGCGAGTCGGTAATCCCCTATGATGATTCCTACCCGTTCGGCACCGCCTTCCTGGTGGGGCTGCTCAACACGCTTAAAGTTTCAATCATCGGCATTCTGCTGGCAACCATTCTTGGCACCCTAGTAGGACTGGCGCGCATCTCAACCAATTGGATCGTCAACAAAATCGCTCTTGCCTACATCGAGCTTCACCGGAATATTCCTCTGCTTGTACTCCTTTTCATCTGGTACTTCGCTGTCTTCAATAAACTACCTCCCGCAAAGGGAAGTCTCGAACTCCCGGGGCCCATCTACTTAAATCAACGTGGCTTGTACTTATCCTGGCCTCGACTAACAGAGACCGGAGGCGTTTTTGCAGTCTCCCTGCTGGTTGGTTTGATTCTGGCTATCATTACCTGGGTTTACCTGCGGCGCCTGCGCGAGCGCAGTGGTCGCTCGACATACTTCGCCGGGGCGAGCTTGGCCGTGATTCTCGTATCCGCCGTTCTGGGTCTGGCGCTCTCGGCCTGGCAACCGCTCTGGATTGATACACCTGTTTTTGAAGGGTTTAATTTTACGGGCGGGCTAAGACTCACCCCTGAATTTACCGCGCTGCTTGTTGGCTTGGTTATGTACACTGCAGCCTTTATCGCTGAAGTCGTTCGGGCAGGGATCCAGGCTGTTGACTTCGGACAAATGGAGGCTGCAAAAGCTGTTGGGCTAAAGCCGATGCAAATTCTTGGGCTTGTCATTATCCCCCAGGCCATGCGTGTCATTATTCCACCACTTATTAGCCAATTCCTGAATCTTACGAAGAACTCAAGTCTTGCTTTAGCCATCGGTTATGCAGACGTCTTTAACGTTGGGCGCATCATGATTAATCAAGCCGGCAGAGCTGTGCCGGTCTTCGGCATGGTCATGGTGACGTACTTGGCTTTGAGCTTGATTACGTCATTAATCATGAACCTATACAACCGCAAGATTCTGATAAGTGAGAGAGCCACGTGACCGACGCAGGAAACACAAAACCAGCCGTCGCTATTGTTCTCCCCCCAGCAGCGTTAAAACCAATCGCCTGGGTGCGGCGTAATCTCTTCAACAACTGGTTTAATTCAGTTCTCACGCTGCTATCTTTGGGGTTGGTTTACTTTGTTGGGCGCGCTGTACTCGAGTGGGCTTTCATCTCTGCCGACTGGAGACCGGTCACGCACAATCCGATTCTCTACCTCATAGGTCAATATCCAAGGGATCAGCTATGGCGGGTCGGTGCGAGCCTGCTGCTGGTGTCTTTCCTGACAGGCATGAGCTGGGGTAAATGGCGGGGTATCATGCGCTCTTTTGCCCTGCTGCTCGGGATCGGACTTGCGATCCTGGGGATCATCCCTGCCGGCGGTCAATTGGGCAGCCTGGCTGTTAGTGTATTCCTCTTGACCAATCTACCGGTAACCTTCCTTGGCTACCTGCTTGGCTCCAGAAAGTTTGTCACGGGCAGTTGGGTCCTTGGCGGCTGGCTGATCTCATTCCTGCTTATCCCTTTCCTCCTTCGGGGAATAGGGGAAGGGACGATGCTCCCCACAGTTGAGACGTCGATGTGGGGAGGTCTCCTGGTGACGCTCATTCTCGCTATTGGCGGAATTCTGCTCTCATTCCCCCTCGGAGTCCTTTTAGCCCTTGGACGCCGATCCTCGCTCCCTGTTCTAAAGATCTTCAGCATTGGCTTTATCGAGGGTATTCGCGGCGTCCCACTCGTAACCATCCTCTTTATGTCATCGATTATCCTGGCTCTCTTCCTCCCACCAGAACTCAGGATTGACCGGCTTGTGCGCGCGCTCATTGGCATGACCATCTTCAGCGCAGCATATACAGCCGAAAACGTGCGCGGCGGACTTCAAGCCGTTCCTGCAGGACAAATTGAAGCTGCCAAAGCCGTCGGTCTGACTAATTTTCAAACCACGCGGCTTATCATCCTGCCCCAAGCCCTGCGGGCTGTAATTCCTGCCATCGTCGGGCAGTTCATCAGCCTTTTCAAGGATACTACACTGGCCATCATCGTAGCGATCAACGAACTGCTCAACATCGGTAAGTCCGTCCTGCAATCCGACGTGGAATTTCTTCAACTGCAATTCGAAGTCTACATCTTCGTTGCCGCGGTCTTCTGGGCATTTAGCTATCTCATGTCATTCGCAAGCCGACGGCTAGAAACCACGCTGGGCGTCGGTGAGCGTTAACCGGAGAAAATAATGAGCGATCCGATAATCATCTGCCGCGATGTTGAAAAATGGTTCGGGGACTTCCAGGCCCTAAAAGGGATTAATATGGAGGTAAACAAGGGCGAAGTTATTGTGATTTTTGGGCCCTCCGGCTCGGGAAAATCAACCTTCATCCGTACGATCAACCGCATCGAAGTGCATCAACGCGGCCAGATCATCGTCGATGGGATGGAGCTCACTCACGATGTCCGCAATATCGCTACCGTCCGTAGTGAGATTGGAATGGTTTTCCAGCTGTTTAACCTTTTCCCACACCTCAGCGTGCTACAGAACATCACCCTCGCCCCTATCTGGGTACGTAAGTGGTCTAAAGATAAGGCGGAGGAGGTTGCCCTGCAACTGCTCGAACGAGTCGGTATCCCCGAACAAGCCGATAAATTTCCCGGACACCTATCAGGCGGGCAGCAACAAAGAGTAGCCATCGCGAGAGCCCTCGCCATGCAGCCCAAGATCATGCTCTTCGATGAGCCGACTTCTGCCCTGGACCCCGAGATGATTAAGGAAGTGTTAGATGTCATGATCGAACTCGCGAAGTCCGGCATGACCATGATCGTGGTCACGCATGAGATGGGTTTCGCGCGCGCAGTTGCTGACCGAATGTTCTTCTTCGACGAGGGTCTTGTCGTCGAATCAGGAACTCCGGACGATATATTTAATAACCCTCAAGAAGATCGTACGAAGCTCTTTCTCTCCCAAATCCTGACTCACCACTGAGAAAAAGACATCCCCTCAACCCCCAATTAACGTGGCAGGGCAGCGAGTTCGCTGTCCTGCATTAGGTATCCTATCCAAAGCCAGCTTAGCTCGCGGGCTGAAGCTTTGCCTCGGCGTTGCCCCGCACCTCACTCACATTGCTAAAACAACTCGCCCTGCGTATGATTCATCCACCCTTTAGAAAGAAAGGTGCTACATATGGCGAAGAAGATTTCCATCGACGAGACCTACCTTCAGGATATTCTGGTCCAGCTGCTCAACTTCCCCAGCCCGACCGGCTACACCGAAGCAGCGATCCAATTCACACAAATAAAACTGGAGGAACTCGGGTTGGCGTGCAGGCAAACGCCTAAGGGCACTCTGGTTGCCGAGTGGCCGGGAAAAGCCGACGACAAGCCCCGCGGCCTCACCGCCCATGTTGACACCCTCGGCGCTATGGTGAGCGAAATTAAACAAAACGGTCGTTTAAAACTCACACAACTCGGAAGTTATGCCTGGAATTCCATCGAAGGTGAAGGCTGCATCATCCTCACTCGCTCCGGACGGACCATCCGCGGCTCAATTCTTCTTACGAAGGCCTCCGGACACATCCATGGCAAAGAGGTTGGGACCACCCCTCGAGACGGGGATACGATGGAGGTGCGGATCGACGAGCGCAGTCTCACACTGGGAGAAACCGAGGATCTGGGGATAAGCGTGGGGGATTTTGTGGCTTTCGATCCTCGCGTTGAGACCACAACAAGCGGGTTCATTCGCTCTCGCCATCTGGATGACAAAGCCGGGGTTGCCTGCTTGCTCACCGCCGCGCAGGCCATGATCGGCGCTGATGAAAAACCATCCCAACGCACAATACTCCATATCAGCAATTATGAAGAAGTAGGGCATGGAGCCGCAGCCGGTTTGCCCAGCGACCTTTTCGAGCTTGTCGCCATCGATATGGCGCCAGTGGGTGAGGGTCAGACGGCGGATGAGTTCCATGTGACGATCTGTGCCAAGGATAGAGGTGGGCCTTATCACCATAAGCTCACGCGTAGACTCGAAGAACTCGCCCAAACGGCTAAGATCCCTTACCAAACCGACGTATACCCTTTCTACGGATCTGACGGCGAGGCGTACTGGCGAGCGGGTGGAGATGTGCGGGTAGCGCTGCTGGGCCCCGGGATCGACGCCTCTCACAACTACGAACGTACCCATATCGACTCGCTGCGGGCAACAACCCGACTCATCATTGCCTACCTCAAATCCTCGTGAGTTCTTCTAACTCAAGGGCTGGTTCATTCTCTAAGCTGAGGCTTGAATTCCTGGGAGGCGCACGCGATCAACTCCCCATCCTGCTGGGCGTCTTTCCCTTCGGGGTTATCTTCGGCGCTTTGGCGGTTTCAGCTGGCATTCCTCCATTTGAGGCGCAAAGTTTCTCGCTATTCATCTTTGCCGGAAGCGCGCAGTTCATCGCCGTCAGTCTTATCTCTGGAGCCGCCTCCCCCTTCTTAGTAATCCTGACCATCCTCGTAGTCAACTTGCGCCACTTGCTCTACAGCGCTTCGATAGCGCCTCACGTCTTTCACCTCTCTAACCTTTGGAAGATCCCGCTCTCCTGGCTCCTCACGGACGAGGCTTTCATCGTCGCCTCCGCGCGATATCGCAAAGGCAGCCCCGAGTTGGCGCATTGGTATTTCCTGGGGACGGGTCTCATGCTTTGGGCTGCATGGCAGTTAAGTACATTCCTCGGCATCACCCTTGGTGCGTTGATCCCTCCAGGGATAGGGCTTGATTTCGCACTTCCATTGACCTTCATGACTCTGATCTTGCCTACATTAACCGATCGACCTACATGGACTGCAGCCTGCGCAGCCGGCGCCTTTTCGATCGTGCTCGCCAATCTCCCCTTCAAGCTAGGCTTGCTTATCCCTGCAGTCCTCGGCATTGGTGTCGGCCTTGGAATGGAAATGCGTTCAACAAGAGCAGGGCACGCGAACGGGGATCCAGCATGAACCGGATCGAACTCTGGATCATCATCCTCGGCGGGATGGTTGTGACATATCTGATCAGGCTCAGCTTCTTTCTTTTCATCCCACCGGATCGAATGCCCGAATGGGTCCAACGCGGATTGCGCTATGTCCCCCCCGCTGTCCTGGCCGCGTTGATCGCACCGGATCTCCTGCTCCTCGATGGAGCCCTGCGTCTATCCTTTGATAATCACCGCCTCGTCGCCGGGTCAATCGCAGCGCTGGTCGCATGGCGCACACGCAACACCTGGCTTACAATCGTTTCGGGGCTATTGACGTTTGGACTTCTCTCACTTCTCTGAACGGCCGGATTCGGTCCTGCCATCTTGCCGATTCATGGAGCTGATACAATGCCCAGCATGAACGATCGCTCCTCCCTCAAGAAATACGCCTGGCTTTCGCTTGGCGCAGCCGTAATCACAATGGGATTAAAAGCTGTTGGTTATCTTCTCACCCAATCCGTGGGCTTATTATCCGACGCACTTGAATCCGGCATCAATTTGGCGGCAGCGTTCACAGCTCTCGCCGCGCTGCATATCAGCGCTCAACCGCCTGACGAGGATCATGCCTACGGCCACCAAAAAGTGGAGTATCTCTCCAGCGGTGCTGAAGGGGGATTGATCGCACTCGCGGCCATTTCGATCGCAGTCATGGCCATCCAGAGGCTGCTCAATCCACGGCCAATTGGTCATTTAAGCTTGGGCCTGCTTATCTCCGCTGCAGCATCAGTCATCAACTTAGGCACAGCTCTTATCTTGATCCGCATCGGTCGACGCAGGCGCTCCATCGCACTCGAAGCGGATGGCCAGCACCTGATGACCGACGTGTGGACATCAGCGGGTGTCTTGATCGGGGTAAGCGCCGTTGGCCTGACAGGGTGGCAGATCCTTGACCCCCTGATCGCGCTGACCGTCGCTGGCTGGATCGGTTTCAATGGGTACAAGATCCTGAAACGTTCGGCTTTGGGTTTGATTGACACCGCGCTTCCAGAGCAGGAGGTCGCCGCGATCCGCGCTGTTCTTGAGCGCAACTGCGGCTCTAAAACCAAGTATCACGCCCTGCGCACACGCCAGGCTGGATCGCGCAGCTTCATCTCCATGCACATACAAGTTCCTGGCAATTGGAGCATTCAAAAAGGGCATGACTTACTGGAAAAAATCGAGCTTGAAATCCTCGAGTTCATCCCCTCGGCGACCGTCTTCACCCACATCGAGCCGCTCGAAGACCCCCGCTCCTGGTCCGATCAACAACTGGATCGTGATATATGAATCGATCTTCCCAGGACATCTTGCCCCCCTCCATCATCGTCTGCAGAGAAAGATCATTATCAAGAATCACAACGAAACAATAACATCGGTCGTGCGCCTCAGCGAACGGAAAAATTGTATCTATTCGTCTGGCTTCAACTAGAGCGGGGTTTAAGGTATCGGATTCAGTCACCGGGTGTGGGTGTACAGTAATTCGGATTGCTCGGGTTGGAATTACAGGCATTCGGATTCACCGGTTTCGACGTAGGGGCAGGAGATGGATCAGGAGGAGAAGTCGGCTCCGGAGGATCTTCAGGGGTGGGGGTCGGTGTACTCGTAGGAGGCTCCCCGCCAGAACCTTGCTCTGGAGTCTTCGTGGGCGTGCTTGTCAAGAAATACCAGAAGGTCGATGTCGGTGTAGGCGTGTGAGTCCCACCCTGGAAAAGATCCAAAAGCGACCATGATGTTGGCGTCGGTGTTGAGGTTTGCTCGCTCTCAGTTTGAGTCTCTAAGGCGCTCAGCGTCCCGGCTACAGCCGTCTGGATCTGCCCTGGATCTGCATCTCCATTGAGCGGTGCGTTCGCGGTGTAGAGCGCAGCGATCGTCGCCTCAAAAGCAATCGATGCTTGGATTTCATTTGTATCGTCCGGCGGAATACCCAT
>DAOUEQ010000047.1:0-6119 GCA_034430395.1 Anaerolineales bacterium | reverse complement strand
CTCAGGAAATTCTTACCCGTGCTGCGCTGCTTATGCCGCTTCCATGATCCCGCGGACTGATAGATCTCAAGTAGTTGAACCGCATCCTGCGTTGATTGAATGACCGCTTTACAAGCAACATCGTGGATTCCATCTTCCGCATCGAGTGGCGGAACGACCTGGTGAATGATCTCGCCTGCATCGGGCTCAGCTACAATGTAGTGGAATGTCGTGCCTGCGTAGGTTGGTTCCATAAAATAGAACGGCCAGAATAATGTCGCGGCTCCGCGATATCTAGGCGATAATCCAAGGTGCAAATTTATTTTATCTTCCGGCAATGCCGAAAAGAGCGGCTCTTTAACTAACCCGGAGCCAAAAATTAGAACCAGGTTTGGATTTACATCCTTAACAAAATCAACACTCGCTTCATCATTGAGCTTGCCCTTCCGGACCTCCAATATGGGGAAATCGGGGATCGGTTGAGATCCAAAATACTTTTCCTCTGCAAGATCCCGATTCTTAAAGTGCCGGATGAAATTTTCTCGATCAAGGTCAGAGATTCCATCTGGAGGTTGCGGAATCATCGCTTCCCGGACCTCCATGATGCCTCCTGCAATGGAGAAGTACTTGCTGAGCGTATTGATATAGTAAAGATGCCGGGAATGACTCCCGCCGATCCATAATATTTTCACCGCTTTCCCTCCTGATTTTCGGGAGCGGACCGTAACAATCCTTCATCGACTAATTTTGATGCGACTTCCGATAGCTGACGCATGGGAAGGCTGGTTTTCTCGGCGATATCTAAGAGTGAGTTCGAGCCATCACTGTAAAACATCAGCCAGCGGATGGTATCCAATTCATTCCCGTAGATGATGTCCTCCGGTGATATCCGGTACTCCCGCTCTAGATGATTCTTCTCGAAATCCATCGCCGGCTGTTTAATAGAGCCCCCCACTTCTGGATAAAGACCGCGCTTCCCCAACATCGGCTCAGAATAGGGATTCAACGACTCGTAAACATTATTCATCTCGAGCTTTTCAATCGCCAATAGATACAGCTTGAAGCTTTCGACTAAATTTGCGGCACTCACAAAATCCAGGTTGTCCAGCGAGGTGTGGTAGAAATCGTACTCATAATACTTATCCTTACTTATCGTTCCGATGGGAATCCTGAAGAATGGAGCGGAGTAATGCGCTTCATCACTCCCATTGATATCAAATGGATACTCGATGTACTGGATGTTTAATTCGCGGAACGTCTGTCGAACCACTCGATCGATAAGATGGTTCCCAAGAAATGTTTGCTTATAGCCAAACTGCCCTGGACCAGCCACGGTGGTCGGGATAAATCCCCCTGCATTTCGCTGCATTGATTCTTCATTTTGAGAAAGATACGCGATCGCTCCAATCGTCTCTGGAACAATGATGAACCGATACGAATGCCTGGTTTTCCTGGTTTGAAGCTCTCTCAGAAGCAGCGCCCACAAGATTTGACCCGAGAGATTGTCATTCGCCAAAGATGGGTGACAGCAATACGTTGAGATGAGGAATTCCTGGCCCGAGGTTCCTTGAATGATTGTCTCTCCATAGGTCAGGCTTCCCGCCTCCAGAGTAGAATCGATAAAGACATGATATTGCTCGTTACGGTTTAGTTGTTGATATTGCTCGTGCGAGAGGCAGAAACCCCAATTTCGGTTGTAGTATGTAGTCCTGTAGGGGATGGCCTGGGGTAAATCTGGCAGGTAATGGAAATGTTGTTCCAGTTCTTGAAAGGAGACTTTCTTGTCGACTGGGACACTGTAGTTCACGACATGCAGGTTGTTCTCATCGAAGTCGATGATTCGGCGACCTTTTGAGTCCTCGATGAATCCCGCTCGTATATTCCACTCCTCAGGAACGACCCAGTCATAGCAGACGGTACCTGAGGGGATTTCCTTGATCTCGAACGGCGCCATTTCTTGAAGCCTCAATAGTGTCTCACGAACGCCATTGCCCGTGATGCTCCGGCATATCGGAAATAATTGCTGGAACAAATCATCTGCTTCGCGTACATATTCGTCCCACGGTGTCATCTTAAACTCAAATTGATCCATTCTTGATTCCGAACCTCCTCTTCCTATTTACGCTTATCAACACCTACTCACAGGTAAGAAGCCTGCTACTGCCTGTTTTGCAGGAACAACCGGAAATCCGCACGTTCGTGAGCAAGAGGCAATCCACGGACGTCCTCCCACTCCGCAGGGCAGCTCGAATCACAGACTACCACGCAGGGTTGGAAATGTGTGTCACGGAATTGCGCCGAAGGTGTTCCCGCAACGATCCACTCGATCTCCAGGTCATCGCGCGGCGCACCCATGAGCACCCAAAAGGGGTATTCAGCCGCGGTGCCTCGCAGGGCGATGGCGACCGCTCGGCAATCTTGCTCCTGAGTGCGATGGACAAGGTCCTGGTAGACTTTGTAAGAGCCTGGAGATAAAACAAAATACAGCTCTTCCCTTGATGTATTAAGGATACTCATACCATCGCCGTCTTCCGGCATTAACGGTCGTTCTTGAAGCCTCACTAACCAACTCCAACTAGCCACAAAAATCAGGATGCCCGATGCCAAGACAAATCGCCTGGGCAAGCTCTTCTCGAGAGCGCCACTAACAACTGGTGCAAAGAGCACAAAAAATGGCAGGTGATATCGGCTCCCAAATACCGAAAATTTAAATATGATGCTGAGCAGCAGGAAGGTTAGGACGACCAAACTGGAATAAACGAGGACAATAGAATTCCTTTCCTTTCGCTTCAGCATTAGGTATGCAATCGCGAAAAGAATCAAAAGAGCATGTATTGGATTTCCTGATTTTGCTTCGTCCGTTGCGGGTGGTCTGATAACAAACCCAGGATGCACTGACGTTCTGGGATCTGTCAGACTGAGCCCAAGCCCCTTGTGGATCCTGTCCAGGACAAAATAAATCCCTCGGTTGAGGATTCTGAAAGGTGAGCCCGCATGCAACGCCGCGTTCCTGAGTGTGTTGGATACAAGTCCTCGCAGATTCATCATCTCATTCCTATGGACGGTGACATCGCCACCAGTCCCCATGGGAGATCCATAAACCTGAAAGTTTCGACCGAAGTAACCAATGTTGACGAGGCTCACGAGGAAAATCACCAGGATGACTTTACCCAAGAATTCTCGAAAGCGGTGGCTGCGTAGCAACACATAGGCAACATAGATGGCAAAGGGCAGGAGGTAAGTAAAGGCTGTTGGTTTTGTATTGATCGCCAATGCTGCAGCTAAACCCATGAACACAACAGGTTTACGGTTTTGGCGGTTTTGCGACAACATGATCGCTTCAGATGCAACCACGGTCATCCACATCACAACCAGGTAATCTGTCATCGTGCTTGAGGCTTGGGCGATCCCCATTGGGAGCGTTGCGATAAAAACACCGGCGAATAACTGCCCGGTTGTCGAAGCCCCTAACTGAGCTGCGATCAAGGATGCCACGATGATGCTGGCCAACATCGCGAACCATTGGGAGAAATTCGCCAATTTATCCCCGCCCGTTAAAACGTAGGATTGTAGAATGGATATAGCCGGGAGTGGGGGATAGTAATTCTGTTTTTCAATGCCCGTTGCAAAGGGTTTCAAAGAACCATTTTGAGCCCAATGGGCGACTCGGCTCATGTGTGTATTGAGCGAATCCCATGTGTTCGGCGGTGCGATCCAAGCAACCACCGCTGTAATGACCAGAACACAAACCAGAAGCAACAGTAGGACACGATCTGATCCTGATGAAGGCAGCGCGGGTAAATTCCAGCGGATCGATGACCCTTTGCGCTTCAGATGAATAAGATAATAAGCCAGAGCCCCTGATGGTAGTAGCCAAACGATGGACAAGGTTAGAGCGTTGATCCTGTCAAGGAGGCTAAGGATCTCATTACTCAGTACCATATAGCCCCCCAGAAGCACCACACTCCTCGAAAAACCAGTCCGCCACACCCATGCTGGCCACGTATTGGTCAACGTGAGATAGACCATGATCAATGAAAGCGGCATGAGAAGGACAGTCATCATGGATACACTAACGGGGCTCGTGAAGTGGTCCACCCCAATCCATCACGGGCATTCCACATTGATAATGAAATCTGACTTCTAGGGGTATGAATAGGATCCAAACCATTGGTTTATTCCCGATGCAATTCATCGGCTTGATAGACATCCACAGACTCATCACCGTACGAGTGAATGCGGCCGCTTGAAATCTGTGACGCAATTAAACCCAACAGCCAGGTAGTTAATGCAGTTGAGAAGAGGAAGATCGTCGAGTTTGGAAAAACCAATCGCGCCGCAAAAACTATTCCGGCAACCCACGCAGCTATACCTAACAGGCAGGAAAGCACACCCAGTGGCAAGAAAATGCGCAAGGGATCATAGAGCATAATCATGCGTAGAATAATCATGATAAAACGTACGCCGTCGTGCCATAAGTGAATCTTACTTATACCAGATCGCCTCGGTTTTACATCGATAGGGGTAAATTTGACATTGTACCCAGCCTTCAAGAAGGCCATGGTCGTTGTTGTCGGGGCCGAAAAACCATCGGGGAATAATGGCAGGAAGTGAAGAACTGCCTGCCGGCGCATTGCGCGAAAACCCGATGTGAGATCCTTAATATCCGCCCGCGTAAGCCAGCTGGCAAAGCGATTGTAGAGTGAATTCGCTAGACCCCGGTACCAACTTCCCTGATAAATCGATGTACGAGTTCCGATGATCAGGTCGTAAGGAGGGATCTCCTTGATCAGAGTCGGAATTTCCTCAGGGTCGTGCTGACCGTCGGCGTCCATCGTTACAATGATACTTCCTCGAGCCAGACCAATTCCTGTGCGCAGCGCCGCGCCATTCCCACGATTGACCAGATGGTGGGCAACTCGTAATAGCTGTGGAAAGTCCTGCCTGAGCTCGAGCAGCACAGCGAGTGACTCATCTTGCGAACCATCATCAACGGCGACGATCTCAAACTCTCGTCCCAACTGTTGAAGTGCAGTCACAATTGAGGGGATTAAGGTCTTAATCCCCTCTTCTTCACTAAATACGGGAAGGACAACTGATATATCGGGTGCTCCCCGCTCTGAGCCCGCGTTCTCCATCTGTAGCGTCTGGTCCATAATGTCTTTTCCTTGCCCTGAGCTTCAAAAAACCTCAGGATGCTTATCCCGACTAATGATTCTAATCTCGCTGAGCCCCTCCCTACGTGTCCGCAAATCGGTAAAGCGTTGCACCTTCGAATGATCGTTCTTCAACCGCTCCAAGTTGGTCAAGCAGCAATTGATTATCACCCTCAAGCTCACCAAAGTAGATGATCCTTCCACCATCTTTCAGTAAGCCGCGCACAAATTCCATTTGTTCCTCTAGATCCTCTCGGTACACCTGTTGATAATGGTCAAACGTAATTGGAAAAACGTAAGCCGGACGATCCACCAATACATAAACAAGCTCGATATCATTGGAGATGATCATTTGTGATCGATCCAGCATCTCCAATGTCTCAATCACCTCCGGCATCGCTCGTTTCGAATCCGTATATCGATAAACGAGGCCCGGATCGCGTACAAAATCAACGGCTCGAACACTATAAGATGTCAGGATGGCTACCCCCATAAGAGTCAGGATGAGTCTGATGATCCTCCCCTTCTTCTGATCCTCGATCATTAACCGAGCCAGCATGGATGTCAACAAGATGACAAACGATACAAAAAGCGGCGCCAAGTAACGGGCGGCACCAGCAGCGCTTGTGCTCGCATCCAGAAACATGGAGTTGGCTAAAAGGATAAGTATATAAGCTGGAATATAAAGCAAGAACGTCCATGTCAGCAATCCCAAGGGGCTCTTATACGTCCAGCTCATCCTCCGGGTTCTCAACCCCTCGAGCGATAAAAAGAGTCCTACAACAGTAAATACAAAAACAGTGGATAGGATCGCACGGATGAGTGTGGGAAGCCCGAGCCTGAGCGGAAAGAACCAAGCGTTTATCGTTCCCAGGAAAGCCGTAATTAACTCATTCGACATTGGGAAGTAGGACAAGCCCCGATTGGTCAATGTGCCACTAATCGCAGCGTTGCGCATCAGCCATACCACAACAGGTAGCGCAG
>DAOUEQ010000046.1:0-5241 GCA_034430395.1 Anaerolineales bacterium | reverse complement strand
GTGATGGACAGGAGCCAACGCTTCAACACAGATATGCAGAACGCCTTGGAAACTGAAAATCTACTCACTTTCAGCGAGGTGATCATCTCCGGCGCGCTGGCCCGTACCGAGAGCCGGGGGGCACATTCCCGCACTGATTTTCCTAAGCGGGACGACGATAACTGGCTCAAGCATACGATTGCACATAAAAACGGCGATGAGTTACCGATCTTGAGCCACAAGGACGTAAACATCAATTGGGATAAGAATCCGCCTCAAGAACGCAAGTATTAGCCAATTGGATCGTTAGGAGCGCTCATCATCATGTCAGGCAATGGACACACCAAAACAGCAACTTTACGTATTGAACGCTTTAACCCCGACGTTGACGAGAAACCCGCATTTGAAGAGCTGCAGGTGGAACTGATACCCGGAAAGACCATCCTGGATGCCTTGCTCGAGATCAAAGAAGAGCAGGATGGCAGCCTCACCTTTCGGCGTTCTTGCCGCCATGGGATCTGCGGCAGCTGCACGATGAACATCAACGGCACGAACATGTTGGCCTGCGAATCAACGCTCACAGATCATGTAGATGAGGATGGGTTGGTGACGATCCGGCCTCTATCCTATGTGCCTGTCATCAAGGACCTGGTCACTGATCGCAGTAGCTTTTGGGAGCAATACCAACGAATTAAACCGTGGTTAATCCCCCCGGATGACATACCAGAGAAGGAAATCCGCATCAGCCCGGAGGAAGTCAGCTCGCTGAACAACGCGGAAAGATGCATCAATTGCGGTGCTTGCTACTCGGCTTGCCCGGTCATCAGCATTGACAAGGGTTTCGTCGGTCCACATGCTATGTTAAAAGCATTTTTACGGGTGTCAGACTCACGCGACAGCAATCACGATGTACATATGGCAGACATCGAAACCCTCTGGGACTGCACGACCTGCTATATGTGTGTGACACAGTGCCCTAAGGATTTAGAGCCTGGCCAAGTTGCAAAAACATTGCGCAGCTTGCTCGTTGAAGAGGGCAAAGTCCCGCGGACTCTTGGTGTTGCCTTGACCAGCACATTCCGCAACAAAAACCCATTCGAGATGGCGCACGCAGACCGCCTTGCATGGGCAGAGGACCTGCCTCTTCAGGATGGATTAGCAGATCCGGTTGATGCACTTTACTTTGTTTGCTGCTTAGCCTGCTACGACCCGCGGGCGCAGAAGATCGCCCAGGCGATGGTAACGGCGATGGAGGCGGCTGGGGTCAATCTCGGCACGCTGGGCAGTGAGGAGGTTTGCTGCGGAAGTGAGATGCAGCGCATCGGAGAGATGGGATTGTTTGAGATGATGGCCGAGGAATTGACGGAGTCGTTAAATAAATCCCAGACCCAGGAGATCATCACAGCCTCGCCACATTGTTTTGACGTCTACAACAATCACTATCCCGACCTCAACCTCAATGCAGAGCACTACACACAATATGTTGCCCGTTTGATCGCAGATGGGCAGCTTGAATTTAAGGGCGAGGTTAACAAGCGTGTCACCTATCACGATCCCTGCTACCTGGGCATCCAAAACAACGTCTTCGACGAACCGCGAGCCATTCTCCAGAACATACCAGGCGTCGAGTTGATCGAGATGAAGCGCAGCCGCAAGCAAAGCCTATGCTGCGGTGGTGGCGGTGGTCGAATGTGGTTTGAGGGGCATGCCTCGGGGGCTCACCTGTCCCATGAGCGAGTGCGTGAGGCGGTCAGCACAGGAGCGCAGATCCTGGCAACAGCCTGTCCCTTCTGCCTTAACATGCTCGACGATGCCGTTAAGACGCTTGCTCTGGACGATCAAATCGAAGTCAAAGACATCATGGAGTTGGTGGTTGAGGCCATCGAGCCATAACTGCACAATAAAATGGATGATTAAGGGGCTTCCCATAAAGTAGCTATGGACAAGTCCATCATTTATAAAATTAGGGGCCGACCCATGGGTCGGCCCATTCCATATTTATATAAGCAATGTTTACCAGATAAGGGGCACGGCGCCGCCGTGCCCCTGCGCATAAGTCAACTCAACTATAGGTGCTAACCTTTATGCCCTGCCCCTATGCTTTCCTACTCTCGAATCATGGTTTCAATCGATTGGAGATGTGTATTCCAGGATTCGGATTTCCTTCTAGGGGGCAGCATCCCCGATGACAATCACGCGGCCCGCACCTCCGGGGATGTAATCCTCGCCGTAGGCTTCACCTATTTGGGCAATCTGTTCTTCGCCAGTGCAGTGAGTCGGTGTGACCTGCTTAACGCCCATCCTGCGGAAATCGGCGATGATCGTATCAATGTAACTTGAGTTGTAACCACCAAGATGGAAACCGCCGATCACAAGGGCGATCTCACCATCCACAATCTCGCTCGCCTCCTGTACCATCCTCACGATCCCCGGATGCGCGCAGCCCGTGATGACGACGATGCCTTCGGAGGTCTCCACTACCAGCCCTTGCTCAGGCACGGACCCGCTGAGCTCGCCCGTGGAAAATATCCCCGGGATGATTTCCACAGGATCCGAGACCTCGATGATCGTGTACTGTTCACGCTGATCCTGGGTGACCGAGCCGGCCATCGCTGCAGGGATATAAATATCAGGTCGAATTCCTGTCATAAGCAGATCCTTCAATCCACCTGTATGATCCCCATGCTCGTGTGAGAGCACGACAACTTCAATCACCTCCGGGTTGACTCCCAGCACTTCCATATTCCCCAACAAGGACGGCCCATCCAGTCCCGTGTCGAAAAGGACTGTATGGCCCATATATTCGACCAGAGCCGAGAAACCCCACTCGACAGTCAGCCGAGGATCTTCGGTTGTGTTGTCGTACAGGATTGTCAGACGCACGCTAGTGCCCGGGATCTCCGTTGGTTGGGGTGTTTGTGTGGGGGTAGCTTTCGTGGGTGGTGGCGACGTGGTCGGCGATGGCTCAGTGGCAGCACATGCGCTAGATAGCATTAGGATCATAGTCAAGTTGACCATCATGGGATTTAAAATCTTCATTATTTCGCATCCCTTCAAGGTAAGCGGGTCCGGATAAATTCATACAGTGTGGATGCATATCGGACAAGGCATCATCCTTTTCTCTACTTGCTTTACTCTCAAAATTGCTCAGGGTTCAAATCGATCTCTGACTCGACATAATAATCGGCGGGCCTGCATTAAATACTCTGCAGGCCCGTAATAAGGTCTCCTGTTGTTTTTTATTCCCGTCTTGCAGGAATGCGCGTAAAGCTGAAAGAAACGACAACTTGTGTGTTAAAACACCTAATTCGTCTTACGCCCTTGCCACATCTTATAACCAAAATAAAATACGATGCATAACACACCTACGGTACCCCATATTGGCAGTCCTGCGCGTAAAGCCAAAAGCCAATTCCGGTTTGTGAATAGACCAATGTAGAGCGTGATCGCTGCCCACACAATGATAAAAGTTCCAAACAGCCAAAAGCGCATCAGGTTGAGCAACTTGGTTTTATCTTCGGACATCTCTATGCTCCTTTACATATTCTTACACGATCCTGAGGACCTACGTATCAATCTATTAAACCCGGAACACTGAAGTTCGTTGTGCCCCCACCTACTAATGCAAGTTCAGTGCCAGTAGGATAATCATCCATTGGTGACTTCGGTTCCTCCGTTCGCTCTGGGACTCATCCACAGCGAGGATAGGAATACACTTTGAAGGTCTAGGGGCGGGAGAAATCTATTGGGCTATCTAAACTCGCTTGATAGTTCATCAAGCCGAGCCATGTCCGCATCCGATAACCTGAACTTCATTGATCCCGCACTCTCCTCTGCTTGATGGACCTTTGATGCCCCCGGGATGGCGACGACGGTTTCCCCATGAAAGTTGATCAGCCAGTTCAACGCAACTTGAGCGGGAGTGGCATCGTGCTTAGCGGCGATTTCATCCAAGGCCTGGATTAAGGGACGGCTGCGTTCAATGCCGGGTCTCAAGCGCATTCTTCGACCGAAGGGAGTTTGGCTAAGGATTTCTGGGTCCTTATGAAACTTACCCGTCAGTAAACCCGACGCAAGCGGCGACCAGGCGGTGATGGTAATCCCTAATTCCTTCGCTGCAGCCAACACACCGTTAGTTTCGATCTTCCGATGAAGCAGGCTGTACTGCACCTGATTTGCTGCCAACATCAGCCCGCGTTTTTGCAATGCCGCATGAGCGCGTCGCATCTGTTCCTCATTGAAATTGCTCACACCAATCGAGCGAACCTTACCCGCCTGCACCAGATCAGCCATGGCATCCATCTCCGCCTCTGGAGGGGAGAAACCCCAGGGCTGATGAACCATATAGAGGTCGATGGAATATCCATTTAGAAAGTGGATGCGGTCACTGATCGTGCGGGAGATATTACGCGCTGTCCTGAACATCGGGAGCCACTTGGTGGCAACGATGACTTCATCATCTTCTATCTCGGCAGTGCGTAAAGCATTTGCCAACCCCTGCTCCGAGCGTCCGCGACCGTAAATCTCCGCGGTGTCGAACCAGTTGATGCCGCCATCCAAAGCAGCTTTTATGATCCCGTTCATCATCTCCTGGGAGATTTCAGGGAACATCATTCCGAATATGCCTTCGCCGCCAGCGAATTGCATTACACCCAATCCGATGGGCGTGATCTCTATATCGGTTTGACCGAGGCGTCGTTTCTTAAGGGCTTCAAATAACGTCATATACTTTCTCCACTGGGAAAATTCTATTCCTTCGATCTACCTGATCATGGACTATGTACGCTTATTTTGGTACGGGAGCAATAAGACTAGAGGAATCCCAAGCAGCATGACGATCGCACTGTACTGAAAACCCTGCCGTAGGCCGACCAAATCCCCCACCCTTCCCAAAATGACAACCACAACAGCGCTGATGATAAAGCTCATTGCCATATAGATGCCGTTCGCCAGGGCGCGATTCTCCAGATAGCTCTCCTGCACCCACGCCATGATCACCGGTGTCGTCGACAGCGCGAAAAAGCCGATGGCTGGCAACAGTATCGCGTGTGCTAACCCACTCGTTCGCAGGAAAGCGAGTGCTAGAATGGGTGTACAAACCATTGAGATTAATAGGATCACTTTGCGTCCAACCTTATCGCTGATAGAACCGCCAACAATCGCCCCCACAACGCCGGCTGCCTCCAACGCAGTCAAAGCCGCGCCAGACAGCCAAAGGCTCGCTCCTTCGTCGATGAGAAACATAGGCAGATAGGTCGTGAT
>DAOUEQ010000045.1:0-2300 GCA_034430395.1 Anaerolineales bacterium | reverse complement strand
TCATCTGCATCAACGGCTATTTCGGGCTACGTCTCGTGGATATGGCTCAGCGATATGGCGCCGAGATCCGCACGCTCGAACGTTCATGGGGTGAGGTTTTCACAGCAGACGAAGTGCGAGATGCACTTGCCGAGAAACCCGCCAAAATCGTAGCGATCGTGCACGCCGAAACATCGACGGGCGCTATGCAGCCACTTAAAGACATCTCCCGTGTTGTTCATGAGAATGGCGGTCTATTGCTGGTCGACGCGGTGACGTCCTTGGGAGGTATTCCCGTTCAGGTGGATGAGATCGGGATCGATGTCTGCTACAGCGGTAGTCAGAAGTGCTTGAGCTGCCCTCCCGGTCTGGGACCGATCACGCTATCACCGCGTGCCGAACAGGTTCTTTCCGAGCGTAAGGGGCAGGTCGCGAATTGGTACCTCGATTTGACGATGATCCAGAAGTATTGGGGTAGCGAAAGAACCTACCATCATACGGCTCCGATTAGCGCCAACTTCGCGCTCTACGAGGGGCTGCGCATCATTGCAGAGGAGGGGCTTGAAGTGCGTTGGGAACGGCACCGCAGGAATGCGGAGGTCTTATGGCAAGGGCTGGAGACCCTAGGACTGGAGCTCCATGTCCCCCTCGCCAATCGTCTCCCATCTCTGACGACTGTATGTATCCCCGACGGGGTCGACGGCGCCCAGATACAAAGCCGGTTGATGAAGGATTACAACATCGAAATTGCGGGCGGGTTGGGGGAGCTTAAAGGAAAGGTCTGGCGTATAGGGTTAATGGGGTATTCCTCTCGGCTGGAGAATGTGACCCTGTTGCTGGCTGCGCTGGGCGAGTGTTTACGCTCGTAAATATCACTCGTTGAAAAAACCAGTTGGATGAAAGATTCATAACATAGTCCGTGTAAGTATCAAAGTCGTGAATGGAGAGATGATGATGACGGAAGAGAAGCAACCAAAGGATGAAATTCGAAATGAGTTCGAGAAGCTCGGCGAGAACATCCGCCAGGCGGTTCACGGTGCTTGGGAGAGCGAGGAGAGGAAACGGATAAGCAAAGAGATCCATGACGGCCTAATCGAATTAGGGGCAGCCTTTACACGTTTAGGAGATGAGATCGTTGAAAGTCCGGGGGTGCAGCGGGTGCGTGAAGAGGTGGACGATTTCGGCGATAGAATCCAGAGCGGCGAGGTTGGCAAGAAGATTAACGACGAAATGGTGAGTCTCCTGCGGACCATCAACCAAAAGCTTGAGACCCAAGTAAAGGGGAAGGCTGAAGATGCAACCCCCTCCGAAAGTATTGATGAGGGGTGAAATTAGATATTAACTCAATCAATCATTGGTAGAGTTGAGAGCGACGAAAAATCTCGCCGCTGGCAAGAAGCATCCTGCTAACCGAAGAAAGAGATCCTTCACTTCATTCAGCACAACAGGTTCCTGCATACTGTCATGCTGAGGAGCGGAGCGACGAGGATTCTCCTTTAACCACTGTGTCTTTATATATACGAAGCCGGGATTCTTCGCTCCCCGCGGTCGCTCAGAGTGAAATAGCCATGCAGTTACAGAAAACCAATTATTAATATGTAGTCGAGGAGGGTGAGATGGTAAAACGGATTGGATACATCGGTTTAGGTTTAATGGGAAAACCTATCGCCAGGAACTTGATGAAGGCTGGTTTTCCACTTATCGTACATAACCGCAGCCAGGCGGCAGTCGAGGAGCTAGTAAACGAGGGCGCCGAACGCGCTGATTCACCCCGAGCAATCGCTGAGGCGAGCGATGTCGTTTTCACGAATCTGCCTGACACACCGGACGTCGAGCAAGTCATCTTCGGGGAGAATGGGATCATTAAGGGCTGCCATGAGGGGATGATCTATATCGACAACAGCACGATCAAACCGGAGACGGCGCGCAAGATCGCGGCGGCACTGGCAGAGCGGGGAGCGCACGCGCTGGATGCACCTGTTTCAGGCGGTGATATCGGCGCGAAGGCAGGGACACTGGCGATTATGGTCGGAGGATCCGAAACCGTATTCGAGGAAGCCAGGCCTATCTTCGATGCAATGGGGAAGACGATCACCTATGTCGGCGAGAGCGGCGCCGGACAGGTAGCGAAGGCATGTAACCAAATCATGGTCGCAGCTCAAATGGTGGCAATGGGAGAGCTTCTCTTACTGGCAGAGAAAACCGGCGTCGATCCGGAGCGTGTAATCGATGCCATTAAGGGGGGAGCAGCGCAGTGCTGGACCCTGGACAACAAACCGCCGCGCCTCTTTACTGGGAATCGCTCGCCAGGCTTCAAAGCC
>DAOUEQ010000044.1:0-3065 GCA_034430395.1 Anaerolineales bacterium | reverse complement strand
GGAAGCGTCGCCCCGCATCCTCACTGGATGAGCTTTCCGATGATGGCGATCGATTGACCGTGGAAACCGGGACATCCTTCTCACATGAGAGCAAGAAGCCCGAGCAGGAGGTTGAGCGGTCTGAGTTACGTGCTGCTATCGAACAATGTCTTGATGAGCTACCGCCTGATTTTAAAGCGGTTGCGGTGTTAGTAGATGTCCAGGGGTTTGATTACAAGGAAGCAGCGCGAGTGATAAGTAAGCCCATTGGGACTGTGAAGAGCCGGTTGGCGCGTGCGCGCGGGAGGTTGCGTGAATGCTTGAATCGTCGAGGGGAACTTTTACCATCCAGGTTTCGTCTGGATGATGAGACGATTTGATGAAGGAATTAAACCATCTTCCTGCCCGTGATCTTGAACTATTGTCGGCATATCTCGATGGCGAGTTGTCGGAGCGCGCTCTTGCTCGCTTACTCTCGCGCCTGGAGCATGAACCGGGATTGAAGCGGGCGCTTGACGAGATGAAAGCTGTTGTACAGCAGCTGGGATCACTTCCGGAAGCTCCGCTGCCCCGCAGCTTCACATTGACCCCTGAGACCGCAGGGATTCGTTCTCGATCTCGTGCATATCCCGTCTTCCAATTCGCGACGGCGCTGGCCGCTGTTGTCTTCGTTGCGCTGGTGGGATTGGATACATTTACAGGGCAGTTATCCATGGCTTCGCGAGCGGCAGTGATGAGCGACGCGGCAGAAGAAGCTCTTGTCGCCGCTCCCCAAGCCGAGCCTGAACTCGGGGTCTCGGAAACCTTTGCTCAGACGGATGATCAACGCGATGGAGCTGATGTGTTGGCGGAAGAGGAAATTAGCGGGATCCTTGCACCACCGGCGATCGGAGCCCAGGAAGAACCCGAGGAAGCACTTCGTGCGGCGACTTCACCCTCACCCCAACCAATGGCTGAAAAGGCGGTTGGAGGGGAGACGGTCGCTGGAGAGGGCGCTGTCGAACAGCCAGCTGAGCCTTCCACAGACGAACATGCGGAAACACCTCCAACCGAAAGTATGAACGCCGTGGCAGAAACCCAGGAATCTGACGCAGAGCCGCCTGGCGATGTTGACCTGGCATATGCGCAAGAAACAGCAGAACGTTGGAGCCCTGCTCCTGTTCCCATCCTGCGCGTGCTTGAAATTAGTTTTGGCGCCCTCGTCGTGATTCTCGGCAGCTTAACTCTCTGGATTCGATACAAACGCACATGAATGAGGTTTTCCCCGTCCGCTTTTGTCCTTTTTGTGGCACAGAAGTGGAAGACCGCGAATCGTTCGGCGAGATTCGCCCGACCTGCCCTGCATGTGGGCACATTCACTTTCGCGACCCGAAAGTCGCGGCAGGTGTCCTCGTTGAGAGCGATGGGAAGGTGTTGTTGGTGAGGCGAATCAATGTCCCGATGCAGGGGAAGTGGACTCTTCCCGCTGGCTTTGTTGATGGGCCGGAAGATCCCCGCTCCACCGCGGTCCGGGAATGTTTGGAGGAGACCGGGCTGGACGTCGAAATCGTCGATCTTGTGGATGTGGTTTATGGGGCAGAACACCCGCGCGGCGCGAGCATTGTGATTTTCTATCGAGCCCGGATCATGGGAGGTGAGTTGGCTGCAGGTGATGACGCGGACGAAGTCGGTTTCTTCGAGCCTGGCGATCTTCCACCGTTGGGCTTTAAAGCGACTGAGCAAGTCCTGGTGCGGTGGGTGGAGGAGTGTCTTAATCCAAGCGTTTCCCCATAATACTTAACTATTGGAATTTACCGCACCCCGTGATGCTTCGCTCCACCCAGCATGACATACCTGAGCATTATTTAATAGCAAACCGAAACGCTATTTTGCACAGGAATATTTTGGATGTCTTCATAGAGATGATTATAATCAGCGTAGACACTGCAAGCGTTCTACTATCAATGAAAAGGGAGATATCCTATAGCTGCACATGGTTAATTAGGACAAAGTTGCGATAAGGTTCAATTCAAATGCGATTCGATGTATTCACGTTGTTTCCAGAGGTGATGGAGGATTATCTACAAGCCGGCATCCTGGGCAAAGCCCAGGAATCACGCCGGATTGAAGTGTATCTGCACCATTTACGCGATTACACAACCGATCGTCACCACACGACCGACGACGAACCGTACAGTGGCGGCGGCGGTATGGTGATGAAGCCTGAACCGATTTTCGCGGCCGTTGAATCTATACTCGGAGACCCGCGGGGTGAGGTTCCTGTGATCCTGCTCACACCTCAAGGCCGAGTTTTCGATCAAGCAACAGCGCGGGAGCTAGCCGGGAGCGAGCGCATTGCATTGATCTGCGGTCGATATGAAGGCGTCGATGAACGCATACGGGAGCATTTAGCGACAAATGAGATCTCCATCGGGGATTACGTCCTGTCTGGTGGTGAATTGCCGGCGATGGTTCTAATCGACTCGGTAAGCCGCTTGCTGCCAGGTGTCCTGGGGGATTCTGAGGCGACGGAGAAGGATTCTCATACCAACAGTTTGCTTGAGCATCCACATTACACCAGACCGCGTATATTCCGTGGTTGGGAAGTGCCTGAAGTTCTGCGCTCCGGCGACCACGCTCGTATTGCGCGCTGGCGCAAAGAACAATCTCTGCTCCGTACCTTTCAAAGACGACCTGAGCTTCTTGACCAAACCCGCTTGACAGATGAAGAGAGAGACATACTGGATGATTTAATACGAGCTGAAGAGGAGGACTCGAAATGAAAGCATTGGGGGAAAGCTATAGAAAGGTGAGTTTATGGGGGCCTCGGTTGCTTCTCTGGAGTTTCGCATTCTCTATCGCAGGCTTACTCGCGGGCTGTCGTGCTCCTGCATCCGTCGACATCCCCTTACCGCCAGCGCTTACCGCGATTGAAACGCCGGCGGTGATTGGCCCAACTCCGCTACCGCCACCGCCGAAGACGCTCGTCGTATGCCTTGATCGTGAACCTGAATCCCTGTTTATTTACAGTGATGCCTATCTTTATGGAGAGGCAGGTGCAGAGGCGCGGGCTGTGCTAGAAGCGATCTATGATGGGCCGATCGATA
>DAOUEQ010000043.1:0-16112 GCA_034430395.1 Anaerolineales bacterium | reverse complement strand
GAAGCCCTGGGGTGATCCAGGGCTTTTTTTGTCTTTCATCAGTTTCGGCGGTCAATCTATTGGAATACGTCGATACTCGCTACTAGAGTTGAGAATTCGTGGCCTTTTGGCTGCTTTTCACACGGTCTGGCGAATGGTTGGGCGCATTTCTCGCCCACAAATCATATAGCCTTGAGAATGGCCTCATACTTTTTTCGATACTTTCCTTCCTTCTCTTCTAATATCAGCTCTTGTGCCCTTGTCAAGAGTGTGTCGTCTTTTTCCTCTTCATATAGATGCTTTAGTGATTGAATGATGTCTTGGCGTATTAGGTTGTAATGCCTTTCCTCAAAGCATTCTTCAAATCGCCTTTCAAGATGAGCGAGTACCTCTACCCTGCTTCGATCACTCGTTGTTGCTACCTTCCAAACACTCTGGATGCATTGTCTCGAGGTGATGAACTTGTCATCTTTAGTGTGAGCCAACAAGAGATCTAGGGAATCAGCCAGACGATCCTCTGTATCGCTCTTGGCTAGATTGCACAACAACATTATGGCGATCGATCTCTGAAAAGAATTCTCATGGTCCAGTTTCTCGAATAGATCATCCCAAACGTCATAAACCCAATCGACCTGGCTTTCTGTTAGCTCCAATATGCTTTGTAGTGCACTAAACCGGATTCTATCGTCGGTTGATCCTAGATTGTCGATTAGTTCTTTTACAGGCTTATCCATGATATCTCTCCCGCTAAAATGCGCCCAACTAGTGAATATCAAGAAATAATTCTGGATATCCACCCCAAATGAGCTTGAACACAGCATAAAATCGACATATTCCGTGCCAGCGTGTGATATGTGGATAAAAAGACGCCTATACACCCTCTTTTGGATTAAAAGCAAACCTTTGAGTACGGATCTCTCCCCCCTTCCCCGTTATGTCTCTTATACTTTACATCGGTAACATATGGACTTCAAGAGGATTCAATCCCCTCAACGCACGAAGGTCTTCAGGATAATGAGCTCTGCCTTATCGTAGAGTTATAGACAGCCCCTCAGGACTGCAGCGACTATTCGCATGAGTTGAAAAAGCTTATGGAAACGAAAAGGGCCGGAAGTGAAACTTAACCCCCGCGCAGTACGGAGATGACCGTGCCAAAAAGACCGACAACGAGCAAACCAAGAATGGCCAGGATGGGTGGAAACCCACCGGATAGATCCGCTTGCGTCTCATCGAATGTCGGCTGTACAACAGGCTCTGCGGGCGTGAAGGTTGGCAGGCGCGTGGGCGGCGCCCCACCAATATTGAACTGGGCAGCCAGGGTGGGATCGATCGTCGCCGTGACCCGCGGCGTCGGCGTAGGAGGCGGCTCGATGATCGGCAGCAAGCGCTGATCCGCATCCAAGACAACAAATGGAGCGTATACCCAGGCCAGATTGCCAGGGACGCCGGGATAGAAAATCTGGATCCATTCTCCCCCCGGTGACCTACCCAGCGCAGGTGCTCGCTGACCGCCAATCAACACGCCGACTTTTTCGTAATCGGTGCTGGGTCCAGTGCGAACATTAACCTGCTCGGGAACGAGTATCGTAGGCCCTTCTGGCGTTCCTGTTACGGTCGCATCCTGGGCGTGCGGCGAGGCTCCTGCTACCGATGCTGAGCTGAGCAAGAGCAGTGCCGAGCCGAGGATCATAAGCCACGCAAAAAACTTCAAACAAGTGCTCCATACTTTACAGGTTGAATGCCGGCGGATTATACTACACGCACGAAAGGCGATGCGAATGAACCAATTTTTACAAAATAAACCCATGGGAAAGAAGACCTTCCATGGACCTGTCAGCCCCTCTGATTTCGCCGATGCGCTCGTCGCCGAATTCAACCAGGGCAACCTTGAAGCGAAGAAAATCGGCAGCGGCAAGCAGCGCATTGTCCAGATCGCCACCCCACGCTGGAATACCTCCGGCGGGCGAACGGCAATCACAATCCACTTGAACAAGGTGGAGGATGGCGTCCATGTCCAGCTAGGACAGCAGGCTTGGATTGGCGTCGCCGCCAGCCTGGGTATGACAGCTCTCATGGCGCTGCGCAGTCCCTGGTCGCTGGCGCATCGAATAGACGACCTCGCCCAGGATATCACCTCCCTGCAGCTCACAACCCGCATCTGGCAGACAATTACTCAAACCGCTGAATCCCTCGGTCTTTCCTACAATCTCTCGGAGAGACTGCGCCGGCTGTCCTGTGAATACTGTCGTACAGCCAATCCTGTAGGCGCGCCGCACTGTGTGGCCTGCGGCGCCCCCCTGGGTCCGAATCAACCCATCGCCTGTGGCGAGTGCGGCTATATCCTCACGGCGGGGGCAAAAAAATGTTCCCAGTGTGGGGCGAAGATTACCTCTTGAACCACTGCTTTTAATTCGATATTCAGCTTAAGCAAAAGGGCTGTTTGATTTTGCTTTTCAAACAGCCCTTTTCATTCTCAATGTGTACTAACTACGCCAACTCAAGCAGGCTCCAGTTGCGCTTTGCTCAGTTTTGCCCCCCGGCGCAGCGCTTCGAGATTCAAGTCGAGCAAGTTCCGGCGATGAGCGGGGATGTGTTCCTTCAAACCTTCACCAACCTGCTCTATTGAGAGTACATCCAGTCTGTCGAGAAGCGCACCAAGAAGGACCAGGTTGGCCAGCCGCAGGCTGCCGAGCTCTTCGGCGATCTCATTTGCAGGGACGAGAACAACGCTAATATCCTCGCGTTCCGGATTGCGATCTACGAGCGAGGTATTCACAACGAGCACCCCGCCCGGCCGGACGAGCGGTTCGTATCGTTCCAAGGAGGGGATGTTCATCACAATGACGGCTGCGGGATTCCTTACGATCGGCGCGCCGATCTCGTCATCACTGATGATGACAACACAATGTGCGGTGCCGCCGCGCATCTCAGGACCATAGGATGGGAACCAGGTTACATGCAAGTCGTTATCCAATCCCGTGTAGGCCAGTAATTGTCCGGCGAAGAGCGCTCCCTGGCCGCCAAAGCCAGAAATGATGATCTCTATCTGCATAATGTTGCTATCCCTTCTTGCTTTCAACAATGGCTGGATGGACTTTGAAATCACCGATGGGGAATACCGGAACCATGTGCTCACCGATCCATACGAGTGATTCTTTCGCAGTCATCCTCCAGTTCGTTGGGCAGTTCGACAGCAGTTCCACCATCGAGAAGCCCAGTCCCTGGCGCTGCACTTCAAAAGCCTGCCTGACTGCCTTCTTCGCTTTACGGATGTTCGCTGCATCATGCAAGCTCCGGCGGACGATGTACGCAGATCCATCCAATTGCGACAGGATTTCACACATCTTCAGCGGAAAACCATGGGTCTCAATATCGCGGCCAAGCGGCGATGATGTCGTCTTCTGACCGGGAAGCGTTGTCGGCGCCATCTGTCCGCCGGTCATCCCATAAATCGCATTATTAATGAATATCACCGTGATCATCTCGCCGCGTCCCGCAGCGTGCAGGATCTCGGCTGCACCGATGGAGGCTAGATCCCCATCCCCCTGGTAAGTAAAAACGTTCATATCCGGATTCACACGTTTAAACCCTGTCGCCATAGCCGGTGCACGCCCATGGGCAGCCTCGGCAAAATCCATGTTGAAATAATTGTAGGCAAAGACGGAACAGCCAACCGGTGCAATGCCAACCGTATTCTCACGCACACCCATCTCATCAATGACTTCGGCGATAAGGCGGTGGGCTACACCGTGTGTGCACCCTGGGCAGTAGTGTGTTGGGACGTCAGTCAAACTTTCCGGCTTACTGAAAATTAGAGCTTCCGCCATTTTCTTATCGGTCATTAAAAAGCCTCCAAACCAGGCTAGGCGTTCGCCTTTTCATTGAGTTCTTGGATCTGCTCGAAAACCTCATCCGGGAGGGGGACCATCCCCCCCATCCGCCCGTAGAAATCGACCGGGACTTTGCCATTAACCGCAAGACGGACATCATCGAGCATTTGCCCACCGCTCATCTCAACTACCAGGATCCGTTTAACCTGATCTGCAACTTTCCCAATTTCATCGTAAGGGAATGGATAGAGTGAGATCGGGCGCAGCAGGCCAACCTTGATTCCCTCGTCACGCGCTTGCTTCACAGAAGATTGGGCAATTCGCCCCGCGGTCCCATAGGCGACGACGGCAATTTCCGCATCTTCCAGATGCAGAGAACGAAATCGCACTTCATTCGCCTCGATCTCCTTTTGCTTTTCAACGAGCTTGAGATTGAAGACTTCCTCTTCGAATGGATCGATGTAGATCGAAGTGATCACACGCGGATCACGGTCCTTTGCACCCGTCAACGACCACGCAGGTCGATCTTCACGCTTGCGCACGTCCTGCATCGGCGGCAGCTCTGCGGGCTCCATCATCTGCCCAATGCTGCCGTCCGCAAGAACTACGACGATGCAGCGGTATTTCTCGGCGATGTCGAAGGCCTCAACCGTCAGATCGATGAGCTCCTGTATCGTAGCCGGTGCCAGAGTGATGACGCGATAATCGCCATGTCCGCCCCCCTTGACGATCTGGTTGTAATCTCCTTGCGAGGGAGCGATATTCCCCAGACCAGGACCGCCCCTCATGATGTCCACAAGAACGACCGGAACTTCAGAACCAGCGATATAGGACAAGCCTTCCATCATAAGGCTCACGCCCGGGCTGGAGGAGGAAGACATGACCCTGACGCCAGCGCACGCGGCGCCGTAGACCATGTTAATTGCCGCGACCTCACTCTCGGCCTGGAGAAAAACGCGCCCAAGCTCCGGCATTCGCTTTGCCATATGCTCGAGAGCTTCTGTTTGAGGTGTTATTGGGTAACCGTAGTAAGCCTCACAGCCGGCGCGTATCGCCGCTTCGGCGAAAGCAACATTGCCTTTAAGCAATTCCTTTGCCACTTTATCGGACCTCCTTAGGGCTTAGTCGATTTGATTTTATCAGCCGGAACCATGCGAAAAACAGTTATCGCCGCGTCCGGGCAGATGATCGAGCAAATCGCACAGCCTGTGCACTCTTCGTCAGGATCGACGAGTTCTGCCGGGTGATAACCCTGGGGGGTGAAACGGTCATTGGCCATCTTTATCACATTTTTCGGGCAGACCGATATGCACAACTCGCAGCCCTTACAGAGCTCCTCGTCGACGACGATGCGTCCTTTTGCCATTCGTTTCCTCCGCGAATAATACACACAAAACATACATGAATCGGGAACCTGTCTCCAGTGTTGACCGTCACCGCCAGTCTGAACAAATATCCTATTCTGGAGTATTACTGTCCAGTTTACACGGCCCATATTGGGAATTGGACTCAGGATCAGACCAATCGGTCATTTAATAGGTGGATTGAAGTAGTTATACGCCGCGCGCGAGAGATTGGCGATGAGCTTGGACGTGGGCTCCCAAACCATCTCGGTTTCATTCCAGAGGAATATTGAGAGCACGTAATCGCCCCCGGGACTGAACACGATCCCAGCGTCACCAATCATATCCAAAGGGGAGCTCCGCCAACCGTGTTTGTGCGCAACTCGTGTCCCTTCAGGTACTCCTGCTTTAAGTAGAGTTCCGAGGATATTTTCGGAGAGAAGATCCAACATTCGGCTGCACTCCTGCGGTGTAATCTCTCCCTGGAAGACTGCCAGGAGCGTCCCGCCGCCCTCCGCGCAGGCATAGATGTCCCCAAGAAGTAAACTCATGTCCGATGCTGTCGTCTGTGTGTATAGATCCGGATTGGTGTCGATATCCAGTCTTTGATTGGCAGGGGTTCTATAGGACCTCAACCGGGGTGCACCAAGGTAATAATAACCGGCAATGAATGTATTCTCGAAGCCCAATTCCTGAATCGTTTCAGTGACGCGGATCGGTCCAGCGACATCGTACGTCTCTATCTGCTGCATGATCCAATCGGAGGGGTCATTCCCGGATTCGGTAATCATCTCGACGAGCCAGCGTTCAGTTTCCGGGTCTAAGGGCTCATCCTCGTAGCGGAACAAAGCCGTCATGATACTAATCTTGTTGATCGATGCCGCCGAGAAAGCGATATCAGGCTCAACATCGAGATCCACTCCACCGAGAGTGGCGAAATGGAAATTCTCACCGGTTCTTAGATCGGTCAGATAGATCACGACCAACCCATTAAAATCATCCACCTCGATATTTTGCCTGAGGAGAATTTCCAGCGTTTCCAGGGTGGGCTTGGGAATGACGTTGCCAACAACGGGTAAATTTACACTGCGGTTGCTGGGTGATTGCAAAACGGCTCCGATGAGCTCCTCTGCACGCCCTATATCCAGCACACGGCCAGGCGTCCCTGATGTAAAGAAGGGAGTTCCAGGTCTGGGTTCGGCGGGAATCGGAGGTTCATCATAACGCGCACCAATATCTCGCAGATATTCTTCAAGTTGCGTAACAGAGTATTCCGCCTTTAAGGGAACGCTCTGCGGCTCACCCGATCGCTTCCATAAGAAATCCCAAAACCCAGCCCAGAAAGGTGTACCGGTTCGTTCAAGCTCCGCTGCCGCCAACATGACATCCGTATCGGGGCGGAAGCCAACATTCGCCGGATTGAGCAGGATAAGATTTTCATCGTAATAGAGTTCGATGGGCGAGCTGTAGACTTGCAGGAGGCGTTCAAGGGTTTCCGATTGATCGAGTCCCCCCACTTGAATTCCCGCGATCGTAAGTTCAAGAGGTAGACGAGATCTCTGTCTGCTGTACGCGACAAGCTGGAAAAAGAAAAGCGCGACAGATCCCAAAAGCAACGCAATCGAAACCCAGCGCTGCAAATTGATGCCGTTTCGCTTCATGCAGCCTCCAAGCGCCGCAGTATATCATACACATCGGGTTTGAAGAATAAGAATTGAATGAGATCGTATCGAACCACAGTTAATTTATTGACTATGCGAATATGCGCAGGATCGCGGGGAGCACATTCGCAAAACCGTGTGCACCCCAGCCTGCCCAGATGGAATCCCAACGCTCAACAAGCCAGCCGGCGATAACGCCAAAGGCGAAAACGCTGATGAGCGAGAGCCAACCCTGCTGCCAGTGAACAGGCTGAAAGGTAAATAGAACCGCCTGCAGGAAGATCCCTTTTGCAGGACCCAGGTTGGCGTTCAAAGTTTTCCCGAGGTACCCACGGAAAAACGTCTCCTCGATAAATGGCACCCAGATCAATCCGATAAGGAGCACACTGATCCCTACCACGGGACCAGTCCCGGCATGGATGATCCGGTAGTTAAAGAGCATGCTCAACCCACGCCAGATCGCTCCGGCGAGCACACCCCAGGCGTAATTCAACCCGGCTCGATCGCTCCGGTACGCAAAGACTGCGGGTGATTGTCTGAGGACGATCAACGTAATCCAGGGCATCGAAAAAAGCATGATCGTCGAGGCCATGCTCCAGAGCGGATCATTGGGCCATAGCCTAGTTACCGCCAGGAGGTTCATCGCGACGATAATGGCCAAACCGGGCACGATCGACTTCAGGGACAAATAGCCGCTGCGCTTTATGGCTGGGGGAAAAAATGTTTTCATTTGTTTCCGTACAACGATAGCAGATTTTCGTGTTCAAGCTAGTGAGAGCTATCTAGTCAGGAGCTTTGGACAGCTCCCTTCGATTCGATATTGTGTGGACCGACCGACCTACTCTTCAACAAAATCGATCCGACTAGTCCAATGCGAGCAAAACGAAGCCATCTCCTCGGTTCTATACGCGAGATTGCCACGTCGCCTATGCGGGCTTTTTGCAAGGACACAAAGGGGTAATCCCCCCATTTATTCGGGCGCACACATAGGTGCACCCCTACAATCCCCGATGCGCGAATGAGCCGACCGGTGTGCCGAACCGTTATCTACCCTCCTCGCAAATTCAGAACCCATCATATTATGTTGTCATTTGGAGCGCGCCGATAGGTTTCGCAAAGAATCTACGCTATTAAGTTGGTTGCATCAGCGCGTTTTGGACCAAAGCCAATCGATGGCTGATCCAACCATTCAATAACTATCACCCAAACCAGCTACCTAGCTATCACAAAGGACTGTCAATGAACACAACTGAAACGAAAGCACAAATCCGGACCTTCGTTACATTTCTCATCGTTGGCTTAATCCTTGGTAATTTAGTACTGGCCAGCTTCAATTGGATATTCGTTGATAGGCTCCCGGAGAATGAATTATCGACGATTCTACTTCCAATAATAAGAGGCGCCGTCCTGTATATCATTGTAGGGGTATCCATTGCGTTTGCGCTGCGAAGAGGTATAGATGATTTTCAAGAGAACGAGATGCTTATCCTCACTGCCGGTTGGGGAGTTAGTGGCGCCCTTGAATGGGGGGTTAGCCAACATATCTTCAAATGGATAAACGCAAATGTTTCTTGGAGCCTGTGGTCTTTCCTGATTCCGTCATTCATTTTAACGCTCGTAGCTGCAGCGATTTGCGCTGTCAGCATCATCATTGCTTTGCAGCAGGCGATGGATCATATCAAGCGACAACAGAGTGCTGCGATCATCAGTAACTGGTTATTGGGTTGGATGATCGGTTGGGTGATTTATTCACTGTATAACTACTTCTTTCCTTATCGAATCACATTATTCCTGCAAAATATTGAATCCTTCGCCGCACTATCCGTGTATATCACATATGTAATATCCACGCTTGTTGTTGCAGTTGTATATGGATTGGCGGGCGGTCTCATTGGTGGACGGGCTATTTACACACAGGTCTATCAAACAGAACCACTCGGTAAACCTGAACCATCAAAAGACTTCAAAAAGCGGGACACGATCTTGGCAGTTATTATCGGCGTGGTAACGGCGTCAATCGGCGGTGCTTTTAGATACTATCTGGCTTTTTCTGGAGTTGAATGGCCGGGTATTGTGCTACCTTTTTTCTTCTGCTTGCTCACCCCCCTCATCGGCGGGTTGCTGGCATGGGGAATTCTCGCCCTTGCAAAGCAAATTAAACATAGCTGGGTAAGAATCCTCGTTGGTGGTCTTGCCAGTGGCATTATCACGACATTGGTATTCTTCTCGATCCCGTACATGGCGCAATAATGGTTGAAGACAATTCAATCTGAAACCATTCTGCAAACAACGACCAGGCGATGAGACGCATGAAGGTACATCTAAGGGGCCGACGCAAAGGTCGGCCCCTTATCTCCCCTCTCGCCGGGTTTTTTAGCCTGCGGGAGGTTTAAGCTATGACCTCAAAACACAAAGCGCTGCGCTGCCTCAATCTAAAGAAGCCAACTGCTGCTTGATTTTTTCAGCAGTCTCCTGGAACGAACGTAATTTCGCACGCTCTCTTTCGACGACTCCTTCTGGAGCACGCTCGGCGAACGGACCCGCCAGCAGCTCCTCGATTCGCCCACTCTGCGATACGGCGACCGCGAGCTGCTCCTGCAGCCGCTGCTTTTCCTTATCAAGATCGAGCATTCCCTCAAGCGGCAGATAAATTTCAATCCCATGAATCACCAGCGCAAGCGAATTCTCCGGACGTTCATCTAAAGCACCTTCGATTTGAAATTGCCCAGAATCGATACCGGCGAGCACAGCAATTGCAGCGCTCAAACTGGCAAGGTATCCCGCAGCATCTCCGGCTTGGATCGCTGCCGGTATACGGCGCCTCAGCTCTACCCCTTTTTCAAGGCGTGCATTGCGGATCGCCGTAACGATATCCATAAAAACCTGGAAACTTTTAACATTTTCTGATTCCTGCGCGGCTCCTTCATCTGGTGCTGGCCATCTGGCAACGATCAGAGCCTCTTCCCAGCCACCTTCTGGTTGATAACCGGCGTCATTCTCCTCACAAGTGCGTTTCAGATACCCCCAGAGCTCTTCGGTGACGAAGGGCATGAATGGATGCAGCATCCGTAGACATGCATCGAAGACCTGCACCATGATCTTCGTCGTCCGCCCAGCCGTTCCCTCTCCTTCATCAAGCTGTAGTTTCGCAATCTCGAGATACCAATCAGCGAACTCACCCCAGAAGTATTCATAGAGTTGACGCCCGGCTTCGCCGTATTGATAAGCTGCGAAAAGCCTGTCAACACTAATTTGTATCTGAGCCAGGCGGCTTAATATCCAGCGATCCGCATCCGAGGGTGGGCCATCTTGATCGGGACTGGATGAACCACGCTCGACCGTATTCATGATCAATCGCCCAACGTTCCACAGCTTATTGGCGAAGTTGCGATTGGCTTCAATCTTTTCGAGGTTTATCTTTGAATCCTGGCCGGGTGTCGATCCGGTCAGCAAAGTAAAACGCAGCGCATCTGTACCAAATTGCTCCATCAGATCCAGCGGATCTACCACATTCCCATAGGACTTGCTCATCTTCTGCCCACCGCTCACCCTGACAAGCCCATGCAGGTAGATCGTATCGAAGGGAATCTCACCCGTGAATTCGAGGCTCATCATGATCATACGCGCTACCCAGAAGAAGAGAATGTCGTATCCCGTCTCCATCATCGTCGTCGGGAAGAAATAACGGAGATCCTCTGTATCCTCCGGCCAGCCAAGCGTGGAGAATGGCCACAATCCGGATGAGAACCAGGTATCGAGTACATCCGGGTCCTGTTTAATCGCCGTTGACTTGCAATGAGCACAGCAATCGGGGTCTTCAAGAGCGACGGTAATCTCACCACAATCGGTGCAATGCCAGGCTGGAATCCTATGCCCCCACCAGAGTTGCCGCGAGATACACCAATCGCGGATATTTTCCAACCAGTTGTAATAAACCTTTTCAAATCTCTCCGGAACGATCTTAATTTTTCCTTTGCGCACAACGTCCAGGGCTGGCGCGGCGAGCGACTCCATACGAACAAACCACTGCGTTGAAACCATCGGTTCGACGACTTCGCCGCCGCGTTGGCTGCGTGGGATCTGCAATGTGTACGGCTCGGTCTTCAGCGTGAGCCCTTGTGCTTCCATATCCGCCCAGAGCTTCTTGCGGCATTCGAACCGATCCAAGCCGGCGTACGGGCCAGCTGCATCGTTCATGGAGGCATCGGCATTCAATATGTTAATCACCGGTAGATTATGCCGCAGACCGATTTCGTAGTCAGCCGGGTCATGTCCGGGTGTGATCTTCAGCGCACCTGTCCCAAATTCCAGGTCTACGTAATCATCGGCGATGACCGGGATCTGACGATCGAGAATGGGCACGAGACAGGTCTTTCCTAGAAGATGCTGGTACCGTTTGTCCTCGGGATGAATGGCAACTGCTGTGTCGCCGAGTATGGTTTCAGGCCTGGTCGTTGCGACAGGGATGTGCTCATCAGACCCTTCCACGCGGTAATTGAAGTAATACAGAAAACCCTGTTCTTCGCTATATTCCACCTCGAGATCACTGACCGCCGTTTGGAGTCCCGGGGACCAATTAATCAGGTAAGTCCCGCGGTAAATTAACCCTCTCTCATACAGCCGAACGAAGGCTTCCAGAACAGCCGCGGATAAACCCTCGTCGCGTGTAAATCTTTCTCGCGTCCAATCGCAAGAAGCCCCAAGACGGCGCAGCTGTTGAGTGATGATCCCCCCATATTTTTCCTTCCATTCCCAGGTTTTCTGAATAAACGCATCGCGTCCGATCTCTTCCCGCGTTACTTCATCGGTCCGCAGAAGGTATTTTTCGACTTGAAGTTGAGTGGCAATTCCAGCGTGGTCCGTCCCCGGCAGCCATAGCGTCGGAACGCCGTTCATCCGGCTATGCCGGATCATCAAATCCTGGATGGCGACAAACATGGCGTGTCCGATATGCATCTCCCCGGTTACATTTGGCGGAGGCATGGAGATTACATAGGGTTTCACCTCTGGCTTTATCTCTGGTGTGAAGTATCCAGAATCTTCCCACATTTGGTAAATCCGGCTCTCCACGTCATTGAAATTGTAGGTCTTCGCAAGCTTGAAATCAGACATCGCGCAATCTACCTCCTCGAGATGATGAATCTTCATCCCTCGATTTCAATTATCTGCTACGTGGTCCATTAAACAAAAAACCCCTTGTCCATGAGGACGAAGGGTTGAACCTCCGCGGTACCACCTCAGTTCGCCGTACATCCCTGTACAAGCGCTCTTATTGCTCTGGACCAACATCCAGGCTTCGCTGTAACGGGCTCACCCGCGCCGCTCTACTCCTGTTGAGCTGCCAACAGTTTCTTCGGCGGGCGCATCGGGCGACTTTCAACCGCTGCCACTGCGGAGGGCTCTCAGTCCTTGGCCTCTCCTTCTCTGTCAGCGCGTATCGGCCTACTCCTCCCGACGATGTACGCCTTTTCTCTTCGGTTGTTGTGCGGATTATAGCAGAGTTTGGAATGCAGCGTCAATTTTTCGTGCTTTGCTGCCTCACTCCTCTGCGACTGCGCTCGACACGTCCGGCTGACGGATTGGGAACCAGATGGTGAATGTGCTGCCCTCACCAAGCTTGCTCTCGACCGACACTCTCCCGCCGTGCTGCTGAACGATGGACTTGACGATCGCCAATCCTAAACCCGACCCTTTGATATTCAAACTCTCGCGTCCCCGAGCCCGATAGAATTTTTCGAACAGGCGTGCCTGGTCCGTGGGAGCGATGCCCAGCCCATTGTCTTGAACCTGTAATATCTGGAAGTCATCCTGCTGCTCGGCACGGATACTGACCTGACCATTTGCAGGTGTGTATTTCAGGGCATTATCGACCAGATTCGCAATCGCTTGTCGGATGAGAGTCGCATCAACTTCTACCTGCTCCATCTCCTCCTCAAGCTCCACCTCTAAGGTGATCTGCTTATTCACGGCCTGGGGCCGATATGTGTCCATAACTGATTCAAGGATGGAACTTAGTGAAATGGTTTCCACATCAAGCCCGACACCAGCCTCAATCCTGCCCAGATCGAGCAAATTTCCAATTAGCTCTCCCATTTGGTCCGCGCTTGTGAGAATCTTGCTGATAAATTCCTTCTGCTGTTCATTCATTGCCCCGACCATGCTGAGCATGGTGGCATAACCGCGCATCAGCGTTAGGGGAGCACGCAAGTCGTGGCTTACAGTTGAGACGAACTCCGACTTCAATGTATCGAGTTTCTTGTAGTGAGTGATGTCCCAAAGCACACACACTCGACCGGAGGTGCCTTCATCCGGAGAGTGGATATCCGAAATCGAAGCGTACATGATTTGCCCTTGGTCCAAACGGATTTCCACCGAACGGGATTCGGGCTCTGATTCGGCGAGCAATTCGAGCAGCTCTTTCGACTCGACACATTCTTCAATCAACTCACCTAATGCTTCATCTGCGCTGCGGCCCAGGACGACTTCTGCCGCGGGATTCGCGAGCGAAATACGATCATCCGTATCAATCAAGATAACTGCATCTGGCGTTGTCTCGAGCACTGCAGTGAGCTGCAGGCGTTCTTTCTCCGCCTGTTGGTACAGCCGCGCATTCACTACGGCGACCGCAAGCTGTCCTGAGAGAATTGACAGGAGTCGCAGCGTATCCGGTGTGAAAACTTGAGGCTGCCGGTATCCCATCCAAAGGACTCCGACAAAAACATCCTCATTCTGCAGCGGCACTGCGGTCATTGCCTCGAGGGGAACATCCAGGGATTGAATATCCAGGACGGCTTTCGCCCGTGTCGGGTTCTCAAGCGTGAACTGCCCTGAGGTCTCACAAAGTTCGAGAATTTGAGCGTCGAGCGCAGACCAGTTCCCGGGGTCATCGCCTGCAGTGTAGGTCTCCATACGGATATTGTCGGTTTCATTCGGGTCTAACGCGAGGTGCACAAAATCGGAGCGAGAAAGCTCCTTCATCCCAGTAAGGATCGGCGGCAGCGATTCGTTAAGGTTAAAAGAGCTGGCCACCTGCTGGCTCGCAGTGAGAAGCAAACCCATTTCATCTAGGCGAGCTTTAAGACGCCTGCGCATGCGTTCGAAAGAAACAGCCAGACGGCCAATTTCATCTTGACCTTCACCCTTCACCGGCTGTGCTAAATTTCCGCGAGCGATAGATTGGGCAATACTCGCCATCATCCGCAAGGGCTGCGTTAATCGCCGGCTGATCAGATAGACCGCGAGGAGCATGACAAAACCGACAGCCAAAACAACGATGAATAAGTTAGCCGCGATCTGTAAAGCGAGCTTCTGTACTTCACTCTGCGCCACGGTTACTACAACTCGCCACGGGTAACCGCTGACTTCATTCAGATTGACCAATCGACGAGTGCCATCAGGTGCTGTCTCTAGAACCACCTGGTTGATGCCATCCTCGCTGCCTTCAAACGTCAGCATTAAGCGGCGCGGATCATTGTGGACGAGGATCGTGCCATTCGTATCGATGATGAAAGCCTGACCAGGTTTAAGCTCTTGAATGATCTCGATAACCGGTAGGAGGTAGGGATTGGTATCCAGATCCGTCACCCCCACAACCGCACCAATCGGCTCATTGGTTTCAAGAGACCGGACGGGGGTAATAAAAGCCAGCCGCGCTGATGCAGCTTCTCGATCCGGTCGCAGGACCACCTCTTCCGGGACGCCCCGGAGCGCAACCTCTAAAGCTGTACCTAACTCGAATGGCGTCCCATCAGACAGAATCCCCTCCGCGGGGTACACGGCGAGTTGATTCATGTCTCTATCGAAGACGGCAAGTGTTCGGAAGAAGGCAATGGTCCGAACAAACGACTTCATCTGTTCTTCAGAGACGCTCCTGCTTTGTACCGCGGGGCTTAGCTCCTCGGCGATGCGCGTTTCGATCGATCTTCCAGTTTGGATAAAATATGGGATCGTGCTCGACACTTGATCGGAAGTCTGAAGCATCTGCTGTTCGATAAGGTCTTGCGCCGCTTGCTGTGCGAGGACCCAGTCTCCGAAGAGCAGCACGCCGCTTGAGATAACACCAACCACGACGAGAAGCGAGAGCAGCCGGGCAGCAAGCGATCGATTGTAAGGCCCAACAATAAATCTTTGAGGTGTACGCCAAGGTATGCGTTTTGAATTACGCAGCCAAAGACAAATTCCGCCGGCGATACCCGTCTCAATTAAAGCTGCTAGATACGTGGGTTGAAGCAGTGAGAATGTGAAATCGAAGGCATCATAAAAACTTCCTCCGCTGTATATGTAATGCTCCACACTGCCAAATGTCCCCATTGCAAGCCCGCCGATTAGGGCGGCGATGAGCGGATTGCGTCCTGTTCGTCCCAGCCATTCACGATAATTTTGACGTAGCAACCAGGCAACTATCGCAGCCGTCAGCGCCATGTGCAGCGGAGTGAGGATACTGTGCGTCTCCCAAGCACTCCGTGCTAAACCACCCATGAAGGCGATTACAACCGCAGGTCCCCCTCCCAAGAAACCAGCTGCGAGCAGCCAGGGGAATGCTCCAAAAATCGAAAAGGCAGGTCCTTCGACCCCTTGAGGTACGCCGGGAATAACCAGCGTTGACGGTGTCGGAAGCCGAAGCATGAAGAGCTGAGCGGCGAGTGGAGCTGAGAGAAGGAGGAGCAAAAAAGAAGGTTCTCGAATCCAAACCTCAACCTGACGACGAACCTTAGCCCAATCTTTTCGAGCAAAAAAGAACGCCAGGAGCAGTACGATTTCCCCCAAGAGGAGGAAATAGCCAGATGGACGTAGCGACAATCCAATCGAGGGGCTGCCCGAAAAGCCCCATAAATCAAGCGTCATCTAGGTTGGGTACCTTTGATATCCATATAGAACAAGATTATATAGCAGCGCAGCCCGCAAACAAACCCAGTCTTCATCCTAATTTCCACATACCCCTCATTTCTGTCCTATCGAAATGGAGGTCAACTTACAACGATGTAATCCATGGGAGCAGAGCGACGAAGATTCTCGTTTCTAATTAGAACTAGTCCTCCTCCAGGAACAATGATCTCCTCCGCCTGCGCTGCGCACCGGCTCAGAAAAACAAAAACTCACGATCCCTTTGATCTGGCACTAGAGAATCCCTTATTACGGCTGGAAAATTCCTTTGGGGGAAATTTGTCTTCTTGCAATATCCTTCACTGTTATGTTAAACTGCCTGAAGCAGATGGATCATCGCTAAGGTGTATTCCGGATGACCAATAAAGTACTAATCATTGATGATGATGTCGACACGTTAAAACTCGTTGGCTTGA
>DAOUEQ010000042.1:0-13105 GCA_034430395.1 Anaerolineales bacterium | reverse complement strand
GGGGAGAGTCAGTTCAGATAAGCTATGCGAGTGTAATCATGATGAAGGCCGCCCAATATCGGTTCGCTTATGATCTTGCCTGATTGTGATGGGAAACCTTTTTCGTTGTATCTCCCTGGAATACGCTGATGGATTCCCTGGTGCGGCCGATCATCATTATAGTAGCTTACGTATTCCCTCACTAAACGTTCAATTTGTTTTCGGCTCATTACAAGCATATGATCCAGGCAATCTCGCTTCAGACTACCCATGAACCGTTCACAAAACGCATTTGCCTTCGGAGTTCGATACGGTGTCTTCAACTCTTTGATACCTGTGCTGGTTGCAATACATGAAAGCTGGGATCCGTACTTTCTATCGCGGTCTCGAATCAGATGCCGTGGACTGCTGTCCCATGGGGTAGCTTCTCGCAACTGCTGCGCTGTCCAAGTATCGGTTGGCAAGACTGTCACCGCTGCGTGTACACCCCGTCTTGTTTTAAGTTCCAGGATCACGAAGATATAGATCGGTCGGAAAAACAGGTCATGAACCACAGTGAAGTCGCAAGCCCAGATATCCCTAACATGGTTCTTGATGAAGGTTGCCCAAGTTTGATTGGAGGCTTGTCGGCTCTTGGACATATACCGTTGGATGGTACGTTTGCTGACTTGGATGTCGAGCTTCAGCAGCTCGCTACGGATCCTCTCTGCGCCCCATAAGCAATTTTCCTTCGCCATCTGCTTGATGAGGGCGACGGTTTCATGTGGAATACGTGGCTTTCTCATCTTTGACTTGCGTCGCCAGTACAGGCGAAACAGCTCGCGGTGCCAGCGTAATAATGTGTCGGGTTGGACGATGTGAAGGGTTTGTTGCCAGAATCTTGTGCAGCGAGCTAGAATAACGAGGAGGATACGGTCATGTTGATTGAGCTGCGGTCGTTTCACCTACCGGTTGAGAACAACCAGTTGCTGACGGAGCATCGCATTTTCAACAATCAAATCTGTCCGGCTGCGGTCGATATCTGAAAGTGCACTAGCAACGAGCAGCGTCGCAGCTGGCTTTGTCCATATTTTTAGGGTCTGTCTAACGATGCGGTTAAAGGATTTCCAATAAACAAGGATGTCTATAAACATATTCTGCCCAATGTTGAGGAAGTAGGAGATCAGGCAGTATGGTATCCCATTCGGATGAAATCAACAGGTTCGCTTACGGACCGAAAGATCGGACGGATGAGTTAAGTGGCCAGCACAGGACAACCTACAAATTGAATAGCGATAAGGATGTGCTCCTTTATTTTGCGAGAGTGAGCCGATCATGGTAATCGAGAATCAAGAATAAATTCTCGTGACGGCTTTTTCTATTCCTCACCAAGTGGATCGCTGGAATAGAGTAAATAGATTTGAAGAAATTAATGAAGAGTTTCGATAAGATTTGAACGCTTGTACGATAAGAGATACATAGATATGTGATCATAGTTTGGGAGATACAGCATATGCGTACCAATGCTCATATACCGATTCTTCTATGTACCCTGCTCATTGGATTGTCTGCATGCAACTCGGGGAGATCTCCGGTCTATCCGATAGGAGATAATCCGGCCGAGATTCCTCCCGTCACGCAAAGCGCGGTAACGGAGAAAGTGGAACAATCAACCACCACTTCTGATAGTCCGCCCCTCGATACAGCTACACCTAAAGCAGCTTCAGGATATATTATGGAGTTGGAAGTCACCTTTGTTGCCGCACGGCAGGATGGTCCGCCAGGGATATATGCGGTCAGACTCGGTTGTCCGGACGAGAATCCACCTTGTATTGGTGAGATGCAGCTTCTCTTCGCCGACCGTCTCATTACCACCCAAAGCTATCTGAGTTGGTCACCAGAGGGTGACCGAGTGGTATTCTCGTCTACGGAGGGGTATCCGGGTCAGAATCTCTATATCGCGTCTGTAGATGGATCGGATATGCTGAATCTTACAGAATCATTTCCCAAAGGTGAATTCCCTGCATGGTCACCCGATGGTTCCCAAATTTTGTATACAAGCTGTCAGGATCTTCCATGCAGGATTTTCAGCATCTCTCTCGAAGATGGCCAGCTAAGAACGTTTCTAGATAAAGCCTCAGTCCTCAGTGTGCCAGGAGCAGTGTGGGCGGTTGATCGTCCTCTGCTGACGTTCAACGCCTATCCCGACGAGAGACTGGATGCACTTCAGGTCTTTGTATCGAACCTGGATGGAAGCGACTTAATCCAGGTTACAAACGGAGAAGAAAGCAGTTACGCACCTTGGATTTCACCTGACGGACAGGAAGTCGTCTATATGAGCTTTTTCCATACGAATTCCGGACAGGATCTCTTAATATCGGAGATTGAGGGAGACACCCGTATCTTGGCTACTAACCCTGATGGAACTCTCTCAGAACCGGCATGGTCGCCCATAGGCGGATGGATCGTTTTCAAGCGTCATACAGAAGAGGGGGGGACTGATCTCTTCATCGTCCGAGAAGATGGAAGTCATGTATACCAGGTCACAGACACCCCCGATGTCTGGGAGGGGGGCCCTGCGTGGCGGTTAATTGTGCCTTGATAAAGGCCAGAGTAGCCTCTATTAAAAACGGGTCCTCAAGACGCGCAGATATGTTACCTGCTAGGTTTCCTGAGTAGCCAGAATAATCGACTTGGTATCCTCGGTTGAGAGAATGAAATCCCCGAAAATTGCTGCGGGGCATTTCGTTTGTAAAGAGCTTCTCAGTATTAAGATTTCGGATAGGATATACATAAGACTATAGCATTATCCTCAAACGGGTTATCTCTGGCGACCAGAACGAGTTCGCGTTTCCCAAGGGCGACTACCTGTAGTGGCCGAAAAAGGACATCCGTTCTAGAAAATGTGCTTGGATACACAATGAGCGCTACAATCACGGTCTTGAATTCCTATCAGGATAGGCAGACCGTAATTTCACCTTATTCCAAAAAATCTCGAATTAATCATTCGCAGATTCAACTCGCAAGCGCGACACAGAAGCATGAAAGTATGATTAGCGGTGTTCATGTCCGATACCCCGACTGCACTTGCTAGGTTGACACTCTGGATGTAGGATACTTGTAACTAATGCTCGCTGGGTTCCGAGTAGTCGAAAATCGCAAGGCCACCCTTGGAACACCAGCCTGAAGGTCCAAGGCCCCTATTTTGGGAAGCGAACTCATAACCTGAAGGTCCTTGGTTCGAATCCAAGCCCCGCTACCTTAAGGCACCCTCGCGGGTGCCTTTTTCCTTCCAAGCCCCCTTGTTTAGGATTAGAACCCGTAACCTGGGGGATATGAGCCTAGCTCTTGCGCTCTGAATTTTGGCCCCCCGGACGAAACGTAGATCGTCAGGCTTTTCCAACCATCTGTTTCATTGTCGTGGTTATAAACAAATCAGGTGAACCCTGACATCAGGGTGGATGTGTTCGAAATATCTGGAGGTCCATTCAGTTCGACATAGATATCTGAACCTTTACCTATAGAATTCGAATGGATCTTCCTTTCACTTGCTTCACTCTGGAGGTGTGATCCGAAATGCTAAGATTATTGAGCAGACAACAGCCATTCATATAGTGGCACAACTTCTACCGTCGAGCCATCTGTGGTTATGGTTTCTTTGTCCACCAGGCTGACAATTTGAAGCCGGTTTTGTTCCTTTTTTTCTCCGGAGAATTCTACTAAAGAGCGAAGCTCTCGCAGCCTGGTTTCCTCATCGCTTAACTCTTGCGTGACCTGGATTGCGAGTTGTTCCGATGGAACGTAAAAGTCAACCTCATGATTTTGCTGGGTCTTGTAATAGTAGATATCCCGGTGATGTCTACGTAACTGAAGGAAAACAAGGTTTTCCATTAACTTCCCAATATTCTTTGAAAACGAGAATCCAACCGAGTTCAGCATGCCTGTATCAATGCTAAATATCTTCTTTGCTGCTATTTGTTGTTCTTTTACCGAATAGGCATACTTGTTGATTGTAAAGAACAGCCAGGCATTTTCTAAGTAATTGATAAATTTCTTTACTGTGTTGACACTTCCCAGCTTAAGGTTGGCCTTTAGTTTGTTAAATGAAATATCAGAAGCTGGGTTGCTGATCAGATAGAATGCTAATTCCTGGAGGCTTCTTACATTGTCAATTCCATAACGGGCAGCGATATCCCTGTAGAGTACATCGTCGTATAGGGTTTTGAGAATATCTAATTGAGGATACTTTAATGCATCAGGTATGCCCCCCTTAACTAGATACTCTCGGGAATGCTTCAGTAAGGCCCCTCTTTCGCTTGTGGTTAGGGTTGGTGTTTTTGGCAATTCAACGCTATGAAACCTGATATATTCTGTAAATGAGAAGGGAAAAAGCTCATAGCGGAGAGATCTGCCGGTTAACCTTGTACCCAGTTCCTGACTTAAGAGAGATGAGTTGGAACCTGTGATGATGAATTGGTATCCCTGATCGTGTAGCCGGCGGATAAACCGCTCCCATTCTGGTACATTTTGAATCTCATCAAACAGAAATATCTTCCTTTGACCAAACAGGCCGATTAATGCCTCGTGAAGATGGTCAAACTGATCGGCCGTAAAACTCAGGAGGCGCTCATCCTCAAAGTTCACGAAAAAGAAGTTTTCAGAAAGTTGGGTTTGGGCGATTTGGGCTAGCAGGGTAGATTTGCCGACTCTCCGGAGACCGGTGATGACTATTATTTTGGGTGTTGCCAAGCCCACAGCAATCTCTGGGAGGATTTCCCGCGGAGTTCCTAAATCAAATTTGGAAAAGGTGTCGTGTTGTTCTTTGAGTACGGAACTTATTCGTTCTACCGAGAGATTGTGGGGTGGTCGATTGCTCATGATACTTGAATTCTAACCGAAAAAGATTTCACTGTCAATGAAAACAATGGGACATTAGTATTCATTGCAAGTGAAATCATTCAGCTTTGTATCGGTTAATAAGTGTGGAGTGACATGATTGCTGTTCCTGTCCTATACCCAGACTGCACTTGCTAGATTGACCCTCCGCGTGTAGGATCATTGAAACTATTGCTCGCCGGGTTCCAAGCGATCGCAAATCAGAAGACCACCCTTGGAACACAAGCCTGACAGTCCAAGCCCCCTGTTTTCGGACTAGAACTCATAACCTGAAGGTCCTCAGTTCGAATCTGAGCCCCGCTACCTTGAGGCACCCGCGAGGGTGCCTTTTTCTTCGTAAGCCCCCTTGTACAGGATTAGAACCTAGGATCTGGCGGTTATGAGCCTGTTTCTGAGGCGGTCAAATTGAGCCTCCCGCACGAAACGTAGACCGTCAGGCTTTTCCAAATTTTTGAATTCGTTTTCTTGCTTAAAAAGAAAAGGGTGAACCCTGACATCTGGGACGACGTATTTGCAATAACTGGCGGACCTAATCAGTTCGGCTCAGTTATCCAAGTCCCCTAATTACAGGGTTCCAACTCATAACCTGAAGGTCCCTGGTTCGAATCCAGGCCCCGCTACCTTTTTCACGAAGAGGCACCCAAGAGGGTGTCTTTTTCGTTATCCTCCAGCCCCCTGTTTTCGGATTCGAACTGCCGACCCGGGGATCCCAGTCCTATCGAGCTCCTGATGATCGATAGGTTTTAATGACCGATTCATGCGGAAAAACCAGGTGGAATCGCTCCATTCTTGATGCGAAACCCAGTTTTATAGCGGGTTTGACGCGCGATTTTATCGTTTAGGGAATTGATTCAGGATTCGAACCTGTATCCCCGAGGTTATGAGCCTATACCCTGTGAACCGAATAGTTCCGTCTAACCGTTACGATCTCAGTTCGTCAGGCTTGTTTTTATAGCCCCGGCCGAGATTCTCAGCTCCAAGGCTGCAGAAAGCCCTAGCCACTGGCCGTTGCAGCATTTCAAGCACTGTTCGATGAGGTGGATCTACCGAGCTGGTGATGTGGACGTCGGCAAGATCACACCCCAGCTGTTCCACTGAGTCCTGGCCCGGCTTGAGCCAGAATACAGACCGGGTAGGTGGTTCTAGGAGCCGAATAGCGACAGTCGTATATGCTCTCGATATGTGACATTGCAAACGCCCCACAGGTAATAAATCTCCATTGAATCCGATCTTAGAAAAGAATATTATTACTGCAATCAATTGCAACAACAAAGAATATCGATTACGTCTGTTTGCATGTGGGCAGCCGCAATTCTGCATCCGCTGGATGAACGGCAAATGGCTCGGTAGCGAATTTGCCCGACGTTCGAACATGTGCATGCGGCTAATTCTGGAGTGAGATCCATGTCCTGCGAAGAAATCGTCTTCAAGAGGTTACGAGAACGGGGTTTTAGAATTACGCCGCAGCGCGAGATTGTCCTTTCTGTGCTGCATCAACTGCACGGACCTGCATCCGCCGACCATGTGTACCAGCGTGTTCAGCGGATCAGCGAGGCGATCGATAAATCCACCGTATACCGCACACTGGATCTGCTCAAAGATTTCGATATAGTCATGACCATCGAGCCTGGTGATGCCACTCGCGTCTACGAGTTCGTCGGTCTCGAAGGTCCGCATATCCACCTGGTATGCAGCCAATGCGGCTCGGTCATCGGGGTTGATGTTGCTTCCGTCGAACCATTGGCCGCGTTTATTCAAGAGCAGTACGCGTTCGAGATCGATCTCGACCACCTCTCGCTGGTCGGCGTGTGCGAGGACTGTCGTAAACACGCTCGGAAAGCTACGGAGTGACGACCCTGGATGCATAGCCCGAGGGTGATCATGATCAATTGATACCGGGAAAGAACGTCATTTTCAGCATTGTAAATATAGTCAGGTGCTCCATGCCTTCAATAATTCAACAAACGGCCTCATATACGTACCTTTTTGAAATCGATGGCGGGAAAATCTGCAGGCCGTGTTATGCGCGACTCGGTGGGTCGAATCACCATGCAGAATGAAATCAAATGAAAATCTACATCACCGGAATCAGCGGCTTTTTAAGCATCAACCTGGTCCGCTACCTGCTGAAACACGGCTATGATCAACTGGCTGGCATCGACCTGGTGGATTTTTCCTATCCGGAGCGAGGCCAGATCGAGTTCCTGCAAGGCGATATTCGCAATCCGGACGATGTTCGCAAGAGCATGGCCGGCGCCGAGGTTGTGATCCATACCGCTGCCGCTCTGCCGCTTTACCCGCCTGAAGATATCTACTCAACGGAAGTGGAGGGCACCCGGATCGTACTCCAGCAGGCGCTGGAGTACAGCATCCGGCTGGTCATTCATATATCGACTACCGCAGTCTACGGCGTGCCGGACCATCATCCGATCATCGAGTCCGACGCGCTAAGCGGAGTGGGACCCTACGGCAAAGCCAAAATCCAAGCGGAGGAGGTCTGTCAGGAATTTCGCCAGAATGGCTTGTGCGTTCCCATCCTGAGGCCCAAATCCTTCGTCGGCCCGGAACGCCTGGGCGTTTTCGCGATTTTTTATGAATGGGCCAGCGAAGGACATCATTTTCCGATGATTGGGTCCGGCGAGAACCGCTACCAATTGCTGGATGTGGAAGACCTGTGCCAGGCGATCCTGGCTTGCATGACGCTGGAAGAGACATTGGTCAACGACACCTTCAATATCGCCGCAGCGGAGTTTGCCACCATGCGGCAGGATTATCAGGCGGTGATGGATGAAGCGGGCTTCGGGAAACGCATCATTCCGTTTCCGGCAGGACCGGTGGTCCTGATCTTGCGGTTCTTGGAGGCGCTGAAGCTATCGCCGCTATACCCCTGGATTTATGAAACCGCTTCGACGGATTCTTTCGTTTCGATCGAAAAAGCGCAGCACAACCTGGGGTATCGCTCGCACTATTCCAATCGGGAGGCTTTGTTGCGCAATTTCAATTGGTATTTGGAGAACAAGGAACAGCTCTCGAGTGATCTTGGCGTGACCCACCGCTTACCCTGGAAGCAACAGGCGTTGAAGCTGGTGAAATTGCTCTTCTAGGAGACCCATTGATACAACTGACGCCCATCGGCGTGATCCACAGCACCTATAAGCAGCGCGGCGAGGCGCCCCGCCAGGGCAAGTTGTCGGAAAACGAAATCACCCTGGAGGTTTTCCGCCCATTTACCGCCGTGCTCAAAGACATCGAATGCTGCTCGCACCTGATTGTGCTGTACTGGGGTGACCGAGCCGACCGGGAGATCCTGCAATCGCATACGCCTTTCAGCGAGATGCCGGTGGGGGTTTTTTCCAGCCGCTCTCCAAACCGCCCCAACCCGATTGCATTCTGCGTGGCTGATTTGATCCGCCGGAAGGGTAACTTCCTCGTTGTACGTGGCATCGATGCCCTGGATGACAGCCCGCTGCTGGATATCAAACCCTATGCCACAGCTCTGGATTCCATCCCCCAGGAGACCACGGGGCACATTCCCGGCACCCTGCGTGAGATCTAAAACGGGAGGAAGCCGGATGTGTAAGCGAGTTTCCTCCAGCAGCAATCCGCTGAACCCGACCGTGGTGGCCTTCCAGCGCGAGTCGTCCCGGAAGAAAAACAGGATTTTGACTCTGGCGGTGCTGACCATGCTGCTGGCCGCCGTCGCCATCAACGCCGGCGCAGCGGATACCCATCCGGTGCAGGTGCTGCGGGCGCTGCTGGGCCTGGAAGGCGGCACGTCCAGCGTGGTGATCTGGAACATCCGCCTGCCGCGCGTCATCGGAGGGATGATGGCTGGTGTGGGATTGGCAGTGGCTGGCTGCGTGATGCAAACGTGCCTGCGCAACCCGCTGGCCTCGCCGTTCACCCTGGGCATCTCCAGTGCCGCCGCCTTCGGCGCCAATCTGGCGATCGTCTTCCTGGGCGCCGGAACCCTGCACAGCAACACACATGATGCGGTTTTCATCGCCAACCCCTATACCGTCACCCTCAGCGCTTTCTTCTTTTCAATAGTTGCCATGTTCCTAATTTTGTTCCTGGCTCGCCTGCGCGGCTTTTCACCCGAATCGGTGGTGCTGGCGGGTGTAGCCTTCGGCTCGCTGTTTGCAGCCGGTTCCACCCTGGTGCAGTACTTCGCCGAGGATGTGCAGGTGGCCGCCATGGTCTTTTGGACGTTCGGCGATTTGGGCCGCATCTCATGGCAGGAGGTGGCGATCCTTTCCGTCCTCACCATGGCCGCCCTGGTCTATTTCCTGCTGCAACGCTGGAATTACAATGCCCTTGAAAGCGGCGAGGATGCCGCAAAAAGCCTGGGCGTTCATGTCGAGCAGACCCGCCTGCGCAGCATGCTGGCGGCCTCACTGGTTACCGCCGTGGCGGTGGCCTTCCTGGGCATCATCGGCTTTGTCGGGCTGATCGTGCCCCAGATGATGCGGCGGGTGCTGGGCATCGATCACCGCTTTCTGATCTCGGCTTCGGCGGTGACGGGCGCAGGCCTGCTGCTTTTGGCCGACACCCTGGCGCGCACGCTGATTTCGCCGGTCGTCCTCCCGGTGGGCGCGATCACATCCTTCTTCGGGGCGCCGCTTTTCCTCTTCATTTTGGCCAAAGGGTATTCCCGGCGATGATTCTCGAGATCCAGGATCTTCGCTTCGAATACCCTGGCCGCCCGGTGCTGGAGGGTGTCAGCCTTGCGGTCGAGAAGGGGCAGCTTGTGGCCGTTCTGGGCACCAACGGGGCCGGGAAAACCACATTGCTCAAGTGCATCAACCGCATCCTTGCCCCCTCAGCGGGCAGTATTTTCATCGGAGAGGTTTCAATTGCCAGCCTAAGCCGGAATGCCCTCGCCCAGAAGCTCGGGTACGTCGAGCAGCAGCGCATCGGGTCTCGGGCGACGGTCTTTAACACCGTGCTCTTAGGGCGCAAACCCTACATTCGTTGGGATATCACCCAGGCCGATATGGAGGTTGCCAGCCAGGCCATTGAAGCCCTGGGCCTGGCCGAATACGCCCTGCGCTGCCTGGACGAACTGAGCGGTGGGGAGCTGCAAAAGGTCGTCATTGCTCGCGCCCTGGCCCAGGAGCCGGAAGTGCTGCTGATGGATGAGCCCACCAACAGCCTGGATTTGAGGAACCAACTGGAGGTGCTGACCCTGATACGCCAGATCAGCCGAGAGCGGGGAATCGCCGCCGTGGTGGCGATGCACGATCTCAACCTGGCACTGCGTTTCGCGGATCGGTTTATCTTGATCAAGGACAAAACCATCTATGCTGCCGGCGGGCAGGAAGTGATCACACCGGAAAACATCGAAACCGTCTACGCTATCCCGGTGGAGATTGCTGCCCACAACGGCAGCCGGGTAGTCATCCCGCGCTGAGCACGCAGGAGAAACCACATGAAAACACGTACCCTTCTCTTTTTATTCGTTCTGCCCTTGTTCCTTCTCGGCGGGTGCCAATCGCCGGCTCAGGGCGGAGGTGAACATGTCACGGTGACCGATCTGCTGGCACGGGAAGTCACGATCCCCGCCGCCGTTCAGCGCGTGGTTGCGATCGGTCCTGGCGCGCTGCGCCTGTATGTCTACGCAGGAAACCTGGATTTCGTGGTCGGAGTGGAACAGATGGAGACCGGCGATGTGAGTGGCAAACCATATATGCTTGCCAATCCGGCTCTGGCGACACTCCCCATCATTGGGCAGGGAGGTCCCAATAATGCTCCTGATCCCGAGAAAATCCTGACGGTCTCACCGGATGTGATATTCAGCACCTATGCCACAGATGCATCCGCTGCCGATGAGTTGCAGGCCAAAACCGGCATCCCGGTGGTCGTGATCAGTTACGGTCCCGGCGGCTTTGGCACCACGGCGATTTTCGACGACGTGGTGCAGAATTCGCTGCGCCTGATCGGGGAGATCTCCGGGCAAAACGAAAAAGCCCGGGCTGCGGTGGATTTCCTCCGACAGGCCAGGCAGGATCTGGAATCCCGCACAGCAGATATCCCCGAAGACAGCAAGCCGACGGTTTATATGGGCGGGTTGGGTTCGAGGGGAACGCACGGCATCGAGAGCACCCAGGGCCGATACTCGCTGCTTGACGTGATCCATGCCCGAAACGTGGTCGATGAAACCGGGGAGAGCGGCTCGATCATGATCGATAAGGAAAAAATGCTGGCCTGGGATCCCGATATGATTTTCATCGATCTGGGCGGTATTGCCGCCGTGCTGGAGGATTACCAGAAGAACCCCGTTTTTTACGAATCCCTATCGGCGGTGAAGGAAGGCCAGATCTATACTCAACTGCCATTCAATTACTACAACACCAACCTCGACACCGCCATCGCCGATGCGTATTTCCTGGGAAAGGTGATGTATCCGGATGCCTTTGCGGATATCAACGCCGAACAGAAAGCGGACAAAATCTATCAGGCCCTGCTTGGCCGCTCTGTCTATTCTCAGATGGCCGAGACGTTCGGCGGATTCGGGCTGCTGAACCTGGACAATCCGTGAAGCAGGCGCAGCATGACGGATTTTCCTGACCACGCTTTGCTGAAGCAGCGCCAGCAGCTGCGGGAGATCAGTCAGGGTTTCCGGAGATCCCAGATCCTGCTGGCCTGTGTCGAGCTGGGGGTTTTTGAAGCCTTGCAGCGGGGGTGGGCCACGGCTGGGGAGGTGGCGGAGACGGTTGGAGCCAGCCTGCGCGGGACGGAGCTGCTGCTCAATGCCGCCGCTGCCCTCGGACTGGTGGAGAAGGACGAGGATCGTTTCAGCAATAAGCCCTTGGTCGAGGCATGTCTGTTGCCCGGCACTCCCGGCAACATGGCGCGCGGTCTCCAGATGCAAGCGGCCTTCCACCGCCGTTGGGGTCATCTAGCGGAGGCGGTGCGTACAGGAAAACGTCCCGAAGAAAACCGCCGCTACGAAGAGCCCGAATCTTGGATCGAGAATTTCGTTCACGGACTGTACAACATGGCACGGCCCGTCGCACCGGCAATCGCCGAGAGCCTGGCGCTGCCGGAGGATCGCCCACTACGGCTGATCGATGTGGGTGGATGTCATGGCGCCTTCAGCATGGCCCTGGCGGAGCGCTACCCACGTTTGCGGGCCACGATCTTCGAACTGCCGCGCGTGGTCCCGGTAGCGCGTCGGATTATCGCCGACGCCGGTATGGCCGAGCGGGTGAGCGTGCAGGCAGGAGATTTCCAGCAGGAAGAACTGGGCCGGGGTTACGAAATTGCCCTGGTCTTCGGAGTGCTGAATGGCGAACCCCCGGAGGGTCGTCCGGCGCTGATCCGGAAGGTTTATGCAGCACTGAATCCAGGCGGTCAGGTGGTGCTGCGAGATCTTGTGCTCGATCAAGATCGGACTGGACCGCTGGAGGCAGCCATCTTCGCCCTGCAGATGCTGCTGGCGACCGAATCGGGAGGCCTCGATACGCGCGCGGATTGGGACAGGTGGTTGGCGCAGGCCGGGTTTCTTCCCTCGAAAGAGATCGAATTGCCGCCCTGGGTCGGCTCATCGCTGACCGTCGCACAAAAACCGGTGAAGAAGAATCCGTCGATAGAAGCGGAGGAGCTGCCATGGTGAAATGTGAGCGCTGCGGCGAAAGCATCCCTGATGGAGAAGAGATGGAGCATTATGGTAAGTTGTTGTGCGAGGCATGCTACATGCAAGCACTCTCCCCTGCCCGTGCGTGTGATCCGTGGGCAGTACGCAGCGCGCAAACACTGTCTCAACTCGATGAGGACTATGCAAGCCTGACCGAGACGCAATCGAGAATCCTGAAGGTTCTGGCGGAGACCGGCGGGGTGACTGCGGAGGCCCTTGCGCAGGAGCTTGCGATGGGCCTACCCGAACTGGAGCGGGAGTTTGCCACGTTGCGCCACACGGAAAAGATTCGCGGCCAGATGAGGGACGGGCAGAAGGTGATCCGTCTTTGGTAGTATAAGGTCTAAATGAATTCTTCGATTCGACTTGGAAGTTGAACTTGTAAGAATGTGGATCCGGAATGGGTCTTATCATATTCGAGATTATCCAACTTTTGTTCCATTAATCTTCATCGTATATAATCACACTCAGATAGTCATTGAGGCTCACCGGGTTTCGAGCAATCGAAATTCGCAAGGCTATCCTTGGAAACCCAGCCTGACGGTCTAAGGTACCCATTTTAGGATTCCATCTCATAACCTGAAGGTCCTCAGTTCGAATCTGAGCCCCGCT
>DAOUEQ010000041.1:0-7250 GCA_034430395.1 Anaerolineales bacterium | reverse complement strand
ATCAGGCATGGGCCCTCTTCCATCGGCTCTTCGGGCTCCGCGGGTTCCACCGGCTCCTCCACCACTGGCTCCTCAACCGCGGGCTCGGCAGGAGCTTCGGTGGGCGTCGCCGCCGGAGCGCATGCAGCGAGCAGCAGTGAAAGTGCCATCAACACGCTCAGAACGGTGTACAACATTTTTTTCTTCATCATTCTCCTCTCCTTGCTAAAGTAGTGTTTCACATCAGGCAGGATTTCCACCCGCCAATTCCCAAAGTCTGATCTACTCGGTGCCCATATAAACTCGTCCGAGGCTGGCAGGAGCTGAGTGCTTGCGCGAGCCGCCCCAGACGATCAGCACCAGGATCGTCAATAGGTAAGGGATGGTGTCAAGTAGAAATGGGGAAATCTGTACGCCGCTTGCCTGAAGCAGCAGCTGAAAAGCTACGGCGCCGCTGAACAGCAATGCGCCGACAATTGCACGGATCGGATGCCATTTCGAGAAAATCACCAGTGCCACGGCGATGAATCCACGGCCGCCCATCATGTATTCGGTCCAGTTCAGGGTGTAGGCGATGGTCAGATGGGCAGCGCCAAGACCAGCAAGCATCCCGCCGACGAATAACGCCTGGTACTTGATCAGGTGCGGACTGCGGCCAGAGGCGAACGCGGTGTCGGCATTCTCACCAACCGCACGCACCCCGAGCCCCCAGCGAGTGCGGAAGAGAAGCCACCAGATCAATAGCGTACACGGAATGGCTAGATAGATGAGCGTGTCAAACTGAATAAGCGAAAGATAACGCGGCGGAAGGTTTCCAAAGCCGGGGATAGTAAGCCGCGGAAGCCCGTTGATCTTCAACCCGACGAAGGACTTCCCGATCAGTGCGCTGGCACCAAACCCAAAGAACATCAGCGCCAGGCCGCTTGCCAGCTGGTTTCCCCTCCGAGTGACAACGAGAAAGCCCAGGATCAGGTTTGTTGCTCCGCCCACAAGTGCAGCTGACAACACACCGAGGTATGGATTGCCCGTCAAAGATGTAACCGCGATGCCTGTCGCCCCGCTGATCAGCAGCACGCCTTCCAGACCGAGATTCACGATTCCGGCGCGCTGATCGATAATTTCACCCAGCGTGGTATATAGCAGGGATGTGCCCGAGAAAATCGCGCTTGAAAGTACTCCAAGGATCGATAGCAGGGTCATGCCGTTTTCCTTTTCGGGAAGAGATTGATCCCGGAGAGAACAACAAACAACGCAACCGCCAGCAGGATGTTGATGACAGCATAAGGCAATGCCGTGGTAAGTTGGAGCATGCTGCCCCCGGTTGTGATAATCGCCACCACGAAGGAAGTCAGCACAATCCCAATAGGATCACCAAATGAAAGCCAGCTAATCAAGAAGCCGATGAAACCGACACCGCGCGAGAAGCCGGTCAGCAGTACGCCGTAATATCCCGAAACCAGGGCCATGCCGGCGAGACCGGCGATCGCGCCGCCGATACATAGGATCGCCACGATGTACACCTTCAGGGGTACACCATTGCGCTGCGCCGCTTCCGGGTTTCCACCGATGGCGCGAATCTCCAATCCCCAGCGGGTATGCTTCATGACCAACCAAAAAACGATCAGAAGCAGGATCCCGATCACCAACCCGAGATCAATACGAGTGCCGAAGAAGGTGGGCAGCCGGGCAGCGTCCACGAAGTTGGGCGTTTTGTTTGTATCCATGGAGGAATGCCAGAAGCCGAACACGAAGAAGGCGACCAGCTTGGGCGCCACGGAGTTCAACAGTAGGGTTGTGATCGTTTCGTTCACTAAACCCATTGCCCGCAGAAGACCCGGGATCAATGCCCAGAGTGCGCCTCCGAGCATACCGAAGATAGCCATCAGCGGCAGTAGGAGCCAGGCCGGTGCGTTGAATAATATCAACGCCCCCCAGGTCGCGGCACAAGCGCCCATATACAACTGTCCTTCAACTCCAACGTTGATCAGCCCGATGCGGGATGGCAGAGCAACTGCCAGAGCTGTAATCAACAACGGCGTCATCGCCACAAGAACCTCTGAAAAACCGTACCAGCTCCCGAGCGTGGAGCCGAAAAGCTCACGATAAGAAACAATCGGGTTCTTACCGCTGATCCAGATGATGATCCCAAACAAACCCAGCGCAAGCACGACCATGGATAGGTAGCGAGTAATCGCACTAAAAATCTTCTGCATAATTGCGGTAGGTCGTCGTTTATTATCAGCTTCCATGGACATTACTCGCCCCGGATCCAGTCATCAAATAGCCAATTTCCTGATAGCTGGTTTCAGCGGGTGTGAACCGGCCGCGGATGCTGCCGCCTTGGAGCACGATCAAGCGATCGCTCAATGCAAAGAGTTCGTCAAGATCATCGGAGAACAACAACACGCCTGCCCCTTGTGAGCGTGCTTGAACGAGAGCTTCGCGCGCTGCGATCGCGCTGCGCACATCCAATCCGCTGGTGAGATAGGAGGCGATGATCAATTCCGGTTGGTGTGCCATCTCACGAGCGATGACCATGCGCTGCAAGTTCCCCCCCGAGAGTGACCGGGTCAGAGAGTAAAGTGGAAGTTCAAAACCCAGCTGGTCCATCGAAGCTGAATAATCCTGCTTGATCGCCTCCCAGTCGATCATCAATCCACCGTTACTCGAATATCGCCAGATCTGCGGAACGGCCATGTTCTCGATAACAGTCATGTAAGGCGCAACCGCCATTGCCATCGGGCTCTCGGGAACAAAGGCTACGCCTTTACGACGGATACTTCTGATTGAGAAGTGCGTGGCGTCCTCCTCGCACAAAAATATCGATCCGCTGCTCACAGGGAGTTTTCCCAGCACAACATCCGCCAATTCCCTCTGCCCATTGCCGGACACTCCGGTGATGCCCACAATCTCGCCCGGGTAGACCTTAAGATCGATCGCTTTAAGGCTCACCTGGGCGCCTTCAGCACGCGTCGAGACCTGTCGTAGTTCAAGCAGCGCCTCGGCCTCAACCGGCAGCTCATGACGCTCGATCCCCTGGAACTCGGCCACCTTCCGAGCGAACATCAACTCAATCAGCTTATCCTCACTAGCTTCAATCACTGGCAATGAGCTGGCGACGCGACCCTGCCGCAGCACCGTGATCCGGTCGGCGATCTCCAGCACTTCTTTCATCTTGTGTGTGATCAGGACGATGGCATACCCATCAGCCCTTAGGCTATCCAGGACATTGAATAGAGATTCAATTTCATGCGGAACGAGAACCCGTGTCGGTTCGTCAAGGATCAGCACGCGAGCATCCGAGAGCAACAGTTTCATGATTTCAACTTTTTGCTTATCTCCAACCGAGAGGTCCATCACGAACATGGTCGGATCGACCTGAAGGTTGTAGCGTTCCGAGATACGTTCAATCTGATGCGTTATTTGTTTGAGATTAACAACGGCGTCGAGATCTGGGAAAAAAAGGGCGATGTTCTCTGCAACCGTGAAGGCCGGTATCAGGTTGAAGTTCTGGAAGACCATGCCGATGTGCTGTTCGCGAGCATCGTGGGGTGATAGGATGGTGACCGGCTCACCCCGGTGTAGGATCATCCCAGAATCAGCCTGGTAAAAACCATACAGGATCTTCACCAGGGTGCTCTTACCTGCACCATTTTCCCCCAGCAGTGCCAGGACTTCGGACGCGTAAATATCGATGTCGATCTGGTCGTTGGCCTTCACATCCGCGAAGGATTTATTGATACTCCGCATCGAGATCAATGGGGTGACATGAGCGTCTGTCGTCGAACGATCTGCCATTACGAATATCCTGCGATATGCATATAACAGTATGCGTGCGGAATCGTCCTCCTCTACCGGGGAAGGTCTAAAATAAATATAGAACGTATGGTGTGGGTTTTGAAGCGTATATAGTGCGGATTTTTACGATGTGGGCTTAAGTAGAAACTACGCGGTACTGCTGGAACTGTGTTTCCGAAAGTTTACTCGTTTATTTTTCCAATGTTCCATCTATGAGATCGTTCTCGCGAGCATAGCGGACCAGATCAGCCCGACTATGCGCTCCGATTTTTTCAGAGAGATTGGCCCGGTGTCCTTCCACCGTGCGCACGCTGATGCTCAGCTCTTCACCGATCTGACGGTTGGTATAACCTAGGACGATCAGACCAAGCACATCCTCTTCACGCGGGGTTAGAGCCTCAATTTGATCTCTATCACGCGCTGGTTTCACTAACGTATCTTTAACCAACGTGCTCAGGAGCGCGTGATCCACGTACATATCGCCGCGCATCAAGATATTGATCGCCGAGACGAGCTCACTCTCTGCAGCGCGTTTTAGAATGTAACCTGATGCACCAGCCTTGATCGCCTCCCGCACAAGCGCATCATCCTCATGGATCGTCAAGATAAGGATACGCAGTTCGGGATACTTCGGTTTCAGCTTCTTGGTCACCGCAATCCCATCCAGATCCGGCATACTCAAATCCAGGAGAAGAATATCAGGCGAGGTTTCTGCTACCAGATTGATGGCTTCAAAGCCTCCCGATGCCTCTCCAACCAGCTCGAACGATGGCTCAGACTGCAGCAATGTACGCAACCCTGTCCGTACGATGGCATGGTCATCGGTGATCAATATCTTAGGCACCGCTGGGTATCTCCGCGTTAACCGTTGTTCCCTTCCCCGGTGAACTCTCGATTGTAAAGCGCCCGTTTAGCATTTCCACGCGCTCGCGCATACCAAACAACCCGAGGTGTTCTTCTACAGAGGGTGTTGTGGGAAGGAAGCCGACTCCGTTATCTTCGATTGTAGCGACGACATGATCATTACGTTGACTGATGAGAACATCGACCAGGGTTGCACGGGCATGGAGAACGACATTCGTGAGTGATTCCTGAACGATGCGGTAGATTGCAGTCTCGACTTCACTCGACAGACGCTGCCCCTGCATGCCGACCGCCTCGAACTCGACGCGGATATCGTACTGTCGACTGAAATCGTTCACAAATTGCTCCAGCGCAGTCACCAGCCCCAGGTGATCAAGGCTGGCAGGGCGCAAGTCAATGGCCAGTTTATGCAGGTTGTCCTGCAGCTCATGAGCCGTCGTTTTGAGCTCCTGGATTTTTTCCTCCGCCCTCTCCGGGTTGAGCGCATTTCGCTCCAGAATCCCCAGTTCAAAGAGTAAGCCAGCGAGGAGCTGCCCGGACTCATCATGAAGCTCACGGGAGAGATTTAGGCGCTCATCTTCCTGAGCCTTGATCAGGCGTTGAGATAAGCCGTGCAGCTGCCGGTTCGAATTACGAACCTCCTCAAAAAGCCAGCTGTTTTGGATGACGACAGCCGCAAGGTTGGCGTAAGACTCGAGCAGTAGCTGGCGGTCAGTCGAGAAGAAATCGCTCTCCTGGCTGAGCAGCTTCAATTCACCGATCCTTGCTCCGCTGAAGATTAGTGGGACAACTGCCAGAGATTTGAATGGGGAGGGTGAAGCATTCCCTGTTGGCGCAATTCCGTCGAGGGCATAAACATAGATCTGCTCAGGGTCTTCGCTGTGAGTAAGCGTGTATGTCGCGAGATCCAATTGCCGGATCGCAGCGTTCGAGATTCCGCTGGATGTTAATGGATCGGGCTGTCCACCTACCATCTCTTTTCGCTCGATCCAGACTGCATCCAGACCGATCCTTGAGATAGCCTGGTCGCAGATCGTCTGATAGATTGAAGCCAAATTGTTCTCATCGAGGAAGATTCGTGAAGATTCATTCAAGGTCGCCAGGTCATCAGCACGTCGCTGCAACGCGCGTGCGGCTCGCGACCGCTCCGTAGTTGCCGCCGCCAGGATGAGCGACGTGAGTGACACGACGCCGAGGAAGGTCTGCAGCAAGATCAGGTTATCGTTTTTCGAGTGCAGTGAGAACGGGCCCAGATCGGCTACGGTTGCCCAGATGGCCATCGCGGACACCATGATCACGGCGGTTGTACCGCCCCGCTGACCGAAGCGGATCGCTGTCCAGATCACGAAGGGGAAAATCAGATAGACCAGCGCCTGGTGATAGATACTCTGGCTGGTTGGGTAAATGAAAACATACCAGGTGACGATCCCCAACAAGACGAATGCCAGCGCCGCCTCAAGGAATTTCTTTCGGTCCACACGAGTGATCTCGAAATTTGACCAGACGAGGATAAAAGGTGCAACTACCAGAGCACCGAGCAGATCCCCAATCCACCACGTGATCCATATCGAGCCAAAGGCTTCTGTCGGCGCGAGGTTGAGGAGCACGAGGGTGGAAGCACCGACGGTGGCGCTGATCATTGTGCTGAAAATAGCTACAATGACCAGTCCGACTACATCCCGGACTCGATCCATTGCCGGGTGGAAATGAACATATCGCTGGAGAATGTAGGCGGCTAGAAACGCTTCGAGTGTATTGCCGATCGACATTCCAAGGGCTAGATCGAACGGTGCGCCGGTCAGCAATGAACCCAGTAAGACGCCCAATGTGATCCCGGGCCAGCGCGAGGTGCCGAAGAGTAGCAGTGCTGCCAAGGCGATCCCGGTCGGAGGCCAAACCGGCGAGGTGTTGCTTTGCAGGTAGGCCATTGAAAGGCCCAGGCGGACGGCAAGATGGTAGACAACTGCGAGCAGCACGACCTGCCAGAGCCACGTTATAAACTTTCGTCGGTTTTGTACCTGGAATATTCGCCGGCTGTCCATGGTAGGTAACATTCGATAGGTTTGCAGCATTATACGGTAAATCGAAGACGAAGCCGACCTTCCGGATTTGACCGGGGTACGACATTCGCGATGTTACCGGCATTATGGAGACGCACCGATGGAACTTAAGGCCGCCCAATAAATTGTGCGGAGCAGCATGCTATCCGGAGTTGTTCTGCCAACGATACATGATCAAGAGCTGTTATGGAAGCTTTTCAAAGTAGCATAATCATCCGATTATCTCTATCGGATACAACGGCTTCGAGCTGCGAAGTCCCCCTTTCTCTGGGAGGCGACGTCCCGTTCTTTGGGGGGCGAAGTCCCGCGCTCTGTGAGGGGAGGCGCGGGAGCTCCATTCACCACCCGCTCTCTGATCTCCCCAACCAGGCTACTCAGCCAACACCTCCACTGCTCCGCTATCGGGCATAGTGATCCCCCGCAGCAGCGCCAGGGCTAGAACGCCCGAGAGCAGGTAGATCGCCCCGCCGACATAGAGCGTCGTCGAGATTCCCAGCGTTTCCCCCAAACCACTGGCAAAGCCTATACCGATCAACATCAGCAGCGCGC
>DAOUEQ010000040.1:0-81208 GCA_034430395.1 Anaerolineales bacterium | reverse complement strand
GTAAAGGTTGATGGGACACAACACCCAGCCGTCGTCGGACAGCCGCCGCCTCGACTGGCAAATGATGGCCCGCCACAATCACCTCGCCCATTTTGGGGCGGGAGAGGGTGGCAAGGATGCGCAGAAAAGTCGTCTTCCCGGCTCCGTTAGGACCCAGCAGCGCGACGAATTCGCCTTGCGCAACCTGAAAATCCAAGCCGCGCAGAACGGGTTTTGGACCGAACGTCTTTACCAGGCGCCTTACCTTAATCATGCTCCGACTCAATGAGTGCCGTTAAAGTACGCTTAAGCGCCTCGCGGCGTTCCCTGTAGGCAAGACCTGTGACCTCTCCTGCCTCATTCATTTCATCTAACGCGGCGATTGCTCGTATTAGCGCTTCGCGATCGCGGGGTTCTTCGGGCGTGATTTCGACATCGGATTCAACGGTTGCCTCATCTCCTCTTAACCAACTCCACCAGCCAACGAAGATGACAATCAAGACTAAACCCAACACAGCGGCTCCAATGATCAGGTTAGTTGTTGAAGAGGAATCTACCCGGGCAGGGTGCCTGCCCGAGAGGCGCAATTCCAGAGTTTCTCCCCGTTCTAGCGGGTCCATTCTGTAACTCTCCATGAAGATCCCGCCCATATCGCGCGCGCCCAATTCACTTAACCCATCGCCACTAATCGAGGGAGGTCCCTGAGTCTTCAATATGACGATCGCTTCAACTGGGTAGTCTGCCGGCTGCTGATAATCCAGGCTGCGTTCATAGGGCAACGTGAAGCTAAAATAGGCCTCGATTGCCTCCCCGGGAATGAATGCCTCGTGCATCACAAAACCTTCTGCGTCTTCTGTGAAGCGCATTAACTCAGAGGAGTCAGCGAAGCGCAGATTACTGAAATCCTTCGGCAGCGTCACTCTAATGTCATTAAGCCCATCTTGTCCGTTAATCGTCCGGTCACCGGTATTTGTCACCAACAGCAACTCGGAAACTTCAACGACGCCTTCAATGGAGTAATCGAAGATCAGGTGCAATCGTTCTACAATGATTAGACCATCATCCGTTGTGGTTTCATAAACCCTCAAGGGAAGTTCAAGTGTGCGTATGTCATCCAGCATATGTCCTGCTGTATTGAAGTACTGCACCCCTTGATACTCCGTTAACGCGGCAAAAATACGGCCCGGGACAATCTCCAAATCCTGGACTTCAAACTTGCCGTTGACGTCGACCGGGATTTCCCTTTCGAATACCATTTGATTCCCCTCGAAGGCGTAAAAGGTGACATCCAAGCCGTGTGGGAGGTCCGCTCCCTCCGTTCCATTTTCGATTGAACCGTAGATTGCCCCAGTGCTATCGTCAGAGGCGGGTTCCGCCGCTGTTGTGTCCTCGCTAAACGCGAGTGTCCGCGCATAAGCCGCTGCGGCCAAGCGCTCGCTCTCACTAAGCGTACCATCCAACGCATGCATTGAGCCTTTGCCCTTGGTAATCACTGCGTAATAATCATCGAGCGAATTGTTGGCGAAAAGCGCCACATCACCCAGGTCCACACCGGGTGCCAGGGCATCCCCGCGCTCACCATGACAATCGGCGCATGTCTCTTGATAAACAACCTCACCCTGCTCGAGCTGGTTCGGTGAGACGCTCAGCGATAGTGCATAGGCGACCACATCCCAACGCTGCGAGTCGCTCAAGTTCACGAAGGGAGGCATGAACCGTTCCATCCTGCCTTGTGTGACAGAAAGATACCAATCGGAAGGCAGCACGCCAGAGACGAACACCGGGTCTCCTAATGGAGAAGGCTGGACCTCCAGGTTCGCGGACATCACACCATCCCCCAACCCTGCAAGGCCATGGCACGCCTCACAGTTTTCCAGATAAAGTTGCTCCCCCTGGCTCAGATCCACTGGCCTCTCCGGGGGTGAGAGTTCTTCCACCTGTGTTGCCTGCGGTTCAGGTGCGGGGCGTTGCTGCGTCGCCTGAGCTAATTGTTCGGCGGCTTGACGAGTCGCCAAATCCGGGGGCGGCGTGATATCCTCGGCGAGTGAGCATCCTGTCAATATGAGAAGGATACTTAGGAATAGAAAGATATGTCGCTTCACGCTTGCTACTCCACTTCAGACAGCGTGTTGCCGCAGCGGATGCAGAATAAATCGCCCGCCTTTACTTCAGACCCACAGGATGGACAAAAACCGCCGCTCCTATCTTTCCTCTCGCTCTTGATTTGCGCTATGGCTGCTTCGATCTCGTCGTCAATGTCGGTCCCTTCGAGTCGCACATGACCACCCTCCTTCAGGGCATCGATCCGACGCAAGATGTTGGCTCCCTCCTTCAGCAAGGCTTTCCGCTGAACCCGGTAATCCTCCTCCAGGATCTTCCCCATATCGAAGTCTATATCCATCTCCTGCAGACTATCCAGTACTCGATCACGGCTGGCCTGGAGCTTAGATGACTGCCGTTCTGCCTCTGTAGTAACCTTGCCTCGATTCTGCAAAATGGGGAGGGCGACAAACGCCACTGTCAGCAGCGCCAACGCTAACCCAGCGAATATCGAGCCGATATCCATGTCTATACCTTCTCCTCTTTCATCTCAACTCATGCCCTTACTCATGCCTTGATTCCGCTTGTTTCGTGAAGGGAAACGGATACGTTCTCAAGGCATTATTCATTTCTGTTCAGCCATCACCGTTTCGATTTGATTGGCAATCTCGTCAAGTGATATATAGGGTCCAATCCTCACGGCTGCCAGTCGACCATCTGGACCGATGATGTAAGTCTCTGGCACCCCGATAGTGCGGAATGCCTGCGAGATCCGTGTCCCCAGATCGGGACCGTTCGGATAAGTAATCCCAAACTTCACCAGGTAGGCCCGGGCTTCAGTTTCCGTGTCCACGTAGTCCACTCCCAGGAAAACCACACCTTGATCCTTGTACATCTGGTATGCCTGTTCCAATTCCACGGCCTCTTGCTCGCAGGGTTTGCACCAGGATGCCCAGAAATTGACGACGACAATCTGGCCATGGAGATCGGCAAAGTCGATCTCTTTTCCTTCGAAGGTCGTCAGGATCAAATCGGGTACACGATCTCCTACACTGATTGAACCTCGTTGTGACCGCACTAAACCCAAACCAAGAACTGCAAGAAGTCCCATTACAAACACCCACACGAGGACAACGCCCCATTTCGGTCGCGCTTTCCCGGGTGATTCTTTGTAATTATCCGTTGTTGAGTTTTCGATACTATCCATAAGGCGAATCCTCGTCCCTATTCGTCCCGCCGGCGCAGCTCCTGCTCCAATTTGGCAATGTAGGGGTCATGACTTTCAACTTTCTCGGTCTTGGGTATAGGTTTCTCAACCCGCCAAGAGCGCACAACCCGGTAGAGGATGAACGCCCCGATGATAAACAAGACCGGGGGCAGGATGTAAACAAGCGCATTGAAACCTTCCGCTGGTGGCGTGGCAAGAACCCGCGGCCCATACTGATCGGCGAAGTAGTCCTTGATCTGATCATCGTTCCAGCCCAAAACCAGCTTCTCGCGGATGGTGGCGCGCCATTGTTCGCATGCTTGCGTCGGACATACATCCAGCGGTATGTTTTCACAAACTGGACAATAAAGCTCGCGTGCGATGGCGTTAACTTCATCATCCGTAGGACCGCCATCCTGAGCATGAGCGGGAGGTGCGAACGCCTGAGAGAATAGGATGAAACCAAGAGTAATGCCCATCGCTATTTGAAGCTTACGCATTAATTAACCTCCTCTCATGCTTGGGTAATTGCTGATGCAGGGGATGCCTTGCTCCACCGCCGTCGATCGCTGTTGACCCAAACCGCCACAACAGTTCCGATGATGAAGACAACACCGCCTATCCAAATTAAATTAACCAGCGGGTTGTGATAAACCTTGAACGTCGCATGGCTCCGGGAATCCGGATCCAATCCCACGAGGATCACGTAGAAATCATCCTCCAGCGTTGAGCGCGTGCCTGGTATGGTCACCGCCTGCTGCGAGTCGAAATAATAATCCTTGCGCGGGTATAGTTCATCCACAAGTTTCCCATCTTTATAAACAGAGACAACGGCGCGGGCAACGTTGCGACCGTCGTTGGTGTCAAATATCGAAAGGTCATCGTAGGTCATCACGTAGCTTCCGAGCGTAACTTGCTCACCCCTGGAAAGCGTCGCTTGAGTCTCGGTCTGATACACCTCAATTCCGATGATGCCGAATGCCATCAGGACCACTCCAAGATGGATGACATAGCCTCCATAACGTCGGCGATTCCTCCCCACCAGACGCCACAGCGCCAGTGGAAAGTTTTCGCCGTGCCGCCGGTTGCGTGCATTTGCCCCGCGCCAGAATTCGTAAAGCGTTACGAACGCGACCAATGCCGCCACTGTATACCCCATGAGAGCTATCGGATTTCGTATCTCTCCAAAATACAGGGTGATGGGAACCAGCAGAGAGACGAGAGCGGGCTTCCACAGTGCCCGTCCGATCGTCTTCCATGAGCTGCTTGCATAAGCGGAAAGCGGCGCAATAGCCATCAGGATTAACAGCCCGAGCCCTAAAGGTCCATTTGCCCGCTCGTAGAAGGGTGGGCCAACCGTGATCTTTTGACCCGTAATCAATTCGGATAGCAACGGGAAAATCACACCCCAGAAGGAGACCGCCAGGATGCCCATGAAGAGAAAGTTGTTGAGCAGGAAGAGCGCCTCGCGTGAAAACATCGAATTCAAAAAGTTCTCGCCCTTCAGCATCTCCCAACGGTTAATCAATAGGCTTAGCGAAACAAGAAATGTGACCCCAATGAAAATGAAAAACATCGGCCCGATCGCGGACTTGGCAAAAGCGTGCACCGAGGAGAGTACACCAGATCGAGAAAGAAACGTGCCGAAGATCACCAGAGCGTAGGTCAGAATGATCAACACCACATTCCAGTGCTTGAGCATGCCTTTTTTCTCCTGGACCATTACCGAGTGCAGGAAGGCCGTCCCCGCGAGCCAGGGTAGTAAGGCGGCGATTTCCACCGGGTCCCAGCCCCAGTAACCACCCCAACCGAGCACGTCGTAAGCCCAACGCCCGCCCAGGATTAACCCAAGTGAGAGGAAGATCCAGGCAACCAGCGTCCAGCGGCGGGTGATGCGTATCCAGCGGTCGTCGCTGCGGCGAGTGATCAACGCGGCCATCGCGAAGGCGTAGGGGATCACGTAGGCGACAAAACCCAGATAAAGCGCCGGTGGGTGGATGATCATACCCGGATGGCGTAGAAGAGGATTCAAACCGCGGCCATCAGGCGGATTGAGCGGAACAGCGCCTGTAGGTTGCAGCATCGCCGCCACTTGCTGGCCGTCCGCAGAAAGCCACAGTCGAGCAAAAGGGTTCTCAAAGAAGACCGTGAGGCTGATGAAGAAAGCCAGGGTGATCATCGTAACCATGATGAACCACGGAAGCAGCTCACGATCACGATCCCACTTGCGCAGGCTGGCAGCACTTGTAAACGCCGCCATCAGCCACGCCCAGAAGACCAACGAACCCTCCTGGCCACCCCAAAGGGCGGTAACTTTCAAGTACGTGGGCATGGAATTGCTCGTCACGGAGGCAACAAAGCCAATCTCGTAGTGACCCGTTGCGAGCAGCCATATGATCGCCGCTGAGGCGACGGTTAGCAGCGGCCATGTCAACAGCATCGCGTAGCGGCCGCTTTCAACGAATTCTGGCTTACGCTTGAGCGCACCGTATGCCGCCGCACCAGCGCCATATATCGAAACTAAGAAGGTAATTACCAGCGCATAATAACCAATGTTCGCAACCACGTCGTGTCTCTCCTCTTAAGACAGAACAATTAAATAGGGAATGCGACGCTCACCCTGAGGGTACAAGCGCCACACGAAATGGGCTTATCCACCTACAGCCTGTAATGGGACCTCATCTTCATAGCGGGTGGGGCACTTGAGAAGTAATTCGTCGGCATGGAAGATACCGTCTTCCCCCATCCTGCCAGTTACGATCGCCTGGGCTTCGTGGCGGAGCAGATCCGGCATGACGCCGATGTATTCCACATCTAACCGTTTACCCTGCGTGTCTTCCAGCGCGATGTGCAGCGCTTCAGCCAGGCCACCCGCTTCCTCAATCTTGTCCAGGTCCGCAGGTACGTTTGCTATGGTGAAACGAAGTGTTAGATTCTTGACATCGTACTGAATCGAATCGCCATCTACGACGCCCGAGATCTTAACATCTCGATCTCCTACAGCTTCTCCCTTGGCGAATAATTCGTCAATCGTCAAATAATATTGCGCGGTTGCCTGAGTCGAGGAGGCGATCAAATAAACAATCGCCGCGACGATCAAGAAACCTCCCAGGAGAAACTTCCCGCGACCCGCGTTCGCTTTTGGAACTTCAGTCATCCCTTTCCTCCAGATAATCGGCCGCTGTCCCCATTGCCCCGGGAGAGCGGCGGAATTGTAACACCGTCCACTTGTTATGCTGGATTAATATAGCTTTTGTAATTAATAGACGAACCAAGACCAATGTTATCAAGGGTCCAATTGCGTATCCTCTCACAAGCACATTAATGGCTTATGAACCTCGGACAAGAATTAGATGAGAGGCATAATCCCCAGGTGGGAGATACAAAAATGGCGATAACGTAAGATTGATCCAGCCCAGTAAGACCTTCGGGTAAGTGAGTGTCGCCCGAGGCCGCTCTCGTGGATATTAATGTGTAAGATAGCCTTGTGGAATCATAATCGTAGCTAGATTATTGTGGTGCACTATACAATATGACATTCATACTTCCCCGCGCTGTATCGTGTCAGAGCTTGTGAGATAAAATCAAAGTTCAAACTAATAGAGACTTTTCGGCCAAAAGACGGTTAACACCACAAAGGAGAAGCTCATGGCCGTAAAGCTCTGCGCAAGCGCTCATCCGTGCCGCGCCCAGCCTCCAGCGTGATAGCCATCCCCATGCTGAAAAAAGCCAGCCCATAAAAAAAGAAGATTATCGCAATGGTGGGGACGTCCATGAGACCAAGCGCCTCCTCGGATCAGATCATACACAGTTTAACATTACGGACGATTGCGAATAGTTGAGAAGGAATCATCCCTTTTTGGATGATTCCTTACGGAAACCGAGATCCCTAGGCGATATGAACCATGGGGTCTTTCATTACTGACGGAGTTGCGCTCCGCAGCGGCGGCAATAATGATCCGACGCGCCGGCCTGTGCCCCACAGAGATGGCAATAAACAGGCGAGGCATCAACCTCTTCCCGGTTATTGACAGTTGGCTTTCGCCGGCGCTTTCGTTTGAGCGGTTGTGAGGCCGCAGAATCCACCTGTTTGAAACGCAAATAAATGATCACGCCAGCAGTGATTAAAACCAGACCGACTGCACCCAGGATGTAAGGCAGCATCTTTGAGAGATCCGGTGTTTCACCACGCACCTCGTCTGGCCGATCAATACTGGGTTGGGCGTTGATCGTGAGTTCTGAGCCCTGTTTCTCGTACGCGAGGCTGATAAGCGCCTGCGCCGCGGCAGACCGCGGGCCATAAGGCGAACTATAATAAATCAGCCCATCGCTTTGAACTCCTGCTACACCCGAAGGTGTCACTTGAATGTTAGCCACACCCCGAGGTTGTTGAATTTCGTATTGAAATTCGCCAATATCTACTCCACCCGGCCAGAAAAACGTGAAGTTGCGTTTGTCACCCTCATATGTTAAATCAGCGTAGAATTCGATCCATATCCCGGCGCTTTCCGCCTCCATAACGATCGTCGCCCATTCCCCTTGCACCCGGCGCTGATAATCCGCCGCTAATAATTGGTCCTGTGGTCCTTTGATCGCTACGGCGGATGGTTCACCATACGCCGCTGGCACCGGGATCTCCACATGTGCGGGCAGTTCCACCGATGAGGACAACACGCCACGCAGGATCACCAGCACACCTGGCTGGTCATACTCCGGCCACAGCGCTACCTCCAGGCGCTCCAGGGGTGATGCGCTTCCAAGCTGGAGCCGGTCTGAAAGCAGAGTCGACGAGGGTTTACTATAGCTTAATGATATCTCCTGCTCGGCGCTCGCGGATCGCGCTCCCAGATCGATATATGTGAACATCAAACCATTAGCGGCCTCTTCAACTTTCCCCTCAGGCACTGTTTTAACATCACGCGCGCCGACCGGGTGCATGACCTCTAATGTCATGTCTGCGATCTCAACCCCGCCCGGTATCAGGATATCGAAGCTTCGGATCGCTTCCTGAACATCCAATGCAGAGTAGAACTCGACCCATACACCAGTCGTAGGGGTCTCGACATCCAGGAACGCTCGCTCTCCCTCTTGGACGATATGCCATTCCACGCTGTCATCCAATTGCCCATCCGGGTACAACGCCGCGACAGCGTGAGGAGCATCGACCATTTCCGGTAGCGGTAACCGGAGGACCGCCGGTGTTTCAGCCTCGGCGGATACGCGCGCTTCATACAACACGAGCACGCCAGGTCGATCGTACTCCGGCCAGAGTGAAACCTTCAAACTCTCCAATCCCGCCTCAGACTGCGCAATTCCTCTTGATGGTGAGAGTATCAACAAAAGGAGCAGAATAATCGTTACATTCAAGATTCTCTTCATATTTTCCTCAGTGCATACGATAATACACTATCAGACTTACAACAACCTGAATCCCTAAATTCGGTGAGTCGGGTCAAATAACTGTCCATCTCAACAATTTGTCTCTATCCAGAACGGTTGTGTGGGGCATCGGTGTCGACCCACAGTTAGGATGTTCACCGGTACTTCTTCGACGCCGACCGGACATCCTCCCAGCGGATGACCGGTGAGTACAGAGAATTCATGAGCCGCCCCTCACCAATTTCCGATCAATAACCACCAGAGACCGGTATAATAGCGACATGAATCCACCCCTTCTCCCCGCCCCACTACTCATCGAGAACCAGGAGAGCCTGAAAGAGATGACTGACAGGCTCGCGCGCGAACCCCTTCTCGCCGTGGACACAGAATCCAACAGCCTCTACGCCTATCAGGAACAAGTTTGTCTAATCCAATTTTCGGTTCCTGGATTTGATTACCTCGTCGATCCCCTCGCGATTCGCGATCTAAGATCGCTTGCGCCGCTTTTCTCAAACCCGAAGATCGAAAAAGTGCTACATGGAGCCGAGTACGATGTCATGTGCCTGGCGCGTGACTTCAACTTTCAAATCGTCAACCTCTTTGAAACCCGTGTCGCCAGCCGGACGCTGGGATGGAAGCGCACCGGCCTGAGCGACCTTCTGGAACAAGTCTTCTCCGTCAATATCGATAAGCGTTTCCAGCGAGCCAATTGGGGCAAGCGACCTTTATCGTCAGAGATGCTCGACTACGCTCGCCTAGACACACATTTCCTGCCCAAGTTACGGGACCACTTTCATCAGCTATTACTTAAAAGCGGCTGTCTGGAAGAGGCCCAAGAGCTATGCGATCGGATGACCGATCCACCCCAACGAGAGAACGGTTTTAACCCAGATGGTTTCTGGCGGATTGCCCACTCCCGTGAACTCTCCCAACGCAAAGCAGCCATCCTGCGCGAGCTCTACATCATGCGCGACCATTTCGCCCGACGACAGAATCGCCCACCCTTTAAAATCCTGGGCGACCAGAGACTCCTGGAAATTGCCAGGAAAGCGCCCCGAACCACTGCGGAACTTAATAATGTACACGGTTTGACAAGCAATAAAGTTCGGCGTTACAGCGTTGAATTCCTCGCAGCCGTTGAGCGTGGATTGAAAGCGCCGTTACCGCAGAAACCGCGCAACCGGGGGCAAGATGAAGCTACCCGTACGCGCTACGAGGCTCTAAGGGAATGGCGCAAAAACGCAGCAAGAAAAAGAAAGCTCGAATCAGACATCATCATGCCTCGAGAAGTGCTCATCGAAATCGCTACTCACACCCCCCGCGACCTGGCGGACCTGAGGAAAATCATGAGCCCATTGGAATCACGATTCACGAGATATGGTGAGGAAATCCTTAAAATAATTCACCAGGTGTAATCAAGAGCACGATCATGAACATCACGTTCCACGGCGCAGCCCAAACGGTCACGGGATCCCGTCATCTATTAAGCCTAAATGATCATCAACTTTTGCTGGACTGTGGTCTTTTCCAAGGTCACCGGAAGGAAACATATTCGCGGAACCTGAACTTCCCCTTCGATGTAACCGCGCTCGACGCGGTAATTCTCTCTCACGCACATATCGATCATTCGGGCAACTTACCCAATCTGGTCAAGCAGGGCTACCCTGGCTCTATCAACGCGACGGCCGCTACAGCCCATCTCGCGGGTGTGATGTTGCGTGACTCTGGACATATTCAAGAGTCGGATGCCGAATTTGTAAATAAACGGCGCACCAAGCGCGGCGAAGCGCCGATCGAACCACTCTACACGATAGAGGATGCCGCCATCGCTGCGGAGCAGCTCGTTCAGCGCCGCTACAAAGCACAATTTGAAACCATTCCTGGCGCGATCGCCACGTTAGTTGAAGCCGGGCACATACTCGGTTCAGCGGGCGTGATCCTGGATCTTGAAGAGAAAGGTCGCAAAGTCCGTCTGATGTTCTCCGGTGATATCGGCCGCGCTGACCTACCGATTGTTCGCGATCCGGTGCTTCCTAATGAAGTCGATTACCTCATCATGGAATCGACCTACGGCGATCGTTCGCATGACAGTTCGATGCAAGCATACGATGAACTTCAGGCTGTCCTGAGCCGTACGATCGAGCGGGGCGGGAAAATCATCATTCCATCTTTTGCTGTCGGCCGTACACAGACGCTTGTTTACTACCTGCATCAGATGATCGATCGCCACGAGATCCCCCGTATTAAGGTTTTCGTCGACAGCCCCCTAGCCGTAAACGTCAGTGACATTTTTCGTGATCATCCTGAGTGTTTCGACGAAGAAGCGACGAGTTTCATGCTCGCTGACCCGCATGGTTCGGCGCTCGGATTCGACCTATTGACCTATACGCGGTCTGTCGATGAGAGCAAGGCAATCAACTTCATCGACGATCCGGTGATCATCATCTCGGCTTCAGGCATGGCAGAGACGGGCCGTATCCTGCACCACCTGCGCAACAACATCGATGATAAACGCAACACGATCTTGATCACCTCCTGGATGGCGCCGCACACGCTCGGGCGCCGGCTGGCGGAGGGGAAGAAACGGATTAAGATCTTCGGCGAAGACCACAAAGTGCAGGCAGAGGTTGCCTCTATCAACGGGCTCTCGGCCCACGCCGACCAACCCCGTTTAGTCAAATATGCCCTTGCCTCGAAGGACACGCTTAAAGGCGTATTCCTGGTCCATGGGGAGGAAGGACCCGCGCAAGCACTTATGGAAAAACTTAAGCAGGCCGGCTTGAACGATGTTCATTACCCTGAATTGGGAGAACGTGTAGATATCTGACGCCCCGCGCGCTATAATGACGACACCCCGTGGAGAGGTGCCGGAGTGGTTGAACGGGGCGGTCTCGAAAACCGTTGTGGTCCTTTGGGCCACCGTGGGTTCGAATCCCACCCTCTCCGCCTGAAAAGGGCGTCCCATTTTGCGGACGCCCTTAATGCTTCCTCAATGACCACTGCGGAAAACTTCTCGGCCCCAAAAGATGTTGGGGTGAACGGCCCTGGTTCCCCATACGCTTGCCTCCATCGGGTCTGGCTGTTCACGTTGGCTCCAACACAAACTTAAATCGCTACCTTTCGCCAACGGAGTCAATGAAGCGGCGATACTGGCGGCGATATCTTGTGAAAGCCCGCCTCCCCTTCGCCGTAAGCTTTACAGAAGTGTTGGGGATTTTCCCTTTATAGCCTTTGGTGATTGCGACGTACTCCACCTCTTCCAGCGCCGACAAGTTCTTTGATAGTGTTCCTTTATTGATTTCGGTTGCGTGGAGCAGGAATGTAAAGTCGGCGCTCTCGCATCCAGCCAGAACAGCGATGATCGCCAAGCGGACCGGCTGGTGTATCATGCGATCGAACTTAGACGGAAGCGTGAAGTCAGTCATGATTCGCCTCAGCCATGTCCCGTCGGATTCTTTGAAGCGCATATAGGCCAGATATCAGCAGAACGGTCGTCCATATCGCACCAAATACAAGCCAGCTCCCTGAAAACGTCAAGGGGAAGAAGAAGAGGACGCCTGATAATAATCCCCCAGCGAAGCCCACATAGAGATATCGATTCAGCCGGAGGGTAAGGCCCATACCCAGGTACGTTATCCCTGTTGCCACACCTGAGGCGGCGACGAGCAGTCGCAGTATCGCTTCATCACCGCTTCTGCCTCGCAGCAAGACCCAGAGGCCAAGCGTCGTCAAGATCAAAAAGGCGGCGGCGGCGAGAACATGCACCCAACGATCCACACCCACGGCCAGCGGCACGATTTCACCGCGATCTTTCCAGATGTATTCTCTCCTCACTCGTGCGATCAGCCGGCGACTTCCGAAGGCTACAAGCAGGAAGCAGCCAAAGATGCCAACAAGTGCTACTTTGGTGATGTCGGGCTGGAGGATTAGAGCCTTGGTGAACCAGGTGAGCCCAGAAGCAGAAAAGAAGAAGGTCGCTGCTAAACTCATGACCAGGAACAAAGCGCCTACATGCAAGTCCGTGAGCCCATCTTCAAAATCAAGCCGGCGGGTCTGTCGAGTCAATCCTTCAAAATCGAGTCTTTTCTCCATCGTTAACTCCAATCGGGACATGATTGTGGTTAATATATCATAACTTGTTGCATTTATCAACCTGTCTCCTACCAGGAACTATTAGCGAGACGCTACATAGACAAGCGGACCTTTACCTTTCATCATCGTCCGCTAAACGCGAAAAGGGGCGACCCGGTGGATCGCCCCCAAAACCAACATCGTCGACGGCGTTTTACACTTGGATTTCGATCGCCTCCAATTGTTCCAAGGACCGTTTCACCACATCGAAACCGCCCTGCCAGAAAGTTTCCTTGCGCATGTCGATCCCCGCATTCGTGAGGATCTCTTCGGGCGAGGCTGATCCTCCCGCCGATAAAATGTCGATGTAGCGCGGGATGAAGCTCTCGCCCTCTTCTTTGTACTGCTTGTATAGGGAAAGCACAAGAAGCTGGCCAAAGGTATACGCGTAAACGTAGAAAGGGGCGAAGTAGAAATGCGGAATCGCCAGCCATTCAAATCTGAAGTCCTCGCTCAGGTCCAGCGAATCTCCAAACTGGTCCTTTAGATTATCGAGATAGATACCTGAGAGATCATCCACCGCGGCGCCCTCATGCACCCGCTCATGCGCCTGGCGTTCGAACAATGCAAAGTAGGCTTGCCGTATGATCGTGGCATAGGCGTCGTCCATCTGCCCGAAGAGGATGTCGCGCCGCACATCGGGATCTTCTTCGATCTCCAGCAGGTGATCAACCAGCAGCATCTCGGCAAAGGTGGAGGCTGTCTCTGCTAACGGCAGCGAAGCATGATGGGTCAACATAGTGTGTTGCGCCGCCAGCATCGAGTGAACCGCGTGACCGAGTTCGTGAGCCATCGTGGCCACATTGCGCGGCGTCCCATTGTACGACTGGAGAACCCAGGGCGTTAGATCTGGTGTAACCGTCGAGCAGAACGCCCCGGAGCGCTTGCCCTTACGAACTTCACTGTCGATGTGGTCCTGATCGAAGACACGCTGCACCAGTTCCACCAGGCGCGGGTCAAACTGCTGAAAGCTCTCGAGAACCATCACCACTGCGTCACTAAAGGGGTACGTCTTCTTGGACTTCGCCACGGGGGCGTAGATATCGTAGCGGCGGAGGCGATCCACGCCCAGCCAGCGTGCCTTCAATTGGAAGAAGCGATGAAACAGTTGAGCATTCTTGCGACAGACCTCTAGAAGCGTATCCACCACATCACCCGGAATATCGTTTGCCAGGTTGCGGATAGCAAGCGGCGCAGCATACCCGCGCAGGTCCACACCCTCGCTGCGCCAATCACGCACAATGGACTGGTAGATCTGCCCCAAGACGGGTCCATCCGCTTCATATATGCGGTAGAGCTCCTTATAAGCTGCTTCTCGCAGGGACGGATCTGGGTCACGGTAGTACACCTGGAGCTCCTCGCGAGAGAGTTCCTTCTCCTCGCCCTCCACTTCAAGTTGAAAGCCATAACGGTTGGTGATGGTAGTGTACAAGGTCACCAGGGCGTGAGTGCCGTTGACATCCTTGAGGTTTATGATTTTCTCCTCGGGTTCGGAGAGCGTGTAGGGTTTCTGCAGGCGGAGAGCTTCCAGCCAATAACGGTAGTCGCCGGAAAACCCCAGCAACTTATTTGCCGCTTTGTCATCCAATTTTTTCCACCACAGACTAAAGAACATAATGCGGTTATCGATCTGTGCGTCGAGTTGCTGCATTTGCGCCATAAAGGTCTGAATTTTCTGATCCTGCGTGTCCTCAGCAAAACCCAGAGATGCAAAAGCTCCCAGCCTGGATATCTGGCGCGTGATTTCTTCATAATTCTGAAGAATACCAACGAAGTTTTCCTCCGAGATATCCGCAGTGAGCTGCTCCCGGTATTTCTCAAAATCTACAACTGAAACCTCGAGTTTCTCGAGAGCCTGCTCGATCTCGGTGGTGCCGAGACCAGGGAATAGCTCATTGAGGCTCCAACCCTTTTGTTCATATTTCACAGCGACCATGTTTCACTCCTGAATAGCTTGAGAGATCTGAGAACGACGTTTAGATGATGTAGGCATTTCATCTTTGAAAATCAAACGTTAAAGCGGATATAGATCACATCCCCATCGGATACTTCAGAATTCTTCCCTTCGATGCGCAATCTTCCCTGGGCGCGCGCCTCTGCTATTCCACCAAGATCCACCAATTCATCCCATTGGATAACCTCCGCGCGGATGAAACCGCGCGCCATATCGGAATGAACTGTCGCGGCAGCCTCCAAGCAGGTTCCCCCACGCGGCAACATCCACGCTCTAGCCTCATCTTCATTTCCGGTGAAGAAGGAAAGCAATCCTAACGTTTCATACGAGGAGCGAATGACTCGCTCCCGACCAGGAACCTCGATTCCATATACCACCAGGAATTCAGCCGCCTGATCTGCAGGCAGTTGAGCGATCTCCATCTCTAACTTCCCCTGCAGTCCAAGCACCGCTTCTCCCACCATGACCTCGCCCATTTCAGAGAGCAGTTGATCCTCTCCCAAGTTAACTACAACAAGTATCGGGATTAGCGTGAGCAACCCAAATCCTGTCAAAAAGGAGCGATCCTCGGGGGAGAGATCCATGCGCCGAAGGGGTTGCTCTTGATTCAGGTGCTCCATCGCGCGATTGAAGATGGCTTGTTCCCGCTCGACTTGTGACCGATCACGTCCACCCTTCTGCCGTTCTTCCTGTAGCTTGTCCAAACGTCGTTCCATAGTGACCATGTCACTCAAGAGCAACTCACCATCGAGAGCTGCGGCATCTCGAGCAGGGTCAACATCCCCCAGCGCAGAGGGGATGCTCGGGTCTTGAAACGCCCGCACTACAAGCAGCAAGCCGTCCATTTGTCCAATTTGGTTGACGAGTGGCCCGGGAAGTCCTTCACGACCTGCACCAATGCTCATTCCACCAATGTCAGCGTACGTCACTTTAGCGTGGGTTGTTTTCTTCGGCTTAAAGATTTCGCTCACTGCTTCAAGGCGCGCGTCAGGGACGTCTACCGAAGCCTCATGAACATCCATCCGTCCACGACCGGCCATGGTGCCCGTTTCTAATTGTGCTCCTGTGAGGGCATTGAAAATTGTGGTTTTCCCGGAGGCCTCGAGGCCAATAATTCCTAAGCGCATAATGTATAAATTAAGCCCCCGGGCTCTGCCGCCGGGAGGCCATCTTGACCATCATCTTACACTTGACTATACTGTCCCTGCGCCGGAGTGGCGGAACTGGCAGACGCGCGCGACTCAAACTCGCGTTCCTTCGGGAGTGTGGGTTCGACTCCCACCTTCGGCATCAGCGATTATAGCATAGGCAGCCCCGGGTTTCGGAAGCCCTGTCGGGGCTGTCTCCTTTGTTGCAACCCTACCGCCTCTATGGCACAATGCTCGCCAGAGGACATCCATCGTATGAGAACTTCATCACGTTTGTTTGTTGGGATCTTCATCGGCCTGCTCATCGGCCTGCTCTTTGGCTGGGTAATCCGCCCTGTGGAATATATCGACACCGCTCCAGAGGCATTGCGCGATGATTTCCGATCGGATTACGTCCTCATGGTCGCCGAGGCCTACCTCGTCGACCGCGATCTGGAATTGGCAAGGGTTAGACTCGCCTCGTTGGGATCTCGGCCACCCTTGAACTTCGCCATCGAGGCCATCGACTTCGGGGTGGAAAACGGCTTCAATCAAATCGACCTTCAGACGCTGAACCAGCTCGCCGTCGACTTGCGCTCCATCCCACCTGCACCTGAGATAGGCTTACAATGACTCGATGGGGCAATTTCACACTCATAATCGGATTGCTCCTCGGTATTGCCGCGGGGTTATTTTACAGTTGGGTTATTAACCCAGTCGAGTATATCGATTCTGCACCGGACTCGCTCCGCGAAGACTTTAAATCCGATTATATAACCCTGATCGCATCTGCCTATGCCGCAACTGGAGACGCAGATCGTGCTCGTGCACGCCTCGCATGGGTTCAAATCACCGACCTGGCCAGCACACTCGGTCGATTGGCTCAAAATAGATTATCCACTGGACGACCGCAAGCCGAAGCACGCGCCATCGCACAGCTTGCAGCCATGCTAGGCGAACGTCCTTCGCCGTTGCTTGCATCGCCGACGCCACGCGGCGCGGCCACTGCGACACCAGCCCCTCCAAGCCCAACCTTCACACCTACAACCACCCCCAGCCCTACACCTACGCCCACCGCAACCGCGAGCGCGCCGTTTTCACTCCGCACCAAGGATGAGATCTGCGACCCCGCGCTGCAGGAAACCCAAATCCAGATCCTTGTCCTCGATGCAGCCGGGCATGGAGTGCCCGGAGTTGAAGCACTTGTTGTCTGGGACACCGGCCAAGACATCTTCTTCACCGGGCTGAAACCCGAACTCGGACCTGGTTTCGCGGACTTCGAAATGCAGGAAGGTATGACCTATTCCCTGCAACTAATTCAAGGTGATGGGTTGGTAACCGGCATTACCACAAGTTCTTGTACGGATATCGATGGCGAATCGTTCGCTGGCTCATGGCTGTTCACATATCAGCAATCCACCGCACCGTGAGCTGCGACTCTCCCGCTAATATTAAGGGATATTGATTGACTTTCTGGTGATGTGCTCTAAAGCTGTCTGTTAGGCGCTTCAAGGGTGAAACAAAATGAAAAAAATCTTACGTATAATCTGGGAAATTGACGTGGTCTTGATCTTGATTATCGGCTTGATGGTCTTGGCGATCCTCGGCTATACAGGTTACAGGATTTACAATGATGTCTTCCGATTACGAGAGATTTCTGGCATCGTCAATGTTGAGTCTGAGACAAACATTAGTGCTGAATGGAAGCTTGGAACTTTTGATCGAGTTGATGGGACAGATTACTTGATGGCTCCGGTCCACTCTACCCAGACTTTCCAAGCGTCTTATTACGAAAAGGGCACATCGGCTGTGCGCAACTATTTATTTGTTAACGCTGTTGATAAATCAAGTAGCTGGTTAGTGCCGCACAACAATTACCTGTTTCTTTCCAGACATAAAGAATGGCATAATCCTGCCGTAGGCAGCAGTGTTGTGAAGTGGCTCAGGTACGAAGTCGTCAAATCTGATACAAACCAAGACGGACGATTGACCAGTGAAGATCAACGAACCATTGGAATATCCGATCCAACTGGAGAAGGGTACGTAGAACTTATCCCCGATGTTGATCGTATTCTTGGCTACGAGATGCGTGATGAGAATAACTTACTCGTCTTCTACAGAATTGGTACAAAGAACTTTGTAGCGGAAATTAATATACCAGAGCGGCTTATAACAGCGATAAAAGAACTGCCAGAAATTCAACCTTAACTTCTGTGCTTAAGGTCATTGTAAACGCCTGCTGCGCCTAACACTGCATAAACGTGGACAGCGCTTTCGCCCTTGGGGTTACGTAGGGTCTGTTTCTTTCGCTAATGAATTTACGATTGATCCTCCAACCCGCCCTGCAGGTTATGCTATCCGATATGTAGAGCACCTACACAACCCTACACCTCCCCCTACACGCAAATGCCGAACCCAACATCGACATATTTCATCTTAGTCAACCCAACTTTCCACATCAGATAGCTACTCGGTTGCGTCGGTTGGCGCCTGGCGGCTAGAAATAATTACGGCTGACTAAGATCTCTTAGCCAGCCGTGAGCGATCTCGACAAACGATCGTGATTATTCCGCTTCTGCACTTTCCTGCCGTGCAGCATCTCCCTCTAGACCGTCATCGGTGGGCAACTCAGGAGCGAACCCCAGATCGAGCTGTTCCTCCATCCTGATTTTGCCCCGTAAAAACGCTCCCTCCTCCGTAGAGAAGGAGATTGTGACAACATCACCCCAAACCCGCCCCGTTGTGGTTATCTCCACTCGATGCGCGGTTATGTTTCCTTTGAGGGAACCCGAGATGACAACTGTGTTCGTGCGAATCTCCTCACAAGTGACCCGGCCTTGCTCGCCGATCACAACAATCCCGCGCACTGCGATCTCACCGTCGAACGCACCGTCGATTCGGACTCCCCCTGCTCCGCTGAGCTGTCCCTGCCAGGTAATACCCGGGCCCAAAATCGAATCCACACGCTCGGGCGCTTGCCCGCTCACGATTGGTTTATCCGTAGATTTTCGAAACATCAGCCGCCTCCACCAAGGCGCAAGACGATACCATTGGGGATCATGCGTGTCAATCTTCTAGGTTGACATCGCCCGCTGCAGGTAAACCGCCCAGCGATTCTGCCGCTCGCACCGCGCGTACGATCGCCTCTGCAACAACTTCTGCCGCATAGGCGCCGACGATATTCACATCGATGTTCTTCCCCGCGGTTGATAGTGCAAACAGGGTGTCGCCATCCAGCATTGTATGCGCCGGGCGAATAGCACGGGCGATGCCGTCGTGCGCCATTTGTGCGACCTTGTTTACTTCCTCTTTTGTGAGCTGGGCGTTCGTTGCCACAACGCCAATCACGGTATTGCCGCGGGAGGCAAATCGCAGCACCAGTTTGCCCGCCATTCCCTTCATCACCGCCAGGGTATCTGCGAAGCGACCTTCACCCCCGAACCGCATGGGACCCAGCTTGGCTGGGCGTGCTCCGGCAAGGATCTCGCCGCTCATCGGATCGATTACGTCCCCAAATGGGTTGACGGCGATAATGGCGCCAACAAACGCCCCTCCACCCAAATCATGACTTGCGCTCCCTATACCCGACTTCATCGCACCAGCCATACCAAGTATCTTCCCTACCGTAGCGCCCATCCCGGCACCAGCATTTCCTTCTCGTGGAGGGGCATCTGTTGCATTCTGACAGGCCTCGTAACCCATCGCCGCGTCCGGCCGAACATCCGCCCGGCCGATATCTAAGTCGAAGAGTATCGCTGCAGGCACGATGGGTACCTTGGCGACGCGCACATCAAAGCCTACTCCCTGCTCCTCGAGGAAACGCACGACGCCTGTCGCCGCGTCGAGACCGAAAGCCGAGCCGCCTGAGAGCAAGACACCGTGCACCTTTTCAACCAGGTGCATCGGGCGCAGGAGATCTGTCTCTCGTGTTCCGGGCGCACCTCCTCGTTGATCCACGCCACCCACCGCACCCTGTGGACAGAGTACAACCGTACACCCCGTGATCGCTTCTAGATCATGCGCATGCCCTACGCGAATACCCGGTACATCTGTAATGGTATTGTTCGGCACCATAGCGCTCTACTCCTTATCGCGCAATCCCGGTTTCACCCCAACTTGTATCCGAATTTCCGCAGCATCTCGATGCGCGCGGTGGCATCATCTTCAGTTTCAACACCCTTGGGCATATCGCCGTCGATCACGCCAAGCACACCCCGCCCCTTATCGGTCTCGGCCAATATCACCTCAACCGCATTCGCAGTCGCACAGAACACACGACAGACTTCCGGGACCATTTTCACGGCGTTGAGGACGTTGATCGGGAATGCGTTTGCCAGAAAGATGAGAAATGTATGCCCGGCGGCAATGGTCAGGGCGTTGGACTTCGCTAACGCGATCATCTCCTTCGATGTCCCGCTCGTCCGTACCAGCGCAGGACCAGAAGCCTCACAGAAAGCCAGCCCAAACTCAATCCCCGGCACGGTGCCAACAAGCGCCTCATGAATATCTTCCACGGTCTTGATGAAATGCGCCTGGCCGAAAATGACATTTACATCAGAAGGTTTTTCGATCTTCACCGTAAGCAATTCCATCAGGACACCTCCTGTACATGACGGCCGAAGTCGTTAGGGAGAGTAAGTATGGCTCGAAAGACGATTCGTCTCGGGAGCATACACATTGTAGCCCAAAAACATTTCGGTTCGGACGCTGGATGAATCTAAAGGTTGATCTGTCCCCATAGTCCTTGGGTATGAGACAAACGACTTGTTTAGATCAAGAAAGCATGGCCATTATTGCTCTGCCATGCTTCCAATCATCAAGATACGGCCCTGTAATTCCTGGTGAACCACGATTGGCGGAAAGACGCCGGGTTAGAAATCGGCCGGGGGCTCGTGGAAGCGCACGATGCTCTTTTCACGATCCCAGGTGGATTGGAAGCTGACAACTTCGAACCAGGTCTTACCCGGTCTCAAAGGCACCGGCGCTCCCTCTCCGTCATAGATCATCAACTCACCGTTGCGCGTGGACCACTTGATCTCGTAGACCCGGCCATCGCGGTAGAGCAAACCGAAGTGATCCCACACATAGGAGAGGTTGATTTCGAGCACTGTCGGGGAGAGATACGAATGCTTCGCCCACAACACAACCACGTTCTCAAACCCCAGCTGCTCCCCTGTCAATCGATCGATAATCGGGTATAGCTCCCCACTGCCATCCGCCTGATCCTGCGATCGCAGGTATATATGGCTCCCCGGATCGTATTCCCATCCATTCTGGTTGAGATAGTTGTAAATGATGCGTACAAATTCGGACGGCTCACCGCCCTCGGGTGGCGCCGCGTCAAACACCAACGATTCATACTTCAGAGGATCGACCGGGTAGTCGCTCGCAAGCTGACCAAGCGCATCCGCTCCAACCCCGGTGCTGTTGACACTTTCATCGCTCGACCCAAACACAGAAACTTGATTGGATAGCTGTGAGAGCACCTCCGGAGAGGCTCCAGCGGTGATCAGGAGCGCATGCGGATATTGATTTTTAATATCCTCAAAAGCTACCCGCCCAGAGCGAATTGGACCGATCGCGAAATCATCGTCATTGCCCTCTGCGAGCCGATTGTTAAGAATCTCCTGGAGATGCTCAGCATAGTCACCATAAAAAACCGCAGCATAGCGATTCATACCGAACCCGATGAACGTGGAGTACACATGCGATGCGAAAGACAGCCCTGCCTGCGGTCTCGCCGTTGGAGGGAAATTTGAGATCGATATGAGCAGGGGTCGCCGCAGGAGAACGCCCGGGTCATCCACGGGTAAACCCGTCATTGGGTTTACCGGCTTGTCTGGTTCAGGTTCTACATTTTGTGTGGGCTGTATCTCAACGTCTGTCGCCTCGGAAGCCGGCTCTTTCATCTCCTCTTCAGCATCCTCTGGCATCACCGTGGGCGGCTCCGATGTCACCGCCGGCTTGTCAATCACAACTTCCATTTTCTGCCCGTCCGGCTGAAGGCACTCTGGATTGCTGCTGTTCAAAGGCGGGATGCTGCACGCAGAAAGAAGGATAAAAATCAGGACTAGAGAGATGGCTCTAGTAAACCGAGTAGCGAATAACATCTTTACCTCCTCAAGAAAACATCAAAATTCACCCCCTAAATCTAACACTCCCCCGAACTCCTGACCATCCCACCCATGGGTTGTAGGACTTAAATCCTATGATTTGAATATTGAGAATTTAACCTGTGGAGTCGAGCAGCGATACGCAATCCGAAGCCATTATAAAAGGATGATTTCCCCACCCAGTCGCTTAATATTAATACTAAGGCGCGTTCAGATTCAAGGTCCTATTCGAGAGCGGCGAGAAAATGCTGCCGGTCAGCATCTTCGAGCTTCTTCGCGGAGAGCTTCAGAGTCGAACGTCCGTTGGCGCTAAGCTTGCTTTGAGCCTGATCTAACATCCACGTAAGCGCTAGTGCATAGTGACGTTTGATCACCTCCCGAACCGCCCAATCAACTGCTTTGCGGATGTATTTCTCACCATCCTCCAGTAGAGCAGCGCACATTCTCAGCGTTCGCTGATCCAGCTCCTTTGCTACTACCTCGGAGTACTTTGCCCTGCGGAGAATCACGGTTGAAACCAGTGCGGCTCGCCGGACCCAAAAATTGTCGTCATCTATCCAGGTCTCGAGCTGATCCATGTTGGACGGATCCTCGGCCAACGCCTGACCCAATAATGCGTGGCACATTTGATCGCACGTCTCCCAATCCTCGACATCGGGCAAGAATTCCATGCCCAATTCCCACCGGCGTTCCGGTGTCAGTTTCCTCATCCCGGCAAGGATAAAAATCGCGATAAGGCGGTGCTCGCGGCTCCCTTGCGCCCAACTCGCTTGTGTGAAGCTGTCGAGATCTCGCTCCTGGTCGCGATATTTCTTTACAAGCTGGTTCGCTATCGTGCGCAGTTGAGGTACACGGACACCATAGAGCTTCCCGGCTCCCGGAACTGCCATCCGTATCCCCTGGATGTATTCAGAATCATGCTCCTGCCCCTCAAGTGCCCTGGTTACAATTTCGAGCACTTCACTGACATCCAGCTCCTCTGGCAGGTCCCACTCCGGTACCTCAAGATCACGCATCATAAAATTCCATTGTCGCCTGTGTTCCTGTGTTCGACTCTTGGATATTTTCCATCAAGTCCACGCCAAGAATTGCCGCGAATTGACGTACACTTTCCGGGCTATGGCCAGCGAAGTGATTGTTAAAAAAGCCATACACGGTTACGCCATTTGCGAGGAAGCGACTCACCTTAGCCGCCCATTCCTCTAACTCCTGCGACCTATCGATCTGAATTTCGTCGAAGCGGGCGATGTCCTTGCGCCGCCCTAACCAGCGGACGACGGTGAAATCCGCCGTGATCCAATCCAGCTTCGGCATGTAATGAAGATCCTGCAGCACTAATGCAGCGTTGTGTTGTGAGAGCATCTCCCCGAACTCCGGTTTCAACCACCCGCGATTACGCACTTCAACAGCATAGCGCGTCCCTCCCGGCAGCGCCGCCAAGAATGAGTCAAGTCGATCCCGGAGATCAGGCGTGAAATTGTAGGCGAACTGCAAGACAAGAACGGCCAGCTTGTCACCCAATGCCTGCATCGTTCCGATGAAAGCCTCTGCATCTCCGAGCGCCCGGTCGAGTTTCTTCTCGTGCGTGATGAGTTTTGGGAACTTGGCCGCGAAGCGGAATCCGGGGGGCGTTCGCTCCTTCCACCTCTGTACCGTTGTCGCCCTCGGGAGACCATAGAACGTAGAATCGATCTCGACCGCAGGGAGTCGTTCGGCGTATTGCTCCAGGTATGCGGTTTTCGAGGTACCGGCGGGGTAGAAAGGGCCAACCCAATCGTCAAAGGAAAACCCCTGCGTTCCTAAATAAACTTTACCGCTTCGGTCAGCGTTCAAGATCGATCATCTGTAGCGCTCAGCAATTCAATAACTCTTTGGAGCACTTCCTCTGCCACCGCGGCTTTGGTCATCAGCGGCAATTCCTCGCTGCCCCCTTCTCGATCGAGCAGTGTGACCCGGTTGGTGTCGACGGCGAAACCAGCATCCACAGCGGTGATGTCGTTGGCCACAATCAGATCCAGCCCTTTCTCTTCGAGCTTGCTCTGGGCATTTTTAATCAGCTTCTGGCTCTCAGCGGCAAAACCCACGATCACGCGCGGCCATCCGGTTTTAACCTTGATCTTGCTCATGGCAGCCAGAATATCCTCCGTCCGCTCCAGTGTGATCTCGGAGACATTCTTCTTGCGTTTGATTTTTTCCTTTGCTGTCTCACTTGGTCGAAAGTCAGCCACTGCTGCAGCCATAAGCAGGACATCGGCGTTCTCCACGCTTTCTTGCGTAGCGTTAAGCATCTCCGCGGCCGTCGTCACATCAATCCGGCGCGCGCCAACAGGTGTCGGCAGCGTTACTGGACCGGCGATCAGCACCACACTTCCCCCGCGATCGATCGCCGCCTGGGCGAGTGAAAAGCCCTGTTTCCCTGAAGAACGATTCGCCAACGCACGCACCGGATCAACCGGTTCATGCGTCCCTCCTGCCGTCACGACAATCTTGCGACCATCGAGAGGGCCCGTTTGACCCAGAACCTGCCTCAGAACTCCCATCAACGCTGTAGGTTCAAGCATTCGCCCCCTACCCATCAAGCCGGATGCCATCCGCCCTTCGGCGGGACCTGCAAGAATAACACCACGTTCCTGCAGGATCTTCAGGTTCTCCTGCGTGGCGATGTTTTCATACATACCAACATCCATCGCCGGAGCCACAATCAATGGACAACGGGCCGCAAGCGCCGTGAGCATCAACAGAGATTCCGCCTGACCGGTGGCCAGCTTGGCGATGGTGTTGGCCGTTGCTGGCGCAATCATGAAAGCGTCGGCCCCCTCCACGAGACCAACATGCAATACATGCGCATCTTCACCCCAGAGGTCCGACTCTGTATAGGCCTTCCTTCCGGTGACTGATTGGAAGATGAGTGTGGTGACAAACTTGCGCGCCGCGGCGCTTAGGATCACATCCACCTGCATACCAGCCTGTGTGAGTTTAGATGCTAAATCCGCGGCTTTATAGGCGGCGATCGATCCGGTGACGCCTAATAGGATGCGGCGGTTCTCCAGTAGCGGGATAATTCCTGAAATTTCCATGAACACCTTCCTGATGATTCCGGCTGCTTGTACAAGCTTAATGCCCGGTCCGCTCTTCCGTCAACTCATCGCGCGGATGGCTGTTTCCCTTTCTTTATGGTTATCACGATCTCGCCGGATTGGCTGATCTTCGCCGTGTCCCCGTTCTTTAATCTCTCGAAATCCGGTGGGGAGAGCGATAGGATCGGGATGGCCTCATTGAATAATTCCTCGGCCACAATCGAGGCGAGTGCGTAAAATGTGTCAACGCCTATCGTCAGGATCGCGGCCGGAGCAGTTCCCCCGCGGATGGATTCCAGCAGCACGGCTGTGGTTGTGCTCGAACCGCGCGAGAAGGGCAGCGCGAGGATCTTCCCAGCGGCGAATTCGCCTGAAAGTGGATGACGTCGATCGATAATCTCTCCTGTGTTCGCGTCGTACCCACCCCAGAAACTGAGTGGTTTATCGCCCAGCAGGACCTCCCCCTCAGCAAAGCCTGCCACCAAGGGTCGGCTCTGGATCACGTACGCCATAGTGATTCGTCTCGAACAACACGCCCTTCAATGGCGGAAAGCACACAGTCCTCGAGCGCCCCAAATACCACCCGCTCATCAAGCATACCTGGCGCATAATACGCAAATTTTGCCGAATTTGTCATTACCGTTTCGACCTCGGGAGACAGCATTGGTGTTGCCAGAGGACAGGTATCTACGGTCACTGTGCCGCCGAACGCTTCCAAAGATCGAAGGTATCCTGCCTCATCCGCCAGCGCCCTCATCGCCCGACTCGAGTTGACGAGGAACTCAATACCCTTGTGTTTTTCTTTCCCATCGAGCAATCGAACCAGTTGCTCGAACTCCGCCAAAGAGAAATGCGGGCAGCCCAATACCACTAAATCCAGCTCTCGACCATCCGCGGTGGAGAGTTCCCACCAGGCTTCACGCAGGTGATCCATGGTGACATCAATCTCCCGCTCCGGTTCTTTGCCATGAAGTGCAGCTTCCAATGTGGGCGCTTCTGGCGTTATCCCTACCAGATGAAAGAGCCCGACCGTTCCGGATGAGGCAGCGGCGGCGCCGAGCGCTTTAAGTTGATCCCACCCAGGATGCACCTCCATTCCAACCACAACCGGGTTTTTCTCGCCAACGACTTTGCCCATCAAGTGACCGAGTACAGGATAGAAACTTTCATGTTTTTGAACTCGGTCTGGCACTTCCTTCAGCCTAAGAAGGACATGCCCGGCGCGGTTCTCCTGCAGATGCAGCCCGGCAGCGGGGACACGTGCAGTGATCGCCGCGCAGATGTCCAGCAGGTCGGGGTAGCGTTCTGTTCGCGCGCCGATGATGGAGTTCGCAAATACAATGGCGTTGGATTCGCCCCAGGCGATCTGCTGCCCGAACTTCGGTTTGTATTCGGTTTGATAAGGTGCGCAGGTCCACGTCGGGATGCATCCCATCTCCTCATAGGCACGCATCTGTCGCTGTGCTTTCCCCGCCCAATCCGGCGGGACTGACCAACGCTTCCAACCATGCTCATCGACACCGCTAACATTCAGGGTGCTTGGAACAGCCACCTTCGCTCCGAGATCGACCAACTTCTCTGCGAACTCAAGCGTCGCATCCCCCATGTAAATTGAGCTATCGATATGCGCCGCCTCGATGTCGATCAAACGCTCGGCGCCCAGAATCTCCGCCATGCGCACGATGATGCGCATGGCCATCTGCACCCCCGGACCACTTTCGCCAGTTAATAACTCGCGATCGTGGTCGCTCAGGTATAGATTACCGTTATTGGGTATCGACGACTGATTCACGCATTCATTCTACAACGGAAGTGCCCCGGTAGAACGAAAACCAGCCTTTGTGGTCTCGGAGTGAATCCGGATCCACTTCGTAACCAAAAGTGGTGTATGACTAGATGTTTCTGGATTTGTTAGAAGCAGGCTTGGGGGGGAGTCCGTCGGATGTATCTCTCATGCCCCACAGCCATATGAAAAGATGCGTCGATAGCGGTAAGAGCGGTGAATAAGTAGGGAAAGCCGCGCTCAGGCGCTCAACAACAGCCTCGAGCTGAGCAGCCCTGCAAAGCACCCCCCACTTCATTTTCCCACCTCGCGCAGGGTCCACTCCACCGAGACGTTAGGCAGCTCCTAATTGTTATTACCACCAAAAATATAACGTCCTGGAGCTCACAATTTGAGTGAGCCCATTGACAATGGCATGAGCGATAATACTCGGTGCGATTGACCTGGATCTCCAGGCTAATATCCCGAAAACGATCCCGGCAGTGGGCACCAATATCCAGAAGGAGAAGGCGACCTGGCCCAAGTAGTAAATGTGCGCCATCCAGAACAGAATTGTCTGTACAACTAGAATCTTGATATCGGTGAGGCCCCATTTCCGTAGATAACCCCACAGGAAACCACGAAAAAGCGGTTCTTCCATGATGGATGCGTTTACTAATTGAGCGCTTAGCAGAACGACGGCATTCGACAATGTTGCTGGCGGCTTGAGAATAACATCCCTTACACCAATTCGACCAAAATCACTGAACTCAATATACAAACCGTAAGCAAACGCCATGAACACCCCGAATATCAGGCTTAGCAGGATCCATTGAAACCGATCGTGGCTAAGCTTGATATCCTTTCGAGAGATAAAAATGAAGGCGGATAATACAATAGCAACAATTCCCACACTAATACGGAACAGATTAGAGTAGGGCCACTGAATCCACTCATGCATTAAGAGTGACAATAAAGGTTCCAAGATGGGTGCGCAGATAAAAAGAAGGAGCGATACACGTGTGATATGAAAATCTACTAAATGATCACGCTGCAGGTAAATCAGTGAGGCTGTCAGCAAATATGTAAGAAACATCTCAGAGGGGAGAAGCCAATCGGGATAATCTGGTCGAGTAAAAAGACGAATCCCACCAAGGTAGAAAATCCGGAGTCCCACGAGAGCTACAAGGATGAAGACAGACCATGGCTCTTGGAAGAAAGTGCGCTGAAATATTGGTGACTTATTTTGATTTATCCAGGTCATGCGGGAAGGCATAAGAATCAAATCAAAAAGCTTTTTAGCTGCTTAATGTCTCAATATATGGACGCAGCGCCAGTTCGTCAATCAACCCACCAAGTTCAGCATCGGTCAACGGTCGACCCTTCCCGGCGTATGCCGTGAGCGCTGCCTCCATCATGTTCACGCCAAAGGACCGGCCACCATAGCGCGGCGTCGTTGTGATGACCCGCTGCACTCCCCGCCCTCGAAGCAGTTCGATGTTCTCAGGCGTCGTCGTGTTGGTGATCACCCACTTCCCACGAAGGTCCTCGGGCGCGTAAGTGTAGATGTAATGCATGTCGCCCACAATGAGATCCGCCTCCTTCCAAAATCGGACGTGTTTGGGTTTGCGCTCCTCACCCTTGGTGCCGGGCGGGATGATGGCCGAGAGCGGGAGAAAGCCTACGATGGGCAGCAAAACCCTGGCCCAGTTATATAAGCTCGGGAGGCCGCGAACAGGAATGGGGATTCCAAGAGCGAACATTAAATCCCCGAAGATAACTTCATCGGCTATAGTGGAAATAGCCTCGGCCAAACCAAGGCGATCAATGCTGAAAGGCATGAAGGCTCGGCGGAAACGCGGCATGTCTTCCAGGGCGTCTCCAGCCAACTCGAATACCCGCCTCTCGAGTACATACTTGAGCGCTCTGCCGTCGACAACAGGGGTATCGCGCACGTCCTGGACAAGCTTCAGCCCTGCCCGGATAGGATACTCCCTCTTTCCCAGCCGGACGTACATATCCATCCCTCCCACACCGAGCGCGTCCACCTTCCCGTCCAACTCTGCAAAGAGTGCTCGGGCTTTCTTCGCATCCCCTCCAGTGCCGATCCGCTCAACCAGGACTCGTTCGCCGGCGAAATCCACCTCCACGCGCTTGTCGCGCGCGGGGTTTCCTAAACTCACACTCACCGCGTGTTTCATACCGTTTCTCCTTTTCTTCGGCGCGTCACCGGATGTCTATGGTGCGCTCGGAATTCCTTTATATTACTTTCTGAGCATTTATGCAGATCCCCTTATTAAAAGAACACGGGGCTCCAAAGCTCGGTTCGGTTCCGATCCAGATCCCCGCTGCAACCAACACCCCCAATGATTATCGGAAAGGCCAAGCAATCTCGATAAAAGGCTCGTATTGGCTAACTTCATCCTCTGGTGCCAGATAGATCTCACGCGGCGATTCAGTAATTTGATGACCGCTTTGTCGGATCCAATCATGCACGGCATCATACGCCTGCAGGATTTCCGGGAAACGAGCTTGCTCGACAGTCGTGTATGTGTAGGCTACAGGTCCCCCTTTAAGGGTTCGAATCGTGATGACATCTGTTGCCGTGGCTTCGCCTTCGAATGGAAGACATACTTCTAGCGGGCCATTGCTATCTTCATTGACTTCCCCATGGTATATCCCCATCGGTGGTCCAGTCACCTTGAGACCCCATTTCTCAGCAAACGCATACAAACTCGCAATTGAATGCTTAATGTAAGAAATCAGATCCTCGATCGATACATTTTCAGAGACCGCGATCACTGCGGTATCGCTTACTGCCTTATGGGCAACTTTGAAGGACATACGCATCTCCTCTCCGTTAAGAATTCTATGGATATGATCGATGACCCGGCGACCATGCTGCACACGGGACTCAACATCAATCCAATAATGCTCCACCAGGTTGGATGATGTGGATTTGGGTGCTGCCAACACTCCCTTGATCTTGTCCAGCGGCATGTCGATGCTGCGCAGCAAAAGGATCATCCGGGCACGCTCCAGTTGTCCCGCGTCGTAATAGCGATAGCCTGTCCGCGCGTCGACTCGATAGGGCTTTAAAAGATCTTTGCGGTCATACAGCCGCAGCGCCTTTAGCGATAATCGGCTTGCTTTTGCGAATTGCCCTATGGACATCAGATCATCGTGTTTCTGGTTCATGTTTAAATTATGCGCTCTACCCTTGGGGAAGAGTCAAGTGCCTCAATTGAATTGAACTGGAAAAACCTTTCGCATCGTCACTCTAGGATCCTTTAAACGAATAAATTTAGAACAAGAAGTCGTTATTCGCATGTGCATGATCGGTGTAAGGCACGCAGGCGTGAATAGCCCACATTGTGTTTCCATTCTGCAGCGAACCGGTCTAAACTTATTCGCCCATGAAAACAACAGTGCTCATCGATCCCTTTTAATTATTAGATAGGAGACAGTCATCATGGCAACGGTCAGCAGTTCAATAGCCGGAAACATCAGCGAACAGGAATATACACGACGAATTCGGGCTTGGACGATGTACGACTGGGCCAACTCGGCTTTCGCCACCACGATCCTGGCTGCGGTCCTTCCGATTTACTACAGCCAGGTCGCCGGGGCTACGCTCTCCAGCCCAGCGATCGCCACCGCCTACTGGGCACGCGGTCTGAGTATCTCGCTTTTCATCACCGCCCTTCTTTCGCCAATCTTGGGCACAATTTCCGATGTTATGCGCGGTAAAAAACGTTTCCTGTCCTTCTTCATCGGGATTGGTGTCCTGGGTACGGGTCTGCTAATCCTGATAAAAGAGGGGGATTGGCTCCTGGCCTCGATCCTATTCATCGTTGGTCGCGTGGGTTTTACCGCTGCAAATGTTTTCTACGACGCCTTACTCCCCCATGTAGCGCGTGAGGAAGACCGCGATAGCGTCTCAACGCGCGGATACGCAATGGGTTACCTTGGTGGAGGAATCCTGCTGGCGCTCAACGTCGTAATGCTCCAATTTCTGCCGGGAACCTGGGGAGCCAGGTTCTCATTCCTGAGTGTAGCTATTTGGTGGGCGATCTTTTCGATACCGGTTTTACGCCAGGTACCAGAACCCCCCGCAGCCACCGCAAAACTCTCCCCTGGCGAGACCGTTGTTTCGGTCAGTTTCAAGCGTCTTTGGGAAACCTTAAAAGAAATCCGTCAATACGCCGACCTCTTTAAATTCCTACTCGCCTTCCTCATCTATAACGATGGCATCGGAACAATCATCGGGGTGGCCGCGATCTATGGCGCTGAGCTCGGTTTTGGCAGCACCCAAATGGTTCTGGCGCTGCTGCTAGTGCAATTCGTCGGTATACCTTTTAGTTTGATTTTCGGTCGCCTCCCCAGCCGAGGAGAGAGCCGTCGCCCGCTTTACTTAGCCTTCATCGTCTACAATCTTTTCGCCCTACCAATTGCCGGCGTTTTTGGCGCACGTATGCTTCCCACAGACATGACCAGCAATATCGGGATCATCGTCGGTATAATCGTCGCTGTCGAAGCCATTGGCTTGCTTCTGGCTTTCCTCGTCGGTAATCAACTCTTCTCGGGAATTGCCGAAGCGATGGATACCAAGCGCGGCATCCTGCTCGCTCTCATGCTGTATGCAGTGATCGCGACCTGGGGTTTCTTCCTGAATTCGGTCATCGAATTCTGGTTCCTGGCCTGGATGGTCGCCGTCGTTCAGGGCGGCAGCCAGGCGCTCAGCCGCAGCCTATACGCCTCTATGTCTCCTGCAGCAAAGAGCGGGGAATTCTTCGGGCTATTTGGAATCATGGAGAAGTTCTCGGCGATTCTTGGGCCCCTACTCTTCTCCGCGGCTGTGACCTTGTTCAACTCCAGTCGACCGGCAGTGCTCAGCCTGATTGCCTTCTTCGTCATCGGCGGCGGGATCCTTATGACAGTCAATGTCGAGCAAGGGAGAAAGGTAGCACGCGAGGAGGACGCACAGCTGCTTCAAGCCGGGATGTCGGGATAAGGATTGGCATATTTAACTACACACTACACCGTGGTTCCTTAGGGGCCGTGGTGCTTTTTTCTTTATGACAATGCCACATCGCGAGATCGCGACCTGCTCCTGTCTCGAAAAACGCCGGCGACACCGAGCAGCACAAGCGCCGCTCCAACCAGCATTGTAGGTTGAATCGGTTCACTTAGGATTGCGGCACCCAAGATTACAGCAATCACCGGATTCACATAGGCATAGGTCATGGCCACGCTCATCGGCAGAAGCTGCAGAATCCGCACATAAGCCGTAAATCCAATCATCGAACCGAAGAGGACCAGGTATCCCCAGGCCAGCCACGCTTCGGTTGTCGGCGTCGGTCTTGGCTCCCCCGTCAGTAGAACCAGCACCATGAATCCCAGCCCGCCGAAAATCTGCTGGTATCCGGCGCTCACTTCCATGCTCAACGATACCGGCATCCGGCCCTGCAGCAGCGACCCAAGAGTCCAGCTAATCGAGGCCAGGACAAGCACCGCCAGGGAGGTGATATCCGCCGGATCACCGGTCTGCAGAGTCGGCAACGAGAGAAGCGCAGTGCCCCCAAAGCCGATGATCAAGGAGAGCACCAATCCATAGGACGGTCTCTTCCAATCCAGGATGGACTCCATAAGAACCATCCACAGCGGGACGGTGGCGATCAACAACGCTGCCACTGAAGAATCAATTCTTTGCTCCGCCCAGTTCAACAACCCGTTGCCCCCGGTCCATAGCAAGAGCCCCGAACCGGCTAATATAGCCAGATCTTTCCGAGTCGGGCGCATGGGTGATTTGCGTAAAGCAGATAGGAGCAGCATCAATATTCCGGCGAGGAGCAACCGCACCATGCCCAGTGTGAAGGGTGGAATCCCGGCACCGGGCCGCACGGCAATCCGAATGGCCAGGTAGGTGCTGCCCCAAACTAAATATACGATGAAGAGACTGGTGATCCCGCGCGCTTCAATCGACCGTTCTGCCAGCGATGATGTCATAAGTACGAGCTCATTTCATTCGTCATAAAGCCCTCTATCGTCAGGGAATGGAATTCTCACGCCTTCTTCAGTTCCTTTATCCAGTACGCTGCGTATGCGGGAGAAAACAGCATCCAGCATCTCCTGGGTTAGCCGGCCGGTTTGCGTGTTCTGCCGGCTTGGGTGGTAGCAGGCAACCAGCGATGGTGCGGGTAGTCCAAAATCATGCCACAAACCGTGCGTGAATTTTAGGCGGGGGATATCCAACCCCTGCCCGCGCAATGCCCGTAGATATCCGTCAAAGGCAATCTGCCCCAGCACTAGAACCACGCGCACCCGATGGAGAAGCGTTATCTCGCGCAGGAGGTAAGGCCGGCAATTCGTCAGTTCCTCTTCTGTGGGTCGGTTCTTCGGTGGAACGCAACGTCCAACCGCTGTTAAAAAAGCGCCCTGCAATTCCAGATCGTCACCGTTCTGCCGCGATAGCGGTTTATTGGCGAAACCAGCGCGATGCATCGCGCCAAACAGCGTGTCACCGGAACTATCGCCAGTGAACATTCGCCCGGTGCGGTTTGAGCCATGTGCCCCGGGCGCCAGCCCAACAATCAACAACTGCGCCTCAGGGTCACCAAATCCGGGAACTGGCTTACCCCAATACTCCCAATCAGAGAACGCTCGCCGTTTTTGCGCCGCGATTCTTTCACGCCACTCTACTAAGCGAGGGCACCGCTGACAGGCGACAATATCCCGCTCAAGCTCCAGCCGTCGTAAATCATTGCCTTCTCCCGCTTTCATTGAAGCGCCCCCTCCAGGCGGAGTAATGCCTCTTTGGTTCGCACGCCACCGCGTCCGGAATAACCACCAAGGGAGCCATCTGAGGCCAACACTCGGTGGCAGGGGATGAGGACCGGGATGGGATTGCTCCCCAGGGCTTGCCCGACTGCCCGCGCCGCGCCGGGTTTACCAATCCGTCGCGCCAGCTCCCCATAGGTCAGGTACTCACCACGTGGGACCTCCTGTACTGTGGTCAGCACATTGCGTTGAAAGGGCGTTAAGGATCGCAAGTCGTATTCGAAGGCGAAACTTTTCCTGCGCCCTTCAAGATAATCCAGCACCTGGGAGACCACCTCACGCAGCTTGCTTGGCTCGCGCACCACAATTGCTCTCACCCTGTGCTGTAGCCAATCCCGAAAGCGATCCTCCGACTCGGCGAACGAGAGCGCCACGACGCCTCGCTCGGAGACGCCCACAAAGAACGCCCCGATTGGGGAACCGGGTACGTGATCGTAGTAAACCACTTCCGCCTCTTCTGCCCTCAAGGCTCGATCCAATTTATTCTGTGCAGCGGTTATGCTCGTATCGTTCGGCCCAGAATTATAAAGCTGATCCAGCGCTTCCGTCAGCACATCTGGAACCAGAGGGTGATCCTCATCCCCTAACCAGGCTGCATCATTCTTGGATGGATTTGGTTTCTCGTTCATTCTGCCTCCATCGAGCGGGCTAAATTCCCTACTAATCGGACCCTCAACTTCTTCAAAGCCTGGTAGACGTGCGCCCGGGCTGTAGCGGGAGAACATTCCAGCGCCACCCCAATGTCCTCGTAGTTCATATCCTGATACCTACGCATCATCAACGCCGCACGCTGCTTGTGCGGCAGGGCTTCGACTGCTTGCAGGACAACTTTCAGATCATCGCTAAAGATGACTGAGTCAAGAAGTGTGCGTCCCTCTGGCGCTGCCGGGTGATGGAGTTCTCGAGTCATCTCCCGCTGCCGTCGAGTATGCGCCGTCCGAGCCACATTGGTGGCGATCTTGTAGAGCCAGGCGCGATAGTTAGAATCCGGAGTCGTGCGTTCGTATGCCCGAAACGCACGAAGGAAGGTGTCTTGCAGGCAATCCTCGGCCTGATCACCGGGGATGAGACGCCATAGATAGGCGAAAATCTCATCACGATGCATTTCAACGAGCATTTCGAAAGGTTGTTGCGACAATGGATGGGTTCCCTTAGTGATTGTCCTCTATTAATATAACTACCTGGATCCCGATTCGTGAAACGAACGGGGACGCCAAATTGCGCGCCCCCGTCGAGCGAATAGTTTTAAGCTCAGCCGCCCCGCTTGTACCTTGGCTTGCTTACCAAGATTCTCAAACTAGAACCATCGCCTGCATTTCGCCCGGATCGCGGGGTCGGCTGTCCCAATACCCAGGTTGGGACGGTGCAGCGAATGGGTTATGCGCCATTAACTCCATTCAACCGGTCTAGCCAAGATATGCCTGTCATGTATTGAAACCATAAATATACACACTCACACGTTCCATAGAACCCTTTGATTGATAGAGAATATATGTTCTATATTGACTAAATATAGCATCCAAGATACGCTTTGGACAGCCCTGTCAAGGTGAATAACCTTGACAACGACGACCCCCTCTCACGAGGGGATCGTTTCTTTAAACCCGAAGTGCATGAACGAAATTCAGATGGTGAATAACTTCATGTTCGTGTGAACCTAGCGATTCATTTCCCAGACGAGCCTTAATCCATCAAGTGTCAACCATGGGGCAAGGATTTCAATCGCCTTGGTCTCCTCGGCGATGAGCGGAGCCAATCCTCCGGTCCCAATGACCTTCATCTCTTGCCCCAATTCTGCCCGAAATCGATCGACCATCCCTTCCACCAGGCTGACATATCCAAATAAAAGCCCGGATTGTATGGCGCGCACCGTATTCCGCCCGATGACGGATGGTGGCCGGCTGATATCAACGCGCGGCAGCTTGGATGTCCGTTGAAACAGGGCGTCTGCGGCGATGCCCATCCCAGGCGCGATCGCGCCGCCCAGGTATTCCCCTTCAGCAGAGATGGCATCGAACGTGGTCGCTGTGCCGAAATCCACGACACAGGCGGGACCACCGTGGAAATGAAGCACCGCAACCGCGTCCACAACCCGATCGGCACCGAGCGCATGCTTGGGGTCTTCATAGCGAATCTTTAGCCCAGTCTTTACACCCGCATCGACAACAAAGGGCTCAATGTCAAGATAGCTTTGGCACGCTTGCTGGAAATTGCTTGTGAGTGGGGGGACAACAGAGGCCAATGCAACCGCTTGCAGATCGGCCCCCTTCCAACCCGCATGCTCCAACAAACTTAGCATCTGAAGTCCGTATTCGTCTGGCATCCGGTCATGCCTTGTCGCCAGCCGCCACGCTCGCAAGAGCTCGGAATCCCGGTACAAACCCAGAGTGATATTGGTGTTCCCTATGTCTATTGCCAGCAACATTTCGGCATCCTCTCACTATGCGCTGTGGTCAATCCAATTCCCGGCATCGGTGCTTTAATCTCGCTGCTTAAACGCACCCGGAGCTGTAACTTCACACGTATAGAGTCGGGAAAGCCAATGCTTCAGTCGAGTCCCACTATCACGTTGTCGATCAAGCGCGTCTCCCCCACATAAACTGCCATTGAGAGCAGCGCACGTTGAATCTTTCCCTGCGCTTCTTCGAGCGTGTCCGGGTCCGCAACGGAGACGTACTGCGCCCGTGCCAGCGGTTCATCCTGAATAACTGCAAGCATCCTCCCCCGAAGAAATTCAGCGTCTCTTTCCCCATCATTGAAGCGCTCGGCCGCGTTACTGAGAGCATGATGCAGAACGATCGCCGCTTTTCGCTGCTCTGGGTTCAGATACGTATTCCGGCTGGACATTGCCAGACCATCCTCTTCGCGCAGAATCGGGCATACTACAATCTTGATCGGTAACAGCAAATCCTTGACCATGCGCCGGACGACGAGCGCTTGTTGGGCATCCTTCTGTCCGAAATAAGCTCGATCCGGCTGGAAAGCATTGAATAATTTAGCCACAACTGTCGTTACCCCGCGGAAGTGCCCAGGGCGCTGCCTGCCTTCTAAGTGCTTGGTTAATCCCTCGACCACAATCCATGTCTGCGAGTCGGGGGGATAAACCTCCTCAACCGTTGGCACCCAGACCAGGTCCACTCCCTCCTCCTCCAGCAGCCGTAGATCCCGCGGGAGGTCTCGAGGATAGGTTTCAAGGTCTTCCCCTTCGTCGAATTGGGTTGGGTTGACAAAAATGCTGACAGCGACGCTTTTACATTCCACCTTTGCCCTTTTAACCAAGGAGAGATGGCCCTCATGCAAAAACCCCATCGTTGGCACCAGCCCCAAAGGTGAGGGGAGATCGCTTTTCGCAGACCGCAATTCTTCTAATGTCGAAACGACCCTCATCCCTCCCTCCCTTGCTTAAGCATGACTTTTCCACGCACCAGGTGCCATAAGGTCCAGTTGATGGGCGTTGCGATGCCTGCACGTTCCCCCTCACGCACAATCGCCCCGCTTATGGCATCGATCTCCGTGGGCGCACCCCGGCGGATATCCTGCAGCATCGAGGATGTATTCCCCCCAGTATTCCGAGCTACATCCATCACCTGAGGACCAGGATCAGCAAAAGGAAGTTCCACACCCAAGGCGGCGGCCACAGCAGCCGTTTCTTCTGCCGCGCTCACCATCACCTCCAGTATAGAAGGTGACTCGAGGAGCGCACCGTTCGGCACTTCCAGCAGCGCTGTAAGCGGGTTGATCCCGGCGTTTATCACTAGCTTACCCCACAGTAATCCCTGTACATCTTCGACCGGCTCCATTACAAATCCAGCTTTTCCTAACAATTCCGCCAGGGGATTCATGCTGGGCTGCGGTTTGAAATGGATCGGACCTTTACCGCCGGATCGTACGCGGCCCGGCCCGAGAATTGTAGCCCCTGTAGTAGTAACACCGAACCCAACGCGCTCTTCACCCAGGGTTTCCTGTAATATTTCTTGATTACCAAGGCCATTCTGTAGCGTTAGCGCAATCCCCTGCGGATGAAGGCACTCCTTTAATTGGTCAGCCGCTCGACGTGTCTGCCACGCCTTCACCAGGACAATCGCCTTATTCGCTCCCAAGCAATGCGCCGGGGATCTCGCCACACGCACCACGAACGACTCTTCCGTTTCGTCGGTGGCAACCAATCGCACGCCATGTGTTTCGAGGGCGGCGAGACCTGCCTCCCACGTTCCTAGAAGCGTGACCTCGGCGACTCTGGCGAGCCTTGCCGCAAATAGACTGGCCATGGCGCCAGTTCCCACAATGAGAACCTTTTCACGCTTCATGGCGATAGGGCTCCAGCTTCACAGAAGCTCGATGATTCATTGGGAAATGCCATCAAATGACCGAAACCCGCCTGAATCCTCTGTTTGGCGTATCTCTTGTCACTCTTCAATTCCAAGTTCTCGCAAGAGAGCATCCCACGCCTCATCCGGCATCGAAAAGCCGTGTCGCTGTGCCGGGAACTCCCCCGCTTCGACGTCGTGGATATAGGTTTCAAAAGCCCTGATCATCTCGAGGTGCAGATCAGCATACTTCTTAACAAAACGGGGCGTGAAACGATCAAACAAACCCAGCAGGTCATGCGTTACGAGAACCTGTCCATCGCAGTCCGCTCCAGCCCCGATCCCGATCGTCGGGATCTCAAGCTGCTGGGAGACAAGCTTTGCCAGACGAGCGGGTATTGATTCGAGAACAAGTGAAAAACAACCCGCTTCTTGCAGAATTTGTGAATCCTCGAATAATCGCTGAGCGTCCGTCGCCGACTTGCCCTGGGCGCGGAAGCCGCCCAATTGGTGGACGGACTGCGGCGTGAGTCCCAGATGACCCATGACTGGGATCCCGGCCCCTACAATCGCCTTTATGGTCTCACTACGATCTCTTCCACCCTCCAGCTTGACCGCATCCATACCCCCTTCTTGCAGAAATCGCCCGGCGTTGCGAAGGGCTTCATCGACACCGATCTGGTAGGACATAAAGGGCATGTCACCGATTAGGAGAGCGTAGCTTACACCGCGCGAGACCGCCTTGCAGTGATGGATCATGTCATCCATTGTCACCGGCAAGGTATTCTCATAACCCAATACAACCATGCCGAGCGAGTCACCAACCAGGATTGAATCAATCCGCGCCCGATCGATTGCTGCGGCAGTCCCATAATCATAGGCTGTAAGCATCGTGATCAGCTTGCCGTGCATTTTCTTTTCACAGAAAGATAAAGTAGTAAATTTCTTGCGATCTGAATTGGGAGGTTGAGCTGACATGGCTATCTCCTGCCAGAGTGAGACGCCTTGCGGCCTATTAAAAAAACCCGCCCAGGCCGTTGGGGCGGGACGGTTAAATTGGTGGCGTCCAGCCGTCTCGGTCGTGGCTCGATCCAAGCGGCGACAAGATTATAGCATGGGAAAAGCAGAATTAATGTACCTGGAACCCTTCGACCCAGGGATGAAAGGGCGCTGGCTATTCGATAAAACAACTTCTAGTACTTCAATTTGAACACAGTTAGGGGATGATGTCTACCTGGGGGGTAATAGCACCTGTCCTGGAATGTTCGCCTTGGGCGACAGCACACAGCTAAAGAGCGTGGCGTACGATCGTACAACCGTATCCCGCAGTTTCTGCCGGATTGAGCTCGCGGCCGTCCAGTAGCGCGTCTACAGCATCTTTGAGGTAATGCACCGTCGGTTCGTGTTGACGGAACGATGTGTCATCTGGAGCCCCTCTGTAGCGCAGCAAGCCTTTCTCATCGATGACGAAGAAATGCGGTGTCGTCACCGCTCCATAGAGATCGGCGACCACATGGTCCGTGTCCCGCAGCACAAGTCCTGGTTCTCGTGCTGCAGCCGCGAGTGTTAATTGCTCATCCGTCTCATTGGCATTGGAAACGATTGACCATACTTCGACCCGGTTTCCCCATGTCGGTTTCAACTCCGCTAGAATTTCATCGCCTCGCTGTGCCCAGGGGCATTCCGAAGACCAGAAATTAAGTACAAGTACACGGCCTTGAGCATCAGCCAAACGGTGTCGAACTCCCATAAGGTCGGGCAGATCGAAGTCGGGTGCGGGTTGATTAATCTGAATCAGGGAATCCATCTCGGTAAAAAACCTCCCTCAATGATAGGTCTCAATAACGACTCGCTGATATCCAACCAGACGATCTCCGCCGGCTGCGAGAAGTCAGAAGCACTGCGCCGCATAAAGACGAGCCGTTTCGAATCCAGACTCCACGCGAGGGAGGTATGCAGCTTTGTGGAGTCATCCGTAAGCGGACGGGCTTCTGAACCATCCGCCCTCATCAGCCAGATCTGGCGGCCGGGTGTCCAACGCAAAGGATCTAAGTATCGCCGCGCGAACGCGATCCAATTTCCATCCGGGCTGTAGACCGGAGAGGCATCCTCCACCATCAGCGCTTCCCCGGGTGAGATATCTTCAATCAAACTCGAGATGGCTTCCACACGATACAGGTGGCTGTAAAACAGCGGCTCCCCTTCCACCCTCTCCTCTGTATGCTCAAAATCATCTGGGGCTTCTTCGGGAAAGACGATCTCTGGATAGACCATATAGAGCCCATCCGGAGACCACGCCCCGGCGACTCCCAAACTGCTCGGTAGATAGTTAAATGGCGATGTCTGTTGGTTTTCTGCGAGATCCACCAATGCAATCGCCTGCAAGCTGGTGTCATAATATGTGAGCCAGCCCATTGGAGACCATCCGGGGTTGCCGGTGATATGTTCTTCGGGACCCATCGGAAACGGCCCTGCATCACCATTCACTAGCATGATCCAAACACGGCTCCGAGCCGTGATGGCCGCACCTCCAACGCCGGCTGATAGAGACTCTCGCTCATACGCCAGCCAGACTCCATCGGGCGAGAGGCTCGGCGCCTTGCAGCGCGCCTCGGGTTCACACCCCAGGATTAGACGATCCTCCCCACTGAGGAGGTTGTAGAGTCTGAGATCGGTGCCACGATCATCCCGTACAGCTGCATAGACGATCTGAACCCCATTCGCGCTCAAATTGTAGTCAAGAACACCCACAGTCGCCTCGGTGAGCTGTTGAGGTTCCCCATCATCTGCTATCGAATGAATGTATAAATCCGCTTGTTCAGTCGCAGGCCAAAGATAGACCACGCGCGGCTCTCCGACCTGGAAGGACCATGTCTCCCCGAACAGAAGCGGTAGAAAGCGGTCCGAGCGAGCCCCGGCGCTAAGTTTTATCGTTACCGTCTCGCCTATGGGCCAGGGCTCCTCAGGTGCAAAGGAAATCTGATTTCCCTGCTGAATGACCTGACCCATAAGCTGTGGTTGAATTTTTAGATGGGACAGGACCGATTGGGAGTCCATAGGACGATTGAAGAGAATGTGAACAGGTGCAGTGGATGGAACTTCGGTTGCATTCCTGATGGGTTCCACGGCGATTACTTTGGGTAAAACTAATACCCCTACGAACACGACACCCAGGACAAACCCGAGTGCGCCAAACCCCCATAGAGGAAATCGTCGCCGGTCCTTGTTTAACATGTCGGCATTATACACGCCGCGACCACTCGGGCTGCAATTGAGCCTCTGCCCGGTGTCTGGCTATACTATGAAGCAGGGAGGGATTCATATCCTACCCCGCACGGATTCGACTGGTATTGAAATTGGGGTTATGTTCGCAGGCGATGCTTTAAATCCTCGATCGCATCCACGGGCGTGGGGTCGATGTCGTATGCCATCGCCAGGTAATAAGACGTATAGTCTCCAAAGTGTAGCGCCGTCCACTGCTGCGCCAGTCTTGTGTCCCCGCGAGCTTCAATGACATCGGTACCAAAACCCTCTAACATCAAGATTTCGCGTGTGACTTGCAATCGCAGTACATTTCGCTCGTGCACCTGTGACCCTTTCAGGAAGACAACCATCGTATTTGATATTAACGACTCGGGATTCAATACGCCAGCAACCATATTGTGATCCGCCTCTGGAAGCGCTTCAAACCCTGCCACCGCTTTCGCCAGTTCGCCGATCTGAGTCCGCCAGCGGCGCGCAACCGGAGCCAGAATCTCCGCCCCGATGATTGTCGGCCAGCGCCCCACAAATTGCCCGGCCATTCGCTTGGCAGGATTCTCAACGACGGGTGACTGCGCACGAAGGTCCTCCTGTTGAGTGCGCATCTCCCTCACCGCAGCGGACACTTCTTCCTCGGGGTCGGGTATCAGACCCAGGCGTGTCATCAGCGCCAGCAGCAAACCGAACGAGTAACCAACCGCGGCGCGCGGTTGGCCCACGTGATCGAAATGCCATAGCGGAATGCCATTCGAGTTCGCCTGCTTTGTGAGTTCGCCACCGGTGGTCATCGCCAATAATTGCGTCTCAGATTCCAACCCCGCGGCGAAAGCGGACAACGACTCCTCCGTGTTTCCCGAGTGTGAGCAGGTCACCACGAGCGTTTCGTGGTCAGCACAAAAAGCCGGCAGGTCGTAATCCCGCCAGACGAGAATTGGGGCTGTCGCCATCGGTGCAGCGTACGCCGCCAGGAGGTCAGCAGCGATCGCCGAACCGCCCATCCCAGCGATTACAACCTTTCGCACGCCGGAGATCTCGCCAAGAGGTAACTTCCATCCGAGTTTCCAGGCTGACTCAAGTTGACCGGGGAGCCCATCGATCTCGGCCAGCATCCCCCCCGGATCCAATTTTTTGAATCGCGAGACATCGTCCAAATTCATCATTCCTCCAGACTCAATCGATACACTTCTTGCCGGCTCCATCCCGATTCGGCGGCAATTTGCCGCGCAGCCGATGAGCGGTTCAACCCTGTTTCTATTATCGTGCGCATCGCCTCCATCACTTCGGATTCCGTCCATATACCCGACGATGGTGCCCCTCCGATAACAAGTGTGTACTCCCCGCGCGGTTCCCTCGAGGCTGTATGCGTCTGAATCTCACCAAGTGTGCCGCGCACAATCTCCTCATGCATCTTCGTTAACTCTCGACCCAAAGCGGCAAGCCTGTTCTCGCCGAGAATCGCAATCAGATCTCCCAACGTCTTCTGGATTCTGTGGGGAACTTCGAAGAGGATAAGCGTACGGCGCTCGTTGGAAAGTGATGCGATAAGCGCTCGTCGAGCGCTAGCCTTTCGCGGAAGATAGCCAAGAAAGATGAACGAATCCGTCGGAAGACCCGAGGCGACCAACGCTGCAATCGGCGCCGAAGGACCCGGTATTGAGGTGACATCATAGCCGCGGTCCAGTGCCGCCTGCACCAATTCAAAACCCGGATCCGAAATTCCCGGTGTACCCGCATCGGAAACCAATGCCAGATCGCCGCCTTCCAGAACATCTAACAGGCGCTCCTCACGTGCTTCCTTATTGTGCTCATGGTAGCTGGTCAGCTTCGTTGTGATTTCATAGCGCTTAAGCAGTTTGCGGGTATGGCGCGTATCCTCTGCGGCGATGGTGTCCACCTCGCGCAGAATCCGCAAGGCGCGCAGCGTGATATCCTCTAGGTTACCAATCGGTGTAGAAACCAGGTAGAGAGTCCCCATAGAGCTATTTTAGCAGAGCTTGTCTCGCGCAGCCCGGTCGGTAATGGAGAAATTAGACGATGGTTTCTTCACTCACTTCACTTTCCGCACTGGCTGCCGAAGCACTGTCCTTAACTTCTCCGGCGACACCTTGCGGAAATCGCTGAGGTAAATCTCATGGTGCTTGCCGTTTTCAATATATTCATTACCGGGGATGAACTCACTGTGCATCTCTGCCAGAACTGGGCCTTCGTCATCGAAGGAACCTAAATGCATGATCTGCACAGACAACCCTTCGTGATAGTGCTCCAGGCGGACTTTGTCCAAAGACAGCAGGTTTTTTGCCTCTCGCACCTGCTCGACCGAATTATCAAAGATTTCCGCCGTAACCCAGTCAGGGGTCATGATCATCATCGTCCAATCCCACTGGCTTTTGTCTCGCGCTGTGCTGAAAGTCGCCATATCTTCAGCCCACCAAAGCCCTTCCAGCGGGGGAACAACATAATCTTTTTCCAGGGTCTTCTTGCTGATGAACTTCATCTTGTAGGCAACAGCATATAGCGCTTCAATGGCATCCTGGTATTCCTGAGCCGTGTTGGGGTCACCATGACCATCCACCATCAGGAACTGCATTTTCGGCACGTCTAGGACAGAAAATTCCGTTTTCGGAGGGTTGTATAGGTGTTTCCATTCCTTTTTAAAATCAATTTTCGTCATGCATCTGCTCCAATTGGTCGATGAATCGGTCCAGCCAATCAAGCTCGGTGGTGATTTTAGTGAGGGCGAGATCGAACATGGCATCCACAAAGAAGGGCAGGGGCTGCTGAGATTCCCGCCTGACCTGGACATGTTCCCTGTGCTCGCTGAGACCTTCGCTCCGCCGATGCAGAGCTGCTAGCGCCTCATTCTTCGATATTGCCGGGATGTTGGCCAAACCAAGCTGAAAAGGTGATGTAGCTCGCTGCGGGATTGAGAGCACTTCAAGCGTACTTGCGCGCAAGGCTTCTCGGCCCGCATTGGAGATTTGATAGACGACACGCGGACGTCCCGGTCCAGCCTGACGCACCAGCTTGCCCTTAATCATTTTCTTCTTTTCGAGCTTCTTCAAAATGTAATAGATCGACGAGAACCCGATCTCGGCCCACTCGCGCATGCCGCGCTCCTCAATCAGCGACTCGATCTCGTAGCCATGGCGGGCTTTCTCAGCGATCAGGGAGAGAATGGCAAGCTCTGCATTGGTCATTGCACCTCTGTATATTCTAGTACTAGAATATAACTTGTTTATGCAGTTGTCAAATACCATTGTCAATGATTGGAGAAGATCCGTGCGCTAAGATTCGCCAAATGGAACTCCATCCTACGACCTTGATGATTCGAACCGCTCAAGTGATAATGAGAAGCGACGACGATGGTTTTACTCAGATCAGTCGCGCTTAATTGTAAAGAATATCGAATCCGTCAACTCAGAGGGTGTCAATCATGCAGGGTCTTCCATCATTCGCTACAACCGTCATCGGCAGCTTCCCCCATCAGGCGTGCACCAGCCTGTGCGAGCGCCTGGCGGAATTGGACGTCCCCGCCTGGCCTCAACTCGCGCGTCGATCGTTCCGGGAGAACATGTACGTTCAATTCAGCGCTCCGCTTCCGGCATTGGTTGTCGACGACGCTGCAGAAAAGATATTCTTCGACACCAAGGGTGACATCACCCACGCCCTTACCCCATTCTATGAGTCATATATCGCTGAGGACATGGAAGCGTTTGCTCTTCCACAGGAGAACGCGCAGGGTTTCTACGATATGCTCGAGGTGCTCAAGAACACGACCGGCGAATGGGCTAAGGGACAGGTCACCGGACCTATCAGTTTCGGGCTGACGGTGACCGACCAGGATCTGCGCGCAAGCCTCTACAACGAGATGTTGGCAGACGCGATCGTCAAGAACAGCGCGATGAATGCTCGCTGGCAGATCCGCCGACTTAAAGAAGTGCGCCCCAAAATCATCATCTTCATCGATGAGCCTTATATGGCATCTTTCGGATCCGCCTTCATCAGTCTCAGCCGCGAGGTTGTCATTCAAATGTTGGACGAGGTCTTCGATGCCGTTCATGCCGAAGGGGCGCTTGCCGGTGTACATTGCTGCGCCAACACAGATTGGTCGGTTTTACTCAAGACTCGAGTGGACATTCTCAACCTCGACGCTTACGGATTTCTTGATAACCTCGCCCTTTACCCACAGGAACTAGCGGATTTCCTGGCCCGCGGTGGGCGGGTCGCCTGGGGGAGCATCCCCAACCAAGACGATATCTGGAGAGTTACCCCGGCGGGGATGGCAGAACGCCTGCGGACGGGGATCCAAGCTTTGACGACACGGGCATCAGCCAGGGATCTCCCCATCAGCGAAACTCTTCTCTCCGATGGTTTTCTTACGCCGAGCTGCGGCCTCGGTTCGACCGATGAAAGTCTCGCCGAGCGCGTGCTAGAAATCCTGCAGGAAACGGCACACGAACTGCGCTGAAACCGACAAAGCATGATCCATCCCCCAATCCTTCCGCTGCAATCTAAAGAGGCAACACTGGAAACCGTCGGTGGTAAAGGCGCCAGCCTTGCCTTATTGGTTCGCGCCGGTTTTCCCGTCCCAGACGGTTTTATGATCCCGACCTCTGCCTATCTCGACTATGTGGCCTCAAACGACCTGGAGAAGCGGATCGTATCCCGCCTGACCGGCCTTCCTTCTAACGAACCTGCAGCCGCCCAAGCTGCCTCTGCGGAGATACGGGCATGGTTCCTCGTTGAAAAGACGGACGCCACATGGACTTCCAGCATCCGGCGCGCTTATGCAGACCTGGGCGGAGGTCCAGTTGCCGTGCGCTCCTCGGCTACCGCAGAGGATTTACCCGAAATGTCTTTCGCCGGTCAACAGGAAACCTTCCTCAATATTATCGGCGAGCAGATGCTGTTCGAAGCGATCGTGAATTGCTGGAGCAGCCTATGGACGGCGCGAGCCATCAGCTATCGGTCGCGGAACCAAATCCCGCATGAGGATGTGGCCCTTTCCGTGATTGTGCAGACCATGGTGCAATCCGAGGCTTCCGGAGTTCTCTTCACTGCAAACCCACTGACCGGAAAACGATCCGAATCGGCGATAGATGCCACCTTCGGGTTGGGAGAGGCGCTCGTCGGTGGGCTCGTGGAGCCAGATCATTATGTCGTAGACGCCGGTTCTGGAGAAATCATCCACAAAGCCTTGGGGGGAAAAGCCCTGACAATCCGCGGGGTAACTGAGGGCGGTGTCATCGCCGAGGATGCCGATGCCGCTGAACGGCAAGCCATCCCCGACGACGTCATTTTACAATTGGCTGAATTGGGCCAGCGCGTCTCCGCGCTGGTTCAATCTCCGCAGGACATCGAATGGGCATGGGGCGAGGGTCAGCTTCATGTGCTGCAATCCCGGCCCATCACCTCACTCTACCCCATCCCCGAAGTCCATACCGACCAGCTTCATGTGTTTGCTTCCTTCGCAGTCATTCAAGGTTTACTCACCCCCTTTACTCCATTAGGACAAGACATCATGAAGATGGTCTTCGCGGGAGGAGCCAGGATTTTCGGTTTCGATCTCACTGAGGAAACCCAGAGAGTACTCTTCTCGGCAGGGGAGAGGCTGTGGATCAATATAACGCCGGTGCTGCGCAATTCGATTGGGCGAAAAATCCTGTCCGGCATCTTGCCGGCTGTTGCTCCGGGAGTTGCTCAGACCATTGATCTCCTTCTCGACGATCCCCGCCTTGCTGTAGGGCGTGGAGGCATCCGCTTCAGCACGTTCCGGCGATTAGCTGGATTCCTTCTACCTTCGATGAAGCGCGTCATAAGGCTCTGGCGGGCTCCCGAACGGGAGCGGGAACGCGTAACCCAGCAAATGGATGAGATAGTCCGTCAAGCGAAAACCCGCAGCGCAGTGATCGGAAACACTGGGGATGTCCTCTCGAATCAGCTGGAAATACTGTATGATGCTCGCGTAATTTTTCCCGAGTTCGTCATCCCCCAAGGCATCCCCCCAGTCATCGCCGGGATGGTACCCTTTTTTGGTATCATGCGGCGCTTCAGTGCCCAAGCCGCTGAAGCTTCGGGAAAACCCGCTTTCGCACAGGCATACCTCGAAATCGCGCGCGGGCTACCCCATAACGTCACAACGGAAATGGATTTAGCCCTGTGGCGAGTCGCGCAGATTATCTTCGCTGATGCAGATTCTTCCAGGATATTCCAAGAAACATCGGCATCCGATCTGGCTGCCCATTACTTGCAGGTGAATCTCCCCTCCCGGGTTCAAAATGGCATCGCCAGCTTCATGGAGTGTTATGGGGCGCGCGGCATCGGTGAGATTGACCTTGGTCTCCCTCGCTGGGGAGAGGACCCAACGCACATCATGCGGGTTCTCCAAAGCTACCTGCAAATCACGGATCCCGACAGGGCCCCTGACGTTGTCTTCGCCCGCGCCGCGCAGTCGGCCGAGCAAGCCGCAGTTGAGCTGAAATCCGCCGTCCGTCAGATGCACGGTGGATTTATCAAATCCCGACTGCTGCGTTGGGCGATTAATCGCTATAGGGCACTGGCGGGGATGCGCGAGGCTCCCAAGTTCTTCGCCATCCGCATGATGGACATTATTCGTCAGGGGCTGCTCCAAAGCGGCCAAGAACTCGTTGAAGCTAATCTTTTAGAGAAGCCCGATGATTTGTTCTTTCTGAATGTCCGCGAACTTGATGAGTTGAACGCTGCAATGGTAACGTCGGAAAATAGACCAGCAACGGCATCAAGCGAATCAAATATGCAGACACTCGCGCAAGAACTTCGAATTCGAATCGCCGAACGACGGGCGAAATACCACCGCGAACATTTACGAAAACAGATTCCACGCATGCTGCTCAGCGACGGGACGGCTTATTATGAGGGCGTGCGTGCCCCTGAGAGGCAGGAAGGTGCCATCATCGGCGACCCGGTTTCTCCCGGCGAAGTGGAGGGGACGGCGCGGGTGATCTTTGACCCCCACAGCTCCCAATTGGCCCCTGGCGAAATCCTGGTCTGCCCCGGAACCGACCCAGCCTGGACACCGCTCTTTCTGATCGCAAGCGGGCTCGTTATGGAGGTCGGCGGGATGATGACGCACGGCTCGGTGGTAGCCAGGGAATTTGGCATCCCGGCTGTGGTAGGTGTGCATCAGGCCACCGAGCGGATAAAATCCGGTCAAAGGCTGCGGGTAAATGGCTCCACCGGCGAAATCACACTTATCGATGATGGGGAGCACAATAACGCCACTAGTCATCCCATAGATACTTGACTATTGTTTTCCTCGTTGTAGAATACAAGGCATCGAGGCAATGCGGTTGAATCAGATGGCGATAAATATTTGTTCTGCTCTATTGATGGCCATGCGCCTGCTGCCGTGGCCGATGGACCGAGGCCCATCGGCATGGGTCAGTCGCGTCTGACAGCCGCCTGCCCCGGCAGCATATCCTCCGCCAGCCTCGCGCTGGCGGTTTCCTTTACAGGGAAATCGCTCGCTGGTATTGTTTAGCCTTAGAAACAAGCGCACTATTGAGAGGAATATCATGACCGAGACCATTCATGTAAGCGTCGCCTGGCCGTACGCCAATGGTGACTTGCACGTGGGCCACCTTGCTGGCGCTTACCTGCCAGCCGACATCTTCGCTCGCTACCATCGCCTTAAAGGCAACCGGGTGCTCATGGTATCCGGATCGGATTCTCACGGCACGCCAATCACAGTCGAGGCGGACAAGCGGGGCATTACACCGCGCGAGCTCTTCGAACATTACCATCACCGCTTCCTGGAGACGCAGAAACAGATTGGCATCAGCTACGACCTTTTCACGCATACCGACACCGAGAATCATCACCGCATCGCCCGGGATTTTTTCTCGCGGCTGCATGAGAACGAATACCTGTATCAGGAGATTCAAAAGCAGCTTTATTCCGAAGAGGAGGGGCGCTTTCTTCCTGATCGCTATGTCGAAGGTACATGTCCAATCTGCGGTTACGAAGAAGCGCGTGGAGATCAATGTGACAACTGCGGAAACCTGCTCGACGCCTTGGAGTTGATCGACCCGCACAGCAAAACCGACAACAGCCGGCCTGTAGTGCGCGAGACGGAACACTTCTTCATAGATCTGCCGGCATTCAGCGAACGACTCCTGGATTACCTTACCCAACACGCCGACCACTGGCGCCCGAACGTGATTAATTTTGCCCGCAATTTCATCGAAGGTGGACTAAAGGGGCGACCTGTCACACGGGATATCTCCTGGGGAATCCCTGTCCCGCTAGACGGCTGGGAGAACAAGTGTATCTACGTGTGGTTCGAAGCCGTGATGGGTTATTTCACCGCTTCGGTTGAGTGGGCACACAACACCGAACAGCATGAGGCCTGGAAAGAATGGTGGTACAACCCGGAGGCGAAAATCTATAATTTCATCGGCAAGGATAACATCCCTTTCCACACAGTATTTTGGCAGTCCGAACTGCTCGGCGTAGGGAGCATCTACGACGAACCCCAAAACCGGCCGCTCAACTTGCCTTACGATGTTCCATCCAACGAATTTATGAACATCGAGGGATCTCAATTCAGTAAGAGTCGCGATTGGGCCATCTGGCTGCCTGATATTCTCGAGCGTTACGATCCGGATGCTATTCGCTTTTATATCACCGCGGCTATGCCGGAGAACCGCGACACCGATTTCTCTTGGTCGGATTTCGTGCGCCGTAACAATGGCGAGCTGGTTGCCGCTTGGGGCAACCTCGCCAACCGGGTTCTCTCGTTCGCGTACAAACACTGGGATGGGCGCGTGCCCGATCCCGGAGAATTGCGCGACATAGACCAAGATTTACTCAAACAGGTTGAGTCCGCCTTCGATCGCGTGGGTACTCTGCTCGAGGGTGTAAAAATCAGGACTGCGTTGCAGGAGACGCTCGGTCTGGCGCGCCAGGTGAACGGCTACCTCGACCGGGCACCGTGGTTCGGAGTAATCGAAGAAGACCGCCAGGCCGCGGCCACCACGGTTTACACGGCCCTGCGCGCTATCGACTCGCTCAAGATCCTCTTTGCCCCATTCCTGCCCTTCAGCAGCGAGCAACTCCACGAAAGTCTCGGTTATGACCAGCCGATATTCGGTAAACAAAAGATCGTAACTTACGAGGAGTCCGAGCGCTCCCACGAAGCGTTAATCTACGACGCGTCATTAGCTTCGGGCCGATGGGCGCCCAGCGATCTCAAGCCTGGCCATAAATTCCAAAAACCCAAACCAATGTATCGCAAATTAGATGAATCGGTGATTGACGAAGAGCGCGAGCGACTCGGACTGCCAAGCGAATAACACAGGGGAGATCAACACGACAATATCCAGGAGCTGTGGCAAGGTGCAAACTGCTCACTTATTCTCGTGTGGATATCCTCCTTTAATCCACAATAATCTCCCAAACCTCCTGCGATGCTCATCGCGGCTTCATTTTTTGATGTAGAACCAGAGGGTGAATTGACCACAGCCATCAGAGACCATAGAATGGTAGATCAATGGAGAAGATAAAACCTCTTGCCATGTCGTTCGATTGAACTTTTGTATACAATCGGCGTCGCGTATAACCATCAAGGTTTACCAATGGAAGCTCTCAATGGCATCGAATGATCTGCTATTAAAAGGTATCGCCGCAGCTAAGGATGGGGACAAGGAGCGTGCGCGCGCCTTGCTCAGCAAGGTCGTGCTCGAAATGCCAGATTCAGAAGAAGCCTGGTGGTGGCTTGCAAAAAGCGTCGATGATCCCCGTAAGCGCGAGTTCTGCGCGCAGAAGATCCTCGAGATCAACCCTGGCCACAGGGGAGCAAGAGTTTTGCTGCAAGGAACCAGCGAGAATTCGCAACAGTCAACACCCCGGGCGGCGGTTACCCCACAGAAACCTGCTGCCCAAACCAGTGCCGCCGCCCGCAGCCGCCCTCAATCGCCTCCTAAAAAGAAGACCGCACGCCCGAGAGGCGCGAGGTCCACACGTCAAACGGTCACTCTGGTCCTTCTTGCCTTTGCCGTCTTGTTGGTCATAGCCGGCGGAGCTGCGTATGTCTTCCTCGACTCATCAGGGTACCTCGATCAGCTTGTGAACCCCACGGACCCTGAGCTATCTCCAACTACAACTCTGCCGCCCTTCACGGCAACCGCGACTACCGAAAGCATCTCGCTCTCCAGCATTCCAACCTGGACTCCCACCCCCTCGCCAACATCCCCTCCGGCAACACCCTCGCCGACGCCGACCTACACTCCACTGCCAGCCGGCTCTCCAACGCCTATTCCGCCCACGCCTTCAGCACTTCCATCGATCTCCGATGCTCAACCGGTTATCCTCAACGATGGCACCGGCCACCTGACACTGTTTCCCGACTCCTTCGGTGTCTTCCGGTTTGAACCGAGCGAACCCTTGGATATTCAAACTGTGGCGACGTTGACTTTTCACCTGCACAACTCTGAGCTCACAATGCCCTTGACGGTCGAGCTCTATCTCTGGAACTTATCAAACAACACTTGGGAACCATTCGGTGTGTATTGGGGCGATGTCCCGATCATGTCATCCGGGTCCTATGTTAACAATGACGGAGTGATTATCGCAGCTCTACGAAACTGGGGGATCGATCCAATCGATGTGGATAACACGAGCTTCACGTTCGCCGCACGCTTGACAACAGGACTCAACATTATCTACGGGCTGGACCGCACTAATACGCAGTTTCCAACAGCTACACCCGTGCCCACCTCGACACCGACCTTTGGCTAGATCTCCCCGCGCTCAAATTGATATGGACGAAGTGTGGCGGATGCGCACCCTAAGATAACCCCTAATTTCATTGGATAGGGAACTAGCGCTAAATCTTAGTGGCAGTGCTGGATTGTCATTCTGAGCTAAGGTGCAGCGGTGGCGATGAAGCTCGTGCTTCGAACAGACGGGGTCTTCTTGACAGGATGGAGTCTATCAGGCTCCGCGAAAAGACGGGGGACGTTTCTCAATAAAGGCGGCCACCCCCTCCTTGTGGTCCGCCGTTCGACCTGCGATCTCCTGCAAAATAGCCTCATGCGTTAATGCTTCATCGAGGGATTTCAATACACCTCGATTGAACGCCCGCTTTGTGAGGCCTATCGCTTTCGTCGGTCCCGCAGCGAGCTTTATAGCATATGCATGGACCTCTTGGTGGAGTTCCGAATCGGGAAAGACTCGACTGACCAAGCCAAGCCTATATGCTTCCTGCGCTGTGATGATCCGGCCGTCAAAGGCAAATTCGCTTGCCATCGAAAGGCCGAGGATCATTGGAAGAAAGACCGAAGTGCCCGAGTCGGCAGTAAGTCCGATCCGCGTGAACCCAAAGGAAAAACTTGCGCTTTCCGCCGCCCAGCGAATATCCGTCGCCAACGCAATGCCGAGACCTGCCCCGGCAGCAGGGCCATTAATCGCCCCGACAATTGGCTTTTCGATTGCTCGTAATCTTCGAACCACCTGGTTGTAGGTGCGCTCCAGGTGATATCGATAAGGGATGTCATCCCCCAACTCCTGGATGACGCTGATGTCTTGGCCGGCGCTGAAGAATCTCCCGGAACCTGTAAGAACCACACAGCGGATAGAATCATCTTTCTCGGCAACAGCCAATGCCGCCAATAAATTATCGACCATGGGCAGGTCGAATGCATTCGCCTTCGGTCGATCCAATTTAATTGTCAGGACACCGTCGCCCTGTTCAGTATTGACGCCCATTGTCGTCATGAAATCTCTCCCTTGTGCAATTCCCTTGAATAACACTACAGTATGTGACTTTAAGGAAAAAACCGGGCGCTGGTGCGCCCGGTCGACTTTATTACAGAGAAAGACCAAAATCTAAATCATCATCCAATTCATCAACATCGTCGTCGATGTCACCGAAATCAAAGCCGAATTCAATTTCAATTTCATCTTCCTGCAGACGAATCCAGAGCATAAGTACGTGTCCTTCCGGGGTTTCTAACCAACGAACAGCCACGATGGGCGCTTCCTGGGTGAGACCATCCTGTGAGCGGAACTCGAGGAAGATAGATTGTCTCTGCTGCCAGGCTCGATAGCAGCGCTCTACCAGCGTTGGCCCATTCGCTGTTCTTACACGGCAGAATACCACTCTCGAAGGGATTGGACCCTCGGTCAAACCGAACAGCCAGGTATCACCGACTAGCTCAAACGTCGGTGGTGGTCCTTCGATAATTGTGATTTTCTCGGGCTCAGGCATAGCTCCCTCATTACGCGCTGCTCTGCAGGCGGCGGTATCTTACCATAGATTCTACCCGCTTTTCGTGGACCTTGCTCGCGGAAAATATGCAAGGTTCCGCACACATGGATCTGTATCCATGATCGACCCTTAGTTTCGACTCAAGCCCCTTTAACTTCTTTCCTCCCTGCTAACGAGGGACGCTCCCGCCTAAAAAGCATCTTCTCCCAGCGCGCCCGTGCACGAAAGTCTCCTATCAGACAACATGTCAAAGGGATGATACGCAACATCGAAGGCAGCCATCTTGAACAACTTTAACATAAACATCACAAGAGGATCGAAACCATGACTCTTTTAAACGCGCTAATGAGCGGAGGCAATCGCGCTCTTGATTTTTTCCTGCGCGTAGACCCCGGAGAAGTCCTCAATACTGGAACTCCTGCCGAGAAATCAGGCAACCCTGCGCGGGCAATGATGAAAGCAAGCAAATTCTTGTTGGCAGATGCGGTCGATGCGGAAACGGGATTGGTCGACTACCGCGGTTTGCGTGAGAGCGATACGTATGCTCAGTTCCGCGAGATCACCAGCCAACTCTCTGTGTGCAAACCAAGTGACCTTGGTCATGGTCCCGCCATGATGGCTTTTTGGATAAATCTTTACAATGCGCTGATCATCGACGCGGTTGTTCACTTCGGCATTCGAGGCTCCATTATGAGTCGACCGGGGATCTTCCGCCAGGCTGCCTATAACGTGGGCGGATTGCAATTCTCCGCTGATGAAATCGAGCACGGCATCCTGCGCCGGAATCGCCCCAACCCGGTTACGTTTATCCGACCATTCACCACGGACGATCCCCGCCTATCATTGACCGTGGACCACCTTGACCCTCGAATCCATTTCAGCCTTGTTTGCGGAGCCAGTTCCTGCCCTCCAATCGCGTTTTATGATCACGAACACCTGGACCGGCAGCTCGACCAAGCCACGGCCGCGTTCATTAACGGGGGTGGTGTCTGCTATTTGGTGGAGACGAATACGCTCCGGCTCTCTAAGATCTTCCAGTGGTACCTCGCTGACTTCGGTGGGTTACCCGCTGCCTTGGAGTTGGTCCAGCACCATATTAATGACAGAGACGCACGAACCGCCCTCGAAAGCGGAGGTTTCCAGATTGGTTACATGCGCTACGATTGGAAGGTCAATTCTAGCTAACGTTTCATTAAATCCGCATATGGTTAAACGAAAACGGGGTATGCACTATATATGCCCCGTTTGTCATGGTTACAAATAGATTAACTAGCTCAGGGAACTCACGTTGATTGGCGAGGATGATCAGCGCATGACTGTTCCCACTGCACACGCCGGTGATCCCTTGAGAGAATCACACGCAGTCTGCCCATCTCAAATGAAACGTGCACGTACAGGCTCTCTCAAGCGCTGTTCTTTACCCTTGCTCACCACTCTCCGGATATGCATCCTCTTTTCTAACAGATGTCCGAACAGCCGCGCAGCGAGGACAAAAGGGGCGGTCGCACAGCAGCGCCCGTGGATCCTCATGAATCCAACCCACGACAGCGTTGACCAAATCTCGGACCGGGACTACCTCAAGTCTCAATCCCTCATATTCAGCAGTATGTGAGATTCCCTCGAGTCGACTCCTGATAGCATCTAAGCCGTCAGGGCAGCCCGGCATATTCCTACACTCAACAACTCCTTCCTCCGATAGCGCCCAGCGAATAAAGCCTCTGCGACCCGCCAAGCGTTCCGCCTCATGCAGACTCACGTTCGAGCGGTGGTCTGTGTCGATCAACAGCACGTCGCCGTCGCTATCCGCCAGCCAGCTGATCGGCGCAAATGGCTCCTCGATCGTCTGGCTTTGCAGCTCATCCTCGAGATTAACGCCGACAAACGAGAGAACAGGGTGATTGGAACGTCGCGCCTGTGGATGGCAGCGCATGACCTCTGAGACCACTCCAAGCTCGGAGTCAACCGGCAATTCCGGATGGAATATCTCGGCCTCTTGATTCCCCTCCAGTTGCGAACCATACTCGAGTGCGTTATCGGGCGGTCCAAATGGTGGGATGATGGTCGTTCGCCGCGTGAACGCCGGCATCATCACCGCTCCACACGTCGATATCAGAGCGCCAACGATCGTCTCCGCCCCGCCAGACACCTTTGTTAGAGCAGATGACCCACTATGAGCGATCACCCGGCTGTGGGAGTCGAGCCCGATATCTTTCAGAGCGTTAACAAACTGACGATACGTGAGCATAGACCCTCAGATAATCGGAAACCTGCAAGCTACCGGGATGGGTAAGGGATAATTATTCTGCAGCACGGACCAAGATCCCCTTTTCAGGATTATGCGCCAGTCCGCCTATTTTCCCTTCCACTCCGCTTCACGTTTCTCCATGAAGGCTCGCATGCCTTCCTTCTGGTCTTCTGTACTGAAAAGAAAATAGAAACTTCGACGCTCATCCGCAATGCCGTCAGAAAGGAAAGATTCATAAGCTTGGTTAACCATTTCCTTTCCCATCCGTACGGCCAAAGGTGCACGTTTCGCGATCTCGTCTGCCACCTTGAGGGCCTCTTCGAGATAAATCTCCTTGGGGACGACACGGTTCACTAGCCCAAACTTACAGGCCTCCTCGGCATTCAGGTGTCGATTGTTGAGGACCATCTCCATCGACAACGCTTTTCCCACCGCACGAGTAAGCCGTTGGGTACCACCCGCACCGGGGATCACGCCAATATTGATCTCTGGCTGGCCAAACCTAGCCGTCTCCGAGGCGATGATCATATCGCAGGCCATGGCCAATTCGTTCCCGCCCCCCAAGCACCACCCCGAAACAGCGGCGATGATCGGCTTCTTTATTTCCCGTATCAAATCCCAGCGCTCGATAGACTCGGATTGGAGCATTTCTGCCGCAGTTGCGTCAACCATTTCTTTGATATCAGCTCCCGCCGCGAAGGCGCGTTCATCACCGGTAATGACAATTGCGCCGATCTGGGGATCACCATCGAAAAGCTCAAGCGCCTGCCCCAACTCGGCCATAACTGTGCTGTTAAGCGCATTTAGCGCCTTTGGTCGGTCGATGCGGATCAGCCCCACACCTTCGTGGATTTCCGTCTTGATGCTTTTGTAGGACATACATAACCTCCGTTAATATATCGAATGCTATTTCAGATCACTATAAACCATGAAATATAACGCTGCTCCTGCACCGCAGTCTTTCAGTGTGTTAGGGTGACACTTAAATTCGTCGTTTCTTTCCGGCAAAAAGCATGTGGTTAATATGATAAATCCACGTCAACGCAGGCGCGCTCGCAGCTTGGCGATATGCGCTGTGTGATCTCGCCGATGCCAAAGACTCCGCCGCAGAACTTTCCGTGCAGACCACGTCTCGCCCGCCAGAGTCACGGCGCCCCCACGCTTTTGAAGCTCCGGTAACGTTACGAGCATGTGAGCGTGTACTTCACGCAGAAATAGTTTGGCCTCCGCGGGTATCCCATCGCGCGGGAATGCCAAACCGAGACGATCTAAGTACCACCAATCTGACTTGGCGACGTGTTCCAGAATCCCATCAATCGACCAGCGCTCTCCCGGCAAAATCTTGTTTGCATCTTCAGGATCGATATCCTCCACCGAGGCGAGCAAATCTTCATAGGTCGTCTCGAGCAGGAGCTTGAACTCATTGATCTCAGCGCCAACGAGAGGCGGACGGTCAGCGGCGAAGAAGGCATTCACCATTTGACCGTCTTCGAATTCCCAGGCTCGAATCACTTCCGATACGATCATCGGCGCCGAGAGACCTGTTACTCGAATCCCATGTTTATTGCACCAAGCGAGATAATTGTCGATCGCCAACGGTATCGCCTGTATAGCCGTCTCACGGTTTTCATCGCTGGCGAAACATCCCGGTAGATCGGGGACATGTGCGATCCATAGGTTCTGGTTTTCTTCTGCACAGACGATGTAAGCCATCTCAAACCCTCATTCCGCTTCAATGCAGGAACAGCGTCGGCTCATTATATTAATAACTATGCCCCAGAGAAAATCGGGGGGAAGCCCGATGGATGCGCACATGTCGCGCAATCATCCCATACGGTGCCACAACCACAAATTCCGGGTTCGTTTAGGTGTGACAAGATCAAAATAAAATCCATTACCCGGCGTAATAAAGGGTTGAGAGCCCAACTATTATACGTCTGCGGAACTGCGCCCGCGCTACGCCTCTGGCGCAGCTTATGAATCCTTGATCCTTTCCTTGTGGGATTAAGGGAAACCAACCTTGGTTAAGCCAGTCGTGGCATTTCGGCGATGAACATTCCAGTCTCCTTGCGGATCCGAATGATGCCCTCTTCGATAAGCTGTCCTTTAATAAACAGCTGTATGGCCTGCAATCCTTTTGCATTGCTGGCCAGTTCCTGCGACGAGAGACCGGACCGAATATAAGCCATGATCGGCTCAACTTCGGTTACCTCAAGCGAATCTTCGAAGCGCATACATGAGACCCGATCAAACGAATCGCGGAGCTGCTCTTCACCGTTCTCCAGGCTGAAAGCATTGTGATGGGCCCAGATTGAACTGTTGAGTTGAAACCGCTCGATAAGTTCACGAATTTCACATAGATGCTCTCGACCATTGGTCGCCGCGTAAAGACGCCCATTAGGTTTCAAAACACGGCATATCTCCCCGAGCACGCCTGGTCTATCTTCTACGTGATAGAGCATATGATTCGCGACAACATTATCAAAGACACGCTCACCGAACGGCAGCGCCTGTGCGTTGCTATTGAGCCATCGAACCTTCAACCCCCAATCTTGTAGATTCTTGTGCGCTTCGGCCAGCATGCCGAACGATCGGTCTACCAGCACAATCTCCCACGCATGGTGAACCCTCGCTCTATTCTCAACCCATAGATGGCCTGGACCACAGCCTATTTCCAAGATGGATGTTGTCGCCTTGAAATCAAATTGGTCGAAAACCCAACGAGGAAATGGACGCTGGCTTGTGCTGAAATCCCTGTGCAAACGAAACCTTGCATTCAAACGCGAGGAATCTCGATATTGATCTGAAATGAAGCCCATCAATATATTCCCTAGGAACGATTTGAGCTTCCCGGTAATCGATGGCGATCCGGGCGGGCGAGAGGTCTCGCCACGATTGTTTGCTTATCCACTTCCCGGCAACACTTTCGTTTCGTAAGCAGTGTGTCAGCGCGGGGTTCGTGAATTAACGAACACATATTGCGGGCTGATCCCCTGCGCGGGAACTGTTCACTTCGATACCCAAATAAGGGCTGGGGTCGAGCGTATTATGGATCTCGAGTTCATTCAAGAACTGTCCTTGACCGTCGTCTTTTACGATCGAAAAGTGCAGGTGCATGCCAGTGGGATTGTTTGGATCTGCTGAGTAATTGCCTTGATACCCCAGGAGGGTCCCAGCCTTCACAAAAACATCCATTGTTCCCGGTGGAAAATCCTCCACGATAAACGAGCTGCCACCTGCATCCGCCAGATGTGTGTAATAGGTCCAGATCTGTCTTTCCGGTCGGAGGGGATCAGAAGGGAGGCGGATGATTACGGAGGACCGCCACCCCGGAAGCCGAGTGAGATAGCCGTCATGGGCAGCAATGACCTGTGTCTGGCCCAATCCGTCAGGACCGGTCGGACCAAAGATGTCGATCCCCTGATGGGTATGGCCAAGTCCGAAAGAATCCCCCCAGAAGAACCCGATTAAACCATCCGTCGGCATGATAAATGGCGCATCTCCGCATCGCTCGCCAGCGTTAATCATCCATTCAGCATGGGCAGAGGGATCAACCCAAAATTGACGCAACCGCTGAAGGCGAATCGTGGACGGGCGGATGCGCTGGAAGATAGAATAACCGACGACTATGGCGATGACTGCCAGAATCGACAAACCCAAACCGATGCGCTTTTTCCCCTTGCCTAACTCCATCCTATTCACGCCTTCGCCTACGCCCAACTTCATGCCCAGTGAGCCGTTTTATTTTTCAGATCGGTCTATCAACTCCAGCACTTCGCCCTGCGTAACGTGCAGGATTTCCGCCGTCTCCAGCCTGATCAAATGATCGCTCGCTCCTCCCCCAGCGTATACCACATCGTGCTCCAGAACGCCGGGATCGATGATTGTCAGCAGCTGCTCAGGATGACCAAATGGGGGCACTGCGCCGACGTGATAGCCGGTTGAGGTCTGGACCTGGTTCTCAGCGGCAAGTCGTACCCGTTTACGACCCACACCAAAGTGTTTTGCTATCCGCCTACGGTCAATCCGTCTTGAGCCCGAGGTTATCGCCAGTACTGGTTGATCGTCAACCATAAAGAGCACCGATTTGACGATCTTATCTGCTGATGTCCCGACAGCCTCCGCCGCTGCTTCGACAGTAGGCGTCTCCACATGCAAAGATAAAAGCTCGGCGTGCAATCCCCGTTCACGGAGAAAAAGCGCTAAATCCGCAGGCGTAAGCACCTAAAAATCCCTCTTCCCAAGGTTGATAAACTTTGGATATATAAGTGATGATCCATTGCGGGGCGATTAGTCATTCCACTTCTGCGGCAGATCAACCTTCTCCGCGAGCCTCCTCCAGGTGTTCGGCGAAGCACACGGTCACGTGTTCTGCAGCGAAGGACATCAGCGCTTTACCAGCGGCCTGACCTTCAGGCGAGGCGAGGGCTCCTTGTAGTGCCTGTAAATCGTTGAAATAGAACTCATGCACCATATCCAAATCTACTTCCCCCGAGGGTCCTCCGGCAACACGGCTCACACTTACCCGGCGCAAACCCGGCATCGCCTCGGCCAGCTTCACGAACTCATTGCTCCACCGTGTCTCCACATCAAGAGAGCCCGCAGATCGCCTAAAAAGGATCATGAGTTTGTGCATGGGAGAACCTTTCAGCTGGTTTCGCGCGCTAGAAACTAAAATTTTCACCATTGCTGGACTGCAGGGCTATTGTAGGTTTCCTATAATCTACTCTATACTTGGACAAATTATTATTATTTTTGTTTGGAGACATCTATGAATCATCTCGATCAAAGGGGGCAGGGGCTAGTTGAGTACGCCATGATAATTGCGCTCGTTGCGCTTATCGTTCTTATCGTATTGTCTCTTTTTGGGACTGCTGTGGGAAACATGTTCAGCACCGTGATTACCTCGTTTTGATCCTGAGTACACTGGCTATTGGCACGTATACCACCTCAGAGCAATATCCCCGCTCGCAGCTAAGCGTTCTCCTCATCTCTAGGTAGGCGCTTTTTCATTCTACGGGCGACTTCTCTCCGCGGAAGTAAAATCCTGCGACCGCAGCCCAGACACTTCAGACCGATATCCGCTCCGATGCGCACCACAATCCAATCCGTACTGCCGCATGGATGCGGCTTGCGCAGGCGGATCACATCTTCCAATTGGATATCTGGGAGCATAATGGCTCGCTAACGTTTAATCCTGAGAGTCCAACCAAGGTTACTGCGTGTGACCACCTATAAAGCCCACTGTGGACTCGTTATCATAATGACAAGTCGCTAATTACACACACAGATTATCCCCCAGGGAGCCGGATTATAACACCCGCCTGAATGGTATAATCCGCCTGTCATGTTGGGTTTATCGCTTACTACGTTAATTTCGCGTGTGATTACACTGGTAATCGCCTTTACTGTGCACGAGTTTTCACATGCCCTGGCTGCAGACCAACTCGGGGACGACACTCCCCGCCTCCAAGGTCGTCTTACCCTTAATCCCCTCGTTCATCTCGATCCTGTAGGTTCGTTGATGCTCGTCATCGCCGGCTTCGGCTGGGCTCGCCCAGTACAAATCAATCCATACGTTATTCAGCGCAGGTCTCCAGCCGGTCCAATGATCGTTGCTGCCGCGGGCCCATTCTCAAATCTCTTGCTCGCCCTTGTCGCCACGATCCCGATTAGGGCTGGGCTGATCTCGGTCACATCTTCATCTTTCCTCTCGCAATTTTTTGTAGAATTCATTTGGATCAATTTAATCCTGCTTTTCTTCAACCTCCTTCCTATTTTCCCGCTTGATGGGGAGAAAATCATCGACTATTTCCTCCCGCCGCGCGGCCAGGAGATCCTGCGCCAGATACGACCCTATGGGATGTATATCCTGATGGGTTTAATCATCCTCGGGAGCTTTGGGAGTTTTAATATCCTTGGCTCCATAGTAATGAGACCCGCAATGAGCATCATGAGACTGCTTGTCCTCTAATACATGGGAATTTCCTATCGAGCGGGTCAATTCCGGCATCTGCTTTCTGCCAAACGAAATCGAGATCATAGAAAGTTCGTTTATGAAATCCTCGATCCGTCTTTGGCTGCGCTCTTTTTCCGCATGAGCGACCCGGATCAATCACACAGTGTACGGGTATTTCAGACTCTGGTTGACCTTGGAGAAGAGAATTCAGATCTCCTGATGGCTGCCCTGCTGCATGATGTGGGAAAGTCCCTGAATCCGCTGCGAGCCTGGGAGCGGTCTCTAATTGTGATAACGGACCGGATACTCCCAAATCAAGTATTAAAGTGGGGCCAGGGTGAACCGCATGGTTGGCGGAAACCGTTCGTCGTCGCACTTCAGCACCCTGAGTGGGGAGCTGCATTGGTCCAACAAGAAGGCGGCTCAGAAACGCTGGTCACCCTCATTCGCTATCATCAAGAGCATGCACTACCATCCATTGGGAAGGATGTACAGGAACTCATGAAACGGCTGCAAACTGCCGACGGGATGAATTGAGGTATCAAAATGGCGTATGAAATACTGCTCATCGGTTTGGATCAGGTTGGCGCCTCGATTGGCATGGCATTCAATAAAGCCGAGGGCGATGTCGATCTAATCGGGTATGATCCCGATCGGCATCTTTCAAAGCGCGCCAAAAAGGTTGGCGCTGTTGATCGCCTCGTATCTCATCCCCGGAAAGTGATCACAAGCGCCGATCTCGTGATTTTCTCTCTTCCTGTTGCCGAGGTTGAAGTTTACCTTGAACATCTCGGGGCAAAAACAAAAGAGGGCGCCATAATCATAGACACTGCGCAAGTGAAGGTGCCGTTCTTTAAGTGGGCAGAGAAATATCTTCCGGAGGGGAGATCGTACATCGGCGCTACTCCCATCGTCGGCATAGCAAGCCTGACGAGCAGCGGGGCGCCATCAGATGAGCCTCGCGCGGATCTCTACATGAATGGATTACTCGCCATCATCGCTCCGCCCAGCGCCTCGGAAAGCGCATTAACTGTGGCGATTAACCTGGCATCAATCATCGAAGCCACCCCTTTCTTCATCGATTTGCACGAGCACGACGCCGCGCTGACTTCCACCGAGGAACTCCCAGACCTACTTGGCGCCGCACTTCTACAGGCATCCGCCCACTCTACATCCTGGAAGGAACTCCAGCGCGTAGCCGGTTGCAACTTCGCGCATGCGACGAGCCTCTTCAGCGCTAATAAGCTTGATATCTTTGAGAAACGTCTGCTGTTGAATCGACAGAAAGCCCTCGATAAACTCGATCAATTCATCCAAGAACTGCAAGACCTGCGCGAAGTGTTGGCGGAAGGAGATGAGCAGGGAATATCCGACTATCTAACGGAAGCCGATCGCGCCCGCCTATCATGGATTCGAGCGCGTGAACAGAACGATTGGGGGGGCGAGGAGCTGCGCCCGGCGGAGAAAATTAAATCGACCGGGATCCTTACAAATCTGCTTGGCTTACACCGAACGAAGCCAAGCGAGGAAAAGTAGGCATCCGAGGTTACATAGCCAAATCTCTTCGCGTATACCCTTGATCTCGCGATCTCAAATGCAGTGGTTGCTCAATGGCAATCCTGGAATCATCCCATCATCTTCGATCATATAAGCATACCCATCGAAGGAATTTCCCTGGATTTGGTCACTTACGTAGAGAGACGTATAATGCCCCCGTGTCCGAGTATTTCTGTTACATCATCGAATGCGCCGACGGATCTTTCTACACAGGCTGGTCGACAAATCCCATCCGTCGCCTGAAAGAACATAGCGCTGGCCGCGGCGCACGCTACACGCGCACACGACGCCCTTTACGGCTCGTTTACACCGAGCGCCAGCCCGATCGATCTGCAGCACAACGCCGCGAATTAAGGATCAAGCGCCTCTCGCATTCCCGCAAGGAAGCGCTGATCGTCACTTCCGCGGTGGAAGAAGCGGCAAATAATTAACGCGAGGAGACCAATGTCAAAAGAATCAAAAACCCAGTGGATCGCGGATGAACTCTCGAATATAAAGAAATCCGGTCTTTTTACCAACATCCGTACCTTGAGTTCCCCTCAAGGTGCCTGGCTTGTCGTGGATGGCAAGAAAGTGCTGAACTTCTGTTCGAACAACTACCTAGGTCTCGCCAACCACCCGCTTCTCGTTGAGAGCGCCAAGGCGGCGATCGACGAATTCGGGGTTGGCCCGGGAGCCGTGCGGCCCATCGCCGGCACGATGGCTCTCCACCTTGAGCTTGAACGCCGCCTGGCAGCATTCAAGGGCGTTGAGGCGGCGATAACCTTCCAGTCCGGCTTCAACGCTAACCTGGCCGCGATCCCCGCTCTAGTCTCCAAGGAAGATGTGATTTATTCAGACGAACTCAACCACGCCAGCATTATCGACGGCTGCAGGCTTTCGCGCGCCACAGTCATCCGTTACGCTCACTGCGATCCGGATGATTTGCGGGTGCAAATGGAGAAAAGCAAGGACGATGGCTACCGTCGTTCCTTGATTATCACCGATGGTGTATTCAGCATGGATGGGGATGTCGCTCCCCTCGATAAACTATACGAGGCAGCTCAAGAATTCGATGCTCTGTTGATGGTCGATGATGCCCATGGAGAGGGCGTCCTCGGCAAAGGTGGGCGCGGCATCGTTGATCACTACAATCTACACGGTAAAGTGGACGTCGAGATGGGCACGCTTTCGAAAGCCTTCGGCGTCGTCGGTGGCGTAGTGGCGGGCAGCCAGATAATCGTGGATTGGCTGAAGCAGCGGGGACGCCCTTTCCTATTCTCCTCAGCAATGACCATCCCGGATGTGGCCGCTTGCCTGGCCTCCCTGAATCTGCTTGAAGAGTCCACCGATCTGGTCGATAAACTCTGGGAAAACGCGGATTACTTCAAGCACGAAATGCGAGAGATAGGGTTCGATACCGGCGTAAGCACAACGCCTATCACCCCCATTATGTTGGGCGAGGCAGCCCTGGCTCAGGATTTTAGCCGGCGACTCTTCGAGGAGGACATCTTCGCCATGGCCCTCGGTTTCCCGACTGTCCCGCGCGGTAAAGCGCGGATCCGGGTGATGATCTCCGCGGCGCATTCCCAGGAGGATCTCGACAGAGGACTCTCCGCCTTCAAGAGCGTTGGACAGGAACTGGGCGTCATCTGATCTCTTTCAGCCCCAGATACCAACAATCCCGCGTCTGTGCGCGGGAAGTTCCATCCTATAATCATGGCGGATTCCAATGGGTCTTATGGGCGACTCGCGCGAAGGAGGACGAGCAACCTCGGCCCTTTGGCGACCAGACAGTCCACCCAAAACAGACGGAAACAATTCCAATGCGACTTGCGCTCTGATGAGCGTAGACCAAACCGCAATTAAATAAAAAAAAGCCCTGGCTGGGCTTTGGTGAGGGTCGGTTTCAATGGAGGTGCGATGCTCTATGGGCCAGGGCGGCGCCATTATATATCACATTGTGAAAACTGTCACCAGTGCGGTTCACTAACAATAATGTGACTAAAACTGGAAGGTTTTCTTGCGGGGGACGACGCGCCGCCGGTAATTGACCACGTACTCCTGCAGTCGCTCCTCAAGCTCCTTGAAGTCACGAGAGTCCAGGATCCTTGCCATCGCGTCACCGTCGTCGGCTGTGAAACCTTGAAGCCGGAGAGGGTAGGGGCCGTAAGCGGTGTGCCAGGATTCGCACATCCTCAGACCCAGCTGCTCCATCGTGGGCACAAACTCACCCAGGACATAACGGAAATAAGCCTCTCGCTGCTCCGGTATCGGATCGTACGTTAGGATTAGTTTGGTTTGCAACCGTTACGCTCCTCTAGGATCCAACACCGCGCTCGCGAAGGCATGTTACGGGATAATACGCGGGCGCCGCGAAAACAGATCTGCCTTCGAGCCACGCCTTACTTCATCGGTTGACTCAGGCCAGATTCCGGGAATAGGCGTTCCACAATTCGGGCAAGTTCCCTGCCCGGTCAGTTGATAATCCAGGATCACAAAGCCGGATCGCTGGATCAAACGTTGTTGGCATGTTGGGCAGATGGTGTCCTCATAGGGATCAACCCGGCCCGGGAGATTCCCGGCATACACATAACGCAGCCCAGCCTCCTGGCCAATTTCAGCTGCCCGGATCAGCATATCGACAGTGGTGTTCTCCGTATCGGTCATACGGTAATTCTTGTGGAAGGCAGTGACATGCCAGGGGATGTCCGGCGACACGGAGCCGATAAACCTGGCCGCATCCATTAACTCCTCGGTGCTGTCGTTGAAACCCGGGACGATAAGCGTGACAACCTCAACCCAGAGGCCCCGGTCGTGCGCCATCTTGATGCTGTCAAGCACATGTTGGAGCGCACCGCCCAATTCACGGTAGTTCGATTCCTGCATCGTCTTGAGGTCAATTTTAAACCCGCTGAGATATGGGCTGAGATAATCCATCACTTCCGGTGTAGCGTTTCCGTTTGAGACGTATGCGCACTTCAATCCTGCTTTCACGGCCTCCTTGAATACCGCGACGGCCCATTCGGAAGTGATCAAGGGTTCGTTGTATGAAGAAGCCACAACCTGAGCCCCCATATTAAGTCCGTATTCAATCATGTCGGATGGTTTGATTTGGCGCAGGTAGGCGCCAGAGACATCAGATGCTGGATCGCGCAAAGCCTGTGAGGAGACCCAGTTCTGGCAATAAGAGCAGTGGAAGTCACAGCCCAACATCCCAAATGTTAGCGTATCTGATCCGGGAAGAAGATGGTAGAAAGGCTTTTTCTCTGTGGGATCACATTGCAAGGCGGCGACGTAACCCCAAGGAACCCGCAGCTCTCCGCCCTCGTTGAAACGAACCTGGCATACGCCGCGCCGACCATCTCGAATCAAGCAGCGATGTGCACAAGCGAAACAGCGTACGTCCCCGTTCGGGAGCGCCGTGTAAAGCTCCCCGGGGATGGTCATCGCATCGAGCACTTCGGCTAGAGTATTCATGAAGTCGTTGCGAATTATATCACCCGCCCCAGAGCCTATACAGCGAGGGTAAAATGTAGCCATGATCACCATAGCTGTTCAGGCAGGCGGGAAATCCAGCCGTATAGGCGAAGATAAAGCGCTAATCCGTCTGGCGGGGACTCCACTCATCGAGCGAGTGATCACGCGAATCGATGGTTTGGCGGACGAAATCCTGATAACGACCAATCGCCCAGAGACTCTGATCCATCTCAATCTGCGGATGGCAGGCGACGAGGTCCCCGGCGCGGGCGCCTTGCATGGTCTCAAAACCGCGCTAAGCGCTGCCCAGGGTGAGTTTATCCTGGTTTTATCGTGCGACACGCCTTTCGTGAGTCGCAAATTGCTCGAGTACCTTCTCAGCCGAGCGCATGAAGCCGATGTGATCGTCCCCAAGCTTGGTGACAAATACGAACCGCTCCAAGCAGTCTACAACAGGGAGCGTTGCCTCCCGGCGGTGGAAGCGGCGCTAGAATCCGGCGAACGACGAATGGTCAGCTTCTATCCGCAGTTACACGTCCTCCCCATCGAAGAACCCATACTCTCCGAGCTTGATCCTTCAGGATTGAGTTTCTTCAATGTAAACACCGCGGAAGACTTAGAACGGGCAGAAGAGATCCTCAAACAAGGTGCCCCGTTCACTCACCCTTCTTAATCACAAGCATCCACCCTGGAGGGAAGAGCCACCGTATGGAGGTCATTCACGGCACCATTTACAGACTCTCTCAGGCTCTTCTCAATAGAATGAAAGCTGAATATCCTCGTTAAAAACACAGACAAACATCTAGGTGAGGGGGGCACCCAGATGCCTGCCTGTGTTTGATAATATACCCATAAATAGAGGTTGCGTCAAGACATTTACCCTTGAGGCCGAGCAACGAGCCCCATCTCCAGAAGGAGGTGACGGTTGTCGTACGGATCGGGAAAGAATCCACTTCGAAGTCCATTAACAGCCAAACTACACTGAGGTATCACATGCTGAATTGATGCTATGAACCGGGATTCGTTCGATTCGCTGCCTCTTTTTAAAGGGCTCGACACTAAACATCTCAATCTCCTGGCAAACAGATTTGAATCAGAGACTTTTGGAGATGGTGATGTGATTTTCGAGCAGGATGCCCCCGCCGATAGGTTATACTTCTTAGTCTCAGGCAGGGTGGCCATCCGTTTTAAACCACCTGATGGGGACATGATATCTGTAACCGAGATCGAAGAAGGGGGTGTTTTCGGCTGGTCCGCGGCCCTCGGGCGCGCGAGTTACACATCCTGTGCGGTAAGCATTAAACCTAGCTTGACCTTCAGCATCAAGGGCGAGGAACTTACAAATTTATGCGAGAAATACCCTGATGCGGGCGTGGTCATCCTTGAGCGTTTAGCTGATGTGATCGCGCAGCGACTGCAAAACACGCACGCGCATGTTGTTAGAATACTGAGGGCTGGTGTCGCCACACAGGCGCGTTTAGATAACAGCAACCATTAAGCGGAGTCCGATATGCCAATAACAGCCAATCACAGCCACGACGTAGACGCCACGCCGGAAGAGCGGATGCGGGCGTTGCTGGAAGTCGTCAGTTCCTACATCGAGCAATATCACGGTGGGTGGGTTAAACTGGTCTCCTTCGATGGAGAAGTTCTCAAGGTAAAAATGGGCGGTGCATGTGAGAGTTGTCAACTCGCAGAAGGGACTCTTCGCGGTTGGGTAGAGGGTTCTGTCCGTCAGTTCTTCCCCGACATAAAGAGCGTCGAAGCTGTGTGAGAACAACTCAACACCAAAGATCTCGACCTAAAAGAAAACTCGTGCCCATTATTGGCACTGCGCGCTGGATAAAAAATCCCCCGATTTCTGCTCGGGGGATTTATCTTGCCCTCATTCTCCCTCATGCACCAGGCAGTGTTTGTAGAAAATCATCAACCGCCGCCAGCACATCTCCTTTCCCTTGATATGTACATAGCGTCAGCGTTTTCGAGTCGTTTCCTGTTATCATCTTCGACACTGTCACGCCTTCATGGTAACAACACAGCACCGGTTTTTCACGCGTGAGCGCCACAGCAATCTCATACCCCACTCCGTGTGATGGCGTACTCACCTCTGCAATCAGCACATCGCAGCCTTCGATCCAGGCCATATCCCGCCCATAGACTTCTCTGGCGTCGACAATGCGCTCCAAATCCATCACCTGCGGATGAGCGAGGTGCGCTGTGGGCACGTCATGCCCAATCTCCAATAGATGGTCCACAATCGCTGTGTAAATCGATTCGTCCTGCCTCCCTCCTGTGAGAGAGCATGAGAAATAGATATTCATCGCCCTGTTATTCCCTCCGCACCGGTTCTTTATATAAGCGTGGGAGCCGCCATCGCTCCCCAGCATTGTACATTCAACGGCACCAGGTGGTTGGGTTGTCAGTCTCAGACCAGATGTTTCTTTTTCGCTCAAAAGAGTGCGAGCCTGGCATCCTATCATACCTGTTGTGCCCACCACCGCTTATTAGACCATCTCGAAGACAATCACCAGAGTTAATATTCAGCTTAGCTCCGTCCAGAATTGAACTTTCCCGGGAAATCTTCTTGTGCTAATATCAACCTATCTAAAGGACTCAACATGGTAGATACCCGCGACCCCCTACGCTTTCTTCAAACAGAGGTCTCCCGGCTAAACCAGGAGAATCAAGAACTGCGAGATGAGCTCACAATCCTGCGCTCCTCCGTGCGCGGCTTAAGCGCCATCCAGGATCTGATTCAACGCATGGGTCCTCAAACCAACTTAATCCATGTTCTAGATGATCTCTTGGGGTCCGCTCTAGCAGTTCTGGGAACCCATGATGGATCGCTGCTTCTGCGGGACGAAGAAACCGAAGAACTCGTATTCGTTGTCGTCCGAGGCGAAGCGCGCAATAACCTTCAAGGCTACAAGCTGCCGCCCGGGAAAGGCATCGCCGGATGGGTTGCGGATAATCGCGAACCTGCTTTTGTCCTCGACGTACGCAAAGACCCTCGTTTCTTCGCCCAGGTCGATGAGACGATGGGTTTTCACACACAAACACTTGTTTGCGTGCCACTCCTTGATGGCGAGCGCGTTCTCGGTGTGATCGAAGCGATTAACAAGCTCGGTAACCGAGATTTTTCAACGGAAGACCACCATCTACTGATGGTCGTCGCCCAACTTGCATCTATGGCGATCCAGCGCGCAGAAGCCTTATCCGAGGAGAAAGATTAAGATCGCAGGTGAGCGCCGAGTTCCTGCGCTAACGCCTTAACGATCTTCTTGCGCAGCCCTGCCACCTCTTCGTCGGTCAATGTTCGATCCAGAGCCTGATACGTCAGCGCGTATGCCAGACTCTTTTTATCCGCCTCGATTTGTTCACCCCGGTAAAGATCGAAGAGGCGGATATCCTCCAGTAAATTCCCTCCCGATTTCCGGATTACAGCAAGGACTTGTTCGGCTGGGATTGCCTCATCGACGACGATCGCTAGATCTTCCAAGACGGGCGGGAAGGTCTTGACCAATTCCACGTCAATCGATTCAGGAATCCCGCGGATGATCGTTTCCATATCCAATTCCGCAGCGAGGAGAGGGAATGACTGAAAATTGTAGCGCTCCTTTACTAGAGGGTGAAGCTCTCCCATAACACCCGCCTGCTTCCCATTGACCAATATCCGCGCGCATTTTCCAGGATGAAACGATGGGTGTTCGCCCGGGAAATACTCCACTGCCCCAACCTTGAGCCCTTCGAACAGCGCCTCGAGAATGCCTTTTAAATCGAAAAAATCAAATGCTTTTGATGAAGATTCCCGCCAGGATGGAAGCGCGCGCGGTCCGGTGAGGGCTATAACGAGTTTGAGCGGTTCGACTGGGAGTTCACCCTCTTCAGAAGAAAGATAAACCGGTCCAATTTCGAACACGGCGATGCGCTCCTGGAAACGGGCGTTGCTTTCCACGATTTCCAGCACGCTTGCCAACAGACTATGTCGCATGACTATACGATCGACGCTGATTGGATTCTCTAATGTGATATACGGTCGATCGTCAGGTTTTTTTCCGGTGGGCAAGATTCTTGTTTCATGGTCTTGTGATGTCAGGCGATAGGTTACGATCTCCTGTAAATCAAGATCGGCAAGCAGGTTTCGGATTCGTTCCTCACACTCCAGGGCTTCATTACTATACTGAGGCGGGATCTCATCAGAGATCATTGTCTCCGGCAGACGGTCATAGCCATAGATCCGTGCCACCTCTTCCATTAAGTCTGCTACTCCTTCGATGCCCTCACCGATATCCATGCGATGATCTGGCGTTGTCACTTGCAGCGTTTCCCCCTTGTTCTCGATCTCAAAACCAATCGAGCTGAGTATTTCCTCGATTGCATCTGTCTCAAGCTGTATCCCGAGCCAGCGCTCCACATCAGCTGGGGAAATCTCCACAATCGACGGATCTGGCGGCAGTGGATATTCGTCAACAAGCCCCTGGGCGATTTCACCGCCAGCAAGCTGTTGGATCCGGGACAGGCAACGCTTGACCCCCCGTTCTGCCACTGCCGGGGGAACTCCGCGCTCGAACCGGTAGGATGCTTCGGATTGTAGATTCTGTGATCCTGCCGTCCGGCGGATGTTAATGAAGTTCCAGGCAGCCCCCTCGAGTAAGACGCGGGTGGTCTTCTCACTTACCTCCGACTCGCTGCCCCCCATCACGCCCGCGATTGAAAGCGCCCCGGCGGTGTCGGCCACTAATACCGTGAACTCGTCCAGCGACCTTTCGACATCGTCGAGTGTGGTTATGCGCTCCTTCGACTCTGGGAGTCGAGTGATGATCTCTGGCGCTTTTCCTCCGGCACGTTCGACGAGGACATCAAAATCAAACGCGTGCAGAGGCTCACCAATTTCAAGCATGACATAATTCGTCGCATCCACGACATTGTTGATCGGCCGCATCCCTGCTAATTGTAGACGGAGCTGCACCCGGTACGGGCTGGGTCCAACTTCCACCCCCTCAACAAGCCCGAGGATGAAGCGCGGGTTAAGTACGGGGTCGCGGATATCGATGCTCACCCGCCCATCGATCGATGGACCATTCCATGGGACATCATAGGAGGGCTCTCTCAGCGCCGCCCCCGTCAGCGCAGCCACCTCCCGGGCCACCCCCAGGACATTTGCATCGCGGGCTACATTGGGTGTGAGTGTGATATCCAAGACTGCATCGCCCATGTACTCCGCAAGCGGTTGCCCAACTGGCGCATCCTCGTCGAGGATGATCACGCCCTCGTGTTCCTCAGAGATGCCGAGTTCTTTCTCCGAACATGCCATCGAATACGACTCAACCCCGCGAATCTTGGCTCGCTTGAGCGTGAAGGTTTCCCAACCGGCGATATGACCATCGAAAAGTGTGGCCCCTTCGCGCGCGTAGGCTACCTTCAATGGGCTCTTTAGGGTTCCCTGCCCTTTGTAGGGGAAAAGATTGGGCGCGCCGGTGAGCACGGTGTGTTCCTGCTCACCATCATCCAAGCGGCACAGCACCAGCCGATCGGCATCCGGGTGAGGCATGACTTCCAACACCGCACCCACGACGACTTTCTCTGGGTCCCATGCCAACCCGGTTACATTCGTCCCGACGCTCCGTTTGCGACCGGTATGCCCCTCTACCTTTTCCTCTGGAAGCGGTAGACCGACAAAGCGAATCTCTTCTACCTCCAAGCCTGCCAGAGTCAGCCTGTGGGCTAACTCGGGGATTGGAAGTTCAATATCGACAAACTCGCGCAGCCAAGTTATGGGAACTTTCATGAAACCTCCCTTATCATCCTATGTAAAGCCCGATTAGGGCTCAGAATTGCTGCAAAAATCTCAGATCATTCGCCCAGAAGTTACGGATGTCATCAATACGGTGAATATTCATGGCGATCCGTTCTGGTCCCATGCCGAAAGCAAAACCGGAGACCATCTCAGGATCGTAGCCCCCGTTCACCAACACAGTAGGGTGGACCATGCCGCAGCCCAGGATTTCCAACCACCCGGTCTTCTTGCAGACTCCACACCCCTCACCGTCGCAGACGAAACACTCGATATCCATCTCGGCTGAGGGTTCTGTGAAGGGGAAGTGTCCCGCTCGAAAGCGGGTGCGTACGTCATCTCCAAAAAGCCGGCGGGCAAACGCGACCAGCGTGCCTTTCAGGTCTGTGAAAGTGATATTCTTTCCGATTGCCAGCCCTTCGACTTGATTGAATTGGATCTCCGAACGAGCCGAGATCTGCTCATAGCGGTAGCACATCCCCGGCAGGATTACGCGTATTGGCTCCGGCGCCCGCTCGCGCATCACGAGTATCTGCCCCGGAGAAGTGTGCGTTCGCAAGAGCACGCCCTCTGCGGTTGTGTAGAAGGTATCCCATAGATCCCGTGCAGGGTGAAATGGGGGCATGTTCAAGAGACCAAAGTTATATTCATCCGTCTCCACCTCACGTGAACGGTAGATTTGGAAGCCCATCTCGGCGAAGATGGCATAGATTCGGCGAAGCATCTGGTTTGCAGGGTGGATCCTGCCGCGCGACATGCTGCGACCGGGCAAGGTGACATCCAGTCGCTCATCCCTCAAACTTCTTTCCACCGCAGCTTGCTGCATGGACGTTTCCCGCGCTTCATAGGCGGCTTCTAATGCCTGCTTAACCTCGTTCGCACGCCGCCCGACCGCAGGACGTTCCTCTTTTGAAAGCTCCCGCAGACTCTCTGTGATCTTTCCCAGCTCAGCCGTCCGTCCCAGGTAGCGTACCTTCCAGGCCTGAAGCGCGTGCTCATCCAACGCTTCCTCCAGGTCCTTTAGCGCCTCTCGTTCAAGTTCTTCCAGACGTTTCAGCATTGAGGCTCCTTTCCATTTATACGTGTTACATCAGACGGCGCTTTAAACAAAACGCCCCCGCCCGATCAAGGGACGGGAGAGCAATCCCGCGGTACCACCCTTGTTGACCCCGAAAGGTCCGCTCATTCCCGACGGCCGTCGCTGCAAATGACAACATACGGCGATCAGGTCCCCGTTGCTAACGGTGGGGTTCCGGCCCGAACTACTGGCCTCTTGCGAGGCGTTCCCCCGGGCGGCTCATGAGGGAACTTCAACGGGACTCACTCGGGTCAGGGTTCCAGCCACGCCCAAACCTCTCTGGCGAGGTCAGCCCGCCTACTTTCCTCAGTCTCAGCCTTTATAGGTTACGTCTCCCAATTATGCTTATTTCACGGCCGATGTCAACCATCTCCCGCATCCGACACTGCTTCTTCACCCCTGGAAAGGTTCGCAAGCTCAATAAAACCGGACGTCTATACTTTACCAAATGGGTATGGACCGGGGATGCCAAGCATATACTCGTTCCAAGAAAAGTAGCGCGTTTTAAGGGGACGAATACAATTTATGTCTACCTTTAGCCACTGTCACAAAACGAATGTATACTCGTTAACAACATAGAGGCTCCATAATACCAATCTTGCAGGCTAATTTTTGGGGGCGGTCTGCCCACATTGCAAGGAGAATAGTCATGAAGAAGCTGTTGCTGCTATCCTCGCTGTCCGTGATGGGACTCGCCCTGGCAGCCTGCAACCGTCCCAGCTCGACTCCCTGTACGCCCGCGGACCTGGAACCCCCTACAGTCACATACCCAGATCACTATGCCTATGTGGGCACTGCATCTGTGACCGGCCCACTGGCGCCTGAATTCTTCCACTGGGAATTTGATCCAGGCTGCACGCCGGAGCATTTCAAAATTCGTTTTTCACCCGACCGTCACTTTGGCAGTGCTCGGACCGGGATGACTGATGGAGAGCTGACCTGGCCGCCAACAGGCGCAACCTATCCACAAGGTTCCCTGGAACCTGCCACCGAGTACTTCTGGAATGTGCGCGCCTGGACCGATGGGGTGAATGGTCCCGATTCATCGACGCGCGTTTTCTTCACTGGACCGCTCTGCTCTTCGGTCGGAGAGATGGGACCGCCCGAGCTGCTCTCGCCCGACCCCGGTGAAATTATCGGGGAGCTGTACGCTGAGCTGCATTACCAGGTGGGGGAGCCCAAGTGCCTGCCGGAGGGCTACTTGGTCGACCTTCAAACCGATCCGACCTTCTCCGGCACGAACCTGCTGACCGAGTATGGCATCCCCGGCACCTTTGTGACCACAGACGAGTTAACCGACTGCACCACGTATTACTGGCGTGTTGCGCCCCTCTATGGCGGCGCGCAGGGGCCTTTCTCCGAGACACGTGCGTTCAACGTGCGCGTAGATCCATCCTGCCCGATGATCTCGGCAGTACCCGACCTGGCCATTGACCTCAACCTGTTAGACATGATGTGCGACCCCGAGGATCTCACGTCGCCCGAGCTGCTCTGGCCACCCCATTTCAGCCAGGTCGGAACCTCCGAAGGACCACCCGAGTTTCTCACCCCCGAGTTCTTCCAATGGTCGCCGATCGATTGCATCCCCGACAAGTACAAGATCCGCTTCTCGCATGACCCATACTGGGGGATTGCGCGCGCAGGTGAAACCGAGGGGGAAATCACATGGCCATCACTCGACGCTGAGTACCCACAGGTGGGCCTTGAACCTGCGACCGAATATTTCTGGAATGTGCGCGCCTGGACCGATGGGGTCAATGGCCCCGATTCGCCCACCTGGGTTTTCTTCACCGGGCCAACCTGTGATGTCCCCGCCGATCTGGTGGCGCCCGAATTGATCGAGCCTGACGATGGCGCAGAGATTCCGGAGCTTGAAGTCATTCTCAATTTCCAACCAGGCGAGCCCGGCTGCATCCCCGATGGCTACTACATCGATTTGCAGACCGCGGCCGACTTCAACGGGATCAGCCTTTACGATCAGGAATGGAGCAGCAAGCACACGTTCTTCCTGGCTGAAACCCTGGACGATTGCACCACGTATTACTGGCGCATCGCCGCGATCGAGGATAATACGTTCGGACCCTTCTCAGAAAGTCGTTCCTTCTTCACCAATGAAAGCGGTACCTGTGGCCAGTTCATGGCGCCGCAGATCGAAGGCTTGCGCGACCTGGCCTGCTATCAGGGCCCTCTCCCCGGCACTTACCCCATCCTCGGCTATTTGCTGATGGGTGAGACCGCGCCGATCGTGGCCCAGAGCCTGGACCAGCAGTGGTGGTACATCCGCAATCCCGATGGAACTGACATCTGCGCCGTGCCCAAGGACGGCACCGAGCCCGAGGGCGACACCGGCGATGTGCCGCTGTGGAATAATCCGCAGATTATTGTCCAAGTAGTGTGCAGAAGCAAGCTTAATCAGCACGATTGCATTGCTTCAGGTGGGGAATATACGTGCACCGGCGGTGCAGCAGCGCCTCAAGTCTGCACCTGTACCTGCCCAGAATAGGTGCCATGGCATCTGCTTTCGTTCTGCAACAGAACCTTCCATTGAGAAGGTCCTGTTTCCTTTCTGGCCTCCAAATCTGAAAATCCACACCCCTCCCCAATCGCTTCAGGCCACTTTCACAATCAACGAAGTGAGGGGTTGCTAATCAAATAGTTATAGCTGCAGGTTTAGAAATCGAGGCTGGATGGTGATCAGGTAGGAACATGGCTCTGATCGCCGCGTTGGTCGACCGGCTGCCCGATCTATCAGGCTGGAGTCGCCCGGGGTGCCGCATTGATTCCCTATCTAATATCCTCATCCAGTTGAGGATGATTTTAATGGTTGTAAATCTAGGCAATAGCTTATGTATCTTCGTCTTGAGCATCACCTGTCGATAATTTGGGATGCAACATATAAACGCGCTTTCTTGTTTGTCCAGATGCTATTAACAACGACTCTCTTTCAAGCTCCTTTAATTCTCGTGATGTACTGTATTTATCAACATTATTGATTCTCTGATACTCTCTGGGACGAATTCTGCCATTGATGCTGCAGAAGGTTAATCCATCTGCTTGTCTTGAGTTCATGCCTAACGAAACAACTATTTTCGACATTCTATCCCGCTCGTGACTTGCACTTACGACTCTCTCGCGAATCAGCTTCGCTTCTTGATAGACGCCGACGAGAAAATATTCGATCCAGTCAGCATAGTTCTTGTCCTCAGTGTAAGATTCTCCCGCTGCGAGCGAAACCTGATTTGAATACTCCCTCACGTTCGAACCAAAGTATCTATCCAAGACAAGGAGATTCTCGAATCCATAATCCATGCCCTGGAGTATCAGAGTAGAGAATGCTCTGGCTGTTCGTCCATTGCCGTCATTGAACGGATGAATCGCTACAAACTCGAGGTGTGTTACAGCGGCAACAACCGCGGGGTTTATTGCACTCTCATCCATCACACCTTGAGTCCAAAGTGTAAGATCTCTCATCAGGGACGGAACTGAGCCTGCACCCGGGGGAGTAAATATAATCTCTCTGGTAAATGGATCCCGTACTTTGACGGCTCCCTTTCTATATTCTCCCGGGGTGTAGAAGTCAAATCCATACATTATTAGATTGTGTAAATGCCTGATTATTCTTTCGTCATACGCTTCCCCACCCTCGGCACAACACTCATCAATCCAATCCAGGGCATTCAGGTAATTTACGACTTCAAGCTCATCGCCTTTGCTCAATTCTCGACCTTGTGCGTCAACCAACGCGTCAACATCATCCTCTCTCAAGCTGTTTCCCTCAATTAGCGTTGAGTAGTGAGCGCGTAAAACAAGCGCCTCTCTCTCAAACCATCGGCGGAGATTTGGGTCAAGAGCCTCATACAGGAATTGCAGCCTATGCAAGTCATCCAAAAGACTTTCAATAGAATCATTGATTCGAATTAGTGGTTGGAAAGTCATTGCAACATTCCCTATCTTTTATTGCTTAATTTGACACTATAATATTATATTATTGCATTTTAATCAACTATATGTATCGTTTGTCGTACTGCCCAGGAAAATTTCCAATAGGGATTGAATTTTAGAGGAGAAAAACTGGATTTCTTACAAGATACAAAACAGCGCTCAATATGCCGAGTATTGATTTCTTCAAGCTGTGGAACTTTGGGGTCTGACCGCCAGGGTCGAACCAGGCTGCGCCTCTAACTCACACTTTTTGATCCTTCATGGTTGTTTACCATCCACACTTTTCGGAGCAGAGTCTCTATTCACTTTTATATGCAATTACTTCCAACCATTTCTGTCAATTGGGACTCTATGGATCCCTGCGGGAACCTTTACGCAGTGCCTTTCGTCTCAAGCATAACGATCAACTCTGAAACAAATGGAGGCAATCATGAAGACAAAAAGTAACCTGCATAAACTCACCCTCTTCACCCTGCTCCTCCTTCTGCTCCTCAACGCCTGCAGTCACTTCCAGCCGGCCTCGGACGACGAACGGAAGGGTGGGTGGATCGATTGGGATAACAGCGGCGGTTGGTCGGGGTATGATGCCTCGTCGGATACCGTTTATATGGAGGAAGGTGCGCCCAGCCTGGCGCTCGGCGCTGCCCCACCAGAACCCCCTATGGCGATTGAAGCCGAGAAGTCGATGGATTCGCCCGAACGCCCGGACCAGTACGGGCCGATGCGCGCCGGGAGCGTTGATGACAACGCAGCGTGGGACGATTACCTGCTCTACCGCCAGCGCTTCTCCGAATCGGGCCTCCTCATCCATGACCTCGACGTCAGCGAACGGCACACGATCCGCGTGACGGATTCTAGCGGTCGTCCCATTTTAGGGGCCGTCGTGACTATCCGCGACGCCGACGGTCGCGAGCTGTCCCGGCTGCAGACAACCTCGGACGGCCGGGCGCTTTTCTTCCCGAAGGCGGTCGATGGAGGAGAGGCGCAGGGAACCTTCATCCAAGCCGAAAAGGATGGCCAGGAGGCTGTTCTTGAGATCGGTGGCGAGACCCGCGAGCATAATCTGACGCTTGACGCTCGCCCGGCGACCGAACCAATCCGATTGGATGTGTTCTTTTTGATTGACGCCACCGGCAGCATGAGCGATGAGATCCAGCAGCTCAAGGACAATATGATCATCGTATCCGAACGCATTCACGCCTTACCCTCCGAGCCCAATGTGCGCTTCGGGATGACGATCTACCGCGATCGCGGCGATCTCTTCGTCAGTCGCACTTTCGATTTCACATCCGATATCCAGGCCTTCACGGATGAGCTTGCACAGGTCGTCGCAGAAGGCGGCGGCGATTATCCAGAGAGTCTGAACGAGGGCTTGCACAGTGCCCTTCACCTTCCCGAATGGCGCGTCGAAGAGACGGTCAGCCTGATCTTCCTCATAGCCGATGCCCCGCCCCATCTCGATTACAGCCAGGACTACGATTACGCCCAGGAGATCTTCACCGCGGCTGAAGACGGCATCAAGATCTTCCCGCTCGCATCGAGCGGGCTCGACGATCAGGGGGAGTACATCTTCCGCCAGTTAGCCCAGGTCACCGGAGGCAAGTTCCTCTTCCTAACCTATGGCGCGGGCGGAGGGCCCGGGGATGACACCCCACACCATGTCGATGATTACAGCGTCCTTTCTCTCGACGACCTGGTGGTCAAGATGGTCGAGGAGGAACTCGAACCGCTGGGCTATAGCCAGTAAACACATCCAACTCCGATGAAATTTCGCTGGAATGGTAGCTGGGGCGGACTGCAGGTCCGCCCCACTTTCTCTTCGTCTCTTTCGCTGATGCAAGCTTGATCCCTCACAGGCGTCTGAGCCGAACGGTCGTATAATCACCTGCAATCGATTGATCTCTCATTGTTCGTGAAAGCCTTTCTATGAATCTGGTTGTTCTGCGACGACACGCTAAAATACCCTCAACCATCCTTCTCGCGACGCTGCTGACATTGTCGGGCTGCCGGTTAACCGCGCCCTCGGTCTCATCGACGGAAACGATTGCATCTCCTGCTGCTGGGCAAACCCAATCCGCGGTTCACACACCAACGAAACATCCATCCCAGCCCGAGCCCACTCCCACACCCTCACCCTCACAACCACTTTTCATCGGCGTGCCGCCTCAATGGGCACAAGCCGCTGCGCGAGCTGTCGAGCACGTATCCGGGACAGAATCGAACTGGGTGTGGGTTGTCGAATCATCAAGCGATCCGAAAGAAAACCTGTCACAAGGCATATTCGGCCTGGCGTTGCTGCATGATTCAGAGGGTGTCCCAGTTGGGAGCCGCCCGCTTTCACTGGCGGTCCCGCTCTCAAGCTCGTGGGTGCAGATCTCATTGCCTGAGGCGCAACAAATACTGACAGATGGCAGCCCCTACGTTGCCGTGATGGATTGGTCGGAAATGACCCCAAATATGAGGTCGCTCCTGGTAAACGGCCTCCACCCCTCCGATCCAGACTACCCGCTGCGGGATCAATGGTCTTTGCACAGCTCGCCGGGTTTCGAGAGCGTTGCCGAAGAACTTGCCCCATTCTTGATACAGGAGCTTACATCTGACGCGGTCCTTCATCTTGCAGCAGTCGGCGATGTAATGCTTGACCGCGCGCTCGGGGAGGCGGTCCTCGCCGGCGATGTGGATTACCCGTTTGCGCAGGTCGAAGGTATGCTCTCCTCAGCCGATATAGCCATCGGGAATCTCGAATCGGCACTCGGAGACCTGGGCACCCCCGAGAACAAGGGTTACACCTTCCGCGCTCCAAAAGAGACGGCCGAGACTTCATCGCTTGCAGGATTCGATTTGCTCTCTCTAGCGAACAACCATGCCATGGATTTCGGCGCGGAGGGATTGATGCAGGCGATCCAACTGCTGGAGGCGCGCGGGATTAACACGGTCGGCGCGGGAGCGAACGATGCCGCCGCCCACAACCCGGTCATCTTCGAGATGAACGGCGTCAAGCTCGCTTTCCTGGCTTACGTAGACGTGCCCATTGAATTTCGGGGCTTTGACGCCCGAGCCTGGATCGCTGGCGAGAATCACGCCGGAGTCGCATGGGCTGAGCCAAGACGCATCCACAACGATGTCGCCGATGCCCTCTCACAAGCGGACATCGTCGTGGTGATTTTGCACAGCGGGTACGAGAACGTCGTTCAACCGAGTCCGCCCCAGGTAGCCGCGGCTCATGCAGCCATGGAAGCCGGCGCGAAGCTCGTGATCGGGCACCACGCACATGTCCTGCAGCCTATTGAACTCAACCGTGATGGCGTGATCGTCTATGGTCTGGGTAACTTCGCCTTTGAAGGTGCCGGTCCCCCCGAGACGGGGTTGTTGAATATTTGGATCGGCGCTCGTGGAGTTCGTGAGCTGGAGCTCATACCGTTTCTCCTCGACGCCGAGGGCCGACCAAGTCCCGCTGGCGAGGAGATATCAAGCGCCATCCTTGAATCTTTCTACAGTATGACGCTGGTTTCTGAAGACCTGGATTGAGCCTCATAAATGATTTTCAAGAATTGCCTCTTGACACGAGAAGGCAAATAGTAGTACAATTGTTCTAGTCACCGATGGCGCATTTTTATGCTCTCACGGCCACCCGGGCCGTAACTAAAGACACTCCCCATCGGAATGGAGTTCCCAATGTTCCATAAACTGATTCTTGTTGGTAACCTCGGCCGCGATCCCGAGATGCGCTACACGCCTAGCGGGCAAGCG
>DAOUEQ010000039.1:0-9719 GCA_034430395.1 Anaerolineales bacterium | reverse complement strand
CTGAAAAGGTAACCAGTGTTGCGAATCACGCGTTGAAAAAGCGGGTGGGAAAGAAATCGCTTAAGAGAAGCAGCACCAAGGCGATACAGCGAACTGAGCAAATTCATCTAGTCAGTGGTTGGGATGGATTCTGCCCAATCCCGCTCCTGTAGATACCACGAGATTGTAGATTCCAAACCTTTCTCCAGTGAAACCTCGGGGTGCCAGTTAAGAAGCATCTGAGCCTTGTGAATATCAGCCCATGTTGATGGCATATCCGCAGGAGCGGTTTGTCTGTGATCGATGTCTGCGCTCTTGCCGAGACGCTCTTCAATCATATTTATCAAGTCCATCATCTTCACCGGGCGGTCTCCCCCCAGATTAATCACCTCAAAGCCCAATGGACGTAAGGCAGCCACCGTTCCCTGTGCGATATCATCTACGAAGGTGAAATCGCGCTCCTGAAGACCATCGCCATACAAGACAAGAGGTCGGCCTTCTGCAATCCATTGTATAAACCGGAAAATACTCATGTCTGGACGGCCCGCGGGTCCGAAGACCGTGAAGTAACGCAGGATTGTGATATCCAACTCATGCAGGTAATGGTAGCTATGACAGAGCGACTCCGCTGCGCCTTTCGAGGCAGCATAGGGCGAGAGAGGCTGGCTGGTGTCGGCATCCTCTTTATACGGCCCGGGGTTGTGCAGCCCGTACAAGCTTGACGTCGAAGCCTGTACAAGTTTTGGAATGGACCGGGCGCGGCAGGCATCGAGCAGATTCAAAGCCCCGATGACATTCGTCTCATAATAAACCCATGGATCGTTTACGCTCTGGCGAACTCCGGCTCGGGCGGCGAGGTTGATCACACCATCATAGGTATCGTCACCGAATGCGGTCTCAAGTTCGTCTCGATTGGCGATATCGATTCGTTTTAAAGTGAAGCGATCGTCATTCTGGAACTGCTCAAGTCTCCACTCTTTGAGTCGTGGATCGTAAGAGTCATTGATATTGTCGATGCCAACGACTTTAGAACCTGAATCCAGCAGGTGTCTGGCTACTCGAGCGCCGATAAAACCAGCTGCACCTGTAAGTAGATAACGCGCCATTAGAGCCTCAAAATCATCGGCGATTCGATCCCATGGTACCGAAAAGCGTTGCGAGTATCAAAGATTAACTTGGCGGCATTCGCGATCCCCTGGTAATCGAAATCAGAATGGTCGGTGACAAGCACGACACAATCTGCCCGTTCCGCCGCACCCAGAACATCACTGCTGGATTCTAAGCTCCAGCCCTCGCCTTCAGTCGAAAGCACACAAGGATCATGGTATTCCACCTGTGCGCCTTTATCCAAGAGCAGCCCTATGATATCCAGCGCAGGCGACTCACGGACGTCAGAGACATCCTTCTTGTAGGCCACGCCTAGCACGAGCACTTTCGAGCCATGGATTGATTTTCCGATCAAATTCATGGCATCTTGAACGCGCTGGACAACGTAGCGCGGCATGTTCGTATTGATCTCGCTGGCCAATTCGATGAAGCGAGCGTTGTACTTTACGCTCTTTAATTTCCAGGAGAGATAGAGCGGGTCAATCGGGATGCAATGTCCTCCAAGCCCAGGTCCAGGAGTGAACTTCATGAACCCAAAGGGTTTCGTCCCCGCGGCTTCGATCACCTCCCAAACATCCATACCAAGACGTTCACACATCAGCGCCATCTCATTGACAAGCCCAATATTGACCGCTCGGAATGTGTTTTCGAGCAGCTTTGTCATTTCAGCAACTTCTGTCGATGCGACGGGAACGATAGTCTCCATCGCCTGACCATACATCGCCGCTGCGACCTCAGTACAGGCCGGTGTAATCCCGCCGATCACCTTCGGTGTGTTCACCGTCGTCCAATCAGACCGACCCGGGTCGACTCGCTCTGGGGAGAAGGCCAGGAAGATATCCTCACCCACCTTTAGACCCGTGGATTCCATCTCTGGCCGAACGAGTTCACGCGTCGTCCCCGGATAGGTGGTGGATTCAAGGATGATTAACATCCCTGGGTGGAGAACTTCTCGCAGGGCTTTCGAGACTGAGATGATATAGGAAAGGTCTGGATCTCCCGTTTTCCTCAAGGGTGTAGGAACGCAGATGCTCACACCATCAACTTCGGTCAGGTCTGCGTACTCGGTCGTAAACTTCAAACGTCCATCGTCCACAAGCCGAGACACAACTTCGTTTTCAACATCCTCGATGTAGCTTTTGCCATCGCGCAGCAGCTTTATTTTTCCGGGATCGACATCAAGTCCAATGACCTGATTTCCAGCCTCCCCCAAGACGACGGCAAGCGGAAGCCCAACATAACCCAGACCAACAACCCCTATTATGGCTTCGCTTTGCTTGAACCGCTCGATAAGTTTCAGAGCGCCTGGCGGTAACATTGACTCTTTTTTCGACATATCGGTTTTTAACTCCAGATTAAGTTCCTACACTAAATTCTTTGGAGGCCCGATGATCAACCTCGGGGTGCAGGCGGAACCTGCTGCCTTCAAAATGGCGGCTAAATTAAAATAGTTTGAGCTGTTCAGGATCCACCGGAGGCTGCTGATCAGGTTGGAATGTGGAAACCCCTTTTTCGATGAGCGCGGGAAGCATGGAAAAATCCACCTCGACAACTTTTCTTAGTGACGGCTGATGTAAAGCCGCTGCGGGATGATACATCGGGACGATCAACCTTCCATCGATTTCCTTCGCTTGTCCATGAATCTTGCTAATACGAGTATCGGGAAAGTATCGAGCCATCGAGAAACGCCCTAGAGTGACAATCACCTTGGGGTCGATTGCCTCGATCTGGCGCTCGAGGTATCTCCCACATGCTTCGATCTCTTCCGGCTGAGGGTCACGGTTCCCTGGTGGTCGGCATTTCACAACATTGCCGATAAACACATCCTCCCGCATAAGATCAATGCTAGCAAGCAATTCTTCAAGGAATCGACCTGCTGCTCCCACAAAAGGCTTCCCTTGTTCGTTCTCATGAAAACCCGGACCCTCACCGATAAACATCAAATCAGAATCTGCCGGTCCTTCACCAGGTACTGATTTCTTTCGTGAGGCATGGAGTTTACAATCAGTACAGACCTCAATTTCCTGGGCAATTGTTTCCAGTTTTTCTGCCGCTCCCACTCTATCCCTCCTGAATCTTTTCGCTCCATCCTGGTAAATCATCGAGGACCATCAACAGTGCGTCCTCGTGATTGTCACGATAATACCGCGGCTTCCTTGCTTTAACCTGGAAGCCAAACTTCTTATATAAATCAATCGGTCTTTGATTTGATGCCCGGACCTCGAGTGTGACGAGATCTGCTCCAAGGCGCGAAGCTACTAATAAAGCTTCTTCTAACAGCTTGCGACCTATTCCCTGCCCCCTGAAATCCGGATGGACAGCGAGTGTACTGATATGTGCCTCATCTGCAATGAACCAGAAACCAATATACCCTACGACTGGATGCTTGAGTTGATCTTCCAGCTCGGCAACGAATAGATACGCTGCTGAATTCTCGGTTAACTCAAGGCGGTACGTTCTCTCTGACCAAGGGAGTGTAAACGAAAGCTTATCGATCTGAACGACATGTTCCACATCCGATAAATACATGGGTCGAATGTGAACGTTGATACGTTCGAATATTTGAGTGATATCCATCATTCCGGCTTTAAATATATCGGGGAGAGCCCCCCCACCGACACCTTCTTACGGGATTTCAACCGCTTCCAAGCCAGCTCAGCTAGAAATCCTGGTCGACGGACACATTGCACCGCTGGGGCTAGCGTTACACCAGGTACACCACGCAGCAGCGCCCGCGTTTTGTTGTCCATGTCTGCACAGATGTAAGCTTTCCCCTCCAATGATTCCTTGAGTTCATCCCAGGTGAGAACTTCCGGTTCGCCCTGTGGTTTCCAGCCTCCACGGGTCCATTTGTACCACAAACTGGCAATACGATTGCGCCCCGCCCTCACGGCTACAAACATCGGCTCCGTTCGCTTCGGTTGAGCGAGAGCTAGAATGTCCATCGTAGGAATCCCGACTGTGGGCAGACCTCGTGCGAGCGATAGCCCTTTCGCAAGCGCCAAACCGATCCGCAATCCCGTAAAGGATCCTGGACCAATCGCCACGCCAATTGCTTCGATCGATGATAATGGCTCTCCAACCCTCCGCATGATGAGCGCAATTTCTGGAGCGAGTTCGACGGTATGATGCCCCTCACCTTCCCAAACACACTCTGCTAAAACTCGGCCTCCTCCATGGAGGGCGATGCCCAGCATATTCGTGGATGTATCAATCGCTAACAGCATATTCAGCCCCCGAAAGCCGATCGACGGAATTGGTCCAACATACGCTCATAGCGTAAGCCGTGCGCTTCGACTTGCATACCACGGCGGAGATCGTCAACCCAACGCAGCGTGACCCACAACCGCTCGAACGGCAGCATTTCTGCAATCCGCTCCGGCCATTCCAGCAGGATGGGTGCTTTATCCTCGATGAGTTCATGCAATCCAATCAGATAACCATCTTCGACACCTGCCATCCGGAAGGCATCCACATGGTAGAGAATATGCTGGTCCGCGCGCCGGTATTGGTTGACGAAAATGAAGGAAGGGCTTGTGACAACATCCAGGGATCCCCAACCTCGCGCTATCCCTTTTGCGAGTGTTGTTTTACCGGAACCCAAATCTCCTGCCAGACAAACCAAATCGGAGATGTCCAACAATTCACCAAGGCGAACCCCAATTCGAATCGTTTGTTCTGGGCTATGACTTTGGAAGTCGAGACTTTGCCCTTCTAGAATTGGCATCTTAAGCTCGCGATTATACGCTAGCGAATCAGACGCTACAAGCACGGTTTCAAGGATATTCTGCTCTTCCCTTCATTCTCCCTCCATGCTACCATCACATGCATGCGCGTTCTCGTAATTTCTGACATCCACGCAAACATCACCGCTTTAGATGCAATCATCGACGATGCACCTCCATATGACGCTGTTTGGTGCTTGGGTGACCTTGTTGGCTATGGCCCTGATCCCAATGAATGCATCGAACGAGTACAGAGACTTCCAGAACTCCTCTGTCTGATCGGCAACCATGACAAAGCGGCTATTGGCGAGATACCGCTTTCACGATTCAATCGAGACGCCGGGGATGTTGTCGCTTGGACACAGAGAGAATTAAGGGATGAGAACAAGGCATTCCTACAGACCCTCCCAAACAAGATTCAGGTAGATGATTTTACGCTAGCTCATGGCAGTCCTAACCAACCGGTATGGGAGTATATCCTCGATCCAATAACGGCCGATCGCAATTTTGACGAGCTTGAAAAGGACTACGCGCTCGTTGGTCATTCTCACTTGCCTCTGATCTTCCATAGACCTTTCGATGATTCATTCGCCATGCTGCGCCCTATCCCATGGGGGGAAATCATGGCTTTATCGCCGAAGATGATCCTAAATCCAGGCTCGGTTGGCCAACCCCGAGACGGAGATCCCCGCGCATCCTACGCTATTCTAGACACAGAGGATATGACCTGGGAGATGAGAAGGTGCGTCTATAACATTAAAGCTGTTCAATCGCGCATCCTCAAAGCTGGGTTACCGGAGCGTCAATCCATTCGTTTGGACGCAGGCTGGTAGCCGGGAACCCTAAAGCTCCTCTCAACGTCTTAGGATTAACACTATTCTGCGCCACAAGTGGGAGGAACTCACCATGAAGAAACAATACACTTTCATCATCCTTGGGTTGTTAGGGGTTTCCCTGGCCGCCTGCGGTGCCAGCCGTCTGGCACAAGCTCCTGCCTATGATGGAATCCCTGCACCGGCTGCTCTCGAACGTGCTGCGGTCGAAAGCATCGTCGAGATGGAGGATTCCTACGGGGGAGAATTCGACGCTAACATAGCGCATCAGCCTGCAGCAATGGAGCGGCTTGTGATCCGCAACGCCAATCTCGTCATCGTGGTAGAAGACCCATCCGCTTCTGCATCATCGATAACCCAACTTGCCGAGCAGATGGGGGGCTATGTCGTCTCGCTCAATATCTATCAGTCAACGTACGGGGATAACCTAAGTGCAACGTACGCTTCAATAACGGTCCGCGTCCCTGCCGAGCGGTTGAATGAAGCGCTCGATGAAATCAAGGAAGGCACAGTCGAAGTCCGCTCCGAGAATATCAGCGGACAGGATGTCACTCAAGAATACACAGATCTGGAATCTCAACTCCGTAATCTTGAAGCAGCCGAGGAAGAATTGCGCGAGATTATGGGTTCTCTGACCAAGGCGGAAGACGTGCTGCGTGTTTATGAGAATTTGCGCCAGGTTAGACAGGAGATCGAAATCATCAAAGGGCGTATGCAGTATTTCGAGCAATCCGCTCGTCTCTCAGCGATCAGCATCGAACTCCTACCCGACGTCGTGTCCCAACCGCTGCAAATCGGGCGATGGCAACCAGAGGGAACCGCAAAAGAAGCCCTGCAATCCCTGATCAAAGCCTTACAATTCCTCGCCAATGCGACGATCTGGTTCGTGATCTACGTACTTCCGATACTTGTGCTTCTCTCGATTCCATTCTGGGTGATCCGTTGGATAATTATTCGGCGACGAGCACGAAAGGCAACGCCCAAACTGGAAGATTGATCACATCTAGAACCCCATTGATAACAACGAGGGCTGTCTAAAAAGCTTTTAGACAGCCCCTGTTGATTATCTGGGTTGGACAGACCAGTATGCCGGATTCTGATCCTTCAATAAGGATTGACGATCCGTCCTTGGGTAAAGTGACATAACAGGCTGATATTCCACACTCGCTGCTGTCAACCCTTCACCGAACTGACACAAGGGTAAGCTCCCACATCCTTCATTCCACGGTTGCCCGGATCGCCCCCCTAACTTGTGCCGCCAAGGTGCCAAACTCCTCCGTGTAGGTATGGTCAATCGAGCGGGGTCGAGGTATCGGAATTTCGAGATTTAGGACGACGCGCGCAGGCCGCTCACTGAGAACAATCACCCGATCTCCAAGCAGTACTGCTTCGGGAATCGAGTGGGTAACCATGAGCAGCGTACCGCGATGCGCCTTCCAAATTCGTAAGAGTTCCTCACCCATTCTCTCGCGTGTCAGCGCATCGAGAGAACCGAAAGGTTCGTCAAGAAGAAGCACATCCGGTTCGTGCACTAAAGCGCGGCCGATAGCTACGCGCTGAGCCATTCCTCCAGAGAGATCTCGCGGATACATTTCCTCGAACCCCTGCAACCCCATAAGTTCTATCAACGAGCGGGCTCGATCTTGCTTTTCTTCTTTGGTTAACCCTGCCAGCTCCAGCGGAAGACAAATGTTGTTAATCGCCGTCCGCCAAGGCATTAGATTTGCCTGCTGGAAAACAAATCCGATTCGTCTTTGTGGTCTTGCCAACCGTTCACCGCTGAAAACCACCTGGCCTGAGCTTGGCTCAAGCAAGCCTGCGAGGATACGCAACAGCGAAGTTTTCCCACATCCCGAGGGTCCAACAACGCAAACGAACTCATCAGGTGAGACCTCGAGAGAGATCGATTCCAATACATGCAGACCACCATTCCCATTAGGAAAAGTCAGGGAAACGTTGTCCGCTCGCAGGAGATCATGGGTGGGTTTCATCTATTCCACATACTCATTGGTATAAGCTTGGTTAAGATCCAACGGCGCCCCTAAAAGACCCATATTGAGGAGAACCTGCTGCATGTTTTCCCAAGCGCTTTTATCCGAATACCCCACGTTCTCACTCTTCCAAAATTCAATGCTGGTTTCTAGAATTCCAAGTTGTACGTTTTGGTCTGCCGCATCGAGGCCATCGACATAGCCCTTGGACACCTCAAGCGCGTGTTGCGGATCATCTATTGTCGTTACTAAACCTCTCCTGAATGCAGCAACCATACGCCGGACCAAATCGGGATTCTCCCTCAGGGTCTTTTCATTGGTGATAAGCCCATTTGAAGCGAGATGAACATAGTCCGCAACCCGAACCAGGTCTACTGAGATCCCCAACTTCGACAATTGGATGGGCTCATTGTTGGCGTAAACGACGACCGCCTCTTCCAGGCCCTGGCTTAAAGCCTCGACCTGTGTGTACCCAATCACATCCAGTTGTACGTCGTCTTCTGTAAGATTTCCTGATGTGAGCAGTGCCTGGAGTCCGATATATGAAGCGCCATATAATCCGGGGATTCCAATCCGTTTCCCCTCGAAATCTGAAGGGGTATCAATTCCACTACCCTTTGGGGCCGCAACGGCGACGGGGTAATCCTGCCACCAGGCCATTACATAAACAATTGGAAGCCCCTGAGCGCGTGCAAGAAGGACCTGTTCGCCAGAGACGATGGCAAACTGTAATTCATCGACGCCGACAAGCTGAACAGCCTCCGTTTCCGGAAGATGTGTAATTTCGATCTCGATCCCCTCCTGTTCCGCAAATCCTTCATCAATCGTCACATACAGTGGTGAGAACTGGATATCTGGTCGGTAACCCATTGTGATATGGACGTGATCCAAGTTGGGACCTTGTGTTTGCTGACTCTGCGGGTTAGTGCAAGCCGCGTTGGTAGTCAACAACACGATCATCAGTACAAAAGGAATGTGGAATTTTTTCTTCATCGACAACCTCACAATTTTGCGTTGCCTGTATCTTGCCAGGCGAGAAGATACCGCTCAAGCAAGACAACCAGGCTGAACAAGAACATTGCTAGAGCAACCAGAGCGATGACGGCGGTATAAACCAAAGTCGTGTCGTATACGCCACGACCAATATTGATTAGAAATCCAAGCCCCTCACTTGCACCAACAAGTTCACCAACCACAGCACCAATGACGGACAGTGTTGCTCCAACCTTAAGCCCCCCCAGCAAGACCGGCATCGCTGCCGGCACCTCAAGCTGGCTAAAAACCTGCCAGCGTGTTGCCCGCAGGGATCGCATCAGGTCGCGAAGATCCTCTGGGACTGATCGAATCCCCACAATGGTATTTATCAAGATTGGGAAGAAGACGATTAATGCGCTGATCATGATCTTGGAGAGCCGGCCGGGACCAAACCAAATGACAAGAAGCGGTGCTATAGCGACGATAGGAATAGATTGTGAGGCAACGATGTAGGGAGATAGGAACCGTTCGACAGTCCTTGATTTCGCCAGACTATAGCCTAAGATAATGGCAGAGATCATACCGAGAGTTAATCCCCCCAGCACTTCAATGAGCGTCGCCAGCGTATGGCGGAATAAGGTTCCATCTTGGATGGCGCGCACGGAGCGATGGAACACAGTTGCGGGTGAAGGGAGGATGAAAGCCGGCAAACCGCTCCATCGACTCGCTGATTCCCAAAGCAGCAAAGCAAAAATGATGGCCGTAGGGATCATCAATAAAGGCCATTTTTGACGTAATTCTCTTGCTTTTTTCGAAGTTTGATGAGCTTGAATGGATTTTGTCGGTTCCATCATCCAAAATTAAAGATGCCCCAAGATTTGGGACATGAGGTGAGCTTCCACAGCACGTTTATGAGTATATTCAAACCCCGAAGACCTGGATCTTCGGGGCAAATACATTCAACTTGGCGTGCTGTGACGCCGCGGGTTGCCTTCTCCCATCCGGACTATACCGTCGGCTCCGGAGTCTCACCGGATCATGCGTGCGTAACGCTTGCGGGCTGTACCGCCGATCGGGAATTGGGCTTCATGCCCTCACCCTGCCCCAAA
>DAOUEQ010000038.1:0-22126 GCA_034430395.1 Anaerolineales bacterium | reverse complement strand
CCTCCAGGCGGTAACCGTAACCTCGGACGGTTATCAACCGGGTAGGATTCTCCGGGTCCGGTTCGATCTTCCGGCGTAGAAGCCATATATAGCGTCGAAGTGCGCTGCCGCTCTTAACCCGCATCTCCCCCCAAACATCGGTTATCAGATCATCCTGCGATACCGCTTCTCCCGACCGGCGAGCGAGCGTAGCGAGCAGACGGAATTCTGTGGGCGTGAGATCGAGCACTCGGTTTTCTATGCGAGCCTCGCGTTTTAGCATATCCACCGCGATCACTCCAGCAAAAAAGACATCCTTCTCCTTATCCGAACGTGTTCGGGCGAGCACAGCATATATACGTGCTACGATCTCGGCCATGCTGAAAGGCTTCGTGATGTAGTCGTCGACACCGAGACGGAATCCTCGCAGTTTGTCCGCTTCTGCATTTTTCGCGGTTAGAAGGATAACGGGCACATCTGCCAATTCCTTGAGTCGGGCACAAACTTCCCAGCCATCCATCCCGGGCATCATGACATCCAGTAGCACAATCTCTGGGCGCTCCTGATAAAACTGGCGCAGAGCCTTCTGCCCGCGGTCTGCGATCGCGACCTGAAAACCCTCTTTTTCTAAATACTCACGTATGAAGCGCAGCAGTGTTGTATCGTCATCGACAACAAGCACTTTATTCATCATGGCAAATCTTGGGGGTAAATCCTTTCTTCCATTATGGATCCTTCATTATATGGAGACCACCATATGATGGAAACTTGATACACTTTCAAATTCTCTCGATTGATGAATCTAGCCTAAAACAATAAACGTCCCTTAGTCACCTAACGACAACGCTGCAGGCAGCCAGAATTCAAGGCGCGTGCCCACTGTCGCTTTTTCATCCACCCGAATCCCACCTCCCATTGCTTCCAGCAATCGTGACACCATGGGCAAACCCAATCCGTGACCATAGACCTCGCGGGCATCACTCGTATCCAATCGATGGAACATCTCGAAGACCTGCTCATATTGGCCCGCTGGTATTCCCGGTCCCAAATCGCTTACCGTTACAACTACTCTCTCCGCTTCACCACGGGCTTCGATGGTAATGTCTCCGGTTGGTGCGTACTTCGCCGCGTTGTCCAGCAGATGGAAGAAGACACTGTCAAGCGCGCGCTCATCCGCGAGGACCAAGGTCAGGTTCTCCTCGATTTCCTTTTTTACACGAGACTTAACGGTATGATCGGGAAAGCGTGCCATCGTCTTCTCGAGGACATCTGAGATCGAGAGCGGGGAGAGCGTAAGCTGGAATCTCCCGGCTTCCAATGCTGATAAATCCAGGATGGTCTCCACAAATTGAGAAAGACGCTCCGTCTCGGCTTGTACGAGTTGTAGAGATTCACTCGATTTTTTTCCAAGCTTTGAACGGCTCTGGAGGACAAGCTCAATCCCTCCTTGAATGTTCGTCAACGGAGCCCTCAGTTCATGCGACACGAGGGCGACGAATTCCGACTTAAGGCTGTCAAGTGTTTTTAACTCCTCATTTAATCGCTCAAGGTCTGCGACAGTGTTCGCCAATTCTCGGGTTCTACCCTCGACTTTATCCTCCAACTCGGCATTTAATCTGGCTAGGTCGTTACGGGCATGATCAACCTGTTCCAGAGCTCTTCGCAGGTCGATCTCACGTTTCCGGATCGTTGTCAGATCGTGAGCTGTACCCGCCAGTAAGGGTTTATGACCGCGTGCATCCTCTATAGGGCTAAGCGAGATGTGCGCTGGAAATTTGGATCCATCTTCACTACCGATAGCTACCTCCCCGCTCCAACCACCATCGAAAGCACGCTCAACAATCGTATCAAACGATGCCTGGTCATTACCTTCGAAGTGTAAGAACATCTTCACATTCTGGTCTTTCCCTTCGCCAATCGCATTGCGCAGTGCCGGGTTAGAAAGCCGGATATCCCCTTCGGGTGTGCAGATGAAGGCCAAGTCAGTCGTCGCATTGATGAGGGCTGCGAACTGCAGCATCTCATGCTGACCAGTAATTACGCCCTGGCGGGCAAACAAAAGCAGGATGAGGATCCCTGCCGCGCCGACGCTTACCCAATCCAGAACTCCGGCGTACCACCAATCAAAAACGATATAGCCAACGACGGCATAGGTGAAGGTAACAGGCAATAGCAGTTCTATCCGCTGTCGCCACTCCACAGGCCCGGATTCCTCTTTACGATGACCCGCATATCGGCCCTGCAAAATCTGATATGTAATGCCGATAAGCGTCGTCCCCGCCATCCAACCCGCCTCGACAAAGCTTGGCATCCCAACCCGTGCCTCGCCGCGCAACAGTCCGTTCCCTAAATCACTGACAAAAAAAACTATAAATGCGATCGCTAAGATGGGGAAAACCCAGCGTTCCTGCGGATGCTTACGAAGCAGATTTAGGCGCAATACAAGAACGAGCAGCATAAGGTCTAAAGTAGGAAGAACACTCAACCAAAAAGCTTTACCGGGAGAGAGCGTCTGTGCACGGAATGTGGGACCTAGAAAGATGAACCAGGAGATCGTCAAGACGGAAATGATCAAGATGGCGAGATCAAGCGCTTCCCGCAACCGTCCGAAGCGTCCCGGTTGCTCCGTAGGGTAGGTAACGAATGCCGTAAGGAAAGCCAGATAACCCGCCAGCACTAATAGCTCGCGAAATGACGGCGGAAGTAATGGTTGACCGCGCAAAACCCAAAGTAGGACGGCAAGCGCATCCGCGGCAGCCCAGATTAGCAGTGCGACGGCAAGCAGCCGCCAGGAGCGCTGCTCGGATTCTAGACAGATTCCTGGAAGCGCTTTAACTGCAGCCCAGGCTACCATCAGACGGACACCGAAGACCAGAATCGTAGGGAATAAGCTGCCTTCCATCGTCGCCGGAGCTAGCGCGATCCAGAGGATATAAAAGGCGGTAATAATTGCCAGAAGGACTGGCCAATGTCGACTGTAGAGCTTAGGTAAGCGGTTCTGTTCGCCCATCAGATCGATTGTATGTCAGTTGACTAGCCGTAGCAAGAAGGGTTAAAACAACGACCCCGCTCTCGCGGGGTCGTTGTCCAAGTCGTCGGTTTACCCGAAACCTGGGTCTGTTGGAGTTAGAGACGGTGTTACTGGAGTTGAAGTTGGAGCCGGAGTCGTCGGTGGCGGCGGGGTTGTTGCTGTCGGTGACGGCGTGATTGATGGTGTGTGCGTCGCCGTTGGCGTATCCGTCGCTGTTGGCGTGTTGGTTATCGTTGGTGTGTGCGTCGGGGTTGGGAACGTGCGCGGTTGTGCTGGGCGACTGAGATTGCATGCCGCATCGCTGAACTGGATCGAGAAACCGAAATTCGCCACACCCAAGCTGAGCGGCGGGTTCATGAACGAGCCGGAGAAGAGTCCACCCCAATCAATGTAGACATTGTTGGCCCCTGCCCCCAGATTCACAGCGCTGGAAAAGCTAAACGGCGTGGTCGAACTAGAGTCATCGCCCATGTAGACATACGCCCCATTCCACTGAGCCCAATTGACGAACTCATTCCATCCATAAAGATCCGATGCGTCTTGCAAGGGTCCCCAATCTACCGTGATTCCCGTGATGTCCAACCCAGGATAGGTTGTGTTATTGATCGTCAATCGCAGACCGGCACCGCTCAGGAAAGACGTGGAACCAAAAGATACGCCCGCACAGGAGGGTGTGGGAGTGATCGTCGGTGTGCTGGTCGGAGGAGGTGGAATGGTCGGTGTTGATGACTCTGTCGGAGTCGGTGTGTCAGAGGCGGTAGGTGTAGCCGTAGGTGTAGATATGGTGATCGACGAGGATACCGGGCATACATAGTCGAAGGTTAATGTCGTGTCGAAATCGCCATAAAGTTCACCATCCGGTGTGTTATTGAAATCGGCCTCCCAGTAAACCCAGGTGCCGGGTGGATGTGGGAACGAGCTCGGGTCCGCCGGTCCCCGAATTGTCGGCGAGCTAAAATCATCGCCCGGCCAATACTGTTTCGTGTTGAATATCAGCTGGTCGACGTTGTGGGCAACACCCATCTTGTTCCAATTAGTATGGGAGTTGGTAAGGTTGATCGTCATTGGATTGTCGTTTCTCACCAACATGTAAAGACCTTCGCCGAAATTAGCGTAGCTGATCACGGCGATATTATTGCAGTCAACCGTTGGGGTAACGGTGGGCGTGGGCGTAAACGGGACGTTGAGCAGGAACATCACCTCGTCCATGGGGCTCTGAACCCCCTCGTCATCGGTCGCTATTGCCTGCATGCGGTGCAAACCTGAACTCATTGGTGCTCCACCAGGCCAATTTGCCGGGACCGTCGGGTGCTCACTGCAGGGTGCATTGCCAAGAAAACCACAGTAGGCTTGTGAAGTATCTGTGGACGAGTAGACCCTCACCCAAGAAGCCCCATCCTTGTAATCGATGGCGAAATCGACCTGCATGATCCCCTCACCATCGACGCCAACACCCGCGCAGGTTGCAGGATCGGCGTTATCGGGATCGTATGCCACTGCCTGGGCGGGTAATTTATTGTTATATGCCGGTATGGGGCTAGCGTGGGGAGGAAAGATGATTTGAACGACGGGGGGTACTTTGCACGGCGTTGTCGAAGGAGTGGGCGTCTGTGTAGAAGTAGGCGTTGAAGTGGGAGTCGCCGTGTTTGTCGGTGTGAAAGTCGGCACAGAGATCGTCGCTGGCAAGCCGACGACGCGGGCGACACGGAATTGCTCTACGATGCCCTCTCGCTTAGACGTCAAGTGGATGTTTGGTAATGCCGAGCCCAAAAGGGGTACGATCAACGGGTGCTCGAAATCGACAGTCACGGAAACACGATCGCCCGGGCCGCCTGCGTCATTTATGGAGAGACCAGGGGAGGGAAGCTGCTCACACCATGCCGGCTGATGGATAGGTGTGACCGAATCGTGATATTGAAAAAGAGGTCCAGACCCGGTTCGCTTACTGGAGCAAAGGGTGATCTTAAAGTAACCCGGCGAGGCTACTGGGGCTGTCTCGTCGCGCATGATGGCGACGGCTCCACTGCGTGCAGCATCTTGTATGGAGGGCACGCGGGCAGCATCCTCCTCGCTGAGCCGACCCGATCCACCGCAGGCGTCGGTACCTGCATCGGGACCATCGACGCAGAAGACTTGATCATATTCACCCGTTACCGCGTAACGGATCCCAAAACGCGCCCCGTTTTCGACCGCGAGCCATGCATGCAGCAGGCGCGCCATTTCGATGATCACGAACAGGGTCAACAACATCACCGGTAACACGAGTGCAAACTCGACAAGAGTCTGCCCGCGGAAACGCCCCTTAGATTGAGGGTCACCAGGAGATTGGCTGGCTGGCAAAGCGTACATCAAAATTCTCCCTCGTTAGTGGACGATGCGTGTAAAGATGCGTGATGCAATCGCCTCGAATACATCTGTGAGACCTGAGCCGGTCGGAGAATAATAGTAATTCCCGCAGGATTGACCGATTGGTTCGCCTGCGCATGGGTCTGTGGATGGATCGCCGTCATCTCCGATCGCAGCGATATAACGCAGTAATTCCTCTCCCTGGTTTGGTTGACATCCACCAGGGTATGTCGCCGCATGACAGTCGGTATTTTCGGTCAACTCTTTACCAAGACCGATCGTGAAAACAACTGCCCCCTGTCCTGGTCCGGCGCAGGAAGTCGTCAGAGGGTCGTATGCGTTTGCATCCGGGCAGCCGACGAAATAAGCCCGTTCAACTGTCATATCCTCGGTATCTAGTGGAGGATAGTAAGCCCCATGTCCTATCTCGAAATCTTCGTCACGGCAGAAGGGCTCAACCCAGGTTGGATGACCACCGGGCCCGCCAGGGCATATGAAAACACCGGCGTCATCCGTTGCCGCGTTTGCAGCGCCATCGCTGAGTAGAATGAGGATCGGTACAGCCTCCTGGCGCAGCGAGAGGCCGAACTCGTTTCCACCGACCTTCAAACCATCGGCGATGTTGGTATTCGTGCAACCGGTCGGATCCTTGACACCGCCGCCCCACCCAGGACAACTTGGAAGCTTGTACACCGTCAAGCTGGTGATGGAGGATACGACCGAAGAGGGGTATTCGCTAAAATGAAGCTGGGCAAGTGAATTAATATCGAAGCTGATGACCGCCATGCGATCGTAAGGGAAATACATACGATTGACGAGTGCGAGCGCAGCTTTCCGTACTTCCTCGAAGGGCTGGCATTGACCCTGAATACCAGGTGCGGGGTCGGGGTCATTGCAGATGTTGGGGTCACTGCCGTAATCGTCCGCTACAGCGCCTTGTGTCGGAACCGTCCCACCATCGTCGCAATCATCTACTCCATCAGGAGCCCCTGTTAATAGAGTCTCCCAGTAGGCATCGTCGTCGTCGTTCGGATTATCTACGGGATCATAGTCACCGCACGCTGCATCCCAAGCCATCGATTGAGATGTGTCGATAACTAAGACAAGATCGACGGATGCCGTTTCGGAGATAGCCTCCGCCCGAATGTCGATCGAGCCCCAGCCAATGATCGGCAGGAAAGCGAATTCCACCGGCATCGTCGCTTCCACGCGAACAAACTTACGCGGCGGCGAATCGTCATGAGTTCCATCTCCATTTAAGTCCGGAGGGCAAAGATCAACATCGTGGTAGGGGTTAGGGTTCCCCGCCGTCTTGTCGGCAATATCGCAAATGAAAATCTCCGCATCGGCCGGGTTAAGACTGTTTAAATTGATGAACTCATCAGCAGCAGCTTCGATCTCGGGCAACGTGCGCCCCTCCCGAAATTGGTTGGCAGCTGCAAGGGAAGCCGAGTCAGCCGCGCGGCGCAGGTGGCCGATCTGGATGAAAAGAATCCCAGAGTCAACGGCCAAGCCCACGAATGCCGCCAGACCGATGAAGGCCATAGCGATGAGCACCAGCGCTTGCCCGCGTTGGAGTTTTTGTGAAGCGTTAGGTGTTTGGTGTTGGTTCGACATAGGCATTCGGCATTATGCTGTAGGCGTAAAGTGTGATCGTGTCCGGCACGAACATCGTGATCCAAGGAAGAGCCATGACCATGTGGAAATCGTAATAGACTTCGACCAGGACCATCCCGGTGGCTGGTGCAGCGGCGTTGAGCATCGCGTCGATCTCCGCGGTTGTGAATTTCGAAACATGATTGCCTTTGTAGCTCCAACCGTCCACATCCGGAAGGCGTTGAGTCACCGCTCCCCCTTTAACCCCGAAGGCTGAGATTACTAGATCATCTGTCGCTGGGTTCAAAACGACCTGTTCAGATAGAACCTGATCCGCCATGCAAGGCAGCAGTCGGTAGAAGTAAGTTGTATTGACGCAATCTATAATCCCATCGTCCGCTTCAAGCGGGTCAAGATTCGCGCCAAAACGTGCGATCTCCCTGGCGCCATCGATCAGATCCAGATAGTAGTTGAGCATGAAACCGAACTCGATCAAGCCTGAGAGCATCATGATCAAGAGCGGCAGCAAAACCATGAACTCGACGATGCTCTGCCCCCGCGATTTCTTTCGTGTTGTATAGGAACGCAACCAATGTAGACTTCGTTTCTGGTCCATTTCCTTTATTCCAATGTTATCGGCTTGGTACACATATAACCTACGCTATTATACGCGCCGTGTTTTCCATGAGAGCTAGTACCGCGGGACCAAGATAGCATACTGTCAGGTCTTTGAGACATTGTTGTAACAATATATAGACAAACAGCTGAGTTTCCTCTACATTCCGAGGATTTTTTCCAATCCAGCCGCGCCCCAGAAATAAACCCACCAGGCGCCCAGGATCAGGAAGGGGCCATACGGAATCGGCGTAAACGCGCTGTAGCGGCGACGTAGTTTCATATAGATTAGATAGGCAATACTGAATAATCCAGCGGCCAAGATGCCTCGCAGCAGCGCTTCGATCACCCCCGGAAAGCCAACCGCTAATCCAATGATCGTGGCGAGAGTTACATCACCGAAGCCAAGGGCGACTTCATCGTCGGCATCCCCTTGCCCCCCGGCAATATTGCGCGCGAATATGCCTCCGAGCAGGTAGAGCGGGAAGAATAGACCGAAACCAACGGCACCGCCGAGGAGGGTTCTACCCAGACTCATCTCCGAATTAATATAGCCGAGTACAACAAATACGACGGCAGCCGGTAAAGTAACAACATGTAGTATGAGTTTGTGCTCCATGTCGATGACGATGATGAGCAGGAAAACCGCACTTACAAGCAAGGCCAGCCAGAAACTTCCTGGTGAACTGCTCCAGAAATAGATGCCAATCGATCCTGCAATAGCGAGCAGTTCAACAAGCAAAGTCCTCGTCTGGCGTCTGGTGCTGCAATATTCACAGCGCCAGAGGCGAGCGATGACTGCGGGTATAGCGAACCAGGCGATCGGCGAGAAAGGGGCTGTGCATGCAGGGCAACGCGGCACCGCCGGCTTGCGATAAAACGGCAGACTATCTGCAAGCCAGTTGATGCCGACCCCGAATAACCAACCGAGGAGAGCAATCACAAGTATCATAGTGACTGATTATACATATTCCTTGGAATATCGCAGTGATTATCCCCATCTCGAAACGACACGCATGAGAACGACACTTCCCTAAATCTCATTTCGGGCGTGCTGTGAAGCAACAGCTCTTCTTCTGTGTCATTGTGAGCGGAGCTAGGCAATCTCCTCCTATCTTGAGCGGAGATCCCACATCACCCTGACGGTGTCCTCACAGCTGTATACGTTATCCAGCGCCACACCCTATCGCGGATACACCTAAAGCAAGAACGATCACGTCGATGATTCATAATAATTAGAGGATATTTTCAATTGACTAGGCATCCAGGCTAAACGAGTGCTAGAATGCTCCTATGCGTAGCGACCTACCCCAACCCGACCGTGATCGTCTAAGCACGCTAACGGCGCTGGTAATCCTGAGCTATGCCTTAATACGAATCGTTATCTTGCCGATCTTCTCGGTGGATCTCACTTTCGCTGGTTTGATCTTCGAATTTAAAGTGGACTCTCGCCTGATCATGCTGACGCTCGCTGCAGCGCTTACTGTTGCAGGTGCAGACTGGCTGCTCCGGTCTCACCCAGCGTTGAAATCAACCGATCGAACTATTGAGCATTGGATCGTCCCTGGTTTGACCGCACTCGCAGCGGGGATCATCTTGACGCGCTTACCGGAAGGACCTGCTCTTTGGATCGGTCTGGCGGCTGGAGCAACGCTTTTAATGGCGGTGCTCCTGGCGGAGTTTTTAATTCACGATCCAGCAGACCCTCGACACGACCTTGCTGCGGTGATCTTGAGAACACTCGCCTATCTTCTCTTGGTCGGCATTCTTTTCACGATGCATGCCGTTGATTTACGGTCCGTATACCGTGTCCCGCTATCATTGGCTGTTGTCACTACCATCAGTTGGCGACTGCTGCAGCTTCCTAGATCCGATGATGGCCAGACTGTTGTTTCCGCGCTGATCGTAGGTGGGGTCTCGGCACAGCTTGTTTGGGCATTGCACTACTGGCCTTTGCCTTCATTTCGATTCGCTTTGATCGTAGGCCTGTTTGTATATGTCAGCAATGGGTTGATGGAGACTTTGCGTGCGGGGGAAATGAGTAGAGCACGACTGCTAGAGCTTACCTCCGTCGCGCTCGTTGGCTTAACGGGGATCCTCGTATTCTCGTAACAGCTGCTCTTTCAAGAATATCCGGTTCAAAATCTCAATTAAAGGTTAACGCTACACACCCCTAAGAATCCTCGGTTTCCGATAATCCCATCTCTGGCCCCGATTTTTGATGTTCTTCCATGGTCTTTTTACGAGCACGCCACCCCACGAGACGTTCATCTCCCTTCAATAACCGTTCTATATTCGGCCGCAATGCACAGATGACCAACAACTCTGCCAGGATTGCATAGCCGACATACGCCCAGGGGTTGAGACCGAGTGCTGCCCGAACCGCGAAGATGATCCCAGCCAGGAATGAGACGCTCATGGTTGTCACCGAAGCGTAGCCAATTCCAAAGTAGATCGCGGCCACGATGGGGAGAATGATTAACCCCGACGGTGCCCATAATCCCATTGCCGCACCAAAAGAGCACGCGCCCCCCGCTCCACCTCGCAATCGAATCTTGCCATCTTCGCGCTGGAACAGGAAGATGGAATAGTTGTGTCCCAGAATCGCAAGAGCCCCTGCGACTGCCTCGATCCATGGTTCTCCGCCTGTCAATGCACGTGCCACCCAGACTGCCGCGGCGGCTTTTAAGACATCCGCAATCGTGGTCCCGGCTCCCGCCCATGCGCCCGCAACGCGCATTACGTTAGTGCCCCCTGTCCTGCCACTGTACCACTTTGTGACGTCCCGTCTTCTGATGAGCCAAACCATCAACAATCCGACAGGGATCGACCCCAGCAAGTATCCTGCTATGAGCGCGATGACACTCTTAACCCACATAGCTCCTCCTCATTCCGGTCGCCACGTTAGAAAACACCATGAGGCACAAGCTGTTACGGTCCTTGCACACTGATTTCAACCGGAACAAATCCCACTGCCGCGTCTATACAATAGGCTTGAAATGTCCAAATTTCATCGAGCGAATGCCAGATTATATGAACTGCCTCCGGCATGGCACTCGCGCGAATATCAGAGTCTGAGGGAAACTCGGGGCCGGAGGGGTGCGAGTGATAGATACCGACAAGTTTCCCGCCAGCATCTTCGATTTTAAAAAAAGCATCGACTTGCTCCTGTGGATCCATTCGGAAACGCGTCGATGAATGCAGCATGTTCGTGACGGGGATCACCCACCCGACGCGATCATCGAAGCCTCCTAAGATTCCGCAGCCCTCTTCCGGATAGCAGTCTTCGACGTGGTGCCGCATTTCTTCGATTTGCGTGCTCGATATGGATAGCTTCCTGGGTGACATAATATTCATCTGGACAGTACACTAACTAAAAATATGAAATAGAGAGATCAAGAGGGATAATTCGATCCGATCATCTCTAGCATCCACATCTAAGGAAATTCCCTCATCGGTGTCTATCTCAATGAAACGAGGTCATCTCAGTATACCGCTAACCGCTTAACTTCGAGACCTACTTGGTCCCTCTGATGCTCTTTATAGTATCAAACGTTCGCAAGCGTGCAACCTATTCGATCTCGGTTTTTTTTAACAGGAAAAGAGGGAGCCTTTTGGCTCCCTCAATATTACGTTCTAATCGTGTTAGCTAGCCTTCCAGCGCACTATACCCCGGTCCATCCGTGAAGTAGTCATAATTCGGTTGGATGTCGGGGGTAAGATCGACGACCTCACCAGCTTCAAGGATCTTCGTATGCTCTAGATGGACGGTCTCACCATGGTGGTTCTCACCATCGTAAACCGTGTCAAAGCCAGCAGTTCCTGCGGGCATACTCAGGTGTTCGCCGCCCTTTGCGGCGTAGTCGGCTGGTACTTCGTCTTCGGTGAAGATTGCCTCAAGCGGGCATTCAGGGATGCACGCCCCACAGTCGATGCACGTATCCGGGTCAATGTAGTACCACGGCCATTTCTCGGCCGGTTTCCCGGGAACGATGCACTCCACAGGGCATACTTCTACGCAGCCCGAATCGCGAAGGCATAAGCGGGTGATGATATGGGTCATTTTTCAAGCCTCCAGTATGATAATTGAGAGACGGAGCGGGCATTACCCCTATGCCCATTGTAAGACAGATTATCCTTCAAAACGTCGTGTTACTTCCTTCCAGTTCACGACATTCCAAAAAGCGTCAATATAATCTGGTCGACGGTTTTGATACTTAAGGTAATAGGCATGTTCCCAAACGTCAAGTCCCAAAATGGGTTTCAGTCCATCGGAGATAGGAGAGTCTTGATTCGCAGACGAGCGTACCTGCAGCCCGCCGGACCCGTCAATCACCAACCATGCCCAGCCACTTCCAAAACGAGTTGCTGCTGCTTTCGAGAAGACATCCTTGAAACTGTCGAAATCCTCAAAGGCGGTACGAATAGCATCGGCGAGGGCTCCGCTTGGTTCTCCACCAGAATCGGGTGCCATCACTTTCCAAAATAACGAGTGGTTTGCGTGCCCGCCGGCATTATTGCGAAGAGCTGTACGGATTTCCTCTGGAAGTGCCGATAAATCTGAAAGTAAGTCTTCCACTGATTTCGAATGCAGATCCGGATATTTCTCCAAAGCAGCGTTCGTTTTATTCACATAACCTTGGTGATGTTTGGTATGATGAATTTCCATCGTACGGGCGTCGATATATGGTTCTAGCGCATCGTAGGGATAATCAAGCTTTGGTAATTCGAAAGTCATTTCCTTTTCCTTCCTTCCTTTCTAGCCACTATACTGATCCATGAGTAATTGCCAATACATCACCATAATAGTAGCTAATGGATTGTAGTCTTCGGAATTAGAACTTGTCAAGCGGAATGGTGCCCATGAGGCAACCAAACGCACTCATTGAAAATGGTTGCAGGAAAACCCACCCACCTACGGTTCTTGCGTTGGGGTTGGGAATTGTTGCTGCATCTACCTCATCCATCTTTGTTCGCTTCGCCCAAATCGATGCTCCATCTTTAGTGATCGCAGCTTATCGATTAACGATCGCCTCTTTGATCCTGGCTCCCTTTCTCCTCCGCCAGCGAGATAAGTTGCTCGAGCTCTCCTCGGCACAATATAGATTGGCAATCCTATCGGGATTATTTCTAGCCCTGCACTTCGGTACCTGGATCACCTCACTCGAATATACCAACGTCACTAGCTCAGTGGTTCTCGTTCAAACGACCCCTCTCTTCGTCGCTGTGCTCTCCCCTCTTCTCCTCGGTGAGATGCCTTCATGGAGGACTTTGGTGGGTCTGGGACTAGCATTCGGGGGTGGATTGTTGATCGCATTCAGCGATACCTGCATTTTCAACGATGGATACTTATGTGCTTCCACAGCATCGGGCAGCGGAACGAACGTACTCCTCGGCGACATGCTCGCCTTGTTAGGAGGCATAGCCGGAGCAGCTTATCTGATTATAGGCCGCCGCCTTAGATCTAATCTTTCCCTCCTCACCTACATCGCTCTTGTGTATTCCTCAGCTGCGATCTTCTTGATCATCGCTGTGATTTCATTTGGGTATGACTTTTTTGGTTACCCCCCGATCGCTTACCTCTGGTTCCTGCTGCTTGCGATCTTTCCACAATTATTGGCTCATTCAACTTATAATTGGGCATTGCGTTACTTACCCGCCACAAAGGTTTCGATCACCCTTTTAGGCGAGCCGGTTTCTGCGGCCGTTTTAGCTTATCTCGTTCTTGGTGAGCTACCATCACCATTTCGAATCGCTGGTGCAGTCATCGTTTTATTCGGGGTTGCGTTAACCCTTATCCACACGAACCCGAGCGGAGTAGCAACCGATTGATTACGATGTGAGTTAAGGACATAACAGGAGATTTCAAATGCAGACCAGATGTTACCGTTGCGGCAGGACTTTCCATATCAAGAAAGAGGAAATCGCCTTCGCTCTTGAAGCTCTCGAGGAGAACGAAGGGGCTCATTACGACGTCCGCTGCCCAGGCTGCCGCCACACCAATCGTATTTCTATCGACCAATTAAGGAAGGCAGCGCCAAGAAGCGAAGAGAGTAGTGAGGGTAGTAAACAGGACTAACGAGTTGAAAACGCCCGTAAGAATATCCTGGGCTATTCTGATTTTGCTTCTCATAAGTGCCTGTGGAGGGCTGCCCAGAGCAAATCGATTCGAGTATCAACACCTACGCGCACTCGACCCAGCCGAAACACTTCAACCGGAGATGGATCTCATCGCCCTGTACTACAACACGGCAGGCGGTGAAGCCCATCTCCGAATTGATCTGCTCGATTTCCAAGCTTCCTCTGAGTTCGACCTGTACATCGCCTTCGATATTAGGCCGGGCGGGTCGCGCAATCTCCCTCTTTTGGGAGATACAAGTTTCGATTGGGACTTGCTAATGCGTGTCCCAGCCTCCGGGTCTCTCGACCTCTTCAATGCATCCTTGGAACCCAGCCAATCCGAGAATGTTGAAGTTCACAAAGACCCGGCATTGGATATCATTTCACTCGTAATCCATCCTTCACTCCTTGACCTTCCTGGACCCGTAGGGCTGCAGGTCTTTACTGCACTCGCAGGAGGCGACCAGGTCGTTGACACTCTCGGACCAGTCCTCTCCGATATTCATCTACCGCAAAGGGTGAACCTTCTTCTGACTTTCTGGAATACTTTCTCCAGCCATACTCCAGCTCAGGCTTTACGTGCATGGAGCGGAGCACACTCTGGTCCATCCGGGGAGCGATTCGGGCTTCGCCACTTATTAGATGCGGTTGACGAGACTGGAGTTCCAGTCACATTTCTCGGCATGAAGAATCCCCAAAATCTTGCAGGATTGGATTACCTTGGGGTGTTGGATCAAGTTCAGGCTTTGGAACATCAAGGGCTGTTATCCCTCCCTGATGTTTTGCCGGAAGCAATCCTGGGGAGCGATCAACCTGACTGGCTCATCGAACGCATGATCGCTTCTGACCAGGATTCGGTACATACATATGGCTTCTCTTCTTCTCCTATTATGGCGATGATCACCGAAGAACCCGATAAAGATTTTTTTGATTTAGTGAGTGAGCTCAGTTACGCAGCTCTTTTTTCTCCATTCAATCAAAGCTCAATCGCCAGCCCCGATTACCCTCTCACTCGTTATGAAAACCTGCTGCTCCTCCCTCTGCCGCGAACGGACACAGATCGTTCGCGTTCAGCGGATCGAGGTCTATCCGTCGAATGGCGCAGAGCGTTGCTGACCACAGCATTGACAGGGGAAGATTCTAAGGTTGTGTCGCTCGGAGGTGATCTCAACCAAACCTTCTGGGGTGATCCCCAGCAAAGCGGGGACATGCTCCGCTGGATTGCCGCGCACCCCTGGATTCAACCGGTTACCCCGGAGGAGATCATTCGTGATCATTTCCCGGTGAGTGAGTCGACCATCCTGGGTCCCGCCCGGCGTCAGATCACCACTTACATCCCTGTTGGTGTCAACGGACAGTCAATCTCATCTGGCTATACATACGATCAAATCAGAGCTTTAATTCAGGATGGCCTGCTCAAATTTGGAAACAGCTCTCTGATGGAGAGCGCATGGCGAATGTACCTGAATACCCAGATCTCCAAGGAAGGGATTGGCGAAAAAGTCGAGGCACTTGAATCAGCATCCACACTTTCCGAATCGAATATTCGAATCTCATTGGATTTTCTGCGTGCCAATTCCATCGGCAGAACGGGAGTATTCCTCTCGGCCCTACACTGGGCTCAAACGCTGTTGACAAATCCAACAGCCTCCGAGCAGAAAATCATTTTGGACGACATTGACTGGGATGGTGAACCGGAGGGTGTCCTTCAGAATGATCGGCTGTATGCAGTCGTAACACCAGAAGGTGGACGATTAGCAGCGTTGTTTGGTTGGGATACTCGATTGGGTGCAGTCCAGCTCATCGGCGGACGCCCGCATTTAGATACCGGATTGAGCGACATTCGTTACTGGGATCCCAAGGGGGGAGAGATTGGGGAAAAGACGGATCCACTTCTCGATGGTGCATTCACCTCGCTCTCAAATGCAGTTGTGCGATTTGAACTCATCAACGAAGGTGATTCACTCCTTGCCGTTCACCCTGAAGGACGTTACAAACTTCGATACAGTTTGCAGGATGATCAAATAATGGTTGACATCACCCAAAACGAGAAGGTCACATCGCTTGAAATCCCACTTCTTTTAAACCCCGCCCGAATTAGACAACCCAATTGGCACCACGCTTATCGCCAATTTGTAGGGGAACATCGTATCTCTTGGAGCCTTCACGAAGGTCCTGGAATATCGGTAACCACAGATACTGTACCGATGAACTTCTCCTCATTCCTGGATTCGACAGCATCCATCATGGGTGAAGAAAATCCCAATCTCGATTATGCGCCAGGCCACTTCCTGCCTTTTCCCATGGCATTGATCACGATGGATTTGAAAGAAGATGCCCACATCACACTTAGATTCCATCCGTGGAGGGATTGATCGTCCCAAATTTGTGTGCTGGATTCGCCAGGAAAATGACCATGACACACGGTTTCAGCTACTCTGTACATTAACAGGAGTGAACCATGAGCTACACGACAGTGATCACACCAAAGCAGCTCGAACCCCATTTAGACGAAGTAAATTGGGCGATCTTTGACAGCCGATTTGACCTACTTCAACCGCAATGGGGTGAAGAGCAGTATTTGATCGAACATATTCCTGGTTCTGTCTATGTTCATCTAGACCACGATCTATCCGCACCGAAGAACGGATTGAACGGACGCCATCCTCTCCCTGAAATCGAGGTTATCGCAGGGTTTTTCTCGAAAGTAGGGATTGATGATGACACCCAGGTCATTATTTACGATTCGCGCGGTGGTGGTATTGCAGCTCGTTTATGGTGGATGCTCAAATACATTGGACACGAAGCGGCCGCAGTATTAGACGGTGGCTTTCCTGAATGGAAACGGCTCGGACTCCCGGTCCGAGCACATCGTGAAGTCCGGATTCCAAAGCAATTCAAACCACAGTTGAACCCAGATATATTGGTTGTCGCCGGTGAAGTCCTTGAACGAATATCGCGGGGTACTGGCCTCATCATAGATTCACGTGCGCCGGAACGTTATCGGGGCGAGGAGGAACCCTTCGACCCAATCGCCGGTCGTATCCCTGGAGCGGCAAATCGGTTCTGGCAGACGAATCTAGACGCAAATGGGTGTTTCAAAGATCAAGACGTTCTTAGAGTGGAGTTTGACAGCTTATCCGGCGGAATCGCGCCCTCCGATACCATCGTCTATTGTGGTTCAGGAGTCACCGGGTGCCATAATGTTCTCTCAATGTCTCATGCGGGAATTCAGGGCGTTAGATTATATGGAGGCTCCTGGTCCGAATGGTCGAGCGATCCCAGCAGGCCTATAGCAACGGGTGCTTAACATTACGGCACAGTTGAGCATATGCTGCCCAAGTAAATACATAGGAAAACGTATTTGACAGCGCGATCGAATTCCGCTTCGCTTCCGAACACGCGAGAGTGTCAGATATTTGCCATGCTGAACGAAGCGAAGCATCTCGTTCTCTGAACTGAATTGTGATTCTTTCCTGGGAGGATATTCTTCGTCGCAATGCTTCTCAGAACGACGTCATGCCCTCTGTGCATCATTTCGACTTGCAATGAAAAGCATCTGACTTGAATGAGAAGATCAGTCGTTGGATGATTCTAAACAACCTGAACTACTCATTGAATAATCGATTCAGTGTGATAAGCGCCAGGTTTTTCGCCACTTCAAGATCCTTCCATTCATCCCCGCTATTAACATCGATTCGTAGATAAACATCCCAAACAAGAACATTCAGACCGTTCCACAATTCCACACCGCTTCCCCCCCAAAAGGCGTCATCACCAATATCCGGGACAGGTCTCGTATACCTATCCGAGACATTCCGCCCTGCGTACAGGTCATTCACCGAATATCCATTCTGTAGAAGAAATGTCTCCATTCCCTCACTGTAGACGACAACGAGACGAACAACGGGGAGATCATCACCATCTTCTCCAGGGAAAGTGCAGACCATCTCGCCGATCGGTGTATCTACCGCCTCGAAAAAAGGTTCGCCCAAGCGAATACCGAGTTCATTCTCGATCTCATCAGGCATGAGCAGTGAACAAGGATCCGTTGGGTGTGTCGGTTTCTTTCTATCCGGGTTGATTTCACCAAGTTGAATAGCCCCAATTGATGATGAACGTTCAACGAGCGGAGCGTTCCCACCCAATCTCCTGACGAACAGGAAAGCAATAATGGCTGCCAGGAAGATAAAGCCCAGGACTGGCAGTAACCATCGTGGGATGTCTTTCTCTCTCATGGGTACCCTCTCATGATTCATCGCTGCAATTCTTTGAGAATCTCAACTCCAATACATCATATCTTGGTTTCTTGAACTCCGCTGTATTACCAAACTCTTACTATCCTCTTCCCCGCATTTTCGCGCGCTGGGGAGTTGTACCAGACAGACCCTTGTCGGGTTCAATCGCGAGTGACATTCCCGCGGCGAGCAAAGTGAGCACAGCCAACAAGAAGAATAGCGAAGTAAATCCGTGCTGATTAAACCAATGGCGGAGTTGCTCAATCTAAGAGAAACACTCTGAACTGCAAGCAGCAAGGGGCGCTGGCTATTGAGGAGATCAACGGCAAAGTGGGCCAGCCCTGTGGCGAGAAATGATCGATCTCGGCGTAGACTCAAGAATACAAACCTCGCTCGAGAATGTAATTTGAGACAGGAGAGGGCATTAGATATTGGAATGGACGTCGCTCGCGAACACGACTGCGAATTTCTCTGCCAGAGATCATGATTGGTGGAACACCCAGATTAACCAGCTTGTCTCTCAGTCCCGGCAGTTCCTTTTCAAGTCGAGCTTCCTCGTATTCCACTGCGACGCGATCCATCACACCGATCAAGTCGCAGGAATCCACAAAACGCTGTGGCATGTTCCAGGTAGGGAGATCACGCAGTGAATCTTCTCCCATAAGGTACGCGAATTTCGCGTCGGGATAGCGGATCCTGAGCCACTCCATCGTTCCATGGGCATAATGAGGTGGTGGCCGGTCGAGATCCGCAGTCGACAATTCGAATGCAGGATCAGAATCTGTCACCAACTTGACCATCGCCATGCGGTGATCGACCGATGTGAGGGACTGATTTTGTTTATGAGGTGGTTGCGCAGTTACAACCCAGAGGACCTTTTCTAATCCAAGAATATAGCGAGCTTCATCAGCTAGAATCAGATGAGCATGGTGTGGAGGGTCAAATGTCCCTCCAAGCACACCGATTAAATCACCCATTCGAGTTCGTATTCCCCGATACGTACGGTGTCTCCAGACTTGATACCAGCTTCTTGCAGCGCAGCTTCAACACCGAGGCGCACAAGCAGCCGCTGGAACCTGCGGATCGCCTCATCATACTCCCAATAGGTCATCGCCGCTGCCCGCTCAACCGCCTCCCCTGAGACGCGCCAACCACCGTCCGGTTCGCGCGTGATTTCGAAATCTCTCCCCTCAGGTTCTGGCTGGTAGACTGGCAATTCCCCTTCGATTAGCTCTGGCGCGGGAATACTTTGCAGTTCCTTGAAGGCAGCGAAGAGCAGTTCCTTCAGACCGTTTCGCGCGAGAGCGGATATTAAAAATACTTGGTAACCTTCAGACTCAAATCTGCTCTTCAATTCATCGCTGCGCGCTCTGACCTCTGGGAGATCGTTCTTAGTGATCGCCACAATTTGAGGTTTCTCCCCCAGCATGGAATCAAAATAGGCTAACTCGGCGTTAATTTGAGAGAAATCTGCTAACGGGTTTGGAGATAAACCGTCGATCAGATGGATTAATACCTGCGTCCGCTGAATGTGACGCAGAAATTGAAAACCCAGCCCCACACCCTGATGGGCGCCTTCGATAAGCCCTGGGATATCGGCAAGGACGAGAACCGCGTTAACATCGAGCTCGGCAACACCCAAATTTGGATGAAGCGTTGTAAAAGGGTATTCAGCGATCTTGGGCTTGGCGTTGGTTACCGCTGCCAGTAAAGTCGATTTCCCAGCGTTCGGCATACCAATAATTCCAATGTCGGCAATTAAGCGCAATTCCAGGTGAATCCAGTGTTTTTCACCAAGCGGGCCTTTCTCCCCCATTCGAGGCGTCTGGTTGCGTGCCGTTGCGAAGCGCGCGTTTCCGCGACCCCCGCGACCACCTTGGTAGATAACGAGCTCCTGACCTGGTTCTACGAGGTCTCCGAGAAGGGCACCCGTCTCATCATCCCGAACAATCGTACCCGGCGGGACAAGGATCAGGACATCTTTGCCATTCTTCCCAGTTCTTTTGTTACCTCCTCCAGGTTTGCCGTCTCCTGCGCGAAAGTGGCGCTGACCGCGGAAAGCGGATAAAGTCGTCCGCTTGGGATCAACAACAAGAACTACGTCCCCACCCTTACCACCGTCGCCTCCATCAGGGCCTCCGCGCGGGACATATTTCTCCTTCCGGAAATGGACGGCACCATCGCCTCCCTTGCCCGAGGAGACCTGGATTCTCACTTCGTCTAAAAAATCCCCATGCTTTTGCACCAATACTGCTCCTGTACCTTTGCCATTATACCCGTCAACGATTCCCCTGATCTGCACCGAGGAGGGTCGATGATAATGCCGCGGATCAGATCCATTTTCTCTATAGCAACAACTTATTCTTGGTCTCTGATGAGTAGTTGGAAAAGCAAAGTGAACGTAAAGCATCAGGCATGTCAACTGCGCTCCCTACGATCGCTCAGAATCTCGGTTATGGATATAAGGTAACTGTGGTTGGGTGAGAGTCCGAGTCACGGAATCCTTAATGTTAAGGTCCCGACCAAAGGGTGTGGGGAACAATACCGACGGGGTAGTCTGAAAAACACTGCCAATAGGATACTGAGCAGTTACAACCGAACTTAGTCAAAGCAGCAATGGATCATTCTGATACTAAGTTATTATCGGTGATGCTTAATGCAAGTTACGGATTGTTTGCACAACCCAAATAGTTATGTTAGATTTGACAGACATCTCAACAAACCCTATTTGGAGCAAAGCATGCCTGCAATCAAAGTTCCTGATATCGTCGTTGGTCGTCTTCCGCTCTACCTGAGAGCCTTGTCTCAAATGGCGGGGGAGGGGAAGGAGATCACGTCCTCTCAAGAACTGGGTGGACAGCTTGGCATCTCCTCAGCACAGATACGCAAAGATCTCTCACAATTTGGCGAATTCGGCAAGCAAGGTACAGGCTACAACATCAGCTTTCTCATGAATCAGCTTAAGCGCATCTTGAAAGTTAACCGCGTGTGGGATATCGCTCTCATCGGTGCCGGAGATCTTGGTACTGCCGTCGCACATTATGGGGGTTTCATCGATCGAGGTTTTCGAATAGCGGCTATATACGATAATGATCCGGTAAAGACCGGCCAACAAGTTGGTCAATTTCTCATCCGTGACATCGAGAATATGGTAAATGAGATTCGAGCCCAGCAAATTAAAATCGCAATGCTCGCCGTTCCTGCATCTGAAGCCCAGCAAGTATCAGAGAAGCTGGTCGAAGCTGGTATCGAGGCCATATTGTGCTATGCACCGACATCACTCTTCGTACCTGACAACATTAGGGTGGAGTATATCGACCCCCTTCTTCACCTGCAGCATATGACGTATTACCTGCCTGAATAAAGAGAATTTACGTACTCTGGTCCCTCTCTTCACTGTCACACGATGACGTTACACCCTGGCTTCGCTTGGTCTGAGACTTGCCCCCACGAGCGGAGTTTGTACGAGAAAAAGCTTCCAGTCGACGTCATTAAATGAAAAAAGCGCCGTATCCATGCGCTTCTAAATCAGCTTGGCACCCATGTGCTTCTCATACATGGGGAAGGGTCCGCCTCAGACGATCCAACATCCCTAACCCTCGAAATGCTCCTCGGGCAATACATGCCACAGGTTCTTCCGCCCGATATGCGGGGACGCCGGTTTCTCGCGTGAGCCATTTGTCAATCCCCCGCAGGAGCGAACCCCCACCACATATCACCATTCCGCGATCGATGATATCGGAAGCAAGCTCCGGTGGTGTTTTCTCAAGAACCTCTCGAATCGACATCACCATCAACTGGAGTGTCTCCTGTAAAGCCTCAACGATTTCGCTCGTTGAGATCGTAACAGGCCGCGGGAGACCCGTAACCTGGTCCTGACCCTGGATCTCGATTGTGCGGTCCTCATCCTGAGGAAGCGCAGCTCCGATCCGGATCTTCGCCTCTTCAGCGGTTCTGGTGCCGATAATCAAGCCATATTTCTTGCGGACGTAAACACTGATCGCTTCATCAAGTTTTAATCCCCCAAGCCTGGTTGCACCTTGAGCCACAATGCCGCTCATCGCGATCATAACCGCTTGAGTCACCCCCCCGCCAAGATCGACGACCATATTTCCCGAGGGTGTCGTAATCGGTAATCCCACTCCGATCGCGGCTGCGAGCGGCTCTTGTATGAGATGAACATCGCGGCTTCCAGCCTGTA
>DAOUEQ010000037.1:0-46366 GCA_034430395.1 Anaerolineales bacterium | reverse complement strand
CGTCACCGGTCCACTGCCAGACATTTCCGGCCATATCGTAGATACCATATGGGCTTGGAGAATCAAGCGTCTGATAGTCTTCGTAGGTATTGCCATTGAAGAAACCCACGGGAGTAGTGTCGTTCAATCCGTCCATGATTTTCTCAATGAGGTCGTGGCTGCTGTAAAAGTTGGCGTTGTTGAGTTCAAGTTCGGAGCCCCAGGGGAAAGGTCTGCCGTCAGTGCCCCGGGCGGCTTTCTCCCATTCAATCTCCGTAGGGAGCCTCCAGTTAAAAAAGTCGCAGTAGGCCTTGGCTCCATACCAAGTCACCAATACCATGGGATGATTCTCGTAACCTGCCAGTGCGCTGAATGAATCGCCGTCATATGCAATTCGCAGCCCATCGTCCGTGAGCGGGATGTGCGGATACTCACCAGGGCTGATTTCTACCTCGTGGTCATACCCACGAAAAACGTCGCCCGGATAGTAGCCTGTGATTTCGGTGTCTGTGATTTTGATCGTACCTTCTGCAAGAGCTTGGTTGAGGTAATCGGCATATTGGCTATTGGTCACGTCGGTGACCATGAATTTGTAATCGTAATCCACTAAAGTCTCATGAGCATGCAACCCCATGAGGAACTCTCCGGCTGGTACAAGCGCCCATGTATCTGGATCGACGCCCGTTTTGATGAGGGGAGGGACGGTATCTGTTACGGCTGCTGACGAGCACCCGACGATTATTATTGTGATCACCATCACGACAATTATTCTATGTTTCACTGGGACACCTCCTGCCCCAAATTGGATTGGAGGGTTTCTAGAAGCTCTTTTTCGGTTTCACTCAGATCTAGAGATGCGGCCAACTTATTTAAGTTTTGAACTTGCAACTCAGCCTCAGCTTTAGCCAATTTGTGCTCCGACTCGGTGAGCTCCGATGCCCAGTGGCCCTTTGCCTTTAGAAGGTCTATTAGCCGCCATAACATAAACGCAGCCAAGACTACCAGTACCGTGGCCAACCCGATGTCTGCCAACAGCATTGTGGTGTTTACCAACGGCTGTTGGGCTGATTCGGAGATAAAAAGACGTTTCAATGAAAAGATCGTAACTGCCGCGAAAGCCAGGTCTGAGAAGATAATAATCAACCAACCAAACCATTGGCGAACTTTACCTTTCAGCCCGATTTTGTCGGCAAAGTAGAAGAGGATTATAGTGGCAATGATCGATGCCAGGATGTGCCAGTGGCCTGTAAGTGTGATGCGTTCTTCGCGAGAGGGCATCACACGCATGGTTTCTTCCAGCGTCACCGCCATGAAGATTCCGACGCCGCTGACGGTGAAATTCATAAAGACCATCTGCCAGGTAGCGCCGAACTTAAGCGGATCGTGGAAAAGAGCCTTTATCCACTCCCAGAAATTCGCTTTTTCGATACCCAGCTCCTTTAGCCGTTCTCTAGGAACCTTCCCCCAGGTATAGATAACAAGCAACAACGCAGCGAACATCGCCGGGACGGCACCCACATAGATGAAGATGTGAGCATAGGGCTCGTAAGGCACAACCGCCCAAACCGCCAATGTGATAACAATGGTTCCCAGGATCATCAATGGCATGGCGATCTTATGAAGGATGCGTTTGAAATCCAACCATTTTCCGATGATCAACGTTGTTGCGATGCCAATCAGGGTGAGCATGATGTGCAGATGGCCGATGATGGCCAGCTGCAATGCTGTTTTAAGTGGCTCGCGGATCAAATCTTCTGCCAGGAAGGTCTCGTGACCATTGCCCCAGTACGAACCAGTTACTGCGCCAAAAGTTGCAGAGCCCAACGTGGCGACTGCCATTGTAAAGAAAGCCACTCGTTCGAGATCTACCCCTTTCGATGTGTGGGAGTAGTCCGGATCTGTAACGTGGTATTTCTTTCTCCAGGGCCAAAGCGCGGCTGCGAGCAATATTCCGCTGAAGAAAACCAGGGATTGGCCGACTAAGAATAAGCCATGAAATATAAAATTGTGGCCGAAGTACGCGAACCACAAGCCGAAGATCATCGCCGTAAGATACCCGACCGTAATTGTGGCGTTGATCGTGGTTTGTTCATGCTTCTTCATCGGTACCACGTCGGTGATAAAGTAAACCAGAAGGGCAACCACAGCCATGGCAATCGAATGGTAGAGCATGATTATGCGACCCTCGCGCTCTGCTTCCAAGAGGGTCATCCCCGTCACTCGGACAACGACATCCTTGATTCCCCACTCGACCATCGGACCAGAGAGCATGCCCCAAACGGCGGTGATGAGGGACACGAGGGCAATTGCCACTAGAGCCAAACCATTGGTAGATTGGAAGAAATATTGAAATCGTTTAGTTATTGCCTTCATTATCACTTTTCCAAGAGTTTTCTATAGATACAGTTCAGTTTGTGATACCGCTCACAATAAGTTTGCCACATTTTGAGCAGATAGTCTTTAACAATGGGCAAATTGGAATCCGTATTGGATATTGGTCGGTGTGACCGATCGGATTAGGGTTTTCCAGTTCGCAGGAACAAATCCTGCGTGACCTGCCGAAGGATGCCAGGGCCTTACCCGCGGATGCTGTTCTCGGCAACCTCGATGCATGGCAGAATTGTATCAGGGTTCAGCTAAGCCATCTTTGCATGTTGGAAGCATAGGATCGAGGACGCCATCGCCGTCGATGATACATAGACAACGCGAATCATACTGGAAGGCTGCGGCGTTCGGCTATTGTATGGCAAAGGGACTGTAGAAGTCTTAGGTAATTGCCGGCTCAACCATAGGGGCGAACTTGTTGTGAGGGCAGGATTCTTGTTTAGATGCAAACCGAAGTCCAATTGGCTGCATGATCGTGGTTCTCCATCGGGTAGCGTTTATCAAGCCGCCCTTTCTGAGAACGCTAAGGGAGTGGCCGAGAATCTGGGCGAAGGTGGCGTAAAGACGAAGAAGGATTCAAAGGATGGGAGTAAAAAGTCGGAATAATATCAGGAACGCCGCGAAAACTGGTGTAGTATTGAGTTAGATCGGCCATGGTTGAACCCTTGTGGATAAGGAGGGTGCCAGGTGGTCGCCAAGCAAGTTGCTGATTTGCTTACGTTCACTCGCGGACTGCTTATCATTATTTTCCCCTGGCTGGCAGTGACCGGAGGTCAAGAAAGTCTGGCTTTGGCGGTTATGCTGCTTATTGCAGACTGGACCGGGGATGTATTCGACGGTGCCCTCGCGCGCCGAAGCCGGATACTCTACGACTCCTGGATAGGTGACCATGACCTTCAGATCGATATGGCGGTTGCGCTTGGCCTATTGATTTACACAATAGCCACCGGCTATGTGCAACTGACCGTCGGTGTGGTCTATATCCTGATCTGGGCGATGTACTTCTGGTGGGCGGGGATCCCCCGCACAATGGGGATGCTCTTCCAGGCTCCAATCTATGGTTGGTTCACCTACGTTGCCCTCAGATACACACCGTCGGCTGGCTTGTGGATCGTATCTTGGATCCTCGCAGCCGTTGTTGTAACGTGGCCCCGGTTTCCGCGAGAGGTGGTACCGGGCTTCTTGAGCGGGATGAAGGCCCAATTTTCCTCGGGCGAACATCACAACCGGTCAAACCGGCAAAGTTAGGGTGAATCAGCGTTAGTTTGCTCTCGAACTGACCACAATCTATGTGGACTTCAAACCGCGCCGGATGCAATACCCATCTATAGAAATCGGGAACTTACCGATGTGTTGATTCGTCTCTTCAGTGTAAACCGATAAGGGTAGCAGAACTGAGTTAAAGCGGGTCCCACATGAATCATAGAACTTATTTGTTGCCGAGCATTCTAGCGATTGTGCTTATCACAGGTTGTGCGCCAAGAGGAATGAAGGGCTCACCCGCGCCGAAGGGTTCAGGAGAGTTCATTTGCGGAGAGGCCGTGGTGGAGAATGTCGAGATCGTGTTTCTTGAATCTTTCCCTCTTCAAGTCCACATCTCCGTTAAGGGATATCTTCCCGATCCCTGTACAGAGATTGAAACCGTCTCCGTTGAACGGGATGGCAGCCAATTCAAAGTGCTCATCACGACCTTGCGCGAGGCGGAAGTGATGTGTATTCAGGTAATCGAGGTATTTGAGCAGAATATCCCACTCGATGTTTATGGGTTGCCCGCCGGGGATTACACAGCGACGGTCAATGGGATAGATGCTGAATTTACTTTTCTCCAGGACAACAGCTTGCTTGGTGACTAAACACAAGATCCATCTGCTTTAAGAATCAACACGCGCCTCATAAGGGCGCGTGCTTTTAATTACCAGGTCCAGCACGATCAGGATGCAAGCAGCTTGTCGAGCTGTGCTTTTGAGTGTGTCTCGACTTCTACATGTACGCTGCTGCTGTGGGAATCCATAGTCACTACAGCGGGGAAATCCTTGACCTCGATCACCCATATCGCCTCGGGAACCCCGAAGTCGAGTTTGTGGACAGCGCGCACCTGTTGAACGGACTGTGCGATCAAGGAAGCAGCCCCACCGATCGCGTGCAAGTACACGCCCGGCACCTCATTACAAGCTTCCAGCGTTTTCGGCCCCATCCCACCTTTCCCGATAACAGCTTTGAGGTTGAAGTGCCGCATCACATCGCCCTGGTAGGGTTCCTCGCGGATGCTCGTTGTCGGGCCTGCGGCGACGAAGGAATAATCACCAGTATCCAGGCCTGCAACGACAGGCCCACAATGGTATATTGCGCCACCATCAAGTATGGGTACTAGCGCCTCATATACCATCTCATCGTCGCCCTCAGGTTTGCGGCTCTTCTGGACGAAGGTGTCGATCATCCATTTATGCACGGCATCGCGACCGGTAATCATTACCCCGGTGAGGGAGACCGAATCACCAACTCTCAACTCGCGGATGACATCATCCGTAATGGGTAGTGTAATCTTCTGCATGGGGGCTCTCCCTTACTCGTATATTGTTTCGTCGCCGTGGATAGTCATGCGTCGCCGCCGGTGTGCCCAGCACATATAGGAAACGGAGACAAAGTAGCTGGCCGGAAGTCGGTGCAAGCTCTTGGCTTTGACTCCCAAAACCGTCGTCTCGCCACCGAAGCCCATCGGTCCGATCTGAAGCTTATTCGCATCTTCCATGAGTCGATGTTCGAGCTTTGACAGTTCAGAATCTGTGTTTTCATCGTCGAGTTTACGGAAGAGCGCTTCTTTCGAGGCGTAGTAAGACGAGCCGCGATCCCCGCCGATGGCTACACCGAGCACGCCGGGGGCGCAGCCTTTTCCCTGCGCGTTGAACACGGCATCCAGAACCACTTTCCGCACCCCTTCAAAATCCCGGCCGGCGCCGAGTCGGCCATTCGGTAGCGAGTATTGAGCACCAACGTTTTCACACCCCCCGCCTTTTAGGATCAGGTCAACCAGTAGATCTTCCCCTTCTGTTTCTTCGAAGTGAATCGTGGGGAAGGCCGGATCTCCAAGGTTGTTCCCGCTGTTCTTCCCGGTGACAGTGTCGACGGCGTTTGGTCGCAGGTAAGTCCTTTTCGTGGCCTCGGCGACTGCGGCACGGATCTGTTCCGTAAGTTTCGACGTGCTCCATCCTGGTGGATGCTGAACATAGAATATCGGTGTGCCGGTATCCTGACAGATCGGCGTGGAGTTCTGCCGCGCAAGGGCGACATTTTCTAGGATTGTATCAAGCGCACTTTGTGCAGCCGAACCTGATGCCTCTTGTTCCCGAGCACGCCTCAAGGACGATTCCACATCAGGGGATAGGTCGGTTGAGGTTAATCGGATGAGTTCGAGGAAAGCTTGGGTAAGGTCAGGCATATTTTGCCTCCTTGCGTTGGACGAGGATTGATTTACCCTGAGAGGTGTTAGATCATCTAATTGTGAACTGAAAAGCAGCGACTCTATAGTGATAAAAGGCAGATTTTCTTTGAAAGGGTGTAAGGTTTTTTAGAGTCGAAGACCGAGGTATGGAGTCAAGTTAAGCAAGATGCGGGTGACGCTGGAAATGCACAAATATTTATTTTGGACTGACTTTGAGGGCTTGCTTCTTGATGATCATAACGGGCCTGTCTGCAGCGGCGACGATCTGATGGGCGAGATTGTCGAGCACGAGTCGCTCCCAGAAACCGTTTTGATGCTCGCCGATGACGATCAGGTCATACTCACCACCGCGGGCTTCGGCAATGATCTCGTCAACGACGAGACCGTGGCGGACCTTCGCCTCAATTTCCTGCTGCAATTCATCCAAGACTTGTGTGTCTTGATCTAATATCTCACCTTCGGGCGTATTGGCTTCGATAAGTTCATCTGCATCGGCCCGCAATTGCCATCCGCTCACACCGGGACCGGCGCTGATTTGGGACATGACATGTAGGACGGTTAAGTGTGTATCTTCTAGTAGAAGATTTGAGAAGAGCTGCTTGAATTGATCGAGAAGCGTGCTACTGTCGACGCCGCTGTCACAGATCAGGATTCTCTTGGGTAGAACAGCTTGCCCCTTCACCACAATCACCGAGCTTGGTCCGTGCTCGAGCACCCACTCGCCGGTTGGCAAAAGCAGCCGCTGTAGCAGAGTTCCTCCAAATCCCATTCCGATAACCACAAGATTGTACATACCCTCCAGGGCTTCGTGCACGATCTCCTCGGCCATATTGCCAACACGCGTCCTGGTTTGGAACTCAAGAGTTCCTTCAGGAAGAGATGCAGTCGCCATATCGAGAATCTTCTCCGCATTCGGAAGATCTGACTCGCGTTTGACGACAGTGAGAATGGTAAGCTTGACGCGGGCAGCATCTGCAAGTTTGGCAGAAAGATGGACGGCCTGTTCCGAGTGTGGCAATCCATCCGTTGCGATCAGGATGCGCATAGTGTCCATTCCTCCTAGATGAGCATCAGGGTGATCGGTATGGCGAAGATGATCAACATGAAAATCAACATATTACGTTCCTTAGATATAACCCAATCAACCAATCCAAGGACCGCCCGTTCGTAGCGGTGGAAGCTTGTGAAGAGCAAGACGATGGAGACAACCGCGATACTGACCATGGATGTGAGAACAATGGTGAATGCGTACGGGGTGTCCAGCAGAAGGGCGGCAAACAACGTGTCGATAAATGTAGTAACGTTTGCTCCCATGATGTAAGGCACTACGTTCTCCCTGCGTATGAAGCCCCGGCTGCTGAGTGGTACAAGGATGCTCAAGGAAACACTGACGGACATCGAAATTAGCGTGATGCCCGCACCGAGCACGAACATTACCCATGGTTGGTAAACGATGCGAGAGACTTGGCCCACCCGGCTTTCCTTGATCGTCATTTGTGGCAGGCAGCGATCGAAGAGATTGAAACTCAGCAAGATGATGATGAGGCCGATAATGAAAAGACTCCACGCCGGAAAAATGTGATCGATACCTGAAATGGTGGGTTTGAAAAGAGTGTCCGCCATGGACTGGACCAGGATATTTGAGTCCAAATGGATCGAGTTCAGCGTTCCCGCTTGCAAGAGGGCGCCGCCGAGAGCAAGTGCGACAAGGTAGGTTGAGCCGGTCACCACTAAAGCCAGGAGACCCACACCCAAATTTGCCCCACGATCACGTCCGCGGAGCACGTAGATAGAGCCGATAAAAAGAACGATGAAACTTGCGCCCATACGGCTGCCCGTAATCATGGTAAAGGTGGAGAGCTTGTCGATGACCCCACTATCAAAAAAAGTCAGCGCGGCCGCGGCAACAGGAGAGCCGCTCATGATCAGGTATGCTAACAACCAACCAAAACCCAGGCTGTTTATTGGGTTATCTACCTTGAGTGAATCGCGGATGAATGATGAATAACTTTGGGCACCTTCCTTCATAAGCAGGATGGCCAGGATGAAGAGCATTAAGCTGATGATGAACAGCAGGATTTTTGCGCCCCTGCGAATGAGCGTTGGCAGGACTTGCCTGGTTTGAGCACCAGGGATCTTGGATAGCTCAGAGGTACTTGGGTTAGGATTTGATGAGTCGCTCAAGGACATTTACCTCTTTATCGAGTACGTCCCTAAAGCTTTCCAGTGTATCTACCGTCGGTTAATTCTATGAACTCTTTGTCCCTTTGCTTGAATCAAGCTTGAAGCGCTGGAGCCTTGGCTGTTGGTGCGTGTTAAGCGGTTGATTCTGCCTTCTTAAATGCAGTATACCATTGCGATTATTTTGAGCCATTATCATCCTCAATGCAACGGTCCTGGCTATATAAGACTCCGCCGATGAATTATCTGCATAAGACACTGCAGTGGGTTGATGGCAGGAGATAGATTGGATCCTGAAAAGGCTTCTAAATCGTGTTACACTGCCGGCGATGGATACCAAAGACCTGCAAACATTAGACTTATCGACTGTTCTTGAGCAACTCGCGAATCGCGCCGCGTTTTCCGCGTCCAAAGAACTCGCCAGGGCGCTTGTCCCTTGCGACGACTTCGAGCAAGTATCTAGCCGTCTGGCAGAGACGACTGAAGCGCGCTTGTTGTTGAGCGTCAAGACAGATCTCACCATCGGCGGTGCGCACGACATTCGTGACAAGGTGGAAGCCGCTTCCCGAGGCTCTGTCCTTGAGGCAGCAGAGCTGCTTGATGTAAAAAGCACCTTGATCGCGGCGAGGACGATGAGCCGAAACTTTGATAAGCAAGAGGAATCGTATCCTGAACTCTGTCGCATTGCGCTCGACCTACACCCCGCCCCAGGGTTGATCGATCGTATTTCGAAAGCGTTCGATGAACATGGAGATGTGGTTGATGGCGCATCGGAATCGCTTGGCGTGATCCGGCGTGATTTACGCCATGCGCATGACCGATTGACATCCAAGCTACAACGCTTGATCAGCAATCCCAAGATTATCCCCATACTCCAGGAGCCGATTATCACCCAACGCGACGGGCGCTTTGTCATCCCGCTGCGGGCAGAGTTCAAGGGGCGCATGAAGTGTGTGGTCCACGACCAATCCGCATCAGGGGCCACCATCTTTGTTGAACCGCTGCAGGTGGTGGAATATAACAATAGGGTCCGCGAACTCGAGCTCGCGGAGCGGGACGAGATACGGCGAATCTTGGCAGAGCTCTCGAGTCTTGTGGGCGAGCAATCGGAAACCATCGGGATTACGGTCGATGCGCTGGCGCGAATGGATCTGGCATTTGCCAAGGCGCGCTACGCGGAGACAATGCAGGCGAATGAGCCCATCATCCGCCGATTTGAGCCTCGTTCGGGTGGAAAACACCCCGGCTCGACATTGAAACTCATACAGGCACGCCACCCGTTTCTGAATCCGGAAAGCGTCGTCCCCATTGATCTGATCCTGGACCCGGACACGTATATTCTCGTTATCACGGGACCCAACACTGGCGGGAAGACGGTCACACTCAAGACAGCCGGATTGCTGGTGCTTATGGCGGAGTGCGGGCTGCATATTCCAGCTGCCTCCGGTTCTGAACTCTCCCTCTTCAACGCGATCCTTGCAGATATCGGAGACGAGCAGTCAATTGAACAGTCTCTGTCCACCTTTTCGGCGCATATTTCCAACATCATCCGCGTCCTGGCGAAGGCTGGGGATAAATCGCTTGTCGTGCTCGACGAACTTGGCGCCGGGACAGATCCACAGGAGGGCGCCGCTCTTGCTCAAGCCCTCCTCCAAGAATTCCTTGATCGCCGGGTAACGACGATCGTGGCGACACATTTCTCAACGTTGAAAGTATTTGCGCACAGCACCACCGCCGTGCGCAACGCGAGCGTGGAATTTGACATCGAAAGCCTTCTACCTACTTACCACTTGACGATCGGTCTTCCGGGGCGGTCGAACGCGCTGGCGATCGCCAGTCGATTGGGTCTTGATGAGAAAATCGTTCAGGGCGCGCGATCGATGGTTTCTCCTGAAGAATTGACCGCCGATACGCTTCTGGATGAGATCCACAAAGAACGTGATTTAGCGCGAGCGGCGCGAGTAGAAGCGGAGGAAGAGAGGGAAACGGGGAAGCAGCTGCAGGTCGAACTAAGGCGGCGATTGGATGATATTGAGGTAGATCGCCAGGAACTCATGCAGCAGGCGCGCGAGGAAGCACTGGAGGAACTTAACATCGCCCGCGAGGAGATGATACTTCTGCGGCGTCGGCTGGAAGTCGCTGGCCAATCGTTGGAAGCGGTTGATTCGGTCGCGGAGGACCTTGATGCGCTGACGGAGGATCTCGAGGAATCGGTTGCCCGACTTGAACCGGAACCTGAAATTCCGCACCGCCTTATACGACTTGGTGATCGCGTCTATTTGAGAACCCTTGACGCCGAAGGGGTCGTAACGGATCTGGGCGACTCAAAGGCGGAAGTGCAGATTGGGCGGCTGCGGGTGCGTGCCGGGCTAAATGAACTCTCTCTTCACCGGGAACCGGGCTCGGAAAAGAAGAAAACCAAGAAGCGCATGGAAGCCACCCGGACAACCGCTGTACCAACCGCCGCACCCCCGCTGGAACTCCACTTACGAGGACTCAACGTTGAAGAAGCCCTCGAGGCGCTGGAGCAGCGCCTCGATGCCGCGTATCTGGCCGGTTTACCCTTCATACGCGTTGTCCATGGCAAGGGCACCGGAAAGCTGCGCCAGGCGATTCGAGAGGCTCTTCAGGGTAACCGCTATGTGGCTTCTTTCGAACCAGGCAGCGCGAGGGAAGGGGGTGAGGGCGTGACGGTGATCAAAGTCGCGCAGGAATAAGGCACACATTTTTTTCCGCAATACTCCTCATTGATTTTAAAATCCATTTAATCCTATAATGAATAGGGGTGTCGATGCGATGCGGGGATGTTCAAAGAGCATACCGGCAAGGGCGCACTAGCATCATTTCTCTCCAGGGGTCTTCCATCCAATTGCGCTGACTGGTATCAGTTGAGCCAACCGCTCGCGAGCAGGAGCGCGGGCGTGGTGGGTCCTCATCGATTTCGGTTCACTTGCGTCTCAAAATTCCATTCCGTCGAGACGGTTTGGGAAGTTTTGATTCCGCCGAAAGATAGGTATATCAGGGTATCAAGTGCCCTGTAGGAGAGTGAGCGATGTCAGATAAACTCATATTGAAGCGGGCAGGCCGTTTGATCTTGTACTTGATCCTTTTCGTAATCCTGATACTCAGCGCAGACTCGGTGGCCGCGGAACCCATACTTCAGCTTTCCATTAGCATCAACCCTAACTCCGGACCGCCGGGCACCTCCGTGACGATGAGTGGCTCGGGATGGACCGGCAACACCAGCGGCCATGAAATCCATTGGGATTCGAAAACCGGATCCATCCTGGGGACCTTCAGCACCAACCCCAACGGGGTTTTCACCACGACCTTCAAGGTCCCTTCCAATGCCTCCTCGGGTCAGCATACGATCTGGGTTTGTGATCGCTGTCAGAGCATCACCAAATTTTTACCCACGCTGTGGACATCGGTCAATTTCAACGTCGTTGTGCCCCCGACAAGGACGCCCACGCGCGTCCCGCCAACACCTACCCCCACGGATGTACCCACGGAGTGTGACGCAACAGGCATGGCTGGGGAAATCGTGGTGGATTTTGAGGGCTATGCAACTGGCACGAACCTCAAGGGGCAAACTGCCGTGGGAGGCGCGAAATTCCTTGGGGTAAGCGAACTTTTTGTGATACAGCCGACAGTGGTTACGCATTCGGGTTCGAAAGCCTTACAGGCAGCCTTTGTGGGTGAGTTCGGTAGCGGACGGAGACCGGTGGTCATGGAGTTCGATTACTTGAAGGATTTCGTAGGCGCCTACGTTGGATTGGATCGAACGATCTATGCCACCGAGCCGATCACCGCCACCATGACGGCCTGGACCTTCACCTGTACTACCAGCAGTGAAGGTGAGGTGTCCTGTGTTCCCGGGCCGACTCTCACGGATAGCGAGGTTTTCGGCCCTGAACCGACTCCGGTGAAGAAGTGCCTATCCGTCGAGGCCACGGGGATATATCGGGTAGAGATCACGTATGGCACCTTCAGTGAGCCGGAGCTTATTGATGACCTGATCATGCGAAACCCGGAGGAACCCCTTCCCGTACCCGATGACGAATCGCCACCGATTGTCAGTATCACCTTGCCCGAGGAGGGCTATCGCCATGTCGAAGGTGAGCTGGCCCTGGAAGGCACGGTCTGGGAGGATCGTGAACTGGATCCAGAACTTGATGTATATATCAACACTGAATTTTTCGGGAAGATCGTTGCGTCAGGATATGCACCTGATTACGTCTTCCGGCTCGATTCGGTGCCCCTCTCTGAATTGCACCCGAATGAGTTCAACGAGATCACGGTTCATGCAGTTGATAGCGCCGGGAATGAGGGCGAGGATACGGTGCGCTTCCTGTACGCACCGCCTCCAACGCCCACCCCTACACCCAGCCTGGATATCAGTATTGAGGCGATCGAGGTCACGCAGGTCATCCAGTGCATGAACAACCCGACCTGCGAGGATAATTCCGTCCCGCTCTACATGCGCAAGCCGACGCTGGTCCGTCTCTATGTTCGGGCGAGCGGCATCAGCCCAACCACGCCTCCGGTTCACGGTAGAGTTTGTATCGGTTATTACGATCCGGAGATCTTCAACCCCATTGAATGTTTCGAATCACTCAACACTGTTCAGGTATCAGACGACTCCGATCCGGTGAGGGAATTCCGAGGCCAGATTGACGCAACCCTTAATGTTCAAATTCCCATTCACTGGACCCTACATAAAAATGCTTCATTAAGGTTGAAAGCTGAGGTTAATCCGGAAGGAAGCGACGTAGCCGAATGCTGCTATGAGAACAACACCGCCTATGAAAACATTGTCTTTCGCAAAGGGCGTGAGCTTAACATCGTGGCCATGCGAGCGAACGTTTTTGGTGAAAAGATCAACAAGAATTCGATCGTTGAAGGTGTGAAGTGGATCCTGAAGTATTATCCGACGTCGGACATCGACATCTATACACACGATTGGGATCCGATCCACGCTCCATTCGATTTCACAGCTACGAGAGGTTGGGTCCATCTCTTGATCCGTCTGGACTGGATCCGCTTCTGGACCATCGAGGGTTTCAGCAAGCCGCGCTATCTCGCTTTGATCGACCCGCTTGTGGATCATGGTGACACCAATGGTATGGCGTGGATGCCGGCGTATGGCAGGGTGCTCGCCCGGTCCTCGGCTGCGATCTATGGATTACGTGATGGAACAGGTGACACCGCCGGTCACGAAATGATGCATAACCATGGGCTGTGGCACGCGCCCGGTGGATGCGGCGAGGACGAACTCGCCGGGGATTACCCAGACTATTCTACTGAAACGACAGCTGCACACCGAGCCGCCATTGGTGGGTGGGGGATCGATCTATACTCGGCACCTTTTAAGTTGTTCGATGGAATGACAACCCCAGATATTATGAGCTACTGTGGTGGACGCTGGATGTCGCTGTATTCCTACGAAAAACTTGGCCGCGCAATCGATGATGTGGGTGCCATTCCTTCCATCCGTCCAGGGGGCTTGGCAAGGCTGGATAATGGTTCGCCTACTGTATTAGTAGCAAGTGGATATCTCACGCGAGATGGAGTTGAACTCGACCCTGAGGGCTTTTTTCAGGCTGTACTGCCGGAGGATGAGACTGTTACACCCGATGTCGGACTCTATGTATTGCGGCTCAAAGATCAGGCAGGGATATCCCTCTATGAGCAGAGGTTTAGTCCTCAGCCATACGCGAACGATAGTGATCCTGAGGAGGGTTACTTCTTCCTGGTGGTGCCCTGGCAGGATGGCACGCATGAAATTGAAATCCTATTCGAAGGGCAGACGCTCTTTACCCAAGCGGTGAGTGCGAATGCCCCTCAGGTCACGATAGAGGCTCCCAATGGCGGGGAAGTCATCAATCTAGATGGGCTTCTCCAGGTGCGTTGGTCGGTGGAAGATCTCGATGGTGACCAGACTTCGGCAATTGTCCAGTATAGTCCTGACGCAGGAGAGACCTGGAAGGCAATAGCAATGACCGTGGGGGAGGTAACTGCTGAAATTGACACCGCCAATCTGTCTGGATCAGACCAGGCCCTGATGCGGGTTTGTGTGAGTGATGGCATCAACACGACCTGCGATGAATCGGATGGTACCTTCACGGTGCCCACAAAGAGTCCGTTAGCAATGATCATCTCTCCTGAGCCGGAATCCTTCTATGCTTCAGGTCAGGAGGCCATCCTCCAAGGTGTCGCCATTGATCCGGAGGACGGGTCGATCCCGGATGGACCGAGCTATCGCTGGGAATCCAGCCTGGACGGTTTTCTGGGGGAAGGCCGTAACCTGTGGGGGCTGACGCTGTCCATTGGCCGGCATGTGCTCACCCTGGAGGTTGTCGATAGCGATGGACAAACAGGAAGGACATCGGTCGAGATCGTTGTTGGGGAAGATTCGCAGGTGACGACAGAGACCGAAACCTACCCAACTCCCAATGAACCTTCTACCGTTGCGCGTGCTGCCCTGCTGATTGGGTTCATTGCTGCAGGGCTTCTTGGATTGGTGCTTATTGGTGCCGCATTGATAATCCTTGTAAAGAGGAGAGTTCCTTAGTCAAAAATTAGCCACAGCCGCTTGTGTTGTCTTTATGGGCATGGATGTTCTACGAGTAGTTGAGTGACACGAGGATCACAGCCATCATCGGGCGCGGTCCTTGACTAATATCACCGTCACGTTCTGCTTCACTCAGGCGGATTCCTGCGTAGAGCGTTTGAGTCCCCGGAGTATTCATGGTATATGATCATAGCGTTCATCGATGACGTGATGAGATGGGAGGGGATTTACTCATGAATCCGTTGGTCGAATCGCTGGGTCCGGTGTTTATCGTCAGCTTCGCTCTGCAGCAGCTGATTGAACTGCTTGATCCAATTCTGGATAAGGTGATCAAGGCCCACAAGGCGTGGATCCTGAGCGCCGTTGCGCTGGTTGCAGGCTTGCTCCTGACGCTGGGCCTGGGACTGCGCATCCTGCGTCCCTTTGGGGTCACGCGCATGGCCTGGCTTGATGTCCTCCTGACGGCGCTTTTCGTCACTGGGGGAACGAAATGGCTCAACGACCTGCTCAAGATCATCGCCTTCAAGAAACAGGAAGTACAGGCACGGGCAATGATAGCAGCGCAGCAAGCGGCAAAGGATGGATGAAGATGCCGGAAACTGCCCCTGGACTATCATCTTTCTGAGTTAAGAAATCCTTTCAAGCCTCCGGAGGACAGCACCTTAATGGAAGAACTTCAACGCTGCTTTGGCACCGGCGACCCGCTCATGGAGAAGTACCATGATGAGGAGTGGGGCGTCCCTGTGTACGACGACCGCCTGCTCTTCGAGCATCTTCTCCTCGACAGCTTCCAGGCCGGCCTCTCCTGGCGCACTATCCTTCACAAGCGGGAGAACTTCCGCCGCGCTTTCCACGGCTTCGATCCACAACGTATTGCCAATTACAAAGATCAGGATCTAGCGCGATTGCTGGCAGATGCCGGTATTGTCCGCAACAAGCTCAAGATCAACGCTGCGATCACCAACGCCCAAGCTTACCTGAACATCATGAACCGGCTCGGTTCCTTCTCGGATTTCCTGTGGTCATTCACGGAAGGGAAGACGCTCAAGGGACCATTGGCGAAGACCTGGCAGGATATCCCAACGTCCAACCCGCAGTCAGAGGCGATGTCGAAGACACTCAAAGCGAAGGGCTTTAAGTTCGTTGGGAGCACAATCTGCTATGCCTTCATGCAGGCGGTAGGCATCATAGACGATCACCTCGTCGATTGCTTCCGCTTCTCGGGTCGGTAATACCCGGTAGATAGTGCATCCGGTTGGTAATCACAAGCGATCGCCGCTGATGATGGTTGGTTAATGCTCTCTAGGGTTGGTTCGGGTGATTTCCATTCCGTCAGCCTGGCGTTGGTGAGACCACATGCGGCAGTAAAGACCACGCGCCTTCAACAGGGAGTTATGGTCACCTCGTTCGACAATCCGCCCTTCATGGAGCACAAGGATCTCGTCGACATCCTCCAGCTCAATTAGCCTGTGTGTGAGCAGAAGCGATGTGCGCTGGCGCATAAGACCTTTAAGTGAGCGCATGATTTCATGCTCTGTCAACGGATCGAGATTCGCCGTGGGTTCATCGGCGATCCAGATTGGAGCATCGCGGAGCAGAGCGCGGGTGATGGAAAGGCGCTGGCGTTCACCTCCGCTGAGCATAAGACCGCGCTCGCCGATGGGTGTATCGAGGACTTGAGGCAGGGTGTGGACAAAACCGAGTAGTTGAGCCTGCTCGAGCGCGGCGAAGATTTCAACATCTCCCGCATCAGGTCTTGCGCACAACAGGTTATCGCGAATGCTGCCATGGAAGAGGTAGGTATCCTGCGAGATCACGCTGTATAGAGAGCGAAGTTCTTCGAGTCTAAGTGAGCGTAGATCAATTCCGCCGAGTAAAATTTGACCGTTGGAGTAGTCCCAGAATCTCAGCAGCAAATGGGCGATGCTGGACTTGCCCGATCCGCTCGGACCGATAACAGCGAGAATGCGCCCCGGAGCAATATCGAAATCGATCTCGCACAATGCCGTAGGGAGAGTGTTGGCATAGCGGAAGGTGAGCTTCGAGGCGTGAATGTGGGTCGACTCGGGCAAAGGCTTGGGTGATTCTGGTTCAACCACTGCAGGCGATGCGTCGACGATCTCAAAGAGACGCCCGGCGGCTGTGAGGCTGTTCTCGAGGTGTTGAAAGGCGTCTGGCAAGGGAGCCACCGCTTCGAAACTGGCGATCGTGGCGATGACGACGACGGCAAGCAGATACCCTTCCAGTATCCCGAATTGAACGAGCGGAATCGCCCGCAGCAATGTCGCGATCACGGCAAGATTGGTTGTAAACCCAACGAGACCGATGGAAAGACCAGCGACCCAGGCGCTTCTTTCTCTCGTGCTTGCGATGCCAATTGTCAAGTTGGAAACCAGATTAAGATGCGAAGGACCTTGTCCGAAGGCCAAGATGTCGGCATTCCCCTGAACGCCGTCGACGAGTGCGGCATTCAGGTCGCTGCGCAGTTCGACTTCCCTCTCGCCAGATGGTCTTGCCAGTCGGTTGGTTAGCAGGGGTATGGCCAAACCAACGATGACTAGAAAAAACAACAACTGCATCGATAACCAGAAGTCGAAGCGCGAGATGAATATCGTTACCGCAAAAACCATCGCTACGGCAACGCCTGGCGGAGTGATCACGCGCAGGAAGAAGTGCTGAAGTGTTTCGATGTCGGCGACGATGCGGCTTAACAGGTCGCCGCTGCGCTGGCTCAACAATCGCGCTGGCGCCAGCGGTTCCAGTTGTTCATAAAACCACATCCGCAATCTGGCGAGCAGACGAAAAGCTGTATTGTGGGTCTGAAGCCGTTCCAAGTAGCGGAATACACCACGGGCGATGCCGAAGAAGCGTACACCCACAATCGCCACCTGAAGTTCAGCAATGGAAGGGTGGAGCGCTGCGCGGGCAATGAGGTAGGCCGAGGTGGATAGCAGACCTATTCCGGCGCTCACGGTGAGCGCGCCGAGCAGCATGGAAAGCGCGATCCTCCCTGTGAATGGTATTGCGAGTTCGATAAGGCGGCGGGTTGTGCTCCTCACGACGCTTCTCCTGCGGCTATCATCTCAGCGTAAAGACCATCTAGCTGAAGCAGTTCTTCATGCGTGCCGCGCTCGATAATTTGGCCCCGAGCGAGAACGAGGATCTCATCGGCGTTTGCTACGGTTCGTAGCCGATGAGCGATGATGAGCGCGGTGCGGCCGGAGAGCAGATCGCGAAGGCAATTTAGGACCTCGGTTTCTGTCTCTACATCTAAGTGAGCGGTTGCCTCATCGAGGATGATGATTGGTGATTCTTTGAGGAACGCACGGGCGATTGCGATCCGCTGCGCCTCACCGCCGCTAAGGCGCGAGCTACCTTCCCCTAAAATGGTGTCGTATCCCTGTGGAAGCGAGCGAAGAAAGCTGTGCGCGCCGGCGCGCTCGGCTGCGGCTTCGATCTCAGCGAACCGGGCCTGTGGTCGGGCGAAGCGGATGTTCTTAGCTGCGCTGGTGTTGAAGATGTAGGGTCGCTGCGGCACCCAGGAGAGCAACCTGCGCCAAGCGTCGGCATCAATATCCTTTAGCGGAATCCCATCGATCAGGATCTCACCGCTCCCGGGTTTAGCGAAGCGCAGGAGAATTTGTGCGAGGGTTGACTTACCGCCGCCGGTGGGGCCTACAACACCCACGATCTTACCCCGGGGGATGGTGAAGGTTACACCGTCAAGCGCGATGCGCTTACCGTCATCATACGCAAGGCGGACATCTCGAAATTCGATCGCTTCATGAAACTCGAGACGTTTGTGATCACCGGGTTGATCTATTTCGGCAGCGGGGGTTGGCTGATCCAGAATGTCGAAGATGCGCTGAGCGGCAGCAACGCCGGACATACCGGAGTGGAATCGGATTCCGAGCAAGCGCAGTGGGAGATAGAACTCCGGCGCGAGCAGCAGAACGAAAAAGGCTTGCTCAAAGATGATACGACCGTAAAGCAGGCGTAGCCCGATTTCAACCGCGACTACGGCGGTGCTGATCGTAGCAATCATTTCCAGGACGAATGCGGAGAGAAAGGCTACGCGCAGGACACGCATCGTCGAATGCCGAAAGCGCTCGGAGATGTTGACGATCTCCGCAATCATCGCCCGGCTGCGACCGAGGACTTTGAGCGTTGGTAGACCCTGGATGGCATCCAGTAAGTTGGCGCTCATCGCGCTGAGGACGGACCACTGGCGCCGAGTTTGCGCCTCCGCGGCGTCGCCGATGAGCACCATGAAGATCGGGATGAGGGGCGCAGTCAGCAGCAGCACGAAGGCAGACAGGAGATCGACCGGCAGGATGAAGAGGAATATCGCGAGGGGTACGATCGCGGCCAGCGCTAACTGAGGTAGATATTGGCGGATGTGGGCATCGAGCGCCTCTACTCCCTCCTGGATTGTGTTCGTCAGTTCTCCGCTGCGCTCAGCGCTTGTGTAGGCTGGACCCAAAGCTAGCAGACGGGAGACCAGGCGGTTGCGGATATCGGATTTTACGTGATTCGCCGCACGTTGCGCAGCAACTTCCCTGAGGGTCGATAAAGCCAACCGCAGCAGGCTCAGTAAAAGAAGCAGGATCAACTTCGATTGGATCTGCGCTAAACCAGCGCCTTCGAGGAAGGCTGCACTGACGACCCGACTGATGGTCCAGGCTTGGAAAACAACGGCAATACCGTCCGCTGCTCCAATCGCGATGGTTACTGCCATCGACTTGTAGGCTGTCCCGGCGCCGGAGAGAATCCTGCGATCCAGTTTCACAAAGACGTTCCTCCGCCGGATATGCACCGAGTGGATGAGGCCGCGCCCTTAATTCCAACAGACAATCCCCAAAAATTCTTATCAATAAAAATGTGAAGGCCCCGAGGCCAACGATCGGATCTTCGTGTTAGAACCTCGGGACCGAATCGAATTGAGCTGCGGCAGAGCATTTCCGCGACCGAAAACCGTTCAGTACTCCAGCTTGCTATCGCGTGTGACCCTGGCTCGAAATACGTAATAGGACCAACCCTGATACAGCAAGACGAGTGGGATAAAGATCGCGGCGATGATCGTCATCACTTTCAGTGTGTAGGGGCTTGAGGAGGCATTGTAGATCGTCAGACTCCACTCCGGACTGAGGTTGGAAACCATCAGCCGAGGGAATAGCCCTACAAAGAATGTAACAGTAGAGAAAATGATACCTATCCCGCTCATCGCGAAAGCCCAACCGCCCTGCTTCTTACGGATGAACCACCCCGTAGCCAGAATGGCTGCTCCTGCGCTGATGGGCACCAATCCAGGATTGACACCCAAACGTTCGTACATATCCGTTACGAAGTAGCCGACGCCAAGAGCGAGGACCCCTCCAATTAGAGCTATCGGCCATAATCTTCGCGCAGCGGTGAATGCGCGATCCAAGATTGGTTCGTTGAGTTTCAAGCTGAGGAAGGTCGCGCCATGGAGTGTGAAGATCGCCAGGAACGCCAGCCCACAGACCAGCGCGTAGGGGTTGAGCAGGTTCCAAAAACCACCTATGTAGGTCATGTCGGCATTAATCGGTGTGCCGAGCAGCAAGTTTCCCATTACCACACCCCATAGTAGTGGAGGAACCAGGCTGCCGACGAAAATCAACCAATCCCATGTGGAACGCCATTTCGGGCGTATATCCTTGTTCCGGAATTCGATGGCTATGCCGCGCAAGATCAAGGCTACGAGCATGAGCAGCAGAGCCAGATAAAACCCGCTGAACATCGTGGCGTACCAATTTGGGAAGGCGGCGAACATTGCGCCCCCGGCAGTGATGAGCCAGACTTCATTCGCGTCCCAATGCGGGCCGATGGTGGCGATGATCCTCCCCCGTTCTTCCTCGTCCTTACCGAGGAATGGCAGCAGGATGCCCACACCGTAGTCGAAGCCTTCGAGAAAGAAGTAGCCGTTGAACAATACGGCGATGAGGATGAACCAGACAGTGTTCAGATCCATGATAGACCTCCTTATTAAAGGCTAGGCAACGGCGTCGCCGTGGCTTTCGCTGATTGAAGCGTCATTTTTTGCATATTTCGCAAGCAGGTAGACATCGACCACGATGAGCACACCGTAGAGCAATGTATACACGATTAGCGATGTCAGGAGCATAACAACGGACACATTTGGGGAGACCGCATCCTCTGTACGCATGATGCCGAAGACGATCCAAGGCTGACGGGCCACCTCGGTAAAAATCCAGCCGGTTGAAGTACCGACGATGGGCAGCGCCATTGCATAGGGCATCCAATGTAAGAATCGATTTGCCCTCTGTAGACGTTTAGTCAGTACAAGAAATAGCGCATAAAATGCAAGGACAAGCATCAGGGAACCAGCGCCCACCATAGCGCGGAACGACCAGTAGCTAATCGTCACTGGTGGAACATAATCCCCTGGTCCATATAACGTCTCGTACTCCTGCTGGATGTCCTTGATCCCTTGGACCTCTCCATCGAACCGATTGTATGCCAGCAGGCTGAGCGCTCGCGGGATGCGGATGTCAAACACAGCGCGCTGTTGGGTTTCGTCGATGATGGTCAGCAGGGAAAGAGCAGCAGGATCCTCGGTCTGCCAGAGCGCTTCGCCCGCAGCCATTTTCATTGGCTGAGCCTCAACCATGTACTGGGCTTGGCTGTGGCCGACGAGACCCACCAGACAGATGCCGATCACGCCGGCGATAGCACCCCACTTGAACGAACGCTGGAAAATCTCTGAGTCGCGTTTCTTATAGAACAAGTGATAGGCGCTGATCCCAAGGATGAAGAAAGCCGCGGTCGTTAATCCTGAAGTGATCACGTGAGGGAACTGGACCCAGACGTGGGGGTTGCTCAGCAGGGCAAAGAAGTTCGTCATCACAGCCCGACCGTTTTCTATAGTGTAACCCACGGGTTCCTGCATGAAGGAATTAGCGATAAGGATCCAAAGTGCAGAGAGATTTGACCCGATGGCGACCATCCAGATCGTAGCTGCGTGCATGCGGGGCGAGAGACGATCCCAGCCGAAGATCCAGATTCCAAGGAATGTGGATTCCAGAAAGAAGGCCAGCAGAGCCTCGATCGCAAGTGGTGCACCGAATACATCACCGACGAACCGAGAGTACTCAGACCAATTCATCCCGAACTGGAACTCCATCACAATGCCAGTAACTACTCCCATGGCGAAATTAATTAAGAATAATTTTCCCCAGAATTTGGTCATACGTTTGTAGAGTTCGTTCCCGGTCCGGACGTACATGGTCTCCATCAAGGCGAGGAGGATGGACAAGCCCAAGGTCAGGGGGACGAAAAAGAAGTGATACACGCAAGTGATGGTGAACTGCAGGCGGGCAAGCGTCACTGGGTCCATAGGTTTTTCTCCTTTAATTCGGTTGTCAGGAGTAGGCTACGATTGGGAACCTTGATGAGGCGAGAACTCCCGCAGTGTCTTAGTAATGTCATTGAAGAGCGGAGTGGAAATCCACAAGAAGTAACGTTGATCGGCATATTGTTAGAAAACAGCTCTTGTTCGTTGATGGTGGAGTGAGACTTGTCCCCGCGATGCGTATCGGCCATAAATAATTAAGCGTAATGATATATGCGTATTTGAAAGAAACCAAATAGGTCACGATGTTTGAAGGAGAAAACCACTCAACGGTGTCTTAACAATACAACGAAATGGAAAATGCCGTCGAAAGAATTTTGAAATGAGGGTTGGATGGCGTCATCGACTCGAGCACAACAATCTCTAGGGGAGGGTTGCACTCCATGGGAGGTGAGAAATCGGGAGAGTAAAGCGGGCCTCCTTTAAAGTGCGCCCCCCGGAAAACATTCGCTTAATTCACAAGTCTTCAGGCGGAAACTTACCGATCATGGGTGTGGGGGGTGTAGTCAACCTCGCCGATGTTGTGGAAAAAATGGGCGCCGGCGCTAGTTTACTGCAGCTCTTCACAGATCTTGTATATCAGGAGCCGGGTCTGGCGAGGGGGGATCCTGGATGGGTTGCGCAAGAGAAACGTTTAATCCCCCAGAGAGGCAGAGATGAGTCGCGCCCGGCATATATTTCCGAAACTATATGTAACCACTCAGGAATCCCATATTGGACGGCCTACGGGAACGATGAAACTCGAGTATGCTTTAAGGTATATTGAGATAGGGTGAGAATATTAATCGCTCTGCCTCTCAGAATGTCCATCCCGAGATCAACTTGAGTAGTTACAATTAAACATCGTTAGGGGGTAAATTTCTAAATGAAATTGTCTAAAAATGGGATCATTGCCATTTCTAAAAGGTTAATTAGAGGTTGGCTTAAGCCTCTCGCCGGGTTGTTTGTCCTCCTGGCGATGTTTACCATTTACTTGCTGCTTGACAGGGATGCGCTCCCTTCTCCAGTAGCTGAAGAGACAACTAAGGGGGGATGGTATGGCGTTTACTTCAGCCGACCGGATATCCCCGGATCGTCCAACCTGCATGACGGTCCGGATTCGGCTCTAGCGCAGGCGATCGATGAAGCACGCTATTCCGTCGATGTCGCCGTGATGCGACTGGACCTATGGAGCCTGCGAGACGCGCTGTTGGACGCCGACCGCCGCGGCGTCAACATTCGAATTGTTGTTGAAAGTGACTATCTTCAGGAACTTGAAATTCAAGATTTGATTAGCGCCGGGATTCCCGTCATTGCTGATCGCCGGGAGTCCTTGATGCATCATAAGTTCACAATCATCGACAAGTTGGATGTCTGGTCTGGCTCGATGAATTACACAATCAGCGGGGCGTACCGCAACAACAATAATTTAATACACATCCGTTCTAACAAACTCGCGCAGAGTTATACCCGCGAATTTGAAGAGATGTTCATGGATGACCGCTTCGGCGCGTTATCGGAAGCAGATACGCCTTACCCGTGTGTGGACATAAACGGGACAGAAGTGGAGGTGTACTTCTCCCCGGATGATCATGTTTTGCAAAGGATATTATCGCTTGTCACCGCGGCGGAGGAGAGAATCGAGTTTCTGGCTTTCGCTTTCACATCGGATCCATTGGCCGAAGCTTTGATCGCGCGGGCAGCCGATGGCATTCGAGTGCGGGGAGTGATCGAGCGTGGCCAAGTCAATAACTCAGGGAGTGATGTCGGGCAGCTGGTTCTAGCTGGGTTGGATCTCCGGCTAGATGCCAATCAAAACAAGATGCACCATAAGGCTATTTTGATTGATGGTGAAATTGTAGTTACAGGGTCGTATAATTTCTCCCGAAATGCAGAGGAAAAGAACGACGAGAATGTTTTAATACTTCATAGCGATGAAATTGCACAGCAGTACCTGTTAGAATTTGAGCGGATTTATCGAGCTGCAAGCAAGTGATGAAGCTGTAGGCTGCGAAGGAGGTTATTTATGGATTACGGCGGCAAGTTCTACCTGGGTCGTCCTTACGATCTGAAGAAGGGAAAGACAGAGACAAAGCCATTGCTCTACGACCCTGATGATCTGACGACTCACGGCGTGGTTGTAGGTATGACGGGTTCGGGAAAGACGGGATTGTGCATCGACTTCCTGGAAGAAGCCGCACTGAATGGGATCCCCGCGATCTTAATCGATCCAAAAGGGGACATGGCCAATCTACTGCTCCATTTCCCGAATCTGGCTCCCAATGATTTCCAACCCTGGATCGATCCGGACGAGGCTCGTCGGGATGGGCAGACAATCGAAGAGAAATCTGAGAAGATCGCAAAGCTCTGGGAAGGTGGTTTAAAGGAATGGGGAATTGGAACTGAACGGATTGAAGCCGTCCGGAATGCGGTTGAATACGCAGTTTACACACCTGGATCAGACGCAGGGATTCCTGTAAGTATCCTGTCCTCACTTAAAGCGCCACAGACCTCGTGGGAGGAGAATAAAGAGGCTTCCCGCGAGCGGGTTTCAAGCACGGTCACCGCGCTCCTTGGGCTTGTGGGCATCGAGTCAGATCCTGTTCAATCGCGCGAGCACATCCTACTTTCTAATATCTTTGAGACCTCGTGGAAAGCCGCTCGGGATATGGACCTCACAGAGCTGATCCATCAGATTCAGTCTCCACCCTTTGATAAGCTGGGAGCCTTTGAGATCGATCAATTCTTCGCCGAGAACGATCGTTTTGAGCTGGCGATGACATTTAACAATCTATTGGCTTCTCCTTCCTTCGAGGCCTGGATCCATGGGGCGCATCTGGATGTCGGCCAATTACTTTGGGCTGCTGATGGTAAACCCCGTCACAGTGTGTTTTACCTCGCCCATCTACCAGAGAGCGAGCGCATGTTCTTTACCACACTGCTGCTCACTGAGGTGGAATCTTGGATGCGAGCGCAGCCGGGATCATCAACTTTGCGGGCGATTCTGTACTTTGATGAAGTCTTTGGTTACATGCCGCCTGTCGCCAACCCGCCTTCAAAACCGCCGCTGCTGCGTCTATTGAAAACGGCACGCGCCTTCGGGCTGGGCGTTTTACTGACAACACAGAATCCCGTCGATCTTGATTACAAAGCCTTGAGTAATGCGGGCACGTGGTTCGTCGGGAAGCTGCAGACTGAGCAGGATAAATCTCGGCTTTTGGATGGACTAGAATCTGTTGACTCGGGGAAGAGTGGATTTAAACGTTCCGGTGTGGATAAGTTGATCTCAAGCCTCGATAAGCGTGTGTTCTTACTACATAATGTCCATGAACAAGAGCAGCAAGTCTTTAAAACACGCTGGGCTATGGCTTATCTCAGGGGCCCCATAACGCGCACACAACTGCAGGATGTCAATGAGTTGGTCGGCGCACACAAACCTCATATCTCAACAATCGCCGGGGACGCGTCGAAGGCGGATGTAAAGGTCGATCGAGCGGAATCTATTGAAGACTCTGCGGGGACATCCACCAGGCGCCCTAGAGTTCCCACAGGCATTTCCGAGTATTTCCTCCCGAACACCATAACTTCCAGTCAGGCGTTGAAAGAATCAATGCAAGACCCTGCAAAATCGGAGATTCTTGGCTTGATGTATAAGCCTGGGTTACTCGTCCAGGCAGATGTAAGATATCTTGACCGGAAAATTAATCTCGATCATGTTGACTCGCTCGCGGTGATGGCCGAGGATGTTGATCCAAAAGGGTTCATCCGCTGGGATGATTGGACAATCTCCCCTCTTGACCCAGGATCGTTGGATTCTAGCCCGAGCCCTGACGCTCAGTTTGCGCCTTTGGAGGCGCCCCTGAACGACGCTAAGAGTCTGAAAGTACTGGAGAAGGATTTTCAGGATTATGTTTTCCACGGTGCGGGTATGAGGATTCCATCGAATCCAACTTTAAAAATCTTTGCAACCCCAGGGACATCTGAAGCCGAATTCCAGGACCATTGCAGAGAGGCCGCGGGTGAAGCCGCGGACATCGAAGTAGGAAAATTAGAGAAAAAGTATAAAACAAAGATCAAGCGCATTGAAGACCGGCTGACTAAAGAACAGCGTGAGCTGGCCGAGGATCAGGCCGAACTGGGTTCCCGTAAAATGGAGGAGGTTGCCACGCTTGCAGAAAATGTCTTCGGTTTATTCTCCGGGTCACGCAGCACACGCCGAATTTCCACCTCAATGACGAAACGTAGAATGACTTCAAAGGCGAAATCTGATGTAGAGGAGTCTCAAGAGGTTATTGAGGATTTTACCCAAGAGTTGGATGATTTACGGGCAGAACTAACCCAAGAGATCGATGAGATCCATGAGCGTTGGGAGCAGGTGGCCTCGGAAGTTGAAGAGACTGTGATTGCTCCCTTCAAGAAGAATATCCGGGTGGATTTATTCGGCGTCGCATGGACGCCGTATTGGCGGGTTAAAGTAGGGAACAAAGATCTTGAATTGCCTGGTTATGGTGAAGGGGAATAGAGGCAAGAAATTAGAATTGTTTCATTTGAACCCTTCGATTCAACCTTGACCTACCGCCAGTTGAAGAGAGTGGAAGATGCAGGATGGAATCAAGGTAGCGCTCGAAACGCCAGGCTTCAAAATTTTCCTCTGAAGACAACCGTCAGCCTGATCAATGGATGATGGACATTAGCTTAAAAAGTTGATTTCGAGCGACTACTGGTCTGGCATCCGTTGGATCCATGAACGAAGAGGGATTATGAGTCTGGTTGAAGATCTGATTACTCAAGTGCCTGAAGGTGAGATTGAGTGTGTCCAAGTGGGACTCAATTGGACTGCGGTTGTAGCTATCCAAGGTGGGGTGCGAAAATGCGGTCTTGCGTCAACACTCTCGGAACCCCACCAACGAGGCCAGCCAGCCGTACCGGAGGCAGGTGACCTCACGAGGTACACCGGTCGCGAGCTGATCAAACGAGCATTCGTGGAGGATAAGCCCGTATTAGCTAGTATAGGGGTAGCGACGCTCAATGCATTATTGCCGGATCCTCCCTTAGACAGGGTTGAAGAGGAGCCAGCTGAATCTCTTCTGGCGCGATATGGTGCCAACCGGACCGTCGCCTTGATTGGGCATTTCCCTTTCGTGCCACACCTTCGGGATCAGGTAGGAGAGCTTCAAGTCCTGGAGTTAAGGCCGCTCCATGGCGATCTGCCGGCAGATACGGCCTCTGATGTTCTGCCGCAAGCGGACATCGTGGCGATCACGAGCATGGCTTTAATAAATCGCACGCTGGAGTCTCTGCTCGAGCTGTGTGCACCGAAGGCGCTGGTCCTCGTGCTCGGACCCAGCACACCGATGAGCCCGGTGCTCTTTGAATATGGGATCGATATACTCGCGGGAGCGCAAGTTATCGATATCGAAGGGGTTTTGAGATCGGTATGCCAGGGTGGGAATTTCAGGCAAGTTCACCGGGCAGGAGTCAAGTTGGTTGCGCAAAAACGAGAAGGCTTTGAGGGGGTTATAGGCGTGGAATAATCGTGAGACCTAGCATTCAACGAAATGATGTCCATAAAAAATGTGAAGGTTAGATCATGAGATTCGCAATTTCAACAGAGGATAATAAAGGGCTGGATCGTATTGTGAGCCAGCACTTTGGTAGATGCCCTTATTTTGTCCTCGTGGAAGTCGAGAACGAGGCAATCATGGAAGTTAAGGCCGTTGACAACCCATATTTTGCGGAACATGGACCCGGGCAAGTCCCCGAATATATCGCCTCGCTTGGAGCGGATGTGATGATCAGTGGTGGAATGGGCCGGCGAGCGAATGTTTTCTTCGACAAGTATGGGATTAGAACCGCCACTGGGGCTGGCGGCACGGTGCAGGAAGCATTATCCAGCTTTCAATATGGAAAACTATCCGCAGGCGGAAACTGTGGTGGCCATGGGGAGAGACATGGGCACGGACATGGTCATGGTAAGGGTGACTGCAAAGACCGCGCCGAATCCGGATAATCTACGATAAAACCGCTGCATTGATTAAGGCATTCGGATCTTCGCCTTCGCTCTCTCAGTTTCACAATCGGTGTTGAGAAAGAGGCGAAGATTTTGTGTATAGGATGATGTGAGGTTTTAACTGGTGAGGGGCCAATTCGGGAGAACGTCGATGTCGAGCGCGTCACGCTGACCGTTCAGGAAGCGACGATGCCCAACGGCAGCGATCATCGCCGCATTATCGGTGCATAGTGCCAGGGGCGGAACCCTAACCGGAATTTTAGATTTAGCCTGAAGGGAGGATCGTAAAGACAGGTTGGCGGACACCCCTCCGGCGACGAGGATTTCGTTGGCTTCGAATTCCTTTGCCGCGGCGAGCGTTTTCCCGACAAGCACGTCTACGACGGCGTCCTGAAACGAAGCCGCGAGATCGGCAATCGGCAGATCCCCTTCAGGGGCTTCCACGCCCGCTTCAAGACTGGGCTGCAGCGAGCGCACCTCACGTAAAACGGCTGTTTTCAATCCGCTGAATGAAAAATCCCAGGTGTCTTCCATCCAGGCGCGCGGGAACTTGAAAGTGTCCATGTCCCCATCTTTGGCAATTTCTTCGATTGCTGGACCACCGGGATAGTCAAGACCGAGCAGGCGCGCGACTTTGTCAAAGGCTTCCCCGGCGGCATCATCGAGTGTGCCTCCCAACCGTTCGTACTGGAGGTGATCACGCATCAAAATTAATTCCGTATGCCCTCCCGAGACGATCAGAGCGAGTAGAGGGAATGACGGTTCATCCTCGTCGGCAAGCCAAATGGAATATAGATGGGCTTCCAGGTGATTAATTCCCAAAAGCGGCAGCCCCGCGCCCATCGCAAGTCCTTTGGCCATATTCAACCCAACAACGAGGGAACCGGCTAAGCCGGGTCCACGCGTGACGGCGATAGCGTCGATTGACTCAAGACCTACGTGCGCCTCGACGAGCGCGCTGGAAACAACTTGGTGGATAGTTTCAATGTGAGCGCGTGAAGCCAGCTCGGGGAAGACGCCGCCGAATTCGGTGTGTATCTCTGCCTGGGAAGCGACGATATTTGAGACGATGTGGCGGCCGTTTTCAAGGACCGCCGCTGCGGTTTCGTCACAGGATGTCTCGATCCCCAGAATGCGTGTCTCTTCGCTCATGAGTTTCTCGTCCTCACTGTTCACGCCAGGTAGATAACTCTTTATGTTCCACGAATCTTGAGGACGAGATCCTTGGGGAACTCGACCAGGGTTTCAAGAACACCATCCGGGCGCATCCAGGCGGTATCCTCGATGCGCACTCCAAGTCCGCGGTCAGGGTAATAAAGCCCAGGCTCGACGGTGATAACCGATCCGGGCAGCAACATATCGTCAAATTTCATATTGAAACTAGGGGCTTCATGGACGTCCAGCCCGATACCGTGGGCGAGGCTGTGAACATAGCCTTCGGTTGTCAGGGGGTTGGAAAGGACTGTCGGGTGCCCTTTCGCTTCAAAGAGTTCGCAAGTCTGGATCTGGTAATCGCGGCAGGGTTTATGGGGTCTGATCGCCGAATATACTGTCTCGTATACATCCAGGACATCATCGTAAATTTGCAGGACATCATCCGGGGCGTGGTCAAGGCACCATGTCCGTGTGAAGTCATAGAAATAGCCTCCTCCAGCCTCACAGGGGTAGATGTCGAAGACGATTGTTTGCCCCACCGGTATGGGATCTGCATCGGTTCCGGTGCTGTGGGGAATCCCGGCATCGCGTCCAACGGCGAAGATCGAACCTTTGGGATTTTCAGCGCCGCGCATTGCCAGCCAGAGGTTGATTTTGTGTTTGACATCGCCTATTGTGAGCTGCTCCCCCTCGCGGTTCACCAGGTAGCCATCTTTAACACTATGGGAGGTTAAAAACCCGGCCACGTCTCCGACAACAGCGGTGGTGATGCGTCCCATCGCTCGGATTCGTTCGATCTCACTATCGTCTTTGGTCACACGCGCTTGTGTGATCACCGAGCGCAGCATGTTCTCGCCCAATATTTCGATATTGGGCAATTTGCGGCGCAGGATATCGATGGTCCTGAGCCAATTTCCGAATTCGATCTTCCCGGATATGCCAATACGACCGTGGATTTTATACTCGGAGAGAACTTTCTCGAGTAGCAGTGCTGCAGCCTGGTTGCTGTCCCGATTCGCTTGTTCGAGCAGAGCCGGATAATCGTAATCTGCGTAACTGTCCTTGGTCAGCAGCCCCGTTGCTGCGGCTTCCTCGCGCTCCATCGGGTTGTGGAAGTGGATTGCATCCTTCCCACTCATTTTGAGTAGAAAACAAGGAGGTTGGCCATTTCCGCCGGCGGATAGGTGGGCGAGACCGGTGAAGTAGACCATCGGAGCATTGTGGGCTGCGGGGCCGAGGACGAGCAAAGCGTCGAGATCGGCTTCTTTCATCAGGCGGTCGATGTCGGTTTTCATGATTACGCTCCTGACATTGGGTGAGGGTGCTTTGGAAGTGCAGATGTTCTGCGATCCGTGCTGCACCCTCTACTTATTGCGTTTCTCAGCGCTTGAGAACACGCTGGATCCCCTTTAATAGATCGTTTTCTTGGTCGGTCAGTACCGTTCTTGGATCAAATACAACAAGATCATTGTCCACACGAGCGATGATCGCAGGATCTACCCCGCGCAATCGACCAGCGAAGGCATTCGGGTGCTTTACATCCAGGGCGAGAAGTGTGGTGGGCAGGGTTTCCTCGGGAAGGCTGCCCCCTCCGACGGTTGAACGACCCGGGATGGTTTCCCCCTGTCCCAGATGGTTTCTCCAGGCTGAAGCCCGTGCCTCAATCGTATCCGTGGTGGCTGAAATCATCTGCCACACAGGGATTTCCGACGTGGCATTCCCTTTCAAGTATTGCAGCAATGTCGCCGATAGCGCCGCCAGGCAGAGTTTGTCTGGTCGCACGGCACGGGCAAGTGGTTGACGGCGAAGCTTGTCGATGAAAACCTTCTTCCCCACCAGGATCCCCGCCTGCGGACCACCGAGCAGTTTATCCCCCGAAAATGCTACGAGCGAGGACCCTATTTGGAGTGATTCTTGCACGGTTGGTTCATGTCCCAGACCGAATTGTGCCGTGTCGATCAACGCGCCGGAGCCGAGGTCATCCAATACAGGAATACCGCGGCGTGTGCCGAGTTCGACCAGTTCGGCAAGGGAGGGTTCTGTTGTGAACCCCACAATCTTGAAGTTGGAATGATGAGCGCGCATGATCAAAGCGGTTCGATCTTGAATTGCAGCTTCGAAGTCTCTCAGATGGGTGCGATTCGTCGTTCCCACTTCGACCAGTTTAGCGCCGGATTGCTTGAGCACGTCCGGGATGCGGAATCCGCCCCCGATTTCGATGAGCTGAGAGCGGGCGATCAAGACCTGTTTGCGGCGAGCGAGGCTGGTGAGTGCCAGGAGGACAGCGGCAGCGTTGTTGTTCACGACGAGCGCTGCCTCTGCGCCTGTGAGCCGAGTGATAAGTTCTTCGGCGTGCATATCACGCTTGCCGCGACGGCCGCGCTGAAGTTCATATTCGAGCGTACTGTAGCTGATGCTGACGGAGAGCATCGCCTCTCGGGCGGCACGACTCAAGGGGGAGCGACCCAGGTTGGTGTGGATGATGACGCCAGTGGCGTTGATCACAGGCCTCAGAGTGGGTGTGAGCCAGGAGGCAAGCATATCGCCCGTTTGGTCGATGAGGGTACGTTCATCCGGCGAGGGTGTCCCCTCAAGAACAGCCTGGCGGGCGAGCTCTAACTGCTCTCTAAAGGCTTGGACACTGAGGGCGTGGCCGAACGTAGAAATCAAGGAAGCTGCTTGCGGGTGATTCAGGAGATGATCGACAGAAGGGATGTCTCTCAAGCTCACCGGTTCGGCCTCCATTTGCTGCGGTCCAGCATGCGCAGGAACCACTCTATCGCAACCAGACCGAGCCCAAGCAGGATGGCGAGCGAGAGGTATAGACTGCGGTTGATCTGTAACCAGACGCACAATTCGCCGTAGAGCGTGACAAGCAGCGCTCTGCGCAGAAGGATCATCGCTGGAAGATCGGACCGCTCGGCGAACCGGCGATGGAGCAGCCAGATGAAGGGAAGCACGGTCCCGGTAATTGCTAGAGCAAGCAGGAAGAAGAAGAGCCATCGTGGACCCACGGTGGGGAGCGTGCCAACAAGCAGCAGAAATAAACCCAACCAGCCGATGATGGCCAGAATTATGGCGGCAATCAACAGACTGCGATAACTGGAAGATGGTAGATCAAACATTCAATAGTACCCTCTTAGGGTTTGTGGGAATTATAGCCCAGCGTCCATCAACGTGGAAAATCGCCGCCCGCGAGCTGTGGGAAGGCCTGGGTTATAATCCCCCGCGAGATCCCATGTCACTTCTACAGGCGATTGATCTAAGCAAATCGTATGGAGGCCAGGACGTCCTCCAGGGGCTGACCCTTTCTGTTGCCCATCAAGCTCGTATCGCGCTTGTGGGACCGAATGGGATTGGTAAAAGTACCCTGCTCCGAATCTTGGCCGGGGTTGAATCTCCAGATCGGGGTTCAATTCAACGTTCACGAAGCCTGCAGATTGGATATCTTCCTCAAGCTACCGTGGACCGATTGCCCGATATTGGACCTGATGATCAGACGCCCTGGGAAATTGGGCTGGAAGCCTTTCGGGACTTGCGCGCCCGCGAGGTTCGGCTTGCCGAACTTGAGAGATCCATGGCCGATCCGCAGCTTGTTGATCAGGCGATGACGCGTTATGGGGTGCTGCAGGAAGCGTTTGAACATGACGGTGGGTACTTGTATCAATCGCGCATCCGCCAGGTCCTGAGCGGCTTGGGATTTTCCATTAAGGATGATTTTCACCGGCCTCTGTCTCAACTATCCGGTGGCGAGAGAACTCGTCTTCAGTTCGCTCGATTGTTACTCGAGGATCCGGGTCTTCTCATTTTGGATGAGCCGACAAACCATCTGGATATCGAAGCGATTGAGTGGCTTGAGAGATGGCTGCGTGATTGGCCGGGTACTGTGATTATCGTTTCACACGATCGGTTCTTCCTCGATCGAGTGGCAAATACCGTCTGGGATCTAACTCCCACAGGGCTTGAAACCTATCGAGGCAACTACTCCGCTTACGTCCAGCAGAGAATTGAACGATTAGAACATCTTTCATCGCGCTTCAAAGCCCAGCAGGTGCATATCCGCAAAGAGCGTGATTACATCCAACGCAATATAGCTGGGCAGAACACCCGCCAGGCGCAAGGGCGACAAAAGCGACTGGATCGCATGCTACGTGATGATGAAATTAAACTCCAGAAAACACAGAGAAAAGCCCACATCGCCTTTAAACAACCCGATCGGTCGGGCGATCTCGTTTTGAGAACACGGGATCTAGTCGTGGGTTTTCGAGAGGATGATCAGGCGTTATTCAATGTTCCAGATCTCACACTCAGGCGCGGAGAATGTGTGGCGCTGATTGGGCCCAATGGCTCGGGTAAAACAACACTGCTTAAAACGCTTCTTGAGGAAGTGGAACCTTTTGCGGGAGAGGTCCAGCTTGGGGCAAGCCTTCGGTTAGGATATTTTGAGCAAGCGCAAGGTGGACTGCAGCCGGAGAGGACAGCTTTAAAAGAGGTGATGGCTGCTTCTCAAGATCTCACAACTGCAGAGGCACGCAGCCTGCTGGGCGGATTCTTATTCTCCGGCGATGATGTGAAGAAAACCATGGCGGTGCTTTCCGGAGGGGAGCGCGGACGCGTGGCCCTGCTCAAACTCATCGTGCAGGGAGCGAATTTCCTTCTACTGGACGAGCCCACCAATCATCTCGATATTCCCTCGCAGGAGGCGCTTCAAGATGCGATTCGCAACTTCCCAGGGACGATCCTGATTGTCTCCCACGACCGTTACCTGGTCCAGGCGCTGGCGAGTCAGGTATGGGTTATCTCAACCGACGAGCGTTCATTGACGGTATTCCCCTATGGATACCAGAGTTATTTAGAGGCCCGTGAGCAGGAACGAGAAAAACATGTTGACATGGAGCAAGCTTCCACACAGACCAACTTGAGATCCAAGAAACGATCTCCGAAGATGCCTGATATTAACGCCATCGAAACGCGCATTGCAGCTATCGAAACCGAAATGACACAGGTTTCCATATCAATGGAACACGCTGGGACCGACATGACGGAACTTGTGAAGCTGGGCGAGAAATACGCATTGCTAGAAGAAGCGTTAGAGGTGGAGATGCAGCTCTGGGAGCAAGCCGCTCGTGGGCAAGCGCCGACGTGATATAATCCGCCGGTTCGATGAACCGGTTTTCCCATCTCAATTAGAAAATCCAGATAATAATGACAGTAAAGAGACGCAGTAACTCGAGCACAAAATCGTTCCCGGCTTGGATGATACGACTCCTGGCAGGAGCCTTTCTCGTTGGGGCGTTGTTTTCCGCCTATCTTGTCTATGTTCTAGTTCGCGATTTGTCTGCCTCGTGGTCCGGGATCGGCCTGCCTTCTTTCGGAGACCCAAAGACGCAGCAGGTAGACAATGCGGCGACGCCCACAATAACAGTCCTGGAGACACTCCCTGACCCGTGGAGTGGAAACGAGCGGGTAACGATTCTCCTGATGGGGCTTGACTACCGTGATTGGGAGAGCGGTGAAGGTGCGCCGCGCACCGACTCGATGATGTTGATGACCCTCGAACCAGTCTCAAAGACGGCGGGCATGCTTTCCATCCCCCGCGACCTGTGGGTAGAGATCCCGGGTTACGGCCACGGCAGGATCAACACCGCATACTTCCTGGGTGAACAAGATCGCCTGCCGGGGGGTGGGCCCGAGTTGGCAATCAAGACCGTCGAGAAGTTCATGGGTGTGCCCGTTCATTACTACGTACAGATCGATTTTGGGGCGTTTGAACGCATGGTGGATGAAATCGGCGGTGTGGAGATCGACGTTCCCGAGGCGATTAAAGTCGATCCGATTGGACCCCATAACACCGTCGACCTCGAACCCGGTAAGCAGATGCTCTCCGGCGAGGTCGCCCTGGCTTATGCCAGAGCTCGGCATACCGAAGGCGGTGATTTTGACCGCTCAAAGCGCCAGCAGCAGGTAGCTCTGGCTATCCGCTCGCAGATTCTGCGTTTGAATATGATTCCCACACTTGTGGCGAAAGCTCCGGCACTTTACCAGGAATTGGCTTCTGGCATCCGCACGAATCTTACACTTGAACAGATGGTCTCACTCGGGTTAATGGTCTTTCAGATCAATCCTGAAAACATCGGGCGTGCGGTTATCAGCCCGCCTGAGATGGTGACCCTGGAGCGAGTTATCTATGGTGGGGAAGCGGCGGAAGTCTTAAAGCCCGTTCCGGATAAAATCCGCATGCTGCGCGATGAGATTTTCACCGCGACCGGGGCGATCGGCCCATCGGTTGATACAGGAGATCCAAAGGCTGCCGCAGAGGATGAATTTGCACGCGTGGCCGTCCTGAACGGCGCGGGTGAGGAGGGGCTGGCGGGTAAGTTCGCAGTTGCTTTAGGCGATCTGGGTTTCAATGTCACGGAGATTGCAAATGCTGATCGCATGGATTACCCGACGACACGCATCGTAGACTACACCGGAAATCCCTATACGACCCAGTACCTTGTTACCCTATTGGATCTGACCCAGAGTCAGGTGCTCTTCCAGACTCTTCCCGATGGCGAGGTCGACGTTGCGCTCGTCGTCGGCTACGATTGGCAGGCGCTTTTAGCGAAACTGTCCGCTGATTAGGAATTGATTCCATCGGCAGCGAACAAGTAGAAGCAAGCTGGCAAATTTGAAAGTTGGATATCTACGGACTGGCAGGGAGCCAGTCCGGTTCTCGTTTAGAGAGTGATTAGATGGACGGCAACGCCGAAAATGAGACCAAGCAGCGCACCCGCCAGAATATCAGAGGGGTAATGCACCCCCATGGCGATGCGAGCCAGGGAAACGAGCAGCGCCCAAAGTGTCAACGCAAGCCCAACGGGGAGTGGGCAACAGAAAAGCGCCAACGTGGCGATCAGCGCCGCCCGCGCCGCGTGACCGGAGGGGAAGGAGTGAGGGTCGGTTTTTCGGTAGATTGTTCCCCAGTCTCCCTCTGGGCGGCTGCGGCGTATCGTGAATTTGGTCGTCATAACCAGGACCGCGAGAACGAGGATGGCGGCGATGAAGCGAATCGTTAAACCTTGATAGACCGGGTTTCCGAAAGCCCAAAACAAGCCTAGCCCGAGCAGCCAGAACCAAGAATCCCCGGAGTGGGCGAACATCATCGCTAAAGATCGCGGGATTCCCGGTTTCTCCGCAATCCGCAGTCGAGCGGACCAACGGGCATCAAATTCCTCCCAGGCGGTAAAGTTCATATCAGGCGTTCGTTCGCTGCGAGAGATCGGAGATAACAAGCTCAAGCTGGTGAGGCTTGTCTACGTCCATGCCAATCTCCGCGTAGGGTGAGATAACCGCACGTCCTTTAAGGCCCAACCGGTTGCTCACACGCTTTGCCGCATCATTTATGGTTATGCGGCGGATGAGCACAAGGAATAGCAAATCGAACCCCAATAGAGCAGCCTGACGGAAGGGGCTCTTGCGTGCGGCGACCATCCTCTCCCAGAATGGGGTGTCTTCGACCAGCCGGGTATGGATTACATTCATATCACCGCCGCATACCTCCACATCCTGTAAGCGGACGTAGGAGCGAGATGCACCTGGGAAGCGAGCATTCATGGTTTCTTTTTCGATGACGGAATATTCGAGGTCGGAATCTGGATCGGCGCCTTGAACAAGCCAGTCTACCATTTCCGGCGTGATTGTCGGGATATCACAGGAAAGAAGCAGCACTTGTTGGATAGAAGGGTCGATGCTTCGCAGGCGTTCTACTCCGGCGGTCAAGTTAGCGAGCATTCCTCCGTTCTCTGGTATGAAATCGATTGTTTTTGAGGATTGAAGATTAACATCAGCGGATAGTCCGACGATGAGGATACGCTCCACATTGCTCGCCCGGTCAACTGCGTCAAGAACCCATTGCGCCATTGGCTTTCCAGCGACGTCGATCAACGCTTTGCTCTGACCATTCGCGGCGAGATAAAGCGGGTCTTCGCGTGTTGGAATTCCACCAGCTAGAATAATTGCATCCATCGATCCTCCTCTTCTCGATGCAAATGTGCATTGGTCCAAGATATTAATCAGGAATCGGTTCTCTGCTTTTTAAGGGCCGTGGTTTCCAAATGTAACGCTTGAGGTTAATTCTGCCCGACTTTCCGAAAGCGATTCCTTCATCTTCTAACAGGGTGCGCTGAAACTCGCTGCCAGGTCTAGTGCTGATTTGCCCGCGGGCATTGATCACCCGGTGCCAGGGCACATCGTCGGGACAGTCCTTCAGCGCGTATCCGACCCAGCGCGCTTTGATGCGATCATAGGCTAACGGGTCCATGTTTGCAGGTTGCCCGATGCACGATGCGATCCCGCCATACGTCATCACACATCCGGAGGGGATCGATCGGCAGATTTCATAGACAAACTGATTGAACGAGGATCGGTCTTTGGGCCTCATCTCGCCGGATCAAAGTCATGAATTGGATGGAGTGCCATTCGTATCTCTTCAATCTGTATTCGCTGGCTGACGATGATGATTATGCCCTTATGGATAAGCGCCCAATTCGGCTGGGTGTGGATTTAGTTCAACGTCTGCATCTGGGGTTTGAGCCCGATCTCATCAATCATGCTCAGGATCTCGGGCTTTGTCAGCGGGCGTCCTTTTCCGGACACAGCGACGAGAGCGGCTTCCATCATGTTTGTGCCGAACGAACGGCCCTCATATACGGTCGTTGATGTCACTAGCGTTTTCACACCCAGGCTTGTAAATAGACGGACATCGGAGTCGGTAGTCGTATTCGTGACGATGATCTTACCGTCCATGTGGTCGGGCATAGAATGGGTGATGTAGTTGCAGTCTCCGGCGATCACGGTGGCCCATTCGTAATCATGGATCCATTTCGGTGTGCGAATCTCCTGCTTCTCGCCGGTGGGATACAGCCATTTGAAAGGGACGCGAGAAACGATCGGCATGATCAACGAAGCTACGATTTTCACTGCCCTCTTGGTTCGGATACGAATGGGGATGCCCAGCCCAAACATGAGGTCCCCGAAAACACAATCGTAATCCGCCTCCAGGAAAGACTCCGCCATACCCCAGCGGCTGGTCCCGCCTGTGAGTAAAACCCTTCTGGGGCGATCTCCAAGACCTACTTCCTGATCTACAAAGTTCGCCAGGCGCGCTTCCACAGTGTCCTTCAAGCCAGAGCCGTCGACGAAAGGCGTTTTTTTAATATAACGCACCATCGGCTTCACAGAGTGAAGTGGATACACACGGCCATCAATATGGAGGGCAAGGTCCGCACCGCCAACGCCAAAGGCGTCGACCTTCCCGTCAAGTTCGCGATAGAGCTGAGCGGCTTTCTCCATATCGCCGTCGGTGCCGATGCGCTCGATACGAATCCGTTCGCCAAAAAGCTCGATCTCAACAGATTTGTCACGCTTTGAAGTCCCTAAGCTAATACTAACTGCCCGCTTCATCTGCATCTCCTAATTGATTTCCTGATGAGAAGTCAATTTACATCTAACCGTCGCCTATCGCAGGCTGCATCTATAGTAACCCCATCATCATAAAGTAGTTCTCCCTTCGCCCTGGAGAAATCCTGGCCTAGGTGTGATTGCCGAGCTTGGCGATGGGAGGCGGCACACGTTTGAACTGGTTTCGCCGCATGCGCTCTTCAACACGCTGCACGAATCTCTCATCGAATCCCGCTTCGACACAAGCCTTTGCGGAGCGGCCCTGATCGATAAGAAGGAGAAGCAGGTGGTCGACATCGTCGTAGGTGAACCCCAGTTCACCCTCGTCTGTTTGACCATCCCAAAGATCAGCGGAGGGTGGTTTGCTAACAATTGGCTCAGGGACGCCGACTGCGCGCGCAAGCTGCAAAATCTGTGTTTTATAGAGATCCCCCAGGGGGTTTATCGCGAAGGCGTTGTCACCGTAGAGCGTAGTGTAGCCGAGCAGGATTTCCGTCTTGTTCCCTGTGCCCACGACAAGACCATTGAACGCAGCCGACTGATCGTAGAGGACGATCATCCGCATTCTGGCCATCACATTTCCCCGCCGGATTTGATCCGTATTTGGGAACCGATCGAAGAGAGGGGTCACCATCGGTGTTATATCCACGGTTTGCTCCCGGGAGCCCGTTGCCTCGATTACCAGCGCTGCATGTTCGCGGGAATCCGTACTTGTCGTTTCGTAAGGCATAAAGATTGCGAGAACATTTTCGGGGCCCAAAGCCTCTGCGGCAAGGAAACAAGTGAGCGCCGAGTCGACTCCACCGCTTACGCCGACAACTGCGCGTGAAAAACCGGCGCGTGAAAGTTCACTGCGGATGAAATCGACAAGAGTTTTCTGCGTCAAATCGCTGTCGATAATAAGGGATGATTCTTCGTTCTGCATCGATTCATCTGATCCTTTCAACGTGGCTTTAAGACTCGGCAGTGAATAGTCTACCGTCTTTATATTGACGAAGCAGAATGGACGCTAACTCACCTAGCACCGGGCATTTACGATCATATCGAGGCAAGGTCAGCAGCTCTCGAGTTGGAAAGAAATGTTACGATTTTTGTGTATATCTCCATATTCCACCGATCCCGATAAGTGCGAGCCCCAGGGCGGCTAGCGTGTCGAGCCGGAATCCAGCGATAAGAAGGCTGGGGTCACTCCTAAAAAAACTAATTCCAAGGATGCCGAGAGCTATCAAGTTTAAACTTACCATCCCGAGTACCCCCTGCGGGAGCCGGTCTTTGAGGGTAACCAGAGCGCCAACACTCAACAAGCTGAATATCGCCCCGGAAGCCTGGGTGGGCCAGCGTAGGATATCACTGTTAAACATGTCGATACCGGTAAGAGGGAATTGACTTTCAAGGGGGATGCCGTAAGCGCAACCATCCATCCAGCACCCAAGCCAGCAGCTCGAGGCGATAATAGCGGCCGGGATTGCGAGGGCGTCAACACAGGCGGCAAATGATTCACCCCTGACTCTATTGTAGATAACCAGTCCAAACAGTGCACCGGCGACCCCGCCGATGCCACTCAAACCGCCCTGCCAGGTGTAAAGGATCTCAATTGGGTGGGCATAATAATAATTACTATGCAGAAGAACGAAGGTCATCCTGGCTAGGAACAAGCCTGTAACGAGCACGACCACCCCAGCGATGACCGGGTCATTTGTTAAGCGTCGCCGAGGAGAGAGATTCGGCTCTGATCCGGTCGCAATTAGCCATAGCATGCCTGCAGTAATACCAGCGGTAAAGAAGAGAGGGTATGATATCTTGGCAGCTCCTTACGATGATAACTATGATACCATCGGCGCAGACAGGATTTCAATCTCCCGCTGAGATGTCCTTGAAGAACCCCAAGGATTAGTGCACAATTAGATAGGGTTAATGTCGGTTGAATGTCCGCTAAAGCGGAAAAATCTAATCTAGTTTTCCTTTACTATATTAGTAATTCAACCGAGAGGAGGTGAAAGTAGATGACAATCATCGAATCGCCACTGTTTCCAAGTCTGCTCTACTTGATACTGGTTGCCGGAATCTGGTTGGCGGCGCTGGCGGTCGTAAGCCCGGGCACGGGAGTTCTGGAGATATTCGCTCTCGCAGCTCTGGGAGGGGCAGGGTTGGGGACGATCTTCGTGCCGCTCAACGCATGGGCGCTGATCGTTCTTGCACTTGGAGGAGTATTGTTTGTCGCCTCGCTCCGCTTGCCGCGTCCGGAGATCTGGCTGGCATTTTCTGCGCTTGCTCTATGCGTGGGCTCTGTCTTTCTCTTTCAACCGGCGGGAGGCGGGGCGGCCGTTAGCCCGCTGCTCACCTTGAGCGTGTCCTTACTCACCTTGGGATACTTCTGGTGGGCGATTCGCAGCGTGATTATTGCCCAAAAATCAAGGCCGAATATCGATCTCGATAGAGTCATCGGAGAAATTGCCGAAGTACGGACGGAACTTAATCCGGTCGGCTCGGTATACGCATTGGGCGAGTTGTGGACGGCGAGGTCGGAAAGCCGCGTAAGGGTGGGGAATGAAGTTGAGGTCGTCGATCGCGAGGGTTTGATGCTCTTGGTGGAACCTAAAGAAGAAGCGAAATAACCCTCATCTAATTCAAGGAGGTTGTGGAAATGACGAATACTGCATTTGTTTCTTGTTTGGTTGGTGCAGTCGGATTGATAGGATTGGCAATTATTGCGAGCGCAATCCGCATTGCCCAGGAATATGAACGCCTGGTGGTATTCCGCCTCGGGCGCTGCATGGGCGAACGTGGCCCAGGTCTCGTGTTCCTGATCCCCTTCATCGAACGTGCCATTAAGGTCGATCTTCGTGAGCAAGTGCGTGAAATCCCGCACCAGACCTCGATCACAATGGATAACGCCTCGATCGCCGTTGACTTCATCTGGTACTACAAAGTCGTCGAGGCCATGCAGAGTGTGATCCAGGTGGGCAACTTTGAAGCGGCGGCGCAGGGTATGGCAACAACAACGCTGCGTTCGGTAATCGGAGCGATCTCTCTGGACGAAGTGCTATCCAATCGCGACCACATCAACCAGGTGATGCGCGTGAAGCTGGATGAGGTGACCGAGCGCTGGGGTGTGAAGGTGACCAACGTCGAGATCCGCGAGATCATCCCGCCGAAAGAGGTCCAGGATGCGATGACCCGCCAGATGACGGCTGAGCGTATCCGGCGTGCGGTTGTGACCGAATCGACAGGCGCGCGGGAGGCGGCGGTCAATGTGGCCGAAGGCGAGAAGCAGGCCAACATTTTGACGGCAGATGGTGATAGGCAGGCGAACATCCTGCGCGCTGAGGGTGATCGCGAGTCGCAATTGCTGCGGGCAGAGGGCTATTCAGCGGCTCTAGAAAAAATATTCGGCGCCGCCAAGAAGGTTGATCAGAAAACGATGACGCTGCAGTATTTCGAGACACTTAAGGATATGGGCGCGAATCCTGCCACCAAGTTCATCTTCCCGATGGAGTTCACAAGCTTGCTGGAGAATTTCACGAAGGGTGGCAAGTAGCTTCTGGCTGCAAGAGAGAGCTTGAAAGCCGAGTTGAACCCCGACATCCGTGCGGCGACGTGGCGCGATTTTCTGCCTATCTATCGTCTGGAGAAGCGCTGTTTTCAGAACGATTCTTGGCCGTGGATCGACGTATTGGCTGCGCTGATCTTCCCGGAAACGGTGCGCTACGTCGCTGCAGTGGATGAAGAAATCGTAGGTTTCATCGTCGGCGATCGGCGACGACAGAAAGATATGGGCTGGGTGGCAACGCTCGCCGTTGCCCCGACGTTTCGAAGAAAGGGCATCGCAAGACGTCTACTCAAGGAATGTGAAGCTGGATTGGGTACATCTAGGATACGGCTCTCCCTGCGGGAATCAAACCGGGGCGCCTACAATTTGTATCTCATAAGCGGATACGCTGAGATTGATCGCTGGCCACGATATTATCGTGATCGGGAGGATGCGATTGTTATGGAGAAAAACCGCCGGTCGCCTTGAGCGTTCGATGATGGAATTGCTGCGTCACGGCCGCTTGTGAAGAGCACTAAAACTGCCTGAGCACACTGCCTATGAGATGTGGTTTGATGGCTGGTAGATTTATCCTTTGACCAATCGGATCGGCTCTGGTACAATGCCGTGCACTGGGCGTTGTACCCTTCGCCCCGAGCGCCGCATGCGGCGCTCGAATTATGAAGAAAGGGCTTGATGACAGATGAGAGTATTACTATTGAAGGACGTTTACAAACTGGGACGTGCCGGTGATGTGAAGAAAGTCGCGGACGGCTATGGGAGGAATTTCCTCCTGCCGCAAGGCCTGGCGGCGCTCGCTACGCCTGGGGTGCTCAAGCAGACCGAGCGCATCCGTGGGCAGGCTGAGAAAGAACGCAACCGGCTCAATATTGAGATGGGCGCGATCGCCGAGCAGCTAAGCGAGTTGACTCTGAATTTCGGCGTCAAAGCAGGCGAAACTGGAAGGCTCTACGGTTCGATCACTTCGGCGATGATTGTCGAGGGTATCGAGCAGGAGATGGGGGCGGTTATTGATCGCCGCCAGATCGAGGCACAGCCGATCAAAACCCTCGGTGTTCATGAGGTCAAGGTTCGCCTAACGCTAGATTTGATCCCCGAAATCACCGTCGTTGTACATAGAGAGGGTGAGCCGCCCGAATCAGCCTACGAGATCGAGGAACCCCTCGATATAGAACTGGAGGGCGTAGGCCAATTTATAGATTTGCAGGCGGAACTCGAGGCGGAGGATGCCGAAGCTGAAGTAGAGGCACAATCAGCGGATGAAACCGTTCAGGAAGATACGGAACCGGCTGAAGTGCAAGCCGAAATCATTGTGGAGCCTGACGAGGGGGAGTCAGACGAAGAAAGCCAAAAGGAAGACTGAGTTCTAGAGAACAAGACCGCCGGCGTATTTCCAAGAGAAGTGCGCCGGCGGTTTTCTGTCTCTAGTATTTGATATGGAAGAGATCGGTCGTACCCTACGTGAAACTCGCGAGCGGCTAGGGCTTACGCTTGAGGAAGCCGAGCGAATCATTCGGATCCGCGCATCTCTGCTGGATTCGCTTGAGCGTGGTGAGTTTGACTCGCTTCCGTCGGAAGCCCAGGCGCGCGGTTTTTTACATAACTATGCTGAATTCCTCGGCATAAACCCCGAAGAACTCCTACGACGATACGATGAGGGCAGGCAGCCAACGCGCCGACGATCGCTTGCAGTGAGAGGCGCCAGCAAGACTGTAGCAAAGAAAGGACCTGAACGCCGGATGCGAATGCCGAGTTGGTTTTCTACTGATATTTTCGTCGTCGCTATCATCACTCTGGGCGTGATCGTTGTCCTTGTATGGGGTGGTCGAAAACTATACGCCGCCATCGGGATCGGGGAGGACGCCACGGCGGTGGCAAGTTCAGCGGATGTGAGCTCGCTGCCAACGGCGACAATCACCCCCTCTCCCGCAGTGTCCGCACTTGTTGAGGCGACACAACAACAACTGACAACCGAGGAGCCTACGGCAACATCGACGCTGATCCTGAACGTTCTCAACACAGTAAATCTACAGGTCATTGCCGAGAGGGAGTCCTGGGTGCAGGTGCTTGTGGATGGTGAAGAGATCTTCAGGGGTCGAATGCGCGCCGGTGAGCGATACGATTATTTCGGCCAAGAGCGTGTGGAAGTGTTCACAGGAAACGGCGGCGGTATCCGCGCGATTTTTAACGGACAGGACCAGGGTCTCATGGGAGATGTTGGGCAGGTGGTTACTCGCGTTTGGACGCCGCGGGGTGGGCAAACCCCAACGCCGACTCAGACTCTGACACCCACAGCTTCCCCTGTAATAACAGAAACCGCAACCACACTGCCCACTATTCCTGAGGGGTAACTCAAATAGCCGATGCCAGCAACGCGCTTTCACCTCCTTTCACTTGGTTGTGCGAAGAACACAGTAGACTCTGAGTCGATGTCCACGCTGCTCGGGCGCGCGGGATATCAAGTCAGTGAGCGGCCGGAGGAGGCTGATGTTCTGATCGTTAACACCTGCGGGTTTATCGGACCGGCGAAGAAAGAATCGCTGACTGTTTTGCGTGAGCTTGCACAGGGTAAATGCAAAGGACAATTACTCATCGCCGCAGGCTGTTTGACGCAGCGCTACGGTTCGACTGTTGTCGAACACGTGCCGGGGATCGATGGGGTTTTAGGAACTCGGCGCTGGATGGATATCGTTCAGGTTGTACAGAGTTTGCGAGAACGGCGCCATCCGGAACCGCTCTACCACCTGCCGGAGACGCCGGCGATGGGTAAGGAAGAGCAGGGGGTGGATCGGGTGGCGGTGAGTGGCGCCAGCGCGTATCTGAAGATCGCCGATGGCTGCCGCCGTCCCTGTGCATTTTGCGCCATCCCATTGATCAAAGGACCAACGGTGAGCCGCCCAGCGGAGGCGATTCTGGGGGACGCTCGCCGGCTGCAGGAGGCGGGGGTGCGTGAGGTGATTCTAATCGCGCAAGACACGACAGACTATGGTCATGACCTTGGCGTGAAAGAGGGCCTGGCGAAGCTGTTGGAAGAACTTGTCCAAGCGATCCCTGATGTGGATTGGATTCGCGTGATGTATGCCTACCCGGGCTATGTAACGGATCGCTTGATAGAAGTGATGGCGAAGAATGCACAAGTCCTGCCTTATTTAGATATTCCGCTGCAGCACGCAGATGCGAGTGTTCTGCGTGATATGCGTCGACCGGCGAACGTCGAATGGGTGCAGCGAACGATCGAGAAGATGCGGGGAGCGATGCCTGATCTCGCGCTGCGGACGACGTTTATCGTGGGCTACCCCGGTGAGACAGAGCAGGCTTTCGGAAAGTTGTTGGACTTTATTTGGGAGATCCGGTTCGATCGCGTGGGCGTCTTTTCATATTCCCCGGAATCGGGGACGGCAGGTGAGCCTCTTGGCGACCCCATCCCATTGGCTATCAAAGAGGAGCGGCGAGACAGGTTGATGACTCTTCAACAAGGAATTTCCCTTGAGCGGAACCAGACCTTCCAGGGTAAGTCGTTGCCAGTTCTGATCGAAGGTTGTGGAGACGGGATTTCTTTGGGCCGCTCCTATCGAGACGCGCCGGAGATTGATGGCATGGTCATTGTAGAGGAAGAAATCCGCGCCGGAGAGATGGTTCAGGTTCGCATCACGGGTGCTCTCGAATATGACCTGAGCGGAGTCATCGCAGATGGAGCTGCGGCACCTTCCTGAGAGAAACAGAGTTGGCGTGGGAATGTTTCTATGTTCTTCCCGCTGCTTGGTACTGAAGTGCAGGCACCCAGGGCGGAGCTGATGATTTTGGAGGAGGGCTTGTGACCATGGCAATGCACTTGATGGCGAGGTCCGACGCTCAGCAAGTCAATTGAGGACTCTCATGGCGGCATTCTTTGAAGGTGCTCTGGCGGGGTACGGGATTGCCATTCCCGTTGGCGCCATTGCGGTACTTATTCTCGATGTGAGTCTGCGCCGCGGTTTCCGGGTCGGATTCATGGCGGGAGCCGGGGCAGCTTTTGCCGATTTCTTGTATGCGGCGCTGGCTGCGGTCGCCGGGGGCGCTCTGGCACAGATCATCTCCCCTTATTCAATACAGGTAAAGGTCATCAGCGGAGTTGTGCTCCTAGTGGTGGGTGTGTATGGGGTAATGCGGTTGATCAGGCCATCGGTTAGGCTTGAAATGGATGGAATACGTTCAAGTGGAAGCGGCACAGTATTCGCCCAGTTCTTGGGTCTGACGTTAATTAATCCCCTCACGATTGTATATTTTTCAGCCTTGAT
>DAOUEQ010000036.1:0-67004 GCA_034430395.1 Anaerolineales bacterium | reverse complement strand
GAATACGATACGCCGGGCGCCGCTCTGGGCGATTTTACGTACGATAGCCGCAGCTGTTTTGGAATCAGCTTCCGTTTCATCGAAGTCTTGCGGTCCCCAGCAGTAGGGACACGCCTGATTGCAGCGGGAGGTAACGTGGTAATCGATCGTGGTGAAAGCGGGCATGCAATCCACCCTTGATAATCATTTCTTTGGAGTCTAGTATACAAGGAGATTCCTTATATTTGTATAAAATGAGCGTGAGCTTGACGGAGTTTGTTACGAAAAGAGGCGAATTTTCCACGCATGATAATTTATGATAACGACTGAGCCTACGATGCCTGTCCGGATAAGAGGGCGTGCGAATCATTCTTGACCCAGCAAACCATTTGGTTGAAAGTATCCAATAAATTTCTGCAGACTATCGCGAAGCTCCTGGCGGTTGGGCTTTTAAGTGCTATGATGGGGAATGAAACGCAAACGACTATTATTTAGTAAGGATGGGTCAATATGGGTGACAAAGGGAAAAAAGATAAGAGCAAGAAAGAGACTAAAAAAAAGCCAAAGCTAACAATAAAAGAAAAACGTAAACTAAAAAAAGTTAAAAAGGAATACTAGTCACACCACAGGATCAAATATTGGCACCCGCAGAAAGGCGCGGGTGCTAACTTTATTTGACTGGTTTTCCCCCAATGTATGGAGGTCTTGCTTGATGAGCATTCCTTCGGGAGGTGCACCCTGATGAGACCAGTAGAAGACCATAGCCGTTGGAGTAATCGCGTAATCGTAGTTTCATCGATCTTCGCCGGGTTTGGCGTCGCCCATTTGATTGATGATTTCCTGTTCGGCGTTCCTGCAGAATTTAATTTATCCAACCCGCCTACGCAATTCCTTGCTTTGGCGTTCTTCGTTGCGCTTACAGGATTGATTGCGTTAGCAGCCCGGGGAACCAGAGCCAGTTACCAGGGCTTGATCACTATCGGTCTCTTGTTGGCATTGGCCGACACCTTGAAACATATTCCCGAGATTGTTGGATCCGTGAGTTATCGCTCGGGGACTGCTTCAATGGTCTTCGCCATAGGACTGATTGTTTCAGGGCTGGCGACTGCATTGGTTTCATGGTTTGCATTAAGGCAGCAGGGCACGATTCATCCATAGGCGGGAAGCCCCTGGCTGAATGTTGCATACTGAAGGCGCCGGTCCTCCTTGCTCATCGAGGTTGGCTGCCCGAATATTGATCCATCGTTTACTCCAGCGCAGAATCAATGATCGCCGTTAGGCTGAATCGAACCTTGCTAAGGGCTGCATTAATAGGATTGTCAAGCAGATCGAGGAAGGGATACAACAAGATCATTGAAGGGAAGATTTTCTATGATTCTCTCATTGCCAATGAATAATTCGGTGTTATTAGGTTGGCCCTGCGCGAGTAAGACCGTGGACAAGCCTTGCCAACCGTGTCTTCAGGAGCGTTGAGATGAAGCATCAATCCGTACGTGAAGAGCTTTTGGGAACCGTCGTCAAAGCCAATGAAGTCGGCCTGATCCGCTTATCAGCAGGAAATTTTAGCACCCGAGCCGGTAAAGACCTGGTCGCCATCACCCCCAGTGGTGTGAAGTATGACCAAATGAACGTAGATGATATCTCCGTCGTTGATTTGAAAGGCAATTTAATCGAAGGATTAGCTCCGTCTTCTGAGGCGCCTCTGCATACAGCCATCTATCGGAATCTGGCTGAGGTGGGGGGGATATGTCATACGCACTCATCTTATGCGATCACGTTTGCGATGTTGGGGGAAGAAATACCCCCAGCAAATCTTGAATTATTCGCTTGTGGCGCCCCAATCCCTGTTGCACCCTGGGCTTGCCCAGGCACACAAAAAGTCGGTGAAATCACGGTTGAGATATTCAAAAGCCGACCTGATTTAAAAGTCGTTTTACTAGACAAGCACGGGTTGGTAGCCATTGGTAGCGATTTGAACCATGCTTATGAAACGGCGTTTAATGCCGAGGTGGGTTTGCAGACCTATCACCAGGCATTAATGGTTGGCAAACCGCAGCCACTCACAGACGACCAACTTGAGGAGATAAAAACCGCGTATAAAAAATGAAATGTCACTGGCTGAAGTATCAAAATAGCCAAAATCAAAGGAAACCATTAACTGGGTGAAAATGCGTTGGAAACTGTATACATTTTTGCCTGAGACCACAAAATAAGCATAGAGTTTTCTAAAACACCTTCCGCTCGCCTCGAGGGTGTTTTTGTTAAGTGGACTCAATATTGAAGGCAAATCCGGGCGAAGGTAATCAGAATAGCGTTAGCTGTTTGGATGGTGTGGCTCCATTCAGCGTGATATAAGGTGCGGCGCGTTTGGTGAGGACACCAAAGCGGCGGAGTTGACCAAGTTCGCGGATTTTAGATATGTCGCGTGCCTTCAAGATCTGATCTGCTCCGCGTGGGCCAATCCCGGGCACACGAATTAGCTCATTGCGATCCGCCTTATTAATTTCTACGGGATTCCCGCGGATAACCTGATTCGCATAAGCCACCTTGGGATCGATCTCTTTGGGGAGATTACCTATCGGTGCGAAGGGGAGTTCCTCCAGATTAAAACCATAATCGCGCAGCAAGAAAGAAGCCTGGTAGAGCCGCACCTTGCGTTGTGGATCCTCTGGTGGGTGGTTCTCCATCGGTGTTCCTTCAACAGGACTAAAAGTCTCAAAATAGGCGCGCTGCAATTCTGCTTGGCGATGCAAATTATCGACGGTGCTCAAGAGTTCCAGATCCGTCTCTCCGGCCGGGCCAACCACGAACTGGGTGGTGCTGGTGGGCCAATGACCGCGCCACCCAAGATGGGCTGGTAAGGTTTGGCGAATCTCCTGCGCCCATTGAAGTGGAGCAACCAATTCCTCTTTAAACGCCTTTTGCGGGGCTAATTTTTGAAGGCAAGATGCGTTGGGGGCCTCAAGATTGGTCGATATACGGTCGGCGAGTTTCATCGCGCTCAGAACTTGGCCGCGTTCAGCCCCCGGCATGATCTTCAGATGCAGGTAGCCACGATAGCTAAACTTCCTGCGCAGGATTTCGGCTGTTTCCAGAAGCTTATTCTGTGTGTTTGCCCCGCCGGCGAAGATGCCAGTTGAAAGGAAGAGGCCTTCGACAAGCCCGGAGCGATGGGCAGCGAAGAATGTCTGTGCGAGTTCCTCCGGTCTGAAAGTTACCCTGCGGAAGTCTCGCCCGGCGCGAAAAGGACAATAATTACAATTCCGTTCACACGCAGAGGTAAGCATGGCCTTAAGCAGGGGAAGCTGACGCCCTCCACCGCTTGCGGCGAGGTGAACGTGGAAATCGTGTCCGTCAGAACGCACACGGTGGACCTTGTCCGGATCGCCAAAGCGCCTGCTGATCACGGATGGCTGTAAACCACCGGCAAGGTTATTCGGACGAGTTGTCAGCGGGAGCCCATCGGCCTCGAAAGTGGTTTCCCGACTGGAGATGGCGAGTTTTTCTACAGGATCCATTGTATACAGAATAGCACAAATGTTCTGTTAATACAATGAACAGGTGATAAGCGGGGTTCGGTCGGATCTTTTGTGGATCTCCGGGCTATGCTTTAAACCAGGTCTTCTCAATCAATGTAATTTCGAGTGAGCCGTGAAACGGCGACCGAGAAATCGAAGTGATACTTCTTGTGAGGATTCATTCGGTGGAAAAATAACTAAGGGGTCAATCCGGGAAAAGTTTGTCCTCTGCGGGTGGCTTTGCCCCCGAGGCATCATCGGATTCGTCCATGCCAATCGCAGCGTAGAAACGCTGATCGTAATCTCGAGTGCGGACGACTACGGGCATAGGAACGGCGTGACCCAGAATGAGTGCCTGTTGACGGGTGTCAAGGCGGGCGAGCACCTCGCGTAGAGTGCTTGCTCCGCTTACACCCGAGAAAACAGCCCGAATGTCGGCTTCATTATCGAGCAAACAGGTCACCCGAGTCCCGATCTGGCTCATCACCTCATCTTCGATGCCGCTCGGCCGCTGATCGACGATCAGCAAGGTCACGTTGTATTTACGCAGCTCCCGGGCGATGTTACCGAAGATCGTATGCCCGGCGACGCTTGGGTCGAGGAATTTATGCGCCTCCTCGATCACGATCACGAGTGGGCGGGGCTCTTCGCCTTTCTTCCCGGCAGCAATGTTTTTACGATGGACGTAGCTTGCATGGATACGTCGGGTGAGGTAATTGGCGACCAACACGTAGGCGGCCAAAGTGTTTCCGTAATTTCCGAACTCAAGGACAACGCTCGTTCCAATGTTGAGTCGTTGGAAGATATCATCGACCACCTTTGACCCCTCACCGGGTACGAGAAATCCCATGCGAGGGATGAAGGATTCGAGCTTGCGCCGGATCGCTCCCAGCGTTCCTCCCACAATGCGACCGCTATCGAGCATATTCTGAATCTCTTCCTCGTGCTGTTCATCCAGTAATTTCGAGATCCATTTCCTGCCTAAACGTTGGTAAAGGAAGTAGAGCGCGCCGGTTTGAATGTCACTCAACCCGAGCAAGGATGCCAACATTTCCATGTCTTCAGGCTCGATCTCCTCATAACCGATGGTAAGGATCCCATCGAACTTGCTACCTCGGGCGCGCGAGGTTGTCTCATCAAGTGTGATCACACTAACACGTCCATCTGGAAAGAGCTGCCTCAATCCTTTATACTCTCGGCCGGTCTCGTCCATAACCGACCATCCGTAATCGTTATGCATGTCGAAAATCAGCGTCGATGCCAGGCCTGAGCGTATGATGCCGGCGAGGATCGTGCGTGTGATGAACGATTTTCCTGTGCCCGTCTTTCCAAACACTCCAGATGAGCGCTCAACGAACCTTTCTAGATCGAGGTTGACCTGAACGGCCTCCATATCCAGCGGTGCTCCGATGAAGAAGTGCGCCTCGTCCTCCTCTCCGAATACACGGGCGACATCCTGCGCCGTTGCCTCATAGATGGCCGAGAAATGTGAGGGAATCGTCTTTATGGGGCGGGGTTGATCGTCCGCATCATCGAGCATTAACATCGGGCTGACGTGCAGCGTGGCGAAGGCCACCCCGCCGGAATACACATCGAGCAGGAATGGATCCGAGGCATCGGGTGGATGATGTAGCAGATCAGGCGTGGTCGCTCCGAGAGCGATATCGGTGATGATCCCGAAGAAAATGCTGCCGGTTTTTCGGCTCTGGATGACGACATATCTTCCTACGGCGAGTTTTTCGATTGCATATCGCGGGTCTAATTTAACCTGCAGGCCGGTGGAAAGCGATCCCTCCAGGACAATCCCCAGAGGGCGTTCATCTCGTTTGGAACCGAAAAAAACGTCAAGTTCAGATGAGTCTGACATTTATTGTCCTCTTGAGCTTAGTATCACTGGTTGGGGGTAAGCGGTCAACCATCGTTCATCCCTCTGAGCGCAGACCACGCAGGATGTTCTCCAACCGAGTTAGGTCTTGGGCGAGCAAGCGGGCGATTTCGCGGCCAGCTTGAAGTAGAAACCGCTCGCGTTCCCCCTCAGGCCTTATCTGCGCGGACAACCGCAAGGTGGTTGCTAGAAGTTCGTCGACAGGGAGTTGAGGCGCGTTCAGAATCGTCTGTAGAAAATGAAGCTCTGATGTGAAATCAACTGTGTCTTTGGGCGCCATGCTGAAGACCGAGGCCAGTGTAAGAGGGGGGCGCGGGGGCAGGGCTTGGTGAAATCCCGCATCATCGCGGAAGCCGACGGCCAGAGCGTTAAATTCAATGGGAACCTGGCGGTTGATCTGCCCATCCGCGATTTGTTCTTGGGGAACATCTTCGAGAGCAGCTATTTGCCGAGCGAAGTGGTCATCCGTGATGCTGATGTCATACACCAGCCCTACAACGTGACTGCGCCCGCTTTGAGCTTCCGCCTGGCAAAAAGAGCCGAACACGGGGACCTCTTTCACGGATACCTGCATAGCGCCCACGAAACCACGTGTGCTGCAGCGTGTCACGCGTCCGATCATCATCGGCGATTCCGGCATCAATCCTCCTGTTATAACCGATAGTGTTTCCGCTTTCCGGTGAGCTCTTTTGTGAGTGCTTTTTGAGATTGTGAAGGGCGCAGACCGTGTCCGATGAGCGTGCGTTGCAGCATATCATCGAAAGCAGCTCGCTCTTGCGGAGGGATAACCGCCAATTCATGGGCTCGCACCAATGTATAGGGGAACCCTCCTGTCGTCTGGCAATCCTGCAAAATACCGGCATGAACACGATTGAGCAGCTCAGGGTCTTGTGCGACCCAGATCGGGATTTCGACTCGCACAACCGTGTCATCAGCGGCAGTCTTCAGATAGAAGAAATGGATTTCGTGACCGGCCGTGCGGAAGTCGCTATTTAACGGTGACGCTGAGATGAAAATCGCGCTGCGATGACCGGGTGGTAGCAAATGGGTGAAAATTGCCCGATCAGTTAGACCGCGGAAGGGTGTCAGGTGTACAGAATCCTGAGTAATCTGATCGCCTGGTAACCCAGCAAGGTGGATCAAGGCAAGCACGCTTACACTCCGCGGGCGGTCGATGAAACCTGCAAGGCCTGTCTCCGAGGAGTGCAAACGATCGAGCAGTTTTAGATACTGCTGGAGGTAACGATCCGTCTCCCGAGATGCTGACCCGCCAGTTTGCAGCGCCATCCACAATAGAAGACTGTTGTCCAGAATGGCAAGAGTCTTCTCGCCAGCCAGGGTTTCAGCCCGTTCTGTGAGGATCTTCATCTCGGCGACATCACGCCGCAGATTAACATAAGCATTCTGGATGGGATAATCAGCTTCGCCGTAAAGGTCTTCGAGTTCAAAAAAGAGCCGAGATTCCTGCTGGATAGTGGGAGTTTCGCCGTTGCCGCGTGAGACGACGATGCTGCCTATGTTGATTAAATAATAGAACGCTGATGCGTGGCGATCCGGATATATCTGTGAGCCATCGGCGCCGATCACGTGGAGACTCTGTGGGGCTTTAGGCGGCGGGAACGTCTGATCGAGCGCTTCTTCGGTGGGAATTGCACCAGTCCAGCGATTTCCCGCCTTCATAATTCTGGATTGAAGATCGGAGTGATCGAGATCGGCCGTGACATGCAGGGCTTCAATGGCTTTGGGGACCATCTTGGACAACTGCAGGCTTCGCTCATAGAGGGATTGACCGAGCTCTTGCATTTGTGGAAGTAAGGATGGTAGATGGATTCCCATAGTGTTTGTCTCTCGAACAACTGTTCGTAATTATAGTCTAAGACCCAGCGCGTGCAATCTCGCCCGCTTGACCCGCATAATACCGCGGTCTACAATCGGCCAGTAAGGCTTCTCTCCCCTCTCTGTATTGGGGCGCACGGTTGTATCCGGCGCGCGCTGGATATGCTATACTGCGCGGCGATGGAGGGTTTTTTAAGGTGCAGCGAAGACTAGCTCGATTAATTCGTCGATCTGGTATGGGAGGCATTGTTGCCGCCTTTCTCGATGCTGGCGGACCGATCCTGCCATTGGGCGCTCAAGCGGCTTATTTAATCGACCCCATCGTGGGCGGTCCCACTGGAACATGGAATGAATTTGGCAAAATACTGGAAGACCCGGATGCCGTCTCGGAACTGATTGTGATGCTCAGGAAGAAGGATGATACATAATGGGCGGAGTGGATCAAATCGGTCTCTTTATATTACTGTTGTTCGTCGGTCTTCTGGTGTTCTTCGTGACCATCGATCGCCGGCGACCTGCGACGTTCAGGCCCATCAGGGGCTATGAAGCTCTAAAGGGAGTGATCGAGCGTGCGGTCGAAGCTGGGGAGCGAGTTCACCTATCGCTAGGAACAGGATCGGTTATCGGGACAGATAGCGCGCCTGCGCTGGCGGGGCTGGCCATTCTGACGAGCATCGCTGAGACGACGACGATGAGTGATAAACCTGTTGTCGCCACTACGGGGGATGGGGCGATGGCGATCCTTGCGCAGGATACTTTGCGGAGGGTGTATACCGAGGCTAGAGCCTTGTCCCGGTATAGCCCCATCTCTGGGCGAATGTTAGGACCCACACCCTTTTCATATGTTGCCAATTTGCCGATTCTTCTAGCTAGCGAGGATATCTCAGTCCACGTTCTGGCAGGCTCCTTCGGGGCAGAAGGGGCATTGGCGGCCGATTTCGGCGAGCGCCAGGGGTCTTTTGTCTTAGCGGGGACGGATGATGCACAGTCACAAGCCCTGCTTTATGCGACTGCTGAGCATCCCTTGATCGGTGAGGAAATCTTTGCCGGCGGAGCGTACCTGAATGTGGGCCGAGTCCACAGGGCTAGTTTGAGAGTGCAGGATGCTGTCCGGATGCTCATTATTACGGGGATCGTTATCGGTGCTGTCCTAAGCCTTCTGGGAGTGAGCTTTTGAAGATCGGAACCTATTTATTATGGGCGGCGATGGCCGTCGGTACCGGGATCATCGTCCTGTTGGGTTACTTCGTCCAGCTCGATCAAATCCCCGCGGATGGACTTGTCCGAAACATTTTTGAATTACGCCTGTTAATCATGCGTTGGGCAGTTCTGCTGGCGGCAGTCTCTCTAGGAATCGGTCTGTATAATTTATTTCTGGTCCACTGGACAAAGATCAGTAAGCAGGAAACTGGATGGAAGTACAGTGCGGTACTGATCGTAACCTTTGTGGTCACACTCATTCTAGGGCTGGTCTTCGGACCCGACAGTCGTGCGGTCCTATTTCTCTTCAACTCCATCCAGCTGCCTGTTGAGACAAGCCTGAGCGCCTTGCTGGCGATCACGTTGTCGCTTGCTGGTTTTCGCCTGGTGGCGCAGCGAAGAGATCTCATAAGTCTCGTATTCGTTGGAACCGCGCTGCTCGTGTTGATCGGTTCCGGACCAGGCATAATATCTACGGAGAGTCTGTTCTTCGGTTTCTTCGCTGGTCTAAGAAACTGGCTGGTGCAGGTGGCTGCTGCCGGAGGCGCCCGCGGCATCCTCCTTGGAGTAGCCCTGGGATCCATTGTGACGGGCCTCCGTGTTTTACTGGCCGTTGACCGGCCATACGGGGAATAATGCATGGCTGAAATCCGCTGCCCCATGTGCAGCACCATGAATCCAGAAACTGCGGAAGTCTGCAGCAATTGTGAAGCGCGCCTGACGCCGCTTGTCTCTGGTATGCCGCCTGCAGATCAACAGGCATCTGGTGTGGAGGGGATTAAACCTGCGGAATCAGATGTGCCCAGCGATGGGGATGATTGGCTGGCGAACATTCGCGCCGGGGCAATCATGGGCTCAGGAGCGGAAGATAATGCAGCGGAGACGGATGAACCGGATGAGGCCGCACCAGACTGGTTGGGAAGGCTGCGAGAGGCTGATTCGAGTATCGATGAAGGGCCACCTACAGAAGAAATTCCCGACTGGATGGAGGATTTCTTAGCCGCTGGCGATGATGTTACTGAGGAGGAAGAAGTTCCGGAATGGCTTTCGCGGGTTAGAGCTCGAAGGGAAGTTCAGACGGACGCCCAACCCGGGGCAGGCGAGGATGAAGATTGGATCACGCGCTTACGGGATGAAGCGCCCACTGAGCAGCCAACCGGAGTAGAAGATCTCAGGCCTTCTCCAGATGTTGAGGAATTAACAGAACAACCAGCGCCACAAGCATTGGATCTTGGTCCGCCGCCAGATGTGCCCGCTCCGACACCTCAAGGCGAGATGGTGCAAGAGAAACCTATACCCTCATACGATGCGGGTGACATCGCGCCCTCACCTGAGGGTATCGACGATGATTTCCAGCCCGCTGTAGGTGAACCCATACTTCCTGAGGAGGAGATGGAATGGTTCCCTGCCCCCGACGAGCGCGAATTGCTGGATGCGGAAGGTCTCCCTCATGTACCCGCGTTGCTCGACGGAGAAACTGAGGAGAAAGCCTTTACCGAAATTACTGGTTTGGATATGGATTCAATCGAGCTTCCCGATTGGCTGGGGGAACTGAAACCATCGACTCCGCAAGCGGTCCAAGAGGAAGACGATGCGGCTGACCTGGCACCGGCGACACTTCCATCCTGGCTTGAAGCTATGCGGCCAGTTGACACTTTCCGTTCAGAGGTCGAGATCGAATCAGTGGAAGTGCAGCCGGTTGAATCAGCGGGACCGCTTGCTGGATTGCGCGGAGTATTAATGGCCGAGCCAGTTGTCGCCATGCCGCGAACAGCGAGCACTGCAGCAGCTCGACTGGATGTTACTGAACGTCAATACGCGCAAGCCGAACTATTACAGCGTCTTGTCGAAGAAGAGGAGAAGGAGATCCCGCCTGTGAAGGCAGAACGACGCAGGCTGCCTCTCATGCGTTGGGCGATAGCTCTCATCCTGCTTCTCGCTGTGATTCTGCCTTTTGGTTTCAATCAGCTTGGTGTTGAAGGTTATGCCCTCCCAAGCGCGGTCTCGCCCGACTTCAGCGACCTACTCAACCTTGTCGGCAGCATCCCTGCGGACCGCCCAGCTCTGGTTGTGTTCGATTACACACCCGGTTACAGCGGTGAACTTAATACTGTCGCCGGCGCTTTGCTTGAGCATGCGGTAATGCGCTCACTCCCAATCGTAACCGTTTCGACCCGCCCAACGGGACCACCACTGGCGGAGGGGTTGCTAAACCAAATTGGCGCCGATTACGGTGCGGTAAATGGTGAGAGCTACCTGCACCTGGGGTATCTCTCCGGAGGACCGACTGCGGTTCAGCTATTTGCGATTGCCCCACGCAACGTTGTTTTATCCGGGTACCATCTTCCCGAGTCACTTTCTGAAGGATCAGTTTGGGGATCGCCTTTGCTCCAGGGTGTGCAGCAGCTATCGGATTTCAATCTGGTCATCGTGATAACGGCAGGAACAGATACAGCACGTACCTGGGCGGAACAGACCCACCCCTGGATAGGGGATACTCCTCTGGTGATGGTGTTGAGCGCTGGAGCGGAACCGCTTGTGCGCCCTTACTTTGAAGCCTCCGAGAAAAGGGTGGATGGAATCCTTACCGGATTACCGGCAGCCGTATCGTATCGGCAGTACAGCGGGCTACCGCTTGATACAAGTGTGCAATGGGATGCTTTTGGGCTAGGGATGTTGGCCGTTGAATTAATCTTGATCGCGGGCGGAGCCTATGGAGTTGGTTTGTGGCTCTTGAGATTGCGAGAGCGTTGAGGAGAGACATAAATTAGATGCCCGAGTTACCGCTCGACTTCATCGAAATGATCGTTGCTGCATTCGTCACAGTGATGATCTTGAGCTACGTGATAGGTGACAATGTCCTCTTCCGGATTGCGACATATCTATTCATCGGGATCGCTTCTGGCTTCGCCGGCGCCATCGCCTGGGCTAATGTTGTAAAACCCACACTTGTTCAACCGCTCATTGACAAGGAACTTGTCAGTCTGTTTTCGCGTGAGGGAGCCGTTACATTCCTGATTCCGTGGATGCTTGTGCTGTTTCTGCTATTAAAGCTCTCTCCCCGGCTGTCGCGATTCGGGAGTTTACCGGTTGCGCTTCTTGTTGGTGTAGGCGCAGCAGTCGTTGTAGGCGGAAGCATCACGGGCACATTGATACCGCAGAGTAGGGCCGCAGCCGAAACGCTGTCACAAGAAATCGTCTTTACCACCTCAGGCGAACCACTATCTATATGGTTGGAAAACCTCATCAGCGCGTTGGTATTGATCCTGGCGACAATCAGTGTATTGATATATTTCCGCTTCAGCGCCCAGCGGGAGCTGACAGGGGGGGCACGGCGATCACGCATTGCTGAAATATTTGCTTATCTTGGTCAGATCTTCATCGCCGTGACTTTCGGAGTGATGTATGCTGGTGCGCTGATGGCAACGATTGTCGTGTTGGCGCAGCGATTTCAATTTCTTCACGATGTGCTTACCCAAATAGTGGGCGGGACATGAGAAGCCTATGAGTACGATAATGGATGCCGATACCATATTGGCTGTCGATGTGGGCAGCGTGAGCACGCGCGCCAGCCTATTCGATGTCGTCGACGGCCACTTTCGTCTGATCGCTTCTGGTCGAGCACCGTCAACTGCAAAAGCACCTTTGTTCGATATTAGCGAGGGTGTTCGAATGGCTCTCGACCAGGTGCTGGCCGTTACAGGAAGGAAATTGCTCGACGAAACGGACTTGCTGATCATGCCCGTCACCAGCCAGGGATCGGGTGTAGATACTTTCGTTGCGACGGCTTCAGCGGGACCGAAGGTCCGAACGGTACTTGTGGGTCTGATGCCGGGAGTTTCAACAGACAGCGCATTGCGACTCGCCGATTCGACATATTTAGACCTTGTGGGTGTCATTGACCTGCTGGATAGTCGACGCGAATCGGAAAAAATTGATCTTATCTTATCCACCCGCCCGGACTTGATCCTCGTTGTTGGCGGGACGGATGGCGGCGCGCAGGATTCCGTTCTGCAATTAATCGAATTCGTCGCTGTAGCCAGCGACCTTTTCCCCCCGAATCAACGACCACGGATCGTATATGCAGGCAACCGCAATCTGGGCGCCGCGATCGCCGACCGCGTGGGAGAACGGGTCGATATCGCTCTTGCACCGAATGTTAGACCCAGTCTCCGTGTGGAGGATCTGGGGCATGCCCGTCTGGCGCTCGGAGAGGCGATCGCCGAGGCGCGTAATAAACGGGTGCGCGGTTTTGATGAATTGGAACAATGGTCTGGCGGCACCATGATGCTCACTGCTGACGCGTACGGTAGGGTGATCCGCTATTTGAGCCGCATCTACGACCCGGCGAAGGGTGTTCTTGGTGTGGATGTAGGCGCAAACAATACGATGATCGCTGCAGCATTCGAGGGAGATCTGCGCTTGAGTGTTGAAACAGACTTGGGATTAGGGGAACCCTTGCCGACTCTGCTCCGGCATTGCAGTCTCAACGATATTGCCCGTTGGCTGCCATCCGAGACGTCGGAGCGAATGATCTTGGATTACATCTATAACAAATCGATTAACCCGGGAACTGTTCCTACCGAAGATGATGATCTTCTTCTAGAATTAGCATTGGCGCGTGAGATTCTGCGGCTATCACTGAAACGCGCTCGCAAGCGCTGGCCCAAGGGCAAAGATCTCAAATCAACTTGGCTAATGCCTCCTGTGGAACCGGTTATCGCCAGTGGGAGTGTCTTGGCAAGAGCTCCTCGACCAGGATATGCTGCATTAACATTGTTGGACGCCTTAGAGCCAACAGGGATCACAACGCTTGTGCTAGATCCGCACGGACTCTCCCCATCGCTTGGCGCCGCGTCAGGCTCGGTCCCAATGCTGAGTGTACATGTTTTAGAATCCGGAAGCTTCGTGAGCCTGGGGACAGTTGTGTCGCCAGTCGGGAATGCCCGGATGGGACGCAAGATTCTCAGTCTGCACCTCGAACTCGAGCAAAGTAGTGAGGACGTTGTCGGCGAGGTTCGAATGGGTCAGCTCGCAATTGTGCCCATCCGGCAAGGTGAGCATGCTCACCTTACGCTCAGACCTGAACGCGGGATCGATGTCGGCTTCGGAGGACCCGGGAAAGCAGGAGCACTGCGCATTGCGGGTGGGGCCGTTGGTTTGATCATCGACGCGCGTGGGCGACCGCTTGTGCTTGGGAAGGATCCTGGCCGTCGCCGCGAGTTGAACAAGAAGTGGTTGCATGATATTGGAGCTAGGGAATGAAGTATTGGCACCATTCTTGCATCCTCATGCTTGGTGGCTCATAGCATGAGCGAATTATTCTTATCTTCGATGACGCACGTCATCCCTATTACAGTTATCCGCCGCGAGCGTGTTCTTCCAGTGCCGGGGGCGGTATTAGTGCGTGTTAACGAACGCCTTCAGGCAACCGACATCGTCGCCGAAGCTGAAATCGATCCGAAGCACTATTACCTCGATGTTGTCCGCGGATTGGGTGTCTCGGCGAAAGATGCAGGACGCTATATTACCTGCCATAAGGGGGATCGAGTAGAAACCGGTGATGTGCTCGCGGGACCGGCGGGAGTACCACGTAGAACAGTGCGTGCCCCAGCATCAGGTCGCATCGCGTCGATAAACAGCGGGCGAGTTCTCCTGGAAACCTATGGCCAAGTGTTGCAGATAAAGGCCGGCTTCCCCGGAAAGGTCATCTCATCGGATGGGGCACAGGTTGTAACGATTGAAACAATAGGTACCTTGATCCAAGGCGTATGGGGTAATGGATTGCAGAACTTCGGCGTCATGCGTTTGGTGGGCGATGGCCCATCCTCTCGCCTGCAGACAGATCAGTTGGATATTAATCTGCGCGGGGCAGTTCTGGTTGCGGGGATGTGTGATCATCCGGCGCCGTTTCATCAGGCGACTGAGCTCTCTGTTCGCGGGGTGATCCTGGGTGGAATGTCATCTGAATTGATCCCGGTTGCACGCAGGTTGCCTTATCCGGTTCTGCTCACCGAGGGGTTCGGGGATCATCCCATTAATGCAGCCGCGTTTAATCTTTTTATTAGCAATGTGGGGCGTGAGGTCGCGGTGGATGCAGGCTCTGCTTGGCCGCAACCTGGACAGCGTCCGGAGGTAATCATCCCTCAGCCATCCAGTCGTCAAGTGACTCATCCTGATCGGGTTGTAACGTTGAAACCTGGGGTGCGAGTCCGGGTTTTAAAGCCGCCCTATCTTGGGGAAGTCGCCGTGGTTAAGGAGATACTTAAACGCGTGGAGACCTACCCTAGCGGCATCCGAGCTAAGAGCGCAATAATAGAAATTGACGGGATTGGAACCAAAACAGTTCCGCTGGCGAATATCGAGATACTGCAGTGATTCGAGCAGGCATATAAAAGCTGAGGAGTAGAGACCATGGCAGAAGATTTTGATGTAGGCGGTCCACTGCCCGAAGAGTCATCTAATCGGACTTTCGTGATCGCAGCTGTCTCGCTGGGCGGCTTGCTGGTTCTGAGCATGATCTGTCTGTTGGTTTATGCTTTGGTACTGGCACCGCGGCAGCAAGAAGCCCGCGCCACTGAGGTGGTGCTTGTCCAACAACAGAATACTGAGGAAGCGTTAACCCAGACTGCTGTCGTCCTTGAAAAAACGCCGACACGCACACCGACGGAGACTGAACTGCCGGATGCAACAGCGACGGTGACACCCACGCTGGTGGTTGTCCTCCCAACGGACACACCGACACCGTTCCTGACCTTGCCTACTTTAGCACCGGAGACAGCAACGGCTGCGGCTCAGCTGACTCTGGCAGCAGCGCAGGGAGGCGGTGGAGGAACGCCGACGCCGACGGCTCTTCCTGCAACCGGGTTCGCTGATGAAGTCGGAATTCCAGCCATAGCTCTAGCGGGTGGACTGCTCCTGGCTTTAATATTCATCGCACGCAGTCTGCGGACTCGTGTCACTACTTGATAGCAGCTTTATTAATCGCCTGCTTGACAACCGAACTACCGGTGGCAGGGTCAGCCTGATGTTGACCCTGCCTTTGTATGTGGAGGTATGATGGCCAAGAAAGTCACTCCTTTTTCTTCCCTCACCGAAATTGCGCTAACTGAACTTGCTGCGGGCCACTGTGTCTCGATCGCTGGTTTAAGCAACAGCGGAAAATCCAATTTAATGCGCTCGCTGGCGGACCAGAGTGCAAAAAAGTTCTATCGGTCGAAAGCCGGTCAGTCCGGTTTCTTAATATATATCGACTGCAACCGGGCAGTCGCAATTTCGGGTCAGGCATTTTATGAGGTCGTTCTGCGGTCAACACTGGAGCGCCTTGCTGAAGAAATCCCTACCGCCCTATTAACAAATTTGAGGGTGTACCACCAGACAATTACAGAGGCGGATTCATCTTTCACTGCTTCGCTCTCTTTCAACCTCGCCCTTTCGGAACTCTGCAAGGAACTGGATCAAAATCTATGTCTGCTGTTTGATGAGTTCGACGAGATCTACACAGCGTTGGAAAACCGAGCGCTCCTGAACTTGCGAGCACTTCGTGACCGCTTTCGTGATCGTCTTGTTTATGCGACAGCCACACGGCGCAGCTTGCCGGAATTGCGCGGTGACGCCTTTGAGGATGAATTCGCTGAACTCTTTTCCCGTTTCACCTACAACATGCCGCTGCTAAGTAGTGCAGAGTCTCACGTGCTGCTTGAAGCTTTAAATCTCCGCGATCTGAAGAAGGAATTTAAGGAAAAGGCGTTTGAGTTGGGGGGTGGGCACCCGGGGATGCTGGTGGCAGTGTCCCAAGCTCTTGCCCATCTACCAAAGGATTGGGAAGGGGATTCTGCGGATTATGTTCGGCTCGAGGCCCAGCCACGCGCGGAGTGCATGAAGCTGTGGCATCAGCTCAATGGGGAGGAACGAGCCGGTTTATCCTCACTGGTGCTCGAACCAAAAGCTGGTTTACCCCAGCACCAAATGCGCCATTTAGACTCCCTGGGCATGCTCGTTGCCAACCGACCATTCTCACCGATCTTTGCCGATTTCATCGCCAGGAAGAGCCGAGGACATGATGTAGAGGAGCGCGGGGTTTTTCTCGACACTGATTCCGGCGATGTATGGGTTGATGGCGTTCGAATCCCAGTTCTCACGGACTTAGAGTATCGGTTATTGGATCTCCTTTATAAGCGGCGGGATAAGCTAACGGATAAATTCCAGATCGTAACTGCGGTATGGGGGGAGGATTACCTCGGGAGCGTTGATGACGCTCGTGTTGAGAAACTGATCAGCCGCCTGCGAGGTAAGATTGAACCCAACCCCACCGATCCAATTTATTTAATTACACGACGGGGTCGCGGCTATAAACTGCTTACAGCCCCACGGTCAGCTTAGCCTTCCGATTGCATTCGTCGCACAGTTAGGGACGGAGAGCACTGATGAAACTCCGGTTGCTGGTTTTTGACCCAGATCCGGAAGGCCGGCGTCTTTTACGCAAGGCAATTCGGGGATCCTGCGAAGAGTATGTAGCCGTGATTCGGGCGAGCGCTGATAGCTGTGTGCAAGCCCTGCGCGAGCGCCCTTTCGATAGTTTAATCCTCGGCTTGCCCATCGACATTCCCACACTCCTACAGGTATTACTTATTTACCAAGAAATTTCTAACCGGCCTGAGCTTTTCCTGCTCGCGGAGCAGCCTCTCGAAGGCGATATACTCCCTGCCCGGTACTTCAAAAAAACAACGTCGGGCATTATCCGATTTCTCGAAGATCTTCCGGGCTATCTGCGACCGGGTTTGATCTCTCGTTCAGCGGATGAACTCGAGCGGATTCATCTTGATCAATATAAGGGAAATCACCGACGGATGATCGTGGAACATGCGATCAAACTGCTCAGCGGGCTTGGGCTGAGTTCGATGTATATCAGCATTGATCCGGTGGATCGACATTGGGTCTTACACGGTTCAAGCTACTCAATAGATATTAACCATGAGATTGATTTGCTAGTTGAAAAGGTTGGAATGCTTGCACCGGACCCCGAAAGTGTCGTGCATCCCGTTGGTGATGTGCTCCTCGGTCTTTCTTCATATTATTCAGATCGCCCCGGGGAAATCCTCCGGTCAATTTTTCATTGGGCGACTGCATCAGAGATCGAGGGTTTGGTCAAGAGGCTGCATCTGAATGCGCTATTCATGCTGCCGATCCTGGAGGGAGAGCAGCCGTGTGGGATCCTGATGGTTGCCGACACCCTTTCCCTCCATGACCAAAATATGCTACAGACCTTCGCAAACAGGTTGAGCACGCAGCTCATTCGAGTGGAATCATTGGATCGCTTACAACGTGATGCGCGCGTCAAGCGGGCCTTACAGCAGGTCGTTTATGCGCTCAGCTCGGCACTCGATTTTGAGACCATCCAGGATCAAGTCCTTGATTTACTAAAGACGGTAGTTCCCTTCGATTCTGCTTGTGTAATTCTCAAAGAAGAAGGGGATTTGATAGTGCGCCAGGTAAGAGGTTTCCCCCTCTCAAATGGAGCGCCCCAGGTGGGTGATCTTGTCGTTCCGCCTGATCGATCGGCGTTGGGGCACGTGGTTTACGACGCACGCCCCATTCTTCTACGCGTAGTTGAAGATCCACTGCTCATTGGTTTTGAACGTTATCCAGTCGATATCAGATCTTGGTTGGGTGTGCCGATCTTGTGGAGGTCTGAGATTATCGGGGGGATGGCCCTGGGCAGCAGGGTGCAGGGATTCTTTCAGAAGTACCATCTACAAATTGCGCTTGGTTTTACCAGACAATTGGGAGTGGCATTACAGAACGCCCGTTTGCTGCGCAGCTCCACTGCTCGTGCCGAGAAGATGCGCTTGGTGTATGAGGTCGGCCGCCGTGCGGTTTCGATCCTCGATGTCCAACAGCTGGCTCTCGAAGTGGCAGCGGGTGCACTGAGAGTTTTTAAGTACTATGCCGTAGGAATTCTGCTGAACGAAAGCGGCGGATTGGTCCCATGTGCATATTTGCGCGGCCCGGAAGGGCTTCCCGTGAATTGGATAGAGCCGCTAGATTTGAACGCCGCGGGATTGGCTCAAGAGGTTGTACAAACGGATCAGCCGCTTTTGATTTCGGATGTCAGCAAGGAGCCGCGGTTTCGACACCAGACCGAACTTCCCAACACAGGCTGTGAGTTGATCTTGCCTCTCTCAATCGCTGGGGAAGTCCTTGGGGTAATGATTGTTGACAACGAAGGAGTTGGACAGCTTGGGGAGGAGGATTTGGAGATGCTTCAAGTTCTGACCTCCTTAATCGCGATCTCGTTAGTCAATGCCCGTCTCTTTGGCGAGATCCATGATCATGCCGCCGCGCTAGAAGAGCGAGTCGCAAGCCGTACCGCCGAGCTGCAGTCCCAGAAGGAACAAACCGAGGCGATTCTACGCTCCGTTGCGGACGCCGTACTTGTCTTCGATCTTGCTGGGGACCTGGTTATGGCAAACCCACAAGCGCAGAACCTGATGGCGGGAGAATGGAGTGAGGAGGTGCTGACGCATATCTCTCGCCTGCATGAAGCAAAGAGGCGGGTTCAAGAATCATTCGATATCGGCGAGGCATCATTCCAAGCTCTCGCTTCACCGGTTGAACTAAATGGAGGCTCTATTGGCACGGTGATCATTCTGCGGGATATCACGCGTTTGCAGGAATTGGATAGGTTAAAAAGTGATTTCGTCGCTACTGTCTCACATGAATTGCGAACTCCTCTTGCGAATATCAAGGTATACCTTTCGCTGCTCCAGAGATCTAGACAGGATAATCAAGAGAGGTATCTGGGCGTGCTCAACCAGGAGACGGATCGGCTTACGAGTATGATAGAGGAGTTGTTGGATCTCTCACGTTTGGAGTCTCAGAAAGAAATCGAGATGGAACCGGTAAAGATCACGGATATCCTTGATCAGGTTGTCGAGCGGCATCGCCCCACTTGTGAGGAGAAGGATATACACCTTGCTTGTGAAACCGAGAGTTCAGCAATGGTTCTGGGGAATCGCGATCAGTTGATACGCCTTTTCACCAATTTGGTCGCGAATGCAACAACCTACACCGATCCTGGTGGGGTGATCTCTCTGAATATCAACAGTGAAGACGAGAAAGATGGAATTCCTCATGCGTCTGTGGAAGTCCGAGATAATGGTGCCGGGATCTCTGAGGATGACCAACCTTTTTTATTTGATCGTTTTTATCGTGGTACTATGGCACGGGAGCACAAGATCCCTGGAAGCGGCTTAGGTCTTGCGATTGTGCGGGAGATTGTGAATCTGCATAATGGTCTTGTAGGCGTTGAGAGCGATGTCGGAATTGGAAGCGTATTTACTGTATGGTTGCCCCTGATAAACGAGGAAAGAGGATAACCATGACCAAACCATTAATTCTGGTTGTCGAAGATGATCTTGCGCTGCTTGAGGGGATTCGAGAACTTCTAGAATTAACCGAGTACAGGGTGCTGATTGCCGCGAACGGACGAGAGGCGCTTGAGGTTCTGGAAAAACAACACCCGGACTTGATCGTTTCGGACATCATGATGCCCGAGATGGACGGGTATGAATTTCATGCAAAGGTGAGTGAACAGCCCGAGCTTAGCGCTATACCGTTTATTTTTCTCACCGCGCGTGGAGAAAAAGCCGACATCCGCCGCGGTAAAGAACTGGGCGCCGACGATTACATCACCAAGCCGTTTGATGATGAGGATTTGTTGGTCGCCGTAAGGGCGAAGCTTAATCGGTGGGAGAACCTCCGTCAGCAACGAGATGAGGAAGTCGCCGACTTAAAGAGCAAGATTCTGCTTACATTAAGCCATGAATTCCGGACGCCTCTGACGTACATCATCAATTATTCCGATTTGCTCGAGATCGAGGGCAAGGAAATCGCAGGAGAAGATTTCCCAAATTTCATGCAAGGCATTCGCCGAGGAGCCCTGCGATTGAACAGCCTCGTTGATGATTTCCTTATATTAGTGGAAATTGAAACAGGCGAGGCGGAGGGGGCGTACCGTTACCGGAGGCGTCGGATTGAAGAGACGGGTCTTTGGTTGCGTGTGATCGCCAAACCCTTCCAAACGGCAGCGGAAGAACGAGAGTTGACGCTGGTTACGGATATCCCGGAGGATCTCCCGCCCCTTGTAGCAGATGAGGCGTATCTCTCGGATGCCATTGGGCGTTTACTCGATAATGCAATAAAGTTTTCAACGGATGAAAGTGAATGGGTCCGGTTTTCAGCGGAAACTGATGATGATCGGTTAATCCTTCGCATCCAAGATCAAGGTCAAGGGATAAAGGAACAGGATATGGGAGGCTTGTTTGACGTGTTCTACCAGATCGACCGTGCGAAACGAGAGCAGCAGGGTTCTGGATCTGGCTTGGCCATTTGTAAGGGAATCATCGGGATTCACGGCGGCGAAGTCGGTGTTGAGAGTGAATTCGGGAAAGGGAGCACTTTCTGGGTCTCACTTCCTTTCGAGCCCCCGGATTCTCAAGGTGAGAGCACAGAGAGCGCGTAAATCTTGGGGTATCCCCTGGTATCATTGCCGGGGACTGAACATCAAGCTTTTCCTTCTAAGCCCCTTCAGCTACAGATTGACCAAACTTGAGAAGCCGGCTGACCTGTTCGGGATCGCGAGCTTCCGCGTACACCCGCAAGACCGGCTCGGTCCCGGATGGTCGGATCAGGAGCCAGGAATCGTCGGCCAAGAGGTACTTCGCACCATCCAGTGTGTTTACCGTGGAAATATCAACGCCGCCAATAGAAGATGGAGCGTTCTCTGAGAGCTGTTTAACCAGTTGGTCCTTCACAATCGGACGGGCAAGACGCATGTCAACGCGTTTATAGTGGGCGGGTCCAACCTCGGTGAGTAAGTCGGCGATCATCTCATCCAGCGGGACGCCACTTTCCGCGACCATCTCCGTGAGCAAAAGCCCCATGAGGATGCCATCCCCCTCTGGAATATGTCCTTTGAAGGAGATCCCACCTGACTCTTCGCCTCCAATGAGCACGTCATCTTGCAGCATACACTCGGCAATGTAATTGAATCCGACCGGTGTCTCTATAACCTCAAGCCCAAATTTCTCGGCCAGCCGGTTGATCATTTGAGTGGTTGACACTGTTTTAACGACTTTCCCCTGAAAACCTCGCTTCTCGAAAAGGTATTTGAGTGCAAGGGCCATGATGCGATGTGGATCGACGAATTGGCCGCGACCATCCATGGCGCCGAGACGGTCGGCATCGCCGTCCGTAGCCAGGCCGAATTGACCGTGGCCTGCAGCGATCGCGCCGGCAAGCGCGCCAAGGTAATGTCCAATAGGCTCAGGATGGATGCCGCCGAATCCAGGATTCATCTCTCCGCGGATTTCGAACACCTCACAACCAGTGCCCTGAAGTATGCCGCGTATTTGCCCTCTGCCGGATCCGAACATCGAATCAACGACGATGTGCTGTGGATTGTCCGCGATTTTGTCGAAGTCGATGAGTTGTCTCAAATGATCGTAGTAAGCCGGGGTGGGATTGATGCGCTCGATCAAACCTTCGGAGCGAGCTTGCTCATAATCCAATAAATTAGGTCCCCGACCTCGAGCCTCGTTGTCGTTTAGATAAACCTCCACTCTCCGGCATTGTTCTATGGCAGCGGAGTAGCCCTGCGCGGCCTTGAGCTTCACCCCATTGTAGCGCGGTGCATTATGCGAGGCGGTGATCATTAATCCAGCGATCGCACCCAGGTGTCTTACGGTGTATGAGACCGCTGGGGTGGGCACATCAGCCATGGTGAGATACACCTTGTATCCATTTGCTGCGAGCACCCGCGCGGCTTCAGCCGCGTAGCGGTCGGAGAGGAAACGAGTGTCAAAACCGACCACCATGTGTTTGGGATCTGGTTTCGCTTTGCTTGTTACTCCGTTGAACCACTCCTCCGAAGCGACTGCATCAGCGATCGCTTGAGAGATACGGCGCAAGTTGTGAAAGGTAAACGTGTCGGAGATCACTCCCCGCCATCCGTCTGTTCCAAAGTGGATGGGCATGAATCCTCCTGGGCAAGATGTAGGTAGCGGCGGGATTGTATCAGGCGCTTGTGGAGGGGTCAAACGAGGTGAATTTCGGAGATGTTGGATTAACTCAATAAATCAGGCCGACGACCAGGTCGTTGAGGTTCGTGCCCGTTGGACCGATGTGAAGGAGAGCATCCGCAGCTTTTAAGAGAGGGTACGCGTCATTCTCTTGAAGCGCTTCTTGGGGATCGAATCCTTGCGCAGCTGATCTAGATGCTGTATCTCCTGTGATAATTGCACCCGCCGCATCCGTGGGGCCGTCAACACCATCCGTAGCGAAGCTCATGACAGCCACACGCTGTGTGCCTGATAGGGTAATCGCGGCGGCGAGCGCCAATTCTTGATTGCGTCCACCAAGGCCCTGGCCCCGTACCGAAACTGTGGTTTCGCCGCCCATTAATAGACAGACGGGTTTTTCAAGAGTTCTGCGCTTGCAAAAGTTCATTATCCGTTGACCGAAACGTTCGCCGACTTCGCGGGCTTCGCCCTGCATTTTTGTTGTAACGGTTTTTACAGAGAAGCCGAGGGCATGCGCCTGTTGTCGCGCTGCGCGGAGGACGCTTGAATTGCTGCCAATTAAAATATTCCTTGGGCGTCGCGCCCTCTCCAACGGAGGATCAGGGTGATCAAGGGCGGAACGGATCGAGGCACAGGTTTCTGTCCAAAGCCCGCTTTCTTGAAGTATGTGACGCGCCGCGGTGTGCGAGGCACGTTTCAGGACTGTAGGCCCCGATGCTATGGCTGATAAACGATCGCCGACGACATCGGAAAGGATAAGGGATAATACGCGCGCAGGAGCGGCCAGCCGCGCTAGACCGCCATTTTTTATGCGGGAAAGTGCGCTGCGTATGGTGTTAATCTTGTGGATTGGAAGCCCGGATTGGATGAGAAGAGTGTTCAGGTGACGGAGATCATCGAGATCAATACCCGGAAGTGGCAGTTCGAGCATCGCCGATCCACCCCCTGAGATGAGTGCAAGCAGAAGATCATCGTCGGTCGTGCTCTCAAGGAGACGCGCGGCAGCGTGCCCCGCGGCCAGGCTGCCCTCATCAGGTAGGGGATGACCCGCATGAAATATTTGAAGCGAGGGGGATAGATCAGCGATAAGGCACGGTGCAGCGATGACCCCGGCCTCGATTTGATCATGAAGGATTTCCACAGCAGCTCTCGTCATAGCGGGTGCCGCTTTCCCGCACGCGACCAGATATATCCGCGCCCCGGATTTCAACCCAAATGTGTATGTACCAGCCTCGATACCTTCTCTGGAAAGACGTAGATGCCTGCGAACAGCTCGATGAGCATCGGCAGCCTCGAGTGCCTTCAGAGAAATCTGGTGTAGGTGTTTCTTGTGATCATCAAATCGCGGGAGCTCTATCATCGCCTGAATGCGATCTCTATCAATGACTGTGACATTAGGGATTGGAGAGCGCTTCCGCTGCGGCTTGAGCCGCTGTCGTTGGAGCTTCTCCTCCGCCGAGGACGGCTTCGACTGCATCATAAAGAACCGGTCCTATTGTGAGGCGAAGCGATGAATGCGGCATCGGTTGCGTTACGGTGACGAGGCTGCTGGCCAAGGCGGCGCTATTCCCTTCCGGCCAGGCAGCTAAAGAGGCGCTTGTGGGTGGAAGCATCCCCAATGAGTGAGTCCACAACCCGAGGAAATCAGGCGCATTAAGCCAGGCAAGCAACTCGGCAACGATCTGGATCCGCTCAGCATCCTGTGTAACGATTGCCCAGGACCATGTCGAGGCAAGGCCGATACCTTTGCCATCCTGCGTTGGAAGAGGAACGGCGGAGAACTTCTCCGGATTATCAGCAAACAAATAGGTGCTTAAGGGGGCAACTGCGCTGGCTGCACTGTTGTCTTGCAGGGCAGACCAGGATTGTTCCACAGTCGAGATTTGCCTAACGGAATAAGGGAGAATTTGAGCTGCAAGGGCTGCGTTGTAAGTGGTCAATACATCGGATAGCACAGCAGGGTTTAGGGCTGGGGTATCGTCAGTGTTGAGGAGAAAACCATCCAGGGAGAGATACTGCGCCAGTGTGAAGACCGCCAGCGGATCGCCGGCAGGAAAGCGGAAACTGCGCGGTTCACCGAGTAGATCCTCCCAACTCCTGGGAGGCGAGGGATAGAGATCGCTGCGGTATGCCAGGATGTTTACCTCGCTGGCGAGCGGAAGTCCGAAGAAATCCCCGGCAACGCGTGCGGCGGGTAGACTAAAATCATACCAATCCGGAGTTTCGGGAGCTGGGAGAATATCGTCCAGTGCGATGATCAGGTCCTTGGAGGCTGCATCCTCTAGGTTTGAAGTGCTGAATGTTATCGCGTCCGGAAGGAGTGCGGGCGCGGCGGCATTCGCGGCGATAAGCGTCTCTAATAAGCCCGAGGGACCATCGGTACTCTTAACTCGCACCTGGATGCTCAGCCCAGGATGAATCTGCTCAAAGGCTCGCAAGCGCTCCGTGAGCAATGCGCCGGCTGGGCTTTCTGATCCCGGTGCGAAGGGCGGAGCAACCCAGAGTGTTAGACTGCGAGGCGCTTGTGGGGGAGCTTCTGTTGCCGATACTGTAGGCACCGGGGAACTTGGAACCGTCGTCGGTAGACCGGGAGTCGTCGTGGTGCTAGCATTTACGCAGCTCGAAAGTGCGACGGCGAGAATCAGGAAAACCGGGAGTCGGCGTTTGATAATTAGCATAGTCCCGCGATTATACTGTCTCCCACGGCGCAATGGGAATATCCAACATGGTAGGTCGGGGGTGCAATTCCCTAAGTAATCCATGAAGCGAAGGTTTCCCGTAAGTTTGATGTGATCCAGATATGCTAGAATCGACGTAGTATGGTTGCACCTGATCGTCTCAATCCAATCTTACAGGGAATCCCCAACAAGCCCGGTTGCTACTTGATGAAGGACAAGGAGAGCCGGGTTATTTATGTCGGTAAAGCAGTCAACCTGCGCAGCCGGGTTCGATCCTATTTTCAAGATTCCGCCAACCACAGCCGCAAAACAGCAGAGTTGGTCTTAAAGATCGAAGATGTTGAATGGATTGTTGTCAGCTCAGAACTCGAGGCGCTGATCTTGGAGATGAATCTCATCAAGCGCTATCGACCGAAATACAACATCCGCCTCAAGGATGATAAAAGATATCCATATATCAAAATCCATTGGAAAGACCCCTTTCCCAAAGTCACGGTCACACGCCGGGTGATAAACGATGGAGCGCGCTATTATGGTCCGTATACAAGCGTCTGGGCGGTCCACCGCACCCTTGATGTGTTGCGCAAGATCTTCCCATATCTCACCTGCGATCGTGTGATCACAGGCGAAGACCGACGCTCTTGCCTTTATGACGATATTAAACTCTGCTTGGCGCCATGCATCGGCAAAATTGATCGTGTGGGTTATCGAGCAATGATCAATGACCTCGGCCGATTCCTTCAAGGGCGCACGGATCCGATTGTGAGCCGGCTTGAGCAGGAGATGGAAAGAGCGTCGGAAGCGCTGGAATATGAAAGGGCTGGAAGTATACGTGATCAGTTGTACGCTATCGAGAAAGTCGTCGAAGGACAGAAAGTTGTTACGCAGGATAAGCTTGATACGGATGTCATAGCCTTCGCTCGAGATGAGCGTGATGCATGCATCCAGATATTTTTTGTGCGAGGGGGCAAACTCATCGGGACAGAGTATTTCGTGCTTGATGGCACGCATGAGGCCCAAGACCAAGAATTGGTGGAGGCCTTTGTAAAACAGTTCTATACTGAGGCAACGCATATCCCACCACGAATACTCCTGCCTGTTGAGATAGAGGAGGCGCGCATCATTGAGACCTGGCTCAACGATCGGCGCGCTGGGGCAAAGGTCTACCTGAAGGTACCGCGCCGTGGCGCGAAGCGAGATTTGGTGGCATTGGTGGCGGAAAACGCGGCGGAAACCCTGGCCTCTCTTAAAGCGAAGTGGGAGGCGGACCGTAGCAAGCACGTACAGGCATTGGGCGAACTTCAGGAGGCGCTAACCCTCCAAGCCCCGCCGAATCGAATTGAGTGCTACGATATATCCAATCTGCAAGGGACAGCCGCTGCGGGTTCGATGGTTGTATTTGAGCAGGGAGCACCCAGCAAGAAACTCTACCGCAAGTTTACGATAAAGAACGTACAGGGCCAGGACGATTTTGCCAGTATGGAGGAGATCTTAGGGCGGCGCTTCAGACGTTGGTGGATTGCGAATGAGGAAGCAGGGAAACCAGGCGGAAAGCTGGATAAGAGTTTTGGTTTGCTGCCGGATCTCCTGATTGTCGATGGCGGGAAGGGGCAGCTCAGCCGGGCTTGTAAGATCCTGGAGGAGTACAATCTAAGAGAGCGCGTGCCAGTGGTTGGACTGGCAAAAGGGCATGAGGAGATCCACCTTCCAGATCGAACAGATCCCGTCATCCTACCGCGACGGTCACAAGGCTTGTACCTTGTTCAGCGGATTAGAGATGAAGCCCATCGTTTCGCCCTGCGGCAACACCGGACTCAACGCCGGCGAGGAGGCCTTGCTTCGAAGCTCGATAGTATCACTGGTGTTGGTCCGGCACGCCGGAAGGCATTAATAAAGACCTTTGGTGACCTCGAAGGGATTAGGCAAGCGAGCCTTGAAGATCTGGCCGGCATCTCCGGAATCACGTTAAAGACAGCGGAGCAGATTCAAGAAGCGCTCACAGGCTAATGGAGGAAAGGATGCGGGCAGTCTGGATTGTGGACGACGACGATGAGATGAGCCATGCCGTTAAGCTGATGTTGCAGCTTCTCGATTCTTCAGTAGAGATTTTCCGAGACGCCCGCAGCGCAGCCAAGCGGCTTCTTGCGGGTGAGCGGCCGGAGCTTATCGTGCTGGATATCAACATGCCGGAGGTCACCGGAATCGATTTTTTGGAGTTCCTGCGCATGCGTGATGATCTGAAAGAGATTCCAGTGGTGATGCTCTCATCAGAGACAACCGACATCCAGGTAGACGAAGCTATGCGGATTGGCGCGAACGCTTTTATTTTTAAACCCGTAACAATCGAAGAACTGGAAGAGGCGATACAAAAAGCGCTGTCATAGCATTAATTTTCCTTCCTCGTACGTGGAGATCCTTCTGTATCTAACAAAAATAAAATCGCTATCAATAAATCATCCCTCACGTTCTCGGGATGATATTTTATTTCTTTGGACGTTTGGGTTTCAGAGGGGGCTTCAAGCTTACTCGTTCGAGCCCGGCGGATCGATTAAAAGCCCGAGACGCGCCGCGGCCGCCTGCAGCTTAGGCCAATCTGAGGGTTGTACGATTGCAGCGGTTGGGCTGAGGATTTCTTTAAAGTAGCGGTTTGTCGATTTCTTGCTGCGCAGCATCTCGAGTACATCTGGAGAGCGGACGCGTAGGACCCAGTATCGCTGAATACGCGCTTCAGTGCCCTTCTCGGCCCAGCGAGTTAACGCCACATCAACCGCAGGCGGCAGCGAGGCATCGCAGGTCTTCTCCAGGACGGCACGGATATGCTGATGGGACAGTCCTTGCTCTCTGGCTCGTTGCAGCGTGCTAGGGGTGAGGCGGTACTCATACTTCTCATCTTCGACCGATGCCCAATGCGAGAAGCGCGCGATTTGATAGCGAACAACTCGGTCGACACCGCGAGGAACGATGATGCGTCCATCGGAGTGAATAATAATCGCCTTTTCTGGTCCTTCAACGTGGACGGGTGCTTTCGGATCGTACAGCAGCGCCGACACGCGTGTGAGGCGGAACGAGGAGGACGACCGCGATTGAGAATCTTGGCCGAGATCGACGGCTCCAAGCCAATGAAGGGGACCAGTGATAACGTAGCGAATAAGGGCGCCATCGACCCTATTCCAGTTCTCGATGCCATGGAGGAAAATCCCGCTTTGGTCCTGAAGATACCAGGAATCAAAATCGCCGCCCGGCCGCTGAAAGGCTGGGTGAGTTTGTCGGATCCCTTCTACGAAATCATTAAGATCCCACCAAAGCCCCGGCTTTAGAGGCTGCAGGAGATCGAGAACGCCTTGACGCGAGAGCCTTGCGTCATTGGGCCACGCATCGGTGTTACATACGATGTGAGGGAGTACTGCCAAGTCGTTCCAGGTCACAGAGTCTTTCCAAGTCAGAAGCAGATCGCGCACTGCTTGCGAGCGGGGGGCGCCTATGAAAGCGCGAGTTCTCTCGGGATTGGGCGTCCATGGCGGACCTTCGATCAATGACATTTCCTGAAGGATTGTATGCAGAAGAATTTGCATACGGGGAATTAGAAGAAAGCGCTCCAGAATGATGTCTTGATCCTGGGAGAGATCGAATGAAGCGAAGGGGGTGCGGCGCATAGCGGCCAGAAGAGTTGTGGCATCGTCAACTGCTGCCGAAGTTGCCAAGTAGAAATGTTTTGGTTCTTGCGGCAGAGGCGAGAGTGAAGGAGTGCTGTAATCTGGAAGTGATTCTCTTAGCATCTGCAGCAAATCCGTTGGGATATAGGCGAATTCCTGCGGACCTTTGGGCGTATCAGAAAACGCGCGGCCGATCAGACCACGATACCAAAGCACCTCAACTTGAGAAATTGGGCTGCGCCAGGGCTGTTCGCGATCGCGCTTTCCCGGTCCCATTTCCCGCAATTCTCCGTGGTCCCGAATCAGGTCGGGGAAAGCCATCCGACCGCCAGTGTGGGCAATCCCCTCAAGGGTTTGTTTGGCTGTGTCGGGTAAGCTGTTGATGAGTTCATCAAGCGTGTCTCGCTTGAGCATATCGTGCGTTATGCTATCGACGACTGAACGAGGGGAGCCCAGGGGTAAGTCGAATCCCCACAATTCACAAAGGATCCGCAGGTAGCCTGTGTCTTGGTCTTCGAGTGTGTGAAGTAACGATCTCATATCGAGCGGGATAGGCACCGCTTATGCTTTAGTAAAGAAGGTTATCCACGCTAGATGATGACGCGCATCGCGTTTGGAAGGACCTTGAGCTGGAGTTCGGTGACTGTGGAATCGAGCCCAGCAAAGACCTCACCGTCTAGATGGATTGTCACTGGATCTTCAGATTTCAATTGCAGTTCGCGGAAGTGACCCATTCGAACCTGCTTGAAACGACCATGGGTGCCACTCATCACTTCCGGGATCAAGCGGAACATCATCGGGCGGGACACATTCTTAATCATAGCGTAGTGAAATAGGCCATCATCGAAGATAGCATCCGGGGCGACATAGAATCCGCCGCCTTCCCTGGGTCCGTTGCAGGCAACGAACATGAGGACCTGCTCATCGATCTCTTCCTGGTCCGTTACGATCTTCATTCTTGGCGCATGGTGGTGGAGAACGATTGTTTGGATCACCGCCCAGAGATACATTGTGAAGCCCTGCAACCGAGTGATTTTATAAGAATAAACCGTAACTGCGGCGTCAAAGCCAATTCCGATTGTGTTGTTCCAGTACTCTGATCGACCAGAAGCATCCGTGACCAAGCCGATGTCGATGGTCTTGGTTTTTCCATTGAATACTCGCTCGAGTGCGGCTTCAATTTCCTTCGTAACTCCAACATTTGCGGAAAAATCATTCCCGGAGCCGATTGGCACTGAACCGAGCAGGGGCCTCTGATCTTCAGGAACTCGCATCAAGCCGTTAACGACCTCATGGACGGTGCCATCACCTCCGATTGCAGCGACGACGTCGAAGCCATCTTGCGCGGCCTGCTCAGCGAGTTCGGTTGCGTGAGTATGGTATTCGGTCGTAGACCATTCTGCACCGTCGTGTTTGTCGATAATGTGCTGCACAGATGTTTGGAGATCCGAGGATCGACCCCGGTCAGCACGGGGGTTGAAGATCAATTTCACACGAGGGTTCATGGATGATTACTCCTAATTGTTCACGAATATGAAAGCGGACCGTCGATTCTTAGGTTCAAAGTGTTCTCGTACTTTTGCGCGTCGTAAACGGAGGTTTCAACAATCGAGTGGTGCTCGATTGCTGTCAATAAACAGCGTCCTACGATTAACAACACCGGGCAATCATTTTCGATGCTGATGCCTGTGAATCATCTACAGTGGCGACGATATTCCCCTGGGACTGTAAGCTGTTGGTGGTGCCGCCATGGTGGGTTCCAAATCCGTGCCGCCCCCCCCATTCTTGAGCAGCGCGGTCGTGGGCGGATTGCTCACACAAGTAGAATCAGGATCCTTTTTTGAAGAAAACAGCTGATTGCCCCTGGATGATCAAGATTATTGCCCAAACTTGCATTGATCCTTTCATAAGGCAGCCGGGTGTTAGAATTTTTTAAGCGTATCGCTGATTGACTCTTGAGCGCGAGGAGTCTAAAGTGAAAGTATAAAGAGCCCCAGGCCACCATGGGCTGCACGTCCCAGTATGCCGTAGCACCCTCCGGCCAATCTGACTGATCCCCAGCTAGTTGCGGTGATCATGATGAAAGCGCCGACCGACTGGAGGAACGCCCTTTCGCTGCGGCGAAGAAGTTGGGACCCACCGGCGAACGCGGCAATGCCGGCCGCCCGGTGAATGGCAGGGGGCTCCCCCCTTTAATGCTTCATTCAAGGATAAGGATAGGATTTTGCGAAAGAGATGCTCCCATGCGGGAGCTCAATTAATTCGCGGCAACGAGGAACCCAAAGACATCTGTGGTTTCATTCGCTTGGCTGGGCATGTGGAAATTGGCAGCTTCTATAGGGTGCGTTCCGTTGGGGCGATAACCTCATCGGCGGGTATACGCAGCTTGAACCAGGCCGGGATGAGAGCAAGGGAACCGAGGAGAACAGTAGCGAGGAACGGTATCTTGGGATTGGTGATTTCCCAGACCCAGCCGCCGATCCAGGGTGCAGGAAGTGCGGCCAAGCCTATGAGTGCGGGTATCAGGGCAAAGGCGACACCGCGAAGATGTACGGGTGCTCCACGAGCGATGAGCGCATTAACGGCCGGGTCTAGAAGTGCGCCGCCGATCCCCATGATGACCCATGAGAGAGCAAAGACTCCAAAGCCCTCGGCGAGGATGAAAACCAGGAACGAAGAGAGGAAGATCGCCGTTCCAAGCATGAAACCGTTCCGTTCGCTCGATTTGTCGGAGATCCACCCGCCGATTGGAGCAGCGATAACCCAGGCGATGCCGTGCAAACCATCAATCACGCCAATGCCCTGCTTGCTAATCAGACCAATGTCGCTGAGGTAGACCGGTAGGAGGTTGAAAGATAGATACGAAGCGAAGATACGTATGCCCTCCGAAATCATGATCCAGGTTATCAATCCCCCAACGAAGACAATCGGAAATATCTGAGTGAAAGATTCCCTGAGTGACTTCAGGTCGGGCCTTTCCGATGGCGCATTGGTCTTTATTTTCTCTGATCGCAAAAGGAACATAAAAATGACAGCGGCGATGCCATAAAGAAAAACCGCTGTGAGAAACATCGTGCGAGACCCGAAGGTCATTGCCAGGAAGCCACCCAGGGGTGGAGTAAGTATCCAAGCTGCAGTGATAAATGATTTGCTGAGTCCGAAGATACGGCCGCGCGTCTCCGCGCGGCAAGTGTCAGCGATATAGGCTCTGAAGGATGGTTGGATTAAAGCTGTTGCCACTGCCAAGATAAAAGGACCGATAAGAGTCACTTCCCAGCGATGTGCATAGGCAAACGGGATGTATCCGAGAATCCCTGCAAGACTCCCGAATAGGATCGCCTTTAAGCGGCCGATTGAATCCGATATCCAACCACCGAAAATCCCGAACACGAGAGGCACAATCATCGTCAGGGTAAAAAAAAGCCCGACCTGACTGACGCTCGCTCCGATTTCGCGCAAGAAGACCGGGATCTGCACCGCGGTCATCGCCCGCGTCGCTTCGGCGAAAGTGAGTCCGATGAGCAGGAGTACCATCTTGCGGGAGAGCAGTGGTTGCAATGATTTATTCATGTGGAAACATCGTGTCCCCCTTTGAAACAGGTTGCGGAGGTTTATATTCGGTTGAGTCCTTACTCACTCCACACGAGTTCTAGATAATACTGATAAGAACCCCTAAATTCTGTCACGAACTGTAATAGAGTGCAAATTGAGTATGCCAGCGGTTTAATTATCAGCAGCGTGTTTTATTAGTTCTATAAGGTAAACCAGGTTGTGTCCTCGCGGACTCTGGAGAGCTTAGGTTTTTATCTTGATAAGATCTTTCAACTCATCCAAGACGCTTTTAGGTTCTTGAAAGTGGATTCCATGGATCCCCACTGCACGCGCTCCCTGGATGTTTTCAACGAAGTCATCGATGAAGATGGTTTGTTCCGCTTCCACGCCCAATCGCTCGAGGGCCAATTGATAGATCCGCCGATCGGGCTTTGCTAAGCCGACCTCGGCTGAAATGATCACGTCCTCAAAGATGTCGGCGATATGCCAGCGTTCATCGAGGAAGCGTCGAGTCGAAGGCCATCCATTGGATAATAGCCCCATTTTGGTGCCAGTTTTGTGGGCGCGGATAAAAAGGGTCAAATCCATGTCAATCTGATCGCCTGACCAGAATTCATCCCTCACGTGCGCTAATTCTTCGCTTGAAAGTTCGAGCTGCTCACTCACCCACTTCCAGATATCGTCATTCGTGGCTTCGCCTATGGATGCCTTACGACTCACATCACTCTCGAAGACAAGTTTGTATATTTCCCCGTTTGGTAGATCCAGCATCTCGTCCAAGCGGTGACGTGGTTCCCAGTCTTCGGTGCGCAAAATGACGCCCCCCAGATCCCAGAGGATGGCTTTGAAGGGGATGGATTTGTCCATGCTGCTCCAGCTCCAATTCAGTTAAGGCAGTAGGATTGCCTCTTATGCTCACCAAGAAAACCGCCGTTCATTATAGTTGACATACGGTGACTTAAGGCACTTGCCAGGTGAATATTGGAATGCCCACTGCTACCTTCTTACTCCTTCTGGAGTTCCTCTCCAGGGCGCAACTCGAACTCGAAGGTTACATACTCTCGCTGCACATGCATGCCTGCCTTCTTATACAGCCTCGTCGCGCCGGAGAGATTGTTTGAGTCGACACCCAAACCGACACGTGGTTTTCCGCGGCGATAGAATTCGCCGAAAACCTGCCTCAATAGGGCTAATCCCAAACCTCGGCATCGCCAAGGGCGCCGGACACCTAAGACATCCACCCATCCCTTTTCCGGGTCGTCATCTGACTCCGCTAGACACGATACCATGCCGGCTATTTCATCCCCGTCCATGGCCAGGAACCAGAAAGCAGGGTCAGGCTTGCGGATTTCAAACACGTAATGTTTCCATCGTTTGAATCCCTCTTCAAAAGGTGTCTCAACATATCCCCAATGGTCCTGGAATGCCTCGTCCTCCGCCCTGTAGACGGCTTCGGCATCGTCCGGGAGCTGGATATTCCGGACCGAGATTCCCTCCGGCCACAGAGGCGTGGGGGGCTCTTCGCAAAGGGCAAGCAACATGTCCCATCCATAACGGATTTTTTTCATACCTAAATTCTGGAGTAATTCCTTAGCTGGAGAGTATGTATTTACGGTTCCGGAACGCGCGGCGACGCGCGCTCCCGAGGGAGCGCGGGGTATTGCCTCGCGGGCTCGATCCAACGCCCACCCCATCATCGCCGTTCCAATACCCTTACCTTCCCACTCTGGATGGACGCGCCCCCAAATCCAGGGGTGGACGGGTGGTTCATGGACATCCCATACCTCGATGCAACCGACGATTTGCCCCGCGGGTGTGATGACCAGCCTGGTGTCGCGTTGAAGATCGAAGTCCGGTACCTGCCATTCCTTTGCATAGCGTTCAACCGTAAACTCGGAAGTACCGATCATCGCCTTTGAGCAGAGGTTAAACATCTCTACCGACCCTTCGATGTCATCCAGGCTCGCCGGGCGGATTGCATAACCTGCTTCAGCGAGTTTATTAAATGTAAATTCAGTCATCTTCTTCTCTATCGATTTATCTCGAGTTCGTTGCGCTCGGTATTCGCTCTTCGTCTAGACCATCGGTTTGCGATAGGCCATCCATAGCTTAATGTTTTGAAATCCGAGACTTTCATATAAGCCCAAAGCACCGCTTGGATTGTCGGTATCCACCCCCAGGGTCGCTTCCTCCATACCCTCATCTTTAAACATCTGCATGCTTTGAGCCAATAACGACCGGGCCAGACCTCGCCGGCGCCAGGGGCGACGAACGCAGATGTCTTCGGTATGACCTCGTTTTTGGTTGAAGCGTTCATTTTCATCGTCATTGATGAAGTTCAAGACCATGCCGGCGACCTGTCCGTTGTCCCATGCGACTTTCCATCGTTCAGGTTGAAAGTAGGGACTTTCAATCCACCCTTGATATTCAGAGTCCGTCGCCGGGACGTACCCCCAATGGTCTTGAAAAGCTTCTTCAGAGGCATCGAAGATGGTCCGGTACTGATCTGGATTGGCAGGACGGATCTCGAGACCCTCGGGCAATTCTATTTCAGGGATCTCAGCGTTAAGCGGGCGTACCATCTCAAAGAAAAAGCGGACAGGTTGGTATCCCGCACTTTTCAACAGAGCTTGCTCCTCGCTCTCGGTGTCTGCCAGGAAAACTTCAAAAAAACGTAACCCCCCCTTCGGGGCATGTTTTTCCCGGCCCTTTAAATGGTCCTTTGTGTAGTGCAGCAGGGTTGACCCAATCCCCATTCGTCTCCACTCTGGGAGGACGCATCCATGGTGTTGAAAGATGACATCACCGTTTGCCTCCTGGAGCCAGTGCATCCGGGCGTAGCCGACTAAATCCCCGAAGATCTCCGCGAGCAGAACATCTTGAGTTGGATCGAAGTTCGGCATGTGGGTGAATCTGCGAGTGATGTCGTCGGCAGTGATGACCTCATCCACGCCATCCGCATCCCAGCAGCGCTGGATGATAGCCGCGATCTGTTCATGTTCTTGTGGACCTGAATAACCGCGCAAGGTTAATCCCGGTATTTCGGGTGCATAGGCCAGGTTCTTCAGGTCATGATTTACTTTCTCTTTCATCTCACACCTCTAACTAATCCGCATCAACTATTCGTATGACTTCTTGTTCTGAACACATAATTTGACTGCTTTGCCCATGGGTGAGTCGCCTTGGTAAAACAAAAAACCGCGGGCACTGGAGTGCGCCCGCGGCTGTCATAAGGACAGAATCGTCAGGGTCTATCTACTCGATAGGCGCACTCCGCGAAGGTAAAACGAAACCAGAGCCGATAGCTGAGTGGTTTCGAACCGCCGCTACTGTTCTCACTTTAAGAATCACCACAGGGTGCGCCCTCCTTTCATAAGATGGTGTCATCCTATACCTGAAATGAGCGTACGTCAAGGTTTAAATATGAACGTCGAAAGGGGGATGGCGTTACTATCGCAACATCGCCGCAGCTCGTTCTACGGATCTTGAGCTGCCGATAAGACCAATGCAATCACCCAACCTGAAAGTTAAGTCCCCTTGCGGAACCATCACGTTGCCCTCGCGCGACATGCTCACAATGAGTGCATCGCCGGGGAGCCGGATTTTCCGGAGTGGGACGCCGGTGATGGATGGGTTGCCAATCTGCAGTTCAACAACCTCGATCTCGCCATCACCGTGATCCAACAAAAGGTCGAAAATCGTCGGGTATCGTAGGGCACCCTCAATGGCCATTGCAGTGGCAAGCGTGGGTTGAACGACTTTCACCCCCAAGCGCTGAAGCTGTGGTATGAGCTCTACATCGTTGATCCTGGAGATGACAAGGGGGATATGGAACACCTCCCGTGCTGTGGTGCAGACATGAAGGGTCTCCTCCGAACTCATTGTCAGGTCAATAAGAACGCGGGCGTCGGTGGCGCCAGCCATCGTGAGAGCCGCAGGCAGGTTTGCACAACCCTCGATCAAATCAACCGGCAGGCGTTGGAATGCAGCTTTACGGCTATCATCCGGGCAGATAATCGCAATGGGCTCGTTGAAGGTGAGCAGCCGTTCAACGAGGAACTCACTCAGTTGATCCTGACCTATAAGGATGATGCCGCTCCGGCGCTTCTCCTCACTGGTGGGCAGGATGCGGTTGAAGAGCATTGGCGATAACGTGCAAGATACAATGGCGAGAAGAATGATCGCAGCATCAAGAGCTTCTGAGATTAAGCCTAAACTGAGAGCAATTGAGGCTGCGGCGATGATGAGAGAGAGACGAGAGGATAAGAGAAAACCACTTGCCATGGTTTTTCGCCAGTCAAATTGCATACGCATAAGCAGTGCCGGGATGACCTTAACTATATATGCTATGGCGACTAACAGCGGAACTAACAGGAGAGCTTGGGGGGACTCGATTATGGCTCGAAGATTGAACTCAACGCCGACCATTATAAAGAAAATAGGGATGAAGAATCCATAACCGACAGCATCAAGCTTATCACGAGCGTTCTCGCCTTCCTGATCATCGAGTAAACCAGCAATGACGCCAGCCAGAAAAGCGCCAAGGATGAGCTCCACACCTAACGCTTCAGCTAGCACAACCCAGGCGACCATGAGCGCGAATGCGGCGCGCACACGTATTTGCGCGGTTGCGCTTGAAAGCTCATTGAGAAAGGTCTGCAAAAAACCAAGCTCGGAGACTCGCCGCATTCCACGGACGGCAACAGCAAAGATGGTTAATAGGGCGGGTATCAATAGGAGATCCAGCGTCAACCCTTGACTGCGAATGGCAATGACGATTGTTAGCAAGAGCAGGGTGATGAAATCTGCAACAGACGATGCGACCAGGATGTACTGGCCATACTCCAAACCGAGAAGATCCCGTTCCTTAAGAACAGGAACCACAATGCCCAGGGATGTTGTGCTTAGGATCAAACCGATAAGCACCGGGCTTTCGACGAGCCCTGATAAGGACAGAAGCCATGAGAAGAATAAAGCCAGGCTAAGGGTGCCCAGTAAGAGTGTTAAGGCTATCGTTAGAGGGCGCTTCCAGAAGGATTTGTCGCTGGAGTATGTGCTCCCAGATAGGACAAGTTCGAAATCCACTTCCAATCCGGAGAGGAACATCAGATAGGCGAAACCGAACTCCGCCAGAAATGTGAGCGTCTGTGAAGGTTCAACAAGGTTCAGACCGCTCTGACCAATGATGATGCCAGCGACGATCTCGCCGACAACGATGGGGACGTAAAAACGGCGAAGGCGAGATGCGAGAATTGGGACAATTAGGGCGAGAGCCGTGATAAGGAGGAGGACTAGAAAGGGGCTGTGTTCCATGTGTCATTCCTGGGAGTAAGGGTGTGTCATCTGGTTTCAAGTGTATCGGATGATCATCTACCATCGGAGCAGGTGACTTCGTGCTGCGCTTGCTTTATAGGTATATTAACCACGAGCTGGTCTCACAATATTAATGAAATCGGCGAGCAGCCCATAGGCTGTTGTATCAGGTCCCGGATCAGACTCGGAGATTGTGAGCGGGCCGAGGCTGTCGCTATGAAAGGTAACGGCCGAGGATGTGCCTGTCACACTGTACAGCGGGTCGCTGGGATCGAGCAGTTCGGGGTGTACAGATTTTGTAATCCCCGTGTCTGTTCTCTCGGCTTGGCAGATGAGCTTCCACCGTTTCCCCTCTGCTGAAGCAGCTTTTACATCAGCACTGCGGAGGGATTCAATCCCCTTGCGTTCCACGTCGTCGGGTCTCAGATTTTCGCCCATAAGCACGGTAACGAGCGCCGACACCTTGATGGCCGCGTCCCAGCCCTCGATGTCGCCGGTGGGATCGGTTTCGGCGATGCCGATCGACTGGGTGTATGCGACGGCTTCCTCGAAGGTCTTCCCCTGCTCCATCATTGTCAGGATGAGGTTGGTTGTCGAGTTCAGGATCCCACGGAAGGATTGAAGTTCTACTGCAGGAAGCGCTTCTCGCCAGAGCGAGAATACCGGCGCGCCATCCATAACTGTAGATTCGAAGAGAAATTTCCTGTTATGCGCCTGCGCTAACTTCGTGAGTTCACGGTAGGCGTGGACGACCGGACCTTTATTTGCCGTGATGGCGTGCATGCTGGCGGAGAGCGCAGCGGAAATATTATCGATCGCCGGCTGACCGTCATGGTAGCTAACGGGCGTGTTCTCGAAAAGGGCGTTTGCCTTACATGCATGCACGAATTCGACACCATTCTGCGGTATTGGTTCAGTGGATAGCGGGTCGAGTGATCCCCCCGCATCGATCATTTCAAGTGCCTCCTCGAGGTCTATCCCGTCCGGATCTATCGCTGCGCCATGGTGACCAGTCATGATCCCGACAACCTGCCAGCGCAAATCGTACTGGGTTAGAAGTTCGTCGTTTTTTGTCAGCAATAGTCGCGCAAATGCCTGACCGACATTCCCGAAACCAAGGAGAGCTAATTTGTATGTGTCCACAGGGATACTTGCTCCAAAATGAATAGGATTAATTATACCAATGGCCAAGGGTAGGGGCGGCCTGGACCAGGCGAGGGGAAGGTGGGGGATCGTAGGATTCGATCGATACGTTCACGAAATTTGATGAGCTCAGTCCTCGATAGCAAGTGCGAAAGATCATCGTGGAAATCGTTTTGCGACTCCATTTGATCCCGCAGTAAGCCCATGCACTCGAGCAACTCGCCTGGTATGGGCTCACCGGCGAAGTCCCAGACCACCGTTCGCAGTTTCTCCTCATCGTGGAAGCAGAGACCGTGGTCGATCAACCAGATGTGATCATCCTCGCCAAGGAGAATATGACCGGATTTACGATCGGCGTTGTTGATGATGGCGTCGAACAGGACTGTGGGTCGCAATCGTTCTTTTTCCTCTTGGTTGAATGTGAAGTAATGACGATTGGGATCAACATCGATGTAGAGTTGCATTGAGCCGGGACCGGCGGGCGCATCCTTGCGAAGTACAGTCGGTGGGACGAGTTCCCAGCCTAGTGCCTGGCTCGTGAGGTAGGTTGCTACTTCCCTGTCGGCGAGAGAGCCATGGGGGAAATCCCAGAGCGGCTGTTCGCCGCGTGCCGGCTTGTATATCGCCGGGATTTCGCCATCATCTCCCTCGATCTTGACGAGAAAAGTGAAGTTAGATCCCCAGGCCACCTGTCCCACAACCCCGATTTCACCTGTATTGAGTAGGCGGGTAATCACTTCAAGGTTATGAGGCTCGAAAATATTCATCTGTGCGTTTATTGAAATGTGCTATTTAAACGGGAGGTCTCCAGAAAGCTGCGGCGCGCTCACATAGAGAATGAAAGTCAGTGTTTATGACCGTTTTTCTTTGGACAGAAATGACCTTCCGGGTCGATGGGCTCACCGCAGTTGCCGCATATCGGTCTACCGCGAGCAGACAAATCTAAGCCCCAGCTGCACATCCGGCGTAACTGCGAGCGACTGCACCAGAAGCGAGTGATAGATGCGACTTCGGGGTCTTCATCGATTGGCTGGATCTCGCGGGCGACAAGGATGAGTATATCGGCTTCCTCGTCATAGCCTAACCCAATATGACCCACGCGGAAGGCGGGATCGATTGGCTCCTCGAGCGCCATCTCACCCTCGATGTAATCCCGTGAGGATTCGGGTAGGTCAGGGAAGCGTTTGTGCAGCTCATCCAGGAATTCCTCAACACCAATTGCGAGCGATTGGATCTGCTGTTTTTCGACAATAAGCGTGACCAGTTGATCCCCCGCCCGTCCTTGTAGATAGAAAACACGGTTTCCGGGACTGCCAATGGCCCCGGTTGTGATCCGATCAACGGGTTTGAGTTCGTACTTGATTCCTGCCATCTAAGATTCCATGCTTAATTAACGATTGGGTTGACTTGGCATCGCACTGTCGAATGAAGTATATCAAACCCCCGGCGTGACGTACGTCGCGCGGGTACCGTTCAGGCTTAAGATGCGAGTGCCGCTATCGCTTATCGCCAGCACGCTTATTGAAGCGGGGGATATGGTGATGCGCTGGAAAAGGTCTAGTGCTAAACCTAGATAATGAGCGATGGCGAGTTTGATTGGATCTGAGTGAAACACACAGGCAACGCTCCCTTTCTTGCCGCGATGCAAAGAGCGAAGCGCTTCGAGCTCGGCTACGACGCGCGCTTGAGCTTCTGGGAAAGACTCGCCATTTGGGAACCTGGCCAGCGAGGGAGAATTCTGGATGATCGGCCAGAGTTTACGCCGTGTTAAAGCTTTGAGCGATTGCCCTTGCCAGGAGCCAAACCCGATCTCAAGTAAACCTTCGCGGATGATGATGTCGAGACTCTGGGTACGTGCCAGTGGTTCAGCGGTTTCGACGGCACGTTCTAAAGGACTGGCGTAGATTGCCTTGAATTTGACAGCAGAGAGTATCCGCCCGAGGGCCTCAGCTTGACTGTGACCTTGTTCACTCAAGTGGACGTCCGGCATCCGCCCAACGAGTTTGTGCTTTTCTAGAAAATCATTGTGTCCGTGACGGATGAGATAGAAGGTGGTCATTATTTCTCCGCTAGGTCGATCTGTTTCTGCGCATCGTATGTTTTTTCTTGATTGCATCGATCTCTTGATCGGCGAGATCGGTTGGCTCGAGCGTGTCATCAATATCCAATGCCTTCCGCTGCGCCGCGCGCCATCGTTCAAGCCGTTCAGCAATCTGGATCTCGTAACCTTGTTTGGAGGGGCTGTAAAAATAGGTTCCGAGGAGTGAGGCAGGTAAATATCCCTGCCCGATGTGGTGCCCGGGGTGAGTGTGTGGATACTTATATCCCCTCCCGTGCCCGAGAGCCTTCCCATCGCGGTTGGCATCTTTTAAATGTTGTGGGACTTCGACTACACCTTTTTCCTCGAGGTATCTATAGGCCTTGAAATAGGCGCTTGCGGTATTCGATTTTGCGGTGGTTGCCAGGTAGAGTGTAGCCTCAACGAGGGCATAGATCCCCTCTGGTAACCCAACGAATTCGAAGGCTTGTACTGCGGCGGAGGCGACAACGAGGCCCATTGGGTCAGCCAGACCGATATCCTCCGAAGCCAGGATCAATAACCGCCGCAGGATGAAACGCGGGTCCTCGCCGGCGTAGAGCATCTTCGCCAGCCAGTAAAGAGCGGCGTCTGGATCGGAACCACGCACCGATTTGATAAAGGCCGATACGGTGTCGTAATGCGCGTCGCCGTCTTTATCATATAGGACCGCGCGGCGCTGGATGGACTCCTGGGCAACATCTAATGTAAGGTGAATTACGCCATCCTTATCAGGGGGCGTAGTTTCCACAGCTAGTTCGAGCGCGTTGAGCGCATTGCGGGCATCCCCGCCCGACACACGGATCAAGTGATCCAGAGCCTTCTGATCAAGCCGGATCTGTTTGTTGCCGTATCCACGTTCGCTGTCGGTGAGGGCGCGTTGGATAATCCCGTGCACATCCTTATCCTCAAGCGGACGCAATTGGAAAATTCGTGAGCGTGAGACGAGGGCGCCGATCACCTCGAAGTAAGGATTTTCAGTCGTCGCACCGATGAGAGTGATAGTCCCGTTCTCAACGTGAGGTAGGAGGGCATCCTGTTGAGCTTTATTCCAGCGATGGACCTCATCCACAAATAGGATCGTGCGCTTACCATATAGTTTTCGCCGCTCCTCCGTCGCCTTGATAATACGCCGGAGATCTGCTTTCCCAGCAAGAACAGCTGAGATTGTTATGAAATGAGATTCTGTGGTGTTGGCGATGATCATCGCCAGTGTGGTTTTTCCTGTGCCGGGCGGCCCCCAGAAGAGTATCGAAGAGAAGAGCCGATCGGCCTGGATAGCACGCCGAAGAAGGCAATCTTCTCCTACAATTTCTTCTTGGCCTTCGAATTCATCCATGGTGCGCGGCCGCATGCGCGCAGCGAGCGGGGCTTCGCGAGCTATACGATCCTTCATCGCGTGGTCAAACAAATCCATTTGGCCATTGTACCATCGGGTTGTTCAGGGTTGGGACTCTCGATGAGTTAATGTAGATTCTGTGCTTCTGCCGGGTATGTTAGAATTCGCGGAATGAGGGACTTGCCCTGCGCATATTGGCTTCGCACATGTGTTGGATGCAGATGTGTTGAAATGGGTAGAACAGGAAATATCACCTCCCAGCCCGGATGGCTTAAGAATTGACCAAGGATTCCAGACGTTATCGGATTAGTTATTTATGACATGTAAGTTGCTCTTAGCCTCGGGTTCGCCTCGCCGCCGTGAATTAATGGAACTGACCGGTTGGGAGGTGGAGGTTTGCCCGGTTCCAGTCGACGAGATGGTTCAGGCGGATGAGCGGGCGGAGGCATTGGCGATCAGACTGGCACGAATGAAAGCTCGGGCAGCCGCGGTTGAGTGCCCCACCTGTGAGCTAGTCCTCGCTGCCGACACTGTCGTGGTGGACGGCAGCACAATTTTAGGAAAACCGGTGAATGCCAGCGATGCTGAGCGGATGCTTCTAAGGCTTCGGGATCGAGAGCATCAGGTCATCACTGCGTTGGCACTTCTCCAACCAGCCAGCGGGGAAGAAACTGTGGAGGCATGCACAACGGTTGTTCCAATGCGGGCGTATGAGAGCGAAGCGCTTCAGGGCTATATCACAGGCGGTTCTCCGCTTGATAAAGCTGGAGCCTATGGGATACAGGACCGCGAATTCAATCCGGTGGAACTGAGCCAGATGCAGGGATGCTTCGCGAATGTGATGGGGCTCCCGTTGTGCCACCTGCAGCGCGCTTTGGGTCGCATGGGGTATGATCTAGCGGTTGATCTCCCCTCTCGCTGTATTGCCTTTACGGGGTATGATTGTAGCGTCTACCAGGAGATTCTGAGAGGTAAATTGTGAGACGAATCCCGATCCTATTTCTAATTTTGGCGATGGTCATCAGCAGTTGTGGACTCATTAACCCTACCGACCCGGTGTCGAACGGAACGCCTGCGCTCCCAGATCCTTTACAAACCACAGAATCCGCGCCGGATCCAGACTCAGCGGCGAGGTATTTTCTGGATACCTGGAAGGACGGCGACTATGCAGGGATGTACGCGCTCCTCAGCCCTCTTACCAAGGATGGATTGAGCGAGGAGGATTTCACTAGCCGTATTCAAGAGATCATGCGCGCAGGGGCGTTTGTGGATGTCGATTTTCAAATCGTCTCCGCGCTTGTAAACAGCCCACAGCGCGCGGAGGTGCGCTATCGCATCGTTCTCACAAGCGCGTCTGTGGGAGAGATCAGCAGTGAAACTCGCATGGACCTGACGCGTTCCGCAGGCGAGGACTGGCGAGTGGCCTGGACCGATGCCATGATTTTGCCTGAACTCGAGGGAGGCAACGGTTTGAGCCTCACCACTGTCACGCCTGCGCGAGCGAATATCTATGACAGGAATAACCAGGCATTCGCCGCAGAGGCGGCTGCGGGTCAGGATAACGCCGCCGCGCTGTGGATCGTTCCGAATGAAATCGGTGATGATGAAGCCGAAGAGACGATGCTCTCCACCCTCCGGCGCTTGTTTGATTTAGTGTCGACGGATTCGATCATAGCGCGCTATGAAACCTTTCGGGGGACGGATTATTTCACCCCGCTTGGCGTTGCACCTTATGTCGACTACAACACCGTCGGCGGATTGCTCGCATCGGTGGGTGGGGTTCGCGCTCGCACTTACGGCACCCGCTACTATTACGGCAGTGGACTCACACCATTTGCAGGAGGCGCTGCGCCACATGCTGTGGGTTATGTGAGCCAGATTCAAGAAGCTGAATACGAAGACCGCCTGGCGCAGGGATATCAGGGTGATGAATTCATCGGCCGTATCGGGATCGAGGCGGCCTTCGAGGATGAGCTGCGCGGCGTACCGGGTGGGACGCTCTACCTGGTCGACACAGATGGTCAGGTGCTGCAAGCGATGGCTGCGCGTGATCCCGGACTGCCCTATGCTGTTTATACGACGCTCGATCGTGATCTGCAGGAAATCGCGCAGCGATCGATTGAAGGTTTCCAGGGCGCTGTGGTTGTTTTGGAACGCGACACGGGTGCGGTGCTTGCCATGGCCTCCTCGCCCGCATTCGACCCTAACCTTTTCGATTTCCAGAATCCCAATGGATCGAATGGTGGTTTTCAGATGTTAAACTCCGCCAACCAGCCCTATATCAACCGCGCTACGCAGGGTCTTTACGCTCCGGGATCAGTGTTCAAGGTCGTTACGATGGCCGCCGCACTGGAGACTGAGTATTACGAGCCCGACATTGTTTACGACTGCGGTCTGACGTTCACTGAACTACCTGGGTGGGTCGGCTACGATTGGCGTTACGAGAAAGAACTTCCCGCAGCGGGTGAATTGACGCTCAAGGGAGGTCTGGAGAAGTCGTGTAACCCCTGGTTCTATCACATCGGTCTGGATCTTTATGTTAAGAATCTCCCCAGCGCCATCCCTGACATGGCTGCGGCATTCGGACTGGGAGCGGCGACGGGCATCGAGATTGGGGACGAGGCAGGGCAGGTTCCGAGCCCGGAGAACAGTGCAGAATTACTCGGTGAGGAATGGACGGCGTGGCATCCAGTGCAGTTGGCGATCGGACAAAGCGTTCTCTTGGTGACGCCTCTCCAGGTCGCCCGTTACGCTGCCGCGATAGGGAATGGCGGCACGCTCTATCGTCCACAGCTTGTATTGGAGATACAGAATGCCGAGGGTAATACGCTGCACGAGTTTGTGCCCGATCCCCAGGCGCAGCTTCCGGTGAGCCCGGATAACATTACCGCGATCCAAGAGGCGATGGTAAACGTAGTCGCGAAGTCCGGGGCGACCGCTTACCGAAAGTTCCTCGGTCTCAACCTAAATGTCGCCGGGAAGACAGGGACAGCTTCTACAGAAGGCGAGCCGCATGCCTGGTTCGCGGGCTATACCTTCGAAAAGAGAGACGACTTACCAGATATCGCCATTGCGGTTATCTTGGAGAATCAGGGCGAGGGGTCAGATTGGGCTGCGCCGGTCTTTCGGCGAATCGTCGAGACATATTTCAAGGGCCGGCCGCTCACGCTATATCCGTGGGAGTCTCGTATCTGGGTTGAGAGAACGCCTGAGCCGGACGAAGAAGCGGAGGAAACTCCAGCGCCGTGAATGTGAATAATGCCTGACCCCGACCTTCTCCCCGGGCTGATTATCAAAGCCCAATCCGGTATTTTCGACGTTGAAACCGAGCAGGGGATCATCCCCTCGAAATTGCGTGGCCGGCTCATGAAGGAACGAATGGAGAGCGATGCTGCGGCGTTGGGTGATCGAGTTCAGATACGCGTACAACCGGATGGCTTGGCATCGATCGAAGTCGTGGAGGAGCGCCTCCGTGTGCTCTCCCGCAAAGCGCCCGGTCGTTCAGAGATCGAACAAGTTCTGGTCGCAAATCCAGATCAAGCCGTCTTCGTCTTCTCGTGCGCCGACCCCGATCCAAACTTTCGGATGCTTGATCGCTTGCTCGTCGTTTCCGAGCGAGAAGAGATCCCGGCGCTGATCTGCGCCAATAAAATCGACCTGGTTGTCCCGCGCACCGCCAAGCATGCCTTCGGTATTTATCCGAAACTCGGTTACCCGGTCCTTTACACCTCCGCCGTGACCGGCAAAGGGGTGCGAGAAGTTAGCAAGGCGCTGCAAGGAAAGCTCTCAGTTCTGGCAGGTCCCTCGGGGGTGGGAAAGACTAGCCTGCTTAATAAGATCCAACCAGGATTGGGATTACGCACACGTGAGATCAGCCGTGCCACACGGAGAGGCAAGCACACGACGGTCGTTCCGGAGCTTTTGATGCTTGATGGTGGCGGTTATGTGGCGGATACTCCTGGTTTGAAGGCTTTCGCCCTCTGGGACATCGAGCCTGAAGAGATCGACGCCTATTTTCCGGAAATCCGGACGCTGGTCGCTGAGTGCGAATTCAGCGATTGCACCCACACCCATGAACCGAACTGCGCCGTGCTCGTTGCTGTTGAAAATGGAGAAATCGATCCGGAGCGCTACGATTCCTACTTGCGCATGCGCTCTGGAGACCTAGAGTAGATAGTACCCCGGTCCTGTTGCGCCAAAAGAGAGAAGTATCTAAGCTAGTAGATGGTTCGCATAGTCAAGAAAGGGGCTCCTCCATCAGGATTCGCCGCATCCTGCCCTATAGTATTGTCATAATCCTGCTGCTTGGTATCGGGCTCCCAGTGATGGCCCAGAGCGGGTCTGGTCGCTATTTCTCTGAGACCGGGCACACACTCGATGCTGAGTTCGTCGAGTATTTCGACGTCCACGGCGGTCTGGGTATTCTCGGCTTCCCCATAACAGATGCTTTTGTGGATTACTGGACTGGATTGGTGATCCAATACACGCAGAACGGCCGGATGGAGCTTTTCCCAGATCCAGCCTCTGATGACATGCAAGTTCGCCTGAAGGAATTGGGAATTTTGTTCGTCGGCGACCGGGCACTAGATGTCGCTGATCCACTCTCCATCAGGTCCAGCGCCGATTGTGAGTTCTACTCTCTAACGGGCCACAGTATCTGTTTCATGTTCCTGGATTTCTACCATGAGCATGGAGGACCAGAGCTTTTTGGCTACCCTGTATCAGAATTCACCATTGAAAATGATCGCCTGGTTCAATACTTCCAGGGATTCCGGCTGGATTGGTATCCGGAAAATCCACCAGGTCAGCAAGTCCTGGTGGCGCCTCTTGGACGGGTCCACTTCGAGGTGATGGATTACGACGACGACCTCCTGCGACCAAAAGCCCCCAGCAATGCCTTGATGTACGAAGTGGTTGAGCTTAAGCCACATGCATCTGTGGCAAAACCCATCACCGGAAGTTCCGATACGCAGCTAGTGTATGTCATCGTCCGTGATCAGAATCTCCTGCCGGTCTCCTCGGCAGCGGTGACCCTCGTTGCGAATTTCCCTGATGAAGCTCGCACGCTCGTTTTCCCGCCTACCGACGAGGCTGGCGTAACCCAACTTGCCATTGAATTTGAGGGGCAGACGCCCGGTGCGCAGGTTAATTTGGAGATCTACGTTTCATCGGGAACAGTTCTCACCAGGACGAGCGACTCCTTCCGCATCTGGTGGTGAATCCTGAATGTCGATGACAGACGCCCACAACCGTGGGCGTTTTTTTTAACACATGTGTGGATCGAGGTTTGTGAGATGGTGGCGGGCCGACACTTGTGTCAGCCCCTAACGCGTTCAGAGGGTTGTTGGTGCACGCCAAAGAGCGCGCCCGAATTTGAGATCACCTTGAGTTGATATTTGTAGAAGGGTGTATATCAGGCTCGCCCTACGCATTGAGGTGAGTGTGTTAAATCTCCCGCGGGTTCAAAACCTGCGGGAGGTTACATAAGTGCTGATCTAGGAGGTTCAGCTCCGGGCGGAGAAAGCAACGCAAATCCGCTTGGTCGCCCATGCAATTTGGATGAGGGTAACAAAACAAGATGTCCAATTGACTACAACGAAGAGGACTGAGAAGATTAGAGCGGTCTGAGGACGCGATCAACTCGAAGCTGTTTGAACCACAACGAAGCGCCGCGCGGCATTGACTCGAGTGCTGCTTCCTGCCAAGCACGGATGCCAAGGCCCTGAACCGTTTGCGGTCGATAACCGACAGCTCGCCAGGCGCCGACGTGCTGGGCGAGGTAGGGTGGTAGGAAGAGCAGCGAGGCTTCACTCTGAAGTTCTATTGAAGCGGTTTCAACTTCATCCATTAATGCCGGGATGGCTTCATCGATGGCCAGACCGGTTACGAAGTAAAGCTCATCGATGCGCGTGATGAGGTTCTCGACCTGCCAACCAGCGATGCCGGAAATCTCATCTTCCCGAATAATGAGCAGGAAAGCTTTCTCGCCGAAGGCGGCCATGACATCCTGGCGCGTCATGCGTTTCTTGCCGTGGGTGACGTGGGTGATGAAGCGGGCGATGTCATCCGCATCTTGTGGTCGACCACGACGGACGATGAGTTCGCCGGGTTTAACAACAGGGGGCTCGGGCAGTAGAGGCTCTTCGGGTTTGGGCAGTTGTCCCCATGCCTCCTGGACCTGATCCCAGGTGTTTTCAAAAGAGCCATTATTACGGATCATAACCTTTGCGGCACGAAGTTTGAGCGCCTGTGGCGATTGTGCCGCGATTCTCTGCCTCGCAGCCGCCTCTGCCATCTTGCGTTTATGCATCAAGCGTGCGATTTGCAGTTCAGCTGGCGCATCAACGACCCAGATCGTATCGCAGCCAGCCGCCAGCTCTGATTCGAGAAGCTTGATCGCTTCAATCACGACGGTGTTTTGCTTCGCCCGGCGGATGAGCAGGTCGACTGCATGGGTGACGAGTGGATGAACAATCACTTCCAACCGTTCCAGAGCCATCGGATCGGAGAAGGCAATCTTTGCTAATTTCTGGCGGTCGATCTGCCCCTCTTCGTCGAGGACCCATTCCCCAAAAGCTCTTAGAACAAGGGGGTAGCCGGGAGCGCCTTTTGCTATGGCGCGATGCGCGAGAGCATCGGCGTCAATACCATAGCCGCCAAGATGCTCGAGCATCTTGCGTACAACGCTCTTACCTGTTGCGATGTTCCCGGTTAGACCGATGACGTACTTACCCGGCCAACGACTCACTAAACCGCCTCCAATACGCTTTCGTGAAAATGATTTTAGTCTCTGGCAATGGGCTTGTCAAAGAAGTCGAGGTTAATGCAGCCGCGTCTGGTAGACCTGCGATCCGACTGCGAGATAGAGATCGTTGGGAGGTCCGAGCGTCATGGCGGAGATCTCCTCTTCAAAAAACTCCTTCGGCATGAATTGCCCCTGATATACAAGACGCAAACTGTAATGGAATACGCTATTGCTGAGCAGATCGAGGAAGTAAAGGGAAGGTTCGGGCGGAGGGGAATAATCTAACTCAACGGGAACCGCGCCTGGGATCTGCGCAGTCGGCTCCCTCCCCGGCCGCTCGTCTTGGAAATAGGGTTGTGGGTCACATTCAACACGTATTCTGCCCCCATCCTCCGTTGATCCGGTGAGGGTGCGGCGACAGCGGTCCAACCGACCATCCGCATAGAGGATAACCAGTTCGTCATGTGCCATGGCCAGGTCGATAGCCCCTTTAAGCTCGCGCACCTCTTCAACGAAGAACATTTCGGGAACACCACTGAAGAAACCACCTGTAGCTGAATAGATCCACACAGCGTTCATAGCGGGGTCGAGCACATATAGACCATCCCCATAAACGTCTATTGCCTGTATGCGGCCCCAGCCGATGTCTGGCGGTGTAAGCTGCGCAATCGCCGGCTGACGATCGGGGGCGCAGTAAAGCAGGGTTCCATCGTTATCAATCGTAACCACACCCTCCATACCTAATGCGCCGGGAGCGGGTTGCAAAACGAAGTCGATGGGGGCGGAGAGTTCCTGCGAGATGGTCGCAGTACCCAGGCACTCAAAAGCTGTATCTATCTCATACCCTCGCTCTGGTGTACCCCATGCATGGCGGATGATTTCATGTTTGCCATCGAGCACGTATAGATCATTTGCAGAGGCGGCTAACCCGGTGATCATGGCGTCGGAGCCAAACCCGCCGCTGACGAGGGGGCGGAAATCGAGCCTCGATACCAGATTGATGGTGTCAAGCGCCAATTGGACCTGATCGCGCAACGTCTGCGATTCCGAGCTTGTACCATAGGTCTCAGCCAGACTCAGCATCTTGGCCGCGTTCTCCCACTCGCCGCGCGAAGTCTCATCAAGGGGGAGGGTTTGGGCAGTCATTACGGATGTTCGCGCTTGATTAAAATACGACTGGAATTCTTCCGTGCGGCCCTTTCTAACGTAAACCAACGAGGCAATACTCACAATAATTAATGGGATGGCGATGGCAGTGCCAACAAGCATTTGGCGGGATAATGCATCGGGATGGAGGGGTTCAGAAAAACCCGGAGCTAAACGATTTAGACTCCGTGATAAAAATGTCAGGGTTCGAGCCGTCAAGGTTTTCAAGCCGCGGCTAAGAGGAGTGATGTAGTTGCTCAATTGGCCTCGGCGTGGGCTTCGTTTGACCGTCCCGAATCGTTCCTGTGCTGATCTTTCTACCTGTGCTGAAGTCTCAGTGGAGGGGGGCGCGTGCAGGAAGGAGGGCTGGAGGCCGGCTCTGCCGGGCGGAACGATGCGCGCTAGGAGTCCGGTTAGGTCGTAGTTGCTGGCGGCGACGAGGCGGTCGATTGCTTGCTCAAGTTCGAGTGTCGCCAGGCCAGAGAGGGTTGCATCAGACCATAGATCACTTGGCGTAGTCGTCAGAACGAGGAGATCGTTGGGCTGTGATTCGAAGTGATAGAAGCGGATATGAGGCGCTAAACTGATGCCAAGAGGTCGTTCCGAAGCCTCACCCGAACTCAGGCGATTAACCGCGCCAGGTCGTACGAGGATCACCTGACCTACCCCGCTCTGACCAAAATAGAGATCTTTGCCACGCAGCACTGCGCTCATCAGGTTGCCTTGATAATTGATAGGTTCAGACTCATCCTGATTAGCGTCAACCAATTGATCGTTTACCAACGCCGCCGCCTCGCGCAGTGCGGATGTTACAGAACCCGGCGTTCCGTAATACGCGTCGGCAGCCATGCGTACAAGATGATCAAGATAACCAGGTGAAACAGGTCGGGAGGATTGCAGGGAGAGATTTAATAAGAGAAAATCATCTCCGCGCCCGCGGGCAGTCCGTCGCGGTGCGGTTAACGCGAGTGTTCCTGGAGGGGAAGTCAACCGAGCTGCGCCGCCAGCGATATGAATTAGAGCAATATCTGCTTCGAACATTTGAGCCATGGCAGTCATTGTACCGAAACGGGTTCGTCGGTGCAATCGTAGATGCAAGAACATTGCCGCGGCTGGTACAATCCTAGCCGTTCCGCAAAGATAATCCAATGATGAATATACAGTTCCTTCACTCAGACCAATCTTTCTCTGAGATCTCTGATATTTGGGAAGCGATTCTTAGCCGCTCCGTCATTAATACGCCATTCCAACAACCAGATTTTCTTAACATATGGTGGTCTACATTGGGAGGCGGCGAGTGGGATGAGGGAGAACTATGGCTCGGGTTGGGCAAGAGGGACGACGGTGAAATTGTGGGGATAGCACCATTGTTTTTTAGTGTAGGTCGAGATGGTCGTCCTTCGATCTTCATCGTGGGAAGTGTGGAGGTTTCTGATTATCTGGATTTTATCGTTTCGGAATCCGCCATTGGGGAGTTCGTTGACGCGCTGTTGGGATCACTAGATATTGAAGGACCAGAAGATTGGGAGGTCCTCGATTTATATAACCTGCCCGAGGGATCGCCAACAGTGCAAGCGCTTCAGCGCTCAGCGGAGAAACGCGGGTGGCGTGTGGAAAAGGAGCGGATCTCACCGTTGCCTTTTGTGGCACTTGGGGACAACTGGGAGGCATATCTCCAGGCGCTCACCAGCAAACAACGTAAGGAAGTCAAGCGAAAACTTAGGCGGGTGGAGGAGTATCCGGCGCGTGTCAGTTGGCGGATCGTCGATCGAGATTCGCCGATTGAACCCGAGATCGATCTATTTCTCAAGCTCATGCAGAACGACCCAGGGAAACAGACGTTCCTAACGGATAGAATGCAGGAGTTCTTCCGCCACCTTGCTCGGACCGCGCTTGAGCGCGGTTGGCTTCAGTTAGCTTTTCTCGAGGTCGGAGGGGAACCTGCATTTGGGTATATGAATTTTGATTACGATAATAAACTCTGGATTTACAACTCCGGCTTCAACCCCACGCATTATGACCTCTCCCCGGGCTGGGTTTTAATGGCCTATCTAATTCGTTGGGCGATTGACAATGGTCGAACAGAGATCGATTTCCTGCGCGGCGATGAAGGTTATAAGTACCGCCTCGGAGGTGTGGATCGCCATATCGTCCGTCTGACAATCGAGCGCTAAACCCTGTGCGAGAGCCTGTGACACAAATGCAGAGAAGAACCTTTGCAATCCTGGCTGGTTGGCTGGTGGTGACCTCGCAGGGCTATCGTTGAGGGGTCACGTTTATTCGATCTTTCCGGGGGTTATCAGTGTCGCGGGAAATCAGTGGCTGCAGGCGGATGGAATACTCAGCGCTGCCGCTACCACGGCTTCTTGGCTGACCGCGCTCGCTCCGGCATTTATGGTGATCCTGGCGGGTTTCTTTATCCAAGAGCGAATTGCTCCTGACCAGGTGGCGGGACTTGTTCTCGCACTGTTGGGGGAGCCTGGGTTGAGCGACCGGGAAGGCTTAGATCGCTAGATCTTTGTCGACAAGTTGCGTTGAAGGTTTTCTACGGAGACCATGGCCAGAACCCAAACCACCAGACAGCGGCGAGCGCCAGCGTGGTTACGAATATCAGGATCAAACTGCTGACGGCAGCGGCAAGCAGGCATCCAAATTTTGAGAGAGGCGGCTCTTGATGCTTGCCCTTCGGTGCCGCGAGGATAATCAGTGTGATGTTGTCGTAGCCGCCGTGGTTCAAAGCAAGATCCAGAAGAGATGCGGCCGCTTCTTCCACGGGCATTTCCTTGAGAGCTTGATAGATTTCTAGATCGGTCACCATATCGGTGAGACCGTCTGTGCAGAGCAGTAAGCGGTCCCCTCGCTTTAGGTGCATACCTTGGTTCAAGATCGCCCGGCGATCGTTCTCGCCATCCTCCAACGACATGCGAATATCCGGCTCGGGAAGTTGCTTGCCTCCGATATGCCGTCTGATGACATGCGCTTGGGGGTGGTCCTTTGCTTCTTCGGGCGAGATAATGTCGTAGTCGATCGCCTCTTGGACCCAGGTGTGATCAATCGAGATCTGGCGTAATCGGCCCTGCCGCAGCAGATAAATACGGCTGTCCCCAACCGTGACGGTATAGAGGCGCGGTCCAACGATAAGGGCAACTGCCGCCGTGGATCCCATCCCAGCGAGATCAGCGGATTCTGCTGCTTTTGTGGACACCACGCGTCCGGCCTCGATGATTGCCGATTGGAGGCAAGGGAGCGGATCGCCACCCTGGAAAGTAGCCACCCCCTGAGTGATCGTTTCCACTGTCAACTGTGCGGCGATATCACCTGCCTGGTGACCGCCGATTCCGTCGGCGACGACTGCCAACAACGCCGGCGTTCCGTCCTCTTCAACACGATAGGCTCTCACGATGTAGCGATCTTCGTTGACGTGCCTTTTCTTCCCCTGGTGGGTGCGGGCTGCATACGCCATGTGAGATTGCTGGTCAACGATCATCAGGAATATTTCCCTCTGGCTCCAGTGGGGCTTCACCCTTGAATTCAAATTTACAAACGTGGATTATACGATGTTGAGGGGCGTTTGGCCGAATGAATTGGAAAAAGGCGCGTCCAAAGTGAACACGATCGCCGTCCGCTAATAGCATCCCTTCTTCCGGTATTTCTTCGTAGTTCACCCAGGTACCGGCGATGGAACCCTGATCTTTGAGCAGATAACCGCCGTCAACCTGACGGATGAGGCGAGCGTGCATTCTGTCGACGGAAGGATCTTCCAGGGGCACGGCAGTGAGCGAGGGATCGCTTCCTATAAAAATGTCCGTACCAATCAATGGGATGCCCTCGCCGGTTGTGGTATAGGGTCCCATTGGGTGGAGGTAAGCCTCAACAGGCTCATCAGGAAGATCGCGCCGTAATGCAGCTCTCCGATGCGCGGTTACCGAAATCCCTTGGGGCTCGGCTTCAGCAGTCTTTAAGGGCCGTCGGCCGTACGTAAGCAAAACGGCTGCCATGATGGTGCCCACAAGCAGGACTCCTAGGGCAAGGAGAAGTGAGCCCAATGCAGGTCGAATAGCCACAAGACCGCGCGGGGGCAATTCAACTTCCAGTTGGACTCTGTGGATATCAGATGCGCTCTCTTGCCCGAAGGAATCTACGACGAAAACCTGTATTGTGTGTTCCTCGGACTGGAGCAAGGGTCGAAGATCCCAGACTAGACGTTCGTGAGGCGGGGCTTCGCTTTGGTAAACGACGACGCCGTCTACGAGCAGCTGGCTCATTGTGAGTTCGCGGGGAAAGCCATCGGGGAAGGTCTTTGCGAATTCCAACTCGATGGATGTGGGCTGAATTTCGTCAAGTGGAGTGGATGGATCATCGGGGCTGCGAAAGATCTCTCCTGGTGGTCGGAGCAATGTGATTTCTGGAGGTTGAATCTCCAAGACAAAATTCCTGATGGAAGAAGCTACCTCTGTGTCATCGATAATCAGCTGAACCCGAGCTTCATGAGGTCCGGAATCGATGATTTGCGACGTGTACTTGAGAGAGTACTGAATCCGTTGGCTGATGATCAAGTCGATTAAACGATCGAGTCCATCATCGTCGTTAAACACGATGAGTTGGCCTCCCGTCTCCTCGGCGATCTGGATCATGATCTCCACCTCGGGCTGCTCCAGAACATCTTCTTCCCCCAGTAACACTGGGAAGATCGCCGTCTCATTACTTTGAGCGCGTGTGATGATATTCATTACGGGGATGTCACTGGGCGGCTTTAACAATGACGTGAAGAAAACAAGATAATTCGGCATTCCGGCAACCGGCGGTCTGTCCGCGGTGTAGTCCAGTGCCTGGAAGAGAAGCTCATAGCCGGTCTCTTCGTCGGGGAAGGTTGGTTGGTGATGATCCAATTCGGTTGCGAGGTCGACTGCAGCTCTGGAATGGCTTTGAAGCGGACCATCGACCGCGATCAGACTCAGGTCATCAATGCCTATCCGATTGACTTCGGGGCGCCGCCACCAATCCAGCAAAGCCTGTCGTGCGAGGTCGAAGCGCGAATTTCCCAGGGTGTCTCGTATGCGAAGTCCGATGTTTGTGTTCAGGGCGAATACGATCCTGCTTCCAACCGTAGTTTCTCCGACCTCGATATCACTCGCTTCTGCATTCTCTTCGATGACCCGGAAGTTATCGGACGTTAAGCCGAGTAGCTGGTGCCCCCTGCCATCTGTCACTTGGGCGAAGAGTGAGACGCGTGGGAAGGACTCGATGTTGAGTTCAGAAATGCGCAGGCTGATATCCGTTTGCGCCAAAGCTGACGGGATAATACTCGCGGTGAGCATTGTTAGCAGCAGGACGATCCATACGCGCCTGGATGTGGGGGTGAGCATGTGGCCATTGTAGCACGGCGGTGATTTTTGGATATTTGGGGACTTTTCAATTGGTTTACAGTTGATCTGCAACCAGAGCTTTCGATTGTATGATGATCATAGATCGGACTGGTAAGGTTATGCGGATATGCCATCTCTCATACTGAATACCTTGCGATTTCTAAATCTTGGCAACCCTCGAGAAACCACTCAATGGAAGAAGCATCTGGTTGAGCGGTTGGTTCGAGTGATTCTCTGCGCTGGATTCCTTGCAGTTCTGGCAATTGAGGCTTCGCTGCTTATCCGGACCTTGAGAATCTTTAATTGAATGGAGTTGCCTACGTCGTTAATGTAGAGGCGCACTCATGTGTGCGCCCGATTTTCGATCAACCTTAGACTAGATTCTGCAGAGGGATTCCGGCAGCTTACTGCTACGAGTCTTTAGACCGAATCATGAACGGGCCGACACCTTGGTCGGCCCCTATAAGTTAATCCCCGATAAACCAGATCATTCCCACTCGATCGTTGCCGGCGGCTTGCTGCTGATGTCGTAAACCACCCTGTTGACACCGGGAACTTCGTTAACGATACGTGTGCTAATCTGGGCGAGAACGGGAGTCGGGATCCGGGCCCAGTCAGCGGTCATGAAGTCATCCGTTGTCACTGCGCGAACAGCGATGGTCTCACCATAGGTGCGTTGATCTCCCATGACGCCAACAGAGCGCACGGGCAACAACACAGCGAAAGCCTGTGCAATATGACCGGTTCCGGCAGGCGACTTTGTGGATCCTGTGACGGGGCCCACCATTAAATTCGTCGCATTCATTTCTTCAATGACGATGCGGTCGGCCTGGCGAATTCGGTTTAAACGATCCATGGTGACTTGCCCGAGGCAGCGCACGGCGAGACCTGGACCTGGGAAGGGTTGGCGATAGATGATGTTCTCAGGAAGTCCGATCTCCAACCCGACGGCGCGAACTTCATCTTTAAATAAATAACGAAGCGGTTCGACCAGATCAAGTGCGAGATCCTCGGGCAGCCCTCCCACGTTATGATGCGTTTTAATCCGTTCAGCCACGCGGCGATCAGGACCGCTGGATTCAACCACGTCGGGGTAGATTGTCCCCTGGACCAAGAAATCCGCATCACCGAATTCTTGAGCTTCCTCCTCGAAGATGCGAATGAACTTCTCGCCGATCTTCCGGCGTTTTTCTTCTGGGTCAGTCACGGAATCGAGTGCGTCGAGGAAAGTTTCGGTGGCATCGATGGATTTCAACTTGGCGCCGAGGGTTTCGACAAATGCCTCAGCCACTTGTTCAGGTTCACCGTAACGCAGCAGACCGTTATTAACGAATATACACTGTAGTTGGTCGCCAATCGCCCTTTGAACCAACGCGGCAGCGACATAGGAATCCACACCTCCACTGACACCGGCAATGGCTTTTTTATCCCCTATTTGCTGGCGGATACGGCGAATCGCTTCCTCGGCGATGGATGCTGGCACCCATTCGGGTTTTGCTTTGCAAATATCCACAACAAAGGTGCGCAAGATCTCGTGACCTTCGGGTGTATGTTGCACTTCGGGATGGAATTGAATACCGTAACGATGGCTGACGCTGTCGCCCATAGCAGCAATTGGTGAGTTCTCTGAACGGGCGAAGATGTCGAAGCCGGGCGGTGGGACTTCGATCCGATCTCCGTGAGACATCCAGACCCGCTTATGGTTTGTGTGGAGAAGTGGGTTCTCCCGTGTGATATCGAGCTCGGCCGGGCCATATTCTCTTTGGGCCGCAGCGGCGACCTTTCCGCCCAGCGTATGGGTCAGCGCCTGCATCCCATAGCAAATCCCGAGGATGGGGAGACCACTCGCGAGGATATATGACGGGATCTGCGGTGCATTGGGTTCATATACCGAGGATGGTCCACCCGAAAGGATGAAACCGAGAGGGTTGTGAGCGAGAACTTCCACTTGCGGTGTATTGTGCGGGTGGAGTTCACAATATACATGGGATTCGCGGACTCGTCTTGCGATCAGTTGGGCATACTGTGATCCGAAATCCAGAACCGCGATCGTGTCCATAATTGTATTAGTCTTCGAATACTATCTTGCCGTCACTCATATCAACAATAACTGCAAGGGCTTCAATCGGGATGTTCAGGTGCGAGAGGACATCGCGCCCGCCCTCAAAGCGCTTCTCTATCAGCGCCCCGACTCCTACGATTTCAGCACCAGCTGTCTGTGCAAGCCGCACCAGGCCCATAATCGTCTGTCCTGAGGCGAGGAAGTCGTCGATGATCAGGACTTGCTCCCCGCCGCTGAGATATTCCGGCGAGACGATCAATTCAACCGTCCGTCCCTTGGTATGCGATGGTGTGAGGGTTAGGAACACCTGGTCTGGCATAGTGATCGGTTTGCTCTTGCGCGCGTATACGACCGGTAAATCCAGATGATGTGCGGTGGTCAGGGCAGGGGCAATACCGGATATCTCTGCGGTGAGGACTTTGGTTGCCCCTACATGCTTGAATCGTTTTGCCAGCTCCTGCCCGCACATCTCCATGAGCGCCGGGTCCACCTGATGGTTGACGAAACCGTCGACCTTCAGAATGCCCCCACCGAGATTCTGCCCATCTGAGATGATGCGCTGTTTTAATTTTTCCATCTGGGCTCACCCCGCAATTATTGATTTCAGGCATTGTACAACCAGGCGACGGGGACGCAAATGCGTTGATCGATAGAACAGTATCCAGCAAGGGAAAGCGGGTGATCCTGCGCTTGACATAGAACGTATGTTCCGTTAGAATAAGAACAAGTGTGCGATATTTTCGATGGGGGTTGATTGATTTCCTGGTGCGGCAAACAGCCTCACAGAGGAGGAAAAATGGCGAAGGGAAAATTGACGGACCGTCAGCGGCGGATACTGGATTTTATCCAGAGTTTCTCCACGGATAATGGTTACCCCCCATCCATTCGACAAATTGGGAAGTCTGTGGGGATCTCTTCGACATCTGTTGTCAATTACAATCTCAATCGATTGGTGGAAGAGGGATACCTGGATCGCGATCAGAACGTGTCCCGGGGGATCCGCCTCACTGATAAACTGTTAAAAGCGACGGGCAAACTGGGCGATGTGATCCGCATCCCGATGGTGGGTCGTATCTTCGCCAGCGAACCTGTGCATCTTCCCAGTACGGATTCGCCCATGTTTGGTGCTGACGAGGCGATCGAAATCACGCGCGACATGCTCAGTACCACAGATGAAGTGTTCGCCCTTGAAGTCAAGGGTGACTCAATGATCGATGCCATGGTCAGTGATGGTGATATTGTTGTGATGAAGCGCGATTACCATTGGCGCAATGGCGATATGGTGGCGGTGTGGCTGCGGGATCTCGAAGAGACGACGCTAAAATACATTTATCATGAAGGTAATAAGATCCGGCTACAGCCTGCGAATCCCACGATGGACTCAATCATCATCCAGGATCCTAAACACCTCGAGGTTCAAGGTAAAGTGATGCTCGTCTTACGCCAGCTCGAGTGATCGTTGAAATTTGCGGTTTGAATTAGCTGCTTGAATTGCAGCCAGGTTGTGAAAAGTTTCCCCAAGACAGATCTATTGGGGGAACTTTTTCTATGGTGGGTTCGCTCTGGCAACAACGACCATCGTCTCGGAGTTTTCTTCGAAGTGGGAACGGGCATAGTCACCGTAGACTTCGACGACCATGCAGTTCGCGCGATCCAGGAACTCTCGGACTTTTTCTTTTGACCGTAAGAAATAATTCTGGCGATATGGGTAGCGTTGGGTGGATCCATCCGGCAATAGCTCGTCATAATGCCAGAGTATCTCCACCTGATCTTGAGCTGGTCCTCCTATCCGTTGCGCGTAAACCTGGCATGGGTTTCCGCTTTCAGGTTCAATAAAGCTGATCAGAGGTTCGTCGGGATCGACACCTTCGAAGGGATCGACGGACGGATTCGGAATCTCGAAAGCGAATAATCCAGCGGGTGATAGTTGTCTGACGATGTTGTGAAACACAGTAATCAGTCCGTGGTCGTCGAATATACACAGGGTATTCATGGGTGCGATCGCCGCGTTATATCTCATATTGAATCCGAATGTCTGTATATCGGCTTGCACAAAGCAGGTGTTCTTGAGGAAAAAGGGGGCGATGTTCTTCTGTGCACGTGCGAGCATGTGGTGATCGTGATCGATACCAATCACGCGGTGTCCCGCCTGGATGAGTGCTCGAACGACTCGTCCTGTTCCACAGCCAAGTTCAATAATGGGGTCGCCGTGCTCAAGCGCAAGATAAAGCCATAAGCTGAGATCTTCCCCGAAGGCGCGGTACTGGGCATCGAAATAGCGGGCAAAGGTTGCGTCACCCATAAAAAAGAAGCGCCCTCCTTTCTCTCCTTGACCCTGACGGATGTGAGACTTATACTCTTGCCGAGCCGGGGTGTAGCGCAGTTGGAAGCGCGCCGCGTTTGGGACGCGGAGGTCGGCGGTTCAAGTCCGCCCACCCCGACTGTTAGTTATCCCGCCTGTATTTTACAACCCCTTAGCGACTGGAGGGTACGATGCGAGGGATTCGCGTCACGAAGGAATCGCGCAAGATCGATGTTGTCCTCATTGCAGCAAGGTACACATCTGAGGGAGATCGGGTCCGGGTTGCGAAAGGTTATATTCGTCGGGGACCAATCTGGGGTGACCTGAAACTGCTATCCCGCAAGGAGCTTGTCGAGCGATTGAAATGCGGCGAGCGAATTGTGGCCGGAGAACATGCAGAGGTGCCTGGGAGCTTCCACACTGTCGCAAAACTAAGACTAGCTGAAGGAAGTGGGGGCGATATACTTGTCGCAAATGGCAAGGATGGTGTGGGCGACGAGCTTGGAGTACCTTTATATTAAGCGGATTCACATCTCAGATTGATGCATCGTCGGGCGAAGACAGGAGCCGAACCTGGTTGGCTTGACCGGCGCAGAGGCGAACGGTAGAATCACATTACGCGCGGGCGTCGCCAAGTGGTAAGGCATCAGCCTTCCAAGCTGACATTCACGGGTTCGAATCCCGTCGCCCGCTCCTAACCGCCTCCGGGCGGTTGTTTATTTAGTGTCAGATCTGCTCGATGTAACGGACTCTGCAGAGTTCTTTGGTATTGATGACCAGCGCTATTCTTTTGTGGAATGGAAAACCAGGTGGTCATCACAAAATTTGATTTAAGTGCGGAAGTTTAACCCACAATGCAGACCGACTGGAAAAAACGTGCCATAGGTCAACCCCTCTGTTTGTGAAGGTATTAAGAATGCGCTATCCTATTTTGAAGGATGGACACACCATGAAGAAAGTACTGAGTGTAAGCCTGGGCTCTACCACCCGAGATCACTCTGTGGAAGCTGAGTTCATGGGGGAACATTTTAAGCTCAGCCGCCAGGGCACGGACGGCGATTACGATCTATGCGTTCAGATGTACCGCGACAACGACGGCAAAGTGGACGCCTTTGGCGTGGGCGGGACGGAATTCTATCTGTGGGTGAACGGTCGCCGCTACTATTTCCGCGAAGCCAAGCGCATCCGCAAAGCAATCAAGATCTCCAAAGTGGGGGATGGCAACGGTATCAAGCATCTCCTGGCGCCGATGGCGATACAAGCGCTCAAGGAGCACGGATATGAACTGCGCGGCAAGAAAGCCCTTAAGACGACTGCCGTCGACCGCTACGGTCTGGCGAAGGCGCTTGTCGATGCAGGCTGTGATGTTACCTTTGGTGACTTCATGTTTGCACTCGACCTGCCGATCCCCATCCGCAGCATCCGCACCGTGCACATCGTGGCGGCTCTGCTTCTGCCAATCATGACGCAGCTTCCCTTCCGCTGGCTCTACCCCGTGGGCGCGGAACAGGAGAAGGAACCCTCCACGAAGTACAGCCGTTTCTACGAGGAGGCGGAAGTCATCGCCGGTGACTTCCTGCAAATCTGGTCCAACTTGCCCGACGACCTGAGCGGTAAGATTATCATCACAAACACCACCACGGCGAAGAATGTCGAAGCCCTGCAAAAGCGTAATCTGCACGTCCTCGTGACGAACACCCCACGCCTGGAGGGGCGCTCTTTTGGAACGAACGTCATCGAGGCTATGTGCCGCTGTCTGATCGACAAACCCGATGACCAGATCACAGAGGCGGACTTCAAAGACATCATCGCCCGCGTGCCCCTCAAGCCGCAGGTGCACATCCTGAATTAGGTGCCAGCGGCACTTGAATTCAAATCCGACAGGGACAAGTCCGCCTATTCAACCCTCAATAAAAACCGCAATCGGTTTAAAATGGAATAGACCAGCCATCCGACCCCTTCCCGATCAGCCCGTTTCCAATCGTCTGTACCCTCAACCCAGTGAACGACCTTCGGTGTTTGACTGTCTCTCGACCAGTTTATAAATCCAGAATATAGAGCCTTCTCTGTTCTGTCGTAGTCAGAAGGCTATCCGGTAATATGTTTGAATATCCAGCAGCGAAAAATTTAAAATGAGGAAAGACTTCCGACTTCGGCGGGTGTCTGCTAAAATCATAAATGAGGGCCCGTAGCTCAGTGGTAAGAGCGGCCGGCTCATAACCGGTTGGTCGTAGGTTCGATTCCTACCGGGCCCATTAAATAACGTTAAAAAAATGGCGTTTTGTGCCAATGCTTTTTTTGTTAAGTCCTTCTTTAGTAATTGTAAAGACTACAAATTCGCGATTATTTCCATCAATTGCTTCTTGATTTCCTCGTTGCTTTGATTTATCTCCTCATTTGTTACTTTACTGATACTGTCTATTCTCTGCTTAATATCGTCATCCGATAGCATTCCATAGATCCCATCCGTAATACTTAAGTTTCTGTGCATCAAGTTCTGACTGACCGCCTTCAGTTCACCTATATCCTTTGCGTTTTTTAATCCGTACACTGCATGGCCATGTCTAAACTTATGAGGTGAGTGATAAGGCAATTCGACCTTAGTAAGCCATCTGTTCAAATCTTTCCGGGCTCTACAGTCCCGATGCTTACCGGCCTTTAAATGACCGAGAGGATCAATTTCTCCCGTTTCGGGAGAGATCAAGGCAAACCATAGCCCGTCGTCTGGGCAAACCGAACGTACCTCTTCATCCCAGGCTTTAATGACATCCAGTAAATTAGAGATGTCGAATAGATAGGTCACAGCATCTTTTTGATTCTTCGTTCGGACACCTAGATTTTGAAATTGCTGAATCCTTCTTCTCTTCAAATCCACCGCTTTTAGTGGAAGGGTAGTAAATGCCTCGATCCTTATTCCTGAAAGAAACCAGAATACCGCAGCTGCCCTAATGCGTTTCTCCCACGTTTCTTGAACTGGAGCCGATGAGATTGCATTGATTTCATCAAATGTGACAATTTCATGTGCCCTGAGCTTTTCAGGCATCCTGGGAGGCTTGAGAGTGTCCAGCCATGCAAGAGTAATTTTTCCATATCCTTGCTCGTGAATAGATAACCACCGTAAAAATCTCCGAGAAGATGAAATACTTTTCCTGATAAATGATTGAGAAAGAGGTCTCTCTTTTCCGTCCATCCTAGAACTTTGTATAAATTCCGGGAAAGTTGGCCTAATCTTTGATGCTTCTGAGAAAGACTCTTCCTGAGACCATAAAAGAAGATGAAGAAGCCATCCTTTTTCAAGGCGCTTTGAAACATCTGAGATTTGATCCACCTCAGATCGATACTTGAGATATTTATTGACGGCTTTCCAGTTCTCCCTATTGATCATTTCTTCAGTTTCTTATTTGAGATGATTTTGACAAGTTTTCTGCCGCAGAGAGGGCAAAAGCTGAGCAGGTAATTCAATCCATCTTTCTTGTTTTTAATGGGTTCAACAAGGTCAACTGCCTTTTTACATGTCAAACAGAAGACTTGGTCCTGCTTGACTTTAAGTTTGGGGAAAGTTTCCTGATACCAATTCACAAATGATTTTCCGTTGATCCAAATGTGGTTTCTTCTATCCCTCTGATTAGGGCAACCTAATTTGATATAGACCCGATATACTTGCCGCACGTTAAAGCCAACTTCTTCAGCTATCTCACTAGGCTTGTACATCATGTCTAGAAGCCGATTTAACCTATTTCTTTGTCTCCCATTTAATCTTCCCTTAAGCTCGATTAGATCAGTCATATTCATCCGCTCAGGCTGTAAACCTAGGGCCCCTGGAGGCCACAGCCTTACGGCTGGTATCCCCAGGGGCCCTATGGAGAACCCCACTACAATCTTGTTATTATCTCTGCCTTTGCTTCCGCATCCTTCTGGATCTTGTTTAGCCCCAACCCATAGTCTGTCATATTGTCTAGCATAGTGAACAGGTTTGGATACTCAGGGCTTAATCTAGCCATCGCACCAGATACAGTCCCCGCCACACCTCTGAGATATCCTTCTGATATTCCCTTGAATTCCTTCCCCAACCGAGATGTTGGCCAGGTAATACCATCAGCCCAATGTTCAGCAGCTGAAAGAGCAATTTTCCAAAAATCGGATACTTCCCACCTTCTGTTATTTGAGTCATTTGGATTGGGGATAGACAATCTCCCCCACTCTATCAAATAATTCAATAGCTCCACAATCTGTGATTCACAGAGCTTATCAAAATCTTCGAATTCTTTGAAACCACCTTTATTTGGCTTAACTTCCCACTCTATCCTTGTCACCGGCCCCGAATATCCATTCCAAACATCACGCCAATACTCGATGTCACCCTCTGTTTCAGCCTGAGCTACTTTGTCATATATCCTTAGATAGATTGCTGATGTTCTGGATCCGATATTTATTGTCTCAAGTTGTCCTGATTTGGGATTGAAGTGGCATGAAGAAACACCCGCCCTTCCAACCCAACCTTGACGCCAAAATTCTATATTTTGATTAGCCAATTCCATTCCAAATAAATCGAGAGCAACGTCTATTCTTGTATTGCGGATCGGCCATTCTCCCTTAATACCTATCTCTGACAGAAACTTTCTGACCGCTTCTCGAAGCTCTTTTCCTGGTGGATGATCAAGAAGAAACTTGGGTCCAATCTGATTCCATATTCCCATACCCAGACCTTCACCTCTCAATTCATCTACTTCATCTGTTAGAAAGGCTCTAATGTCATGACTCCATACGCTTGCCTTGTATCCTGATGAACCACCTCGAACCACGAAATTCCCCTCAACAACACCTTTTTTCAATCTTCTTGAATCGCAACCTTGAATCACCCTAAACCACCGCTCGAACACATCCTTTCGAGGGTATTTGACATTGAGATATAAGGTGTCAACACTAACTGCATATTTCATAATTAATTCATGTACATTCCACCCCCGTATTACATAGCGGGGGCTGTCTCCCTATCTATCATTCGGCGCCATCGCTTTTCGCAGGCTACCGCCAGTCGCGCCGCCGTCAAGGACGCTCGTCTTTGACTCGCGACCTTCGGTCTCACTGCGTTCGCCCTTGACTGCCGCGCTTTCCTGGCGGTATTTCGCCCGAAGCGAAGGCGCCTCAGTGTCCGCGATAAAGTCTCCTACCACCCTCAGGACTCTTTCCCTTGCTTGGTCGATAGGTAATCCTGCAAATCGTTTCCAGAGGTATTCCTGGAGAACTTGGCGTAATCTCGCATCCGCAAGCAGATCACCCCACCCCGCGCGCTGCACAAGCTCGAGCCAACGATAGTATGTGCGCTCCGAGATCATCTTTCCTGATAGCAGGGAATCGCTCCCTTCCTGGGCAACGTAGACCACGAAACCCAGCAACTTAAACGCTTGGGGATAATCATCATTCGATGCTCCTGCTAATTGGGTAATAAATTCGTTTACATCCATGCTCTTTTCCTCATATTGCTTGTCTTACTCAAACTTTGACTGTATGATGTTAGGAGGACAGCCATATAGGCCTGTGCGCACTAACATACCGTATTGTACGGTATAGCGCACAGTTTGTCAATTGTCAATGTCAAGAATTCTCGAAGCCCTTGCTGAGTTATTAGGAGATAAGGAACCCATCCCGAATAAATTCACAACCGGGTTAGGGAAATTAGCGCGTACAGCCAGAGAAGAGGCTGGACTAAGTCAAGCTGAGTTGGCAAAACTAGTCTATAGGCGTCGTTCAACAATCTCAGATCTTGAGAACGGGAAGTCTAAAGTAGGTATCACTACACTCTCACTGATCTCCGTCGCTCTTGATAAACCAATTACCTATTTCATTCCCCTTAACATCCGCTCTAAGCTGAAACAAGAAGACCTGGACACAGAGGATCTTGAGTTGATCATGCAATTCCACAAGATTGCTAACGATCAACTTCGACACCTCGCGATCCGTCAGGTCAAACTTTTAGCAGATACCGATATAGAGAACTACAATCAAGCCTTACGCGAAGAAGTCGCCAAACTTCCACCTCAGCCCTAATCTCTAATTTGCAGGGGGATCCCATGCCACCCTCTCAGGACAAGTCGATTGTTTTAGCTCTCCCTGGCTATAGTATCCATTATTTAAGGGAATTAGCGGAGCAGTATTGCGAATTATCACCTGAAGAATTAGCAGAGTTTGATAAACCAGCTCTTGTTTCTTTAATCTCAGAGACCTCCTCGAAAAATCGAAATATTGCCTCAGTTATAGCAAGTTCAACTATCTCAATGAAACCAAGTTTCTTCCTTTTGATCCTTTCAATTAATGGACAAATTTCATTTGATAAGATCACCCCAAAATTGTTCCGGGATGAATTCAATAGACAGAACGATCACCTAAGTAAAAAAACTCTATATCCTTCCTATAGAAACTTTAAGCTTCTTAAGCTGACCAAGCATGAAGACTCAATAATTGAAACTCAATTCTCATGGGAACGTATTCACTGGTATTGGAATTCTGATATTAGATTTACAAATGTCTATGAGTTTCGCTTTGGCTTAACCTTTCTAGATTTCGCTTCGAGAAAAGCCATAATTGCTTGTCAAACGTCAAAAGAAAGAAATGTCCTTTCTAAAGTTATTGAAAACATTCTCCCGGTATCTGTCTCTCCTCTCGTCCTCACAAAACCTATCCTTGATCAAATTGGTTCCTATGATTATGTAAAGCGTGCAGGATATTTCTTACCTAATCCAGATTCTTTTATACCTTCGAATATTTCTTACGCTGATGAGAACTTAGCCACTAAGCCTATTGCCCGATCTGAAGAGGAGAATCCAAGATCCCAAAGAAAGCACTCCTTCTACTTGATTCCTCTTGGATCAATAATCGAGCAAGGCGTCGGTGCGACATCAGACACGGGCAAGTTGTGGATTCCCCGCCAGGTTCCACTTGAAACAGTAAGATCTTATGCTATCGGTCTATTGGAGAGGGTTGGGCGAAGTTTAGACGAACTTACTAACGTAGGTGAAATTGAAAAAGTTTTACAAGTCCTTGGTTTACATAACAGACCGGAACTAGCAGCAATCAATCGACGAACTCTCAGGATTCAAATTATTCAAGTTTTATTCCATCTAGTAAACAT